>CAVWZL010000019.1:0-5685 GCA_963759495.1 uncultured Chloroflexia bacterium | reverse complement strand
GCCGGGTCGTCCGCCAGGAAGACAGTGCGCGTCCCGGGCCCCCCGTATCTTCGCTCCCGTCGTGGGCATGTGTTCAGGCTGCGATTTCAGCGGACGCCGGCGGGTGCCGCCGCAGGCAAGTTTCGAGCGACCGAGCGGCAGCGACACACGCCAGTCCGCCAGAACCCTTGCGACTCGGTGGCAGCGCAGGAGGGTCGTGCGACCCGGCGCAACGGTCAGCGGTCAGGGACCGATGAACATGTACCAGGCGAACGACCATCTGCACGACCGCCAGCAGCACGAAGATCACCAGTGCGGCCACCGCGAAGGCGATGAGTCGCTGCTTCAGCGTGCGGCGCCTCGTTCTCGGCATTCCGGGACGATACCCACCCTTGGACCACGGGAGGAGCCGGGTATCGTTCGGGGATGCCACGTGACCCGAACATCCCCGATGCGTTCGACGTCTACACGATGGTCCTCCTGCGCCGGCCTCCCGACGCGCCTGGACCTCCCCGACGACGAGCTCGACGCCCTGCAGACGAGGCACCTCGCATTCCGCGCGAGGCTCCGGAACGAAGGCGTGCTCGTCGCCAACGGGCCGCTCAGCGAGCAGTCGGACGTGTCGTTGCGGGGACTGTCGGTCTTCGCCTGCGATCTCGACGAGGTGCGCCGCCTGAGCGCGTTGGACCCGTCGGTGCAGGCAGGGCGCCTGCAGCTACGACGCCTTCGAATGGTGGGTTGCCGCTGGAACCTTCGAGTTCCCGGGGACGGCCGTCGTCGGCGACCGCCGGGCCATGCCCGACGACTGAAGGCCACAGGGCGAGGGCGCGAGCCGAGCCAGCCGCTCGGCGACTTCAGGGCTGCATCCGTGTATCCTCCGCGGCGTCGGCGTACATCGCGCGGACAGCCACGGTCGACGGCCTCGGGGCGCAGCTCGTAGTGCCAGGGTTCGTTGGCGTAGATCTGGCACAGCCCATGGCGCGAGCCATGCGTCGAGAGCCAGGCCGTCGCATCGCCCGGCCCGATGTCCGCCGCCTCGCCCGAGACATGGGCCGACGTGTCGGCGGTTGCAACCCACCGTGCCGCCTGCTGTGTCGAACCATGGTCGGCGACCGCCTCGCGGAACAGCTCCTCCTGGTACGCGGCCGAGCGCCAGCCACTGTTGACCTCGGAACGTCACGCCATCCCTGGCTGCCTCCGTGGCCGCGGCTCGAAGGGCCTCGAGCAAGCCCGAATGGAGCCTCGCGACAGCCGGGCGTGTCCTCGTCGAAGACGGAGCGCCGCTAGGAACGAGACCGTCGGCCGTGCTGAGCCGGCGCGTGTTCTCGCCGGCTTGGGTCGCGCCGCGGCCGCTGACCACGCCAGCTCCCCACCGAGGCTCGCGATGCCCAGCGCGATGACAGCCGCCAGGCCGAGGAGGCCGAGCCAGGGACCTCCGCCCTTCTGGTCGCGCCTGGTCACGGCCGGATCCTCGCGTCGCGTATCTCGCCGAAGAGGGCGGCCGGAGCACCGGTAACGAACGCCCAGTAGCGATCGCCGTACGACCAGTGCCACCACTCGGTGGGGTAGTTCACGAACCCCGCGTGTCGCAGGACGCCGCCAGCAGGTCGCGGTTGGACGCGGGCACGCGCCGAGATGCCGGGGGCGTCGAAGAAGCAGGAGCCGTCGCTCGCCTCGGGCGTCGCGTCGATGGCCGTGCCCATGTCCAGGGTCCGCCCCGCCCGCGTCGACGAGGGTGATGTCCACGGCCGCGCCCGAGGTATGCGCGGCAACCGACGGCGGAGCCACGAACCGGCTCGCCAGACGGTGGCTCTCGCCTCGGCGTCGATCCCGGGCTGGTCCTCGACGAGCATGGCGTCGATGCGCCTCGTACAGGTCGGCCTGCACCCGGGGCGGCCGGTACCCCTCGACGAGGTGGAGCCGCACCCCGTCCGGCACCGTGGCGGCGGCCATCGCGAGTCGATGCGCGACGGCGCCGCGGAGCAGGTCATGGACGCGTGTCGTGGGTCGCCGCGACGCCCAGAGCGGGTGGAACCGGATGCGACCAGACACCGAGAGCCGAGCCGACGGCAGCACGCGAACCAGCTCGTCACGGCCCTCCACGACGGGGATCCGCGCGATCCGCGGGTCCGACAGCAGCACAGGCTCGACGGCGACGGGCGTCATGCGGCAGGCGCCAGCGGCCGGGAGGCAAGAGCGGTGTCGACGAGCGTCCGGACGAGGCCCGGGAAATCGATGCCGGCAGCGCGCCACATCATCGGAAACTGCGATCGCTCGGTGAACCCCGGGAACGTGTTGACCTCGTTGACGACCGGGCCGAGCTCCGGGTCGAGGAAGCAGTCGACCCGTGCCAGGCCCGCGCATCCGAGCACGGCGAAGGCGTCGAGCGCCAGTCGCTGCAGCGCTGCCGCAGCGTCCGCGCTGATCGGCGCCGGGACCAGGAACCGGGTTCGGTCGCTCGCATACTTGGCGCGTGTCGTGAAGAACGGCTCCTCGGGATCGGCGACGATCGCGAGGGGCGGGCTGGCCCGGAGCTCCCCCTCGGGCGTCTGGAGCACGCCGATATCGATCTCGGGGCCGCGCAGCTCGCGCTCGACCAGCACGTGCCGGCCGAACCGGGCGGCGAGCGCCACCGCTTCGGGCAGATCCTCGGCCCGGGCGACCCGGCTCACGCCGTAGCTCGACCCCGCCGACACGGGCTTGACGAACAGTGGCAGCCCGAGCTCCCGGACGATCGCCGCCGCCTCAGCGGTGGGAAGTGGCCCTCGGACCGTCCGGCCAGTGGCAACCGCAATGCCAGCGGCTGCGAGGACGACCTTCGTCCGCTCCTTGTCCATGCACGTCGCGGATGCCAGCACGCCACTCCCGACGTACGGCACGCCGACGGTCTCGAGGAGGCCCTGGACCCCGCCGTCTTCGCCCCACGGTCCGTGCAGTGCGGGCACGACGACCTCGGCGCGGGCGAGCACCGCCAGCGCGGCCGGGAGGCCGCTCACCCGACCGGTCCGCCACGAGCCGTCCCGGCCGACAACGGCCGTTGCGACGGCGTAGCCCGAGGCGCGCAGGCTCCGCGTGATTGCCCGACCACCTGCCAGCGAGACGTCGTGCTCAGGCCCGGGACCACCGGAGATCACGGCCACGTGCCGTCGTTGTGACCCGCTCATCCGTCGATGCCCACATGGCGCCGATCGACGTCCGTGGATGCAGGGGGAAGGCCGATTCCCAGCTGCGACTGGCGCTCGGAGGCCGTTTTGAGGGGGCTGATGAGCATGCTGCGACCGTACGAGCCAGGTCGCGGTCGATGCATCGGAGCGCGGGTGGAAACGCAGTCCACCCGGAGGAGGAAACGAGTCTCGCCGGGGCGGTCATCTCCACCCCGGGGTGGATGGTGGCGATGCGCGGGTCAGCCGCCCGGGACGAGGCCTCGCTCGTAGGCCAGCAGCACCAGCGCCACCCGATCGCGGCGACCCGTCTTCGCCAGGAGGCTCCCGACGTGAGACTTCACGGTCGCCTCGGAGATCCCGAGCTCGGTCGCGATCTCACCGTTCGTGAGCCCGCGCACGATCTCGAGCCACACCTCGCGCTCGCGATCGGTGAGCGACTCGAGTGGCTCGGAAAGCTCGCTGCTGGATTGCGATCCGCCGCCGGTTTCGGTTCCGGATGCGGCAGACGCGGCGGGCGCGTTCGGCAGCAGTCGGACGTAGTGCCCGATCAGCCGGCGGGTGGTGCTCGGTGCCACGACGGCGTCGCCCGCGTGAACGGTCCGTATCGCCCGCAGGAGCTCCTCCGGCAGCGCGTCCTTCAACAGGAACCCGGATGCGCCCGCCTGCAGCGCGGCAAAGGCGTACTCGTCGAGGTCGAACGTGGTGAGGACCACGACCCGCGGCCGGTCTGGGTACGCGGCGACGATCCGTCGCGTGGCCTCGACGCCGTCGAGCCCGGGCATCCGAACGTCCATCAGGACGACGTCAGCCGACACCGTTCTGAGCAGTTCCACTGCCTCGTGCCCGTCGGCCGCCTCGCCCACGACGCGCAGGTCGGGCTGCGATCCGACGAGCATGGCGAACCCGGAGCGAACGAGTGCCTGGTCGTCGACCAGGACGACGTCGATGGGCATCAGGTAGCCTCGCTGCCCGCTGAGCGGGCAATCGGGGAGCTCGCGGCCTCCGACTCGACGGCGACGAATGGCAGCTCGGCGATGACCTCGAAGCCGCCACCAGGGCGAGGGCCTGCGTTGACACGTCCGCCGAGCAGCCGCACACGCTCGCGCATCCCCATCAGGCCCAGGCCGGCTCCCGGATCGCTCGCGGGTGTCCGCTCGCCAGGTCCATTGCTGACCCGCACGAGAAGGTGTCGAGGCTCGGCGCTCACCACCACTGCAGCCTCGGCCGGTCCTGCGTGCCGAAGGACGTTCGTCAGGGACTCCTGCACGATCCGGTATGCGGCGAGTCCGACACCGGGTGGCACGGCGGGGACTTCGTCGGGTAGCGACAGGTTGACCTCCAAGCCGGCCTCACGGAAGCCGGCGGCAAGCTGCGGGATTGCAGTCAGGTCCGGTTGCGGGGCGGTCGCAGTCGTCTCGCCGGCGCCTCGCAGGACCCCAAGCAGCCGACGCATCTCGCTCAGCGACTCCCGTCCGGTGGACGAGATCACGCCCAGAGCATGTCGTGGTGCCTCGGGATGCTCGTCGGCTGCGTACAGCGCCCCGTCGGCCTGGATGATCATCACGGACAGCCCGTGTGCCACGACGTCGTGCAGTCTCGTGCGATTCGGTGTCGTTCGGCGAGGGCGTCGAGGCGAGCATTGGCATCACGCTCGCGCGTTGCCGAGAGCGCCCGGTCTCGCTCCATCTCGAGTCGGTTTCGTCCCGCTCGGACCTGGTCGCCGATCGCCCACACGACGACCAGCGCCGCGAGCAGGGCGGCGAAGGTCGCGGCCCGCGCCAGGGCCAGCGGGCTGCCGAGAAGCGCGGCAGGGTCCGCGAGCAGCTCGAGCCGACCCAGCAGCCCAGTGACCAGCACCCAGGCGCCGACGTAGCCGAGCACCGCCAGCGTCAGGGCCAGCCACCCGAACGCCCGGCTGCCGTACGCGGCCGCCGAGAACAGCGACGCTCCCATGACCGCGTTCCAGACGCTGATCGGCTCGCCGAGCAGGACCTGGATGCCGGCAATCCCTGCGATCGCCAGGAACGATGCGCGTGGCCAGATGCGCCGGAACGCGATCCCGGTCGCGCTCGCCAGCATCAGCCCCACCGAGGCATACGACACGAGCTGGAGACGCGGAGAGATCCAGCCGGAGCCGGCCGGGTCGCCGCCGAACCACGGCAGGCCGGGTCCGCCGCCGAGCCACGGCAGGCCCGTCACCTCTCCGCTGAAGCCCGGCACGGGAGCAAGGCTCACGAATGTGACGCCGAGGAACAGGGCTGCGTACGACCCCGCAATCACGAAGTCGACGAGAGCCTGCCGGCGATTCACGCGACTGCCGTCGACGTGGTCAGTGGTCACGGCGTCATCGTGTCACGCCACCCGCACGAGGAAGGGCCGTCCGCCGTCGACGTCTCCATCGGCGTAGTCTGCGACCGGCGGTCGCATCGGTCGACCAGCCAGGTTCTCGACCGCCTGTCGGGCGGCCACTCATCGGGCCCGCCCGCACGAACCCAGATTCGCAGGCCGGTACGACGCCTCGCCCGGCCTGCGCGAGGAGCCT
>CAVWZL010000018.1:0-23329 GCA_963759495.1 uncultured Chloroflexia bacterium | reverse complement strand
GGGCATAGACCGCAAAGGCCCCAAAGGCGATGCCGACGACAACGGCACCGGACGCGAGGAGCGGGATCTGCGACGTGTCCCGGACGGTCAGGGCGTATACCGCGTACACGACGGACAGGACCAGCGCAATGGCGAGGAAGATGACACCTGGCGAGATGCGCGAGCCGCCACGGGTCGGAGGTGGCGGGGATCGGCGTCGGTCCGATCGTCGCGCCGTGTCCGGGCGTGCGTCGGCGGGGACCGTCCGGCGGCTCGTCATCGAGCGGAAGCGTAGCAGTGGTGCATGTCGATCAGGCGCCGGCCGCCGGCATGTCGCCGAAGGAGCGGTGGTAGACGGCCACGTTGTAGGAGAGCCGGGGCCGGCGCAGCTCTGCGGCCATTGCCTGGCCGAGCGCACCGAAGCCCTCGGTCAGGACGGCCTTTGCGTCCTCGATCGACTCGAACGTCCACCAGCAGTGCACGACTCGAACCTTGAAGCCATTCGCGAGGAACGGGCCATCGCGACGACTCCACTCGCCGTACTCGGGCCGGCTCCCAGGCTCGTACAGTCGCGAGACGTCGTCACGGCCGTAATCGTGCACGACCAGCACCCGGCCGCCCGGTCGCAGGACCCGGCCGGCCTCCGTGAGCTCCTCGGGATCGGTTCCCCGGAAGGCCGACCACAGGGACACGACTGCATCCGCTGACCGGTCGGCGAGCGTCCACGGGCGCACACCGTCGGGCCCGGTTCGCCGGACGCGGGCACCAAGCGCCTCGAGCCGCCCGGCGACCATCCCGTCGGCGGCATCGACCAGGGCCACGTCCCGACCGGCGACGGGTCCAAGCGTGTCGAGCGCACGCGCGATCTTGCCCTCGACATCGAGGGCGGCGGACAGCCGGTCGGCGGCGGGCCCGGACAGGGTGACGGGGAGGTCGGCCACGAAGCGGAAGTATAGAGTCCATTGACTTTCAAGCCGCGTGGTGTGCCCTCAGGCGGTTCGCACCTCGGCCGGGCGCCCGCCGGGTGTCAGCCGCACTGGTCGGTGTCGCGCCACTTCGCCACGGTGTCGTCGACCTGCGCCGTCCCGTCATCCCCGAACGAGACCGTGATCGTCCGGTTCGCGATCTCGGCGCACGCGTCATCCTTCTCGACCGCTTCCCAGGATCCGCGCGTGTACTTGTACTGCGGTGGATCGCCCTCGATGAACGGCAGCGTGATGGTCCAGGTCGTGTCGTCGACCCTGGTCATCGGGGTGCCGGCCGGGTCCCAGCCCTGGAAGTCCCCCGCGATATGGATCGTGTCGCCGGGGGGCGTGCTCGCGGGCAGCGTCACCGAGAACGTCACCGCCACCTCGCGAGCCTCGGCGGCGGCCGTGACCTCGGTCGAGTCGTCGGATCGGTTGAAGCTCGTGTCGACGGCGACGACGACGTACACGTAGGACTGGCCCTGCGCAACGCCGTCGTCCGTGAAGGTCGGGTCATTCGCCGTCCCGACCCGCTCATACGGCCCGCCGCTCTCCGTGCCGCGATAGACCTCGTACCGGTACAGGTCCGGCGCAGTCACGGGCTCCCAGCGAAGCGTCATCGACGCCGGTGTCACGACGGCAAGCTCCGGCGCGGCCGGCACGGGTGGCGGCTCCGCGTCGGCGGCGGGGGTTGCACCGAGCGTCACGGCCTGATCGGGGCGATAGCCCGGGACCTCGCCGAGCAGGCCGCCCCGATCGGCATATGCCCACGTCCGGCCGCCGTCGGTCGAGACCCGGAGCACGACGTTCCAGGCACCCTGCTCTTCGGGGCGCACCGTGCCGATCAGCCTGTCCGCGCCCTCGACGTCCGCGTCGAACGCCATCGCCGACCACGTGTAGTCCGTGGCGGGGTCGCCGCCGCGCGCAGGGCCGAACCCGAGCTGCGCCAGGATGCCGATCGTGCCGCCCGGTGCCTCGGTCGCGCCCTCCACCAGAACCCGGGCGGCGATCGGCGTCCCCGGGTCGACCGCGGACAGGGGCTGTGAGAGCTCGGCGGGACCCTCGAGGCGCGCATCGGCGACGGTCAGGGCCGGCAGCGCCTCGGCCTCGGGGGATCGATCCCCGGTGTTCCTCGCTGCATCGGCTGCGACCACGACGTAGAACCAGCGAGTGCCGTTGCGGACCGTCGTGTCCCTGAAGGTCGTCTCCGCCGTCTCGCCGACGAGGCGGTAGCCGCCGCCCGGCACGAGCGACCGCCAGACCTGGTACGTCGTCGCGTCCTGCGCCGAGTCCCAGGCGAGCTCGACCGCCCCGGCCGAGGCGGACGCGTTCAGCGCCGCAGGTACGCCCGGCGGGGCGAGGTCCGCGCCGGCCGCCGAGACGAGGACGACGGCGCCGTGCGGCTCGACCGCCACGGACAGCATCCCGTCGTCCACCGTCGCGTCCCCATCCGACCCCACGGCCCCCTCGAGGACCGTGCCGTTCGGGAGTCTGCCCGCCACGTCGATCTCGACCGTACGCTCGGCGTCGGAGAGGTTGAGCACGGTGAGGCCCGCCGCATCGTCGGTCCTGCGCAGGAACGCAAGCGTCCCGTCCTCGTCGTCGGCGTGCACGAAGGCGAGATCGCCGTCCCGGAACGCCGCGTGCTCGGCTCGCAGCGTCCCCAGCGAGCGATACCAGCCGAGCAGGTCCTCGTCGCGGGCGTCCCACGGATAGGGCCGGCGATCGTCGGGATCGTCGTGACCCGTGAGGCCGGCCTCCGTTCCGTAATACACCGAGGCCATCCCCGGCCACGTCAGCTGCAGCGCGGCAAGCTGCCGCAGGCGAGCCTTGCCGGTCTGGAGGTTCGGGCCCGACTCCTTCTCGGCTGGATTGTCGCGGCCGGGCGTGAGGGTCCAGAGGATGCGGGTGGTGTCGTGGCTGTCGACGAGGTTGAGGAGCGCATCCCAGGCGGGCCGCGGGTAGTCCTCGAGGACGCCCTCCATCCGCGATGCGAACTGGGTGGGGGTGAGACCCACGATCGCGCCGTCGAGGTCAGGCGTATCGCCGTTGAGCAGGCCGATGACGGCGCGCCGGAACCGGTAGTTCATCGTCGAGTCGGCCTCGTCGCCGAGCAGCCACGCGGACGTGTCGTGCCACTGCTCGCCGAGGACGAGCGCATCGGGATCAGCCGCCTTGACGGCTTCCCGGATGCGCCGCATGAAGCCGTGGCTGAGGTTGTCCATCACGTCGAGCCGCCAGCCGCCGATGCCCGCCTCGAGCCAGCGCTGGACCACGCCGTCCGGCCCGGTGTACAGGTCGTAGACGTCGGGCCCCTCGATGACCTCGGGGATGGTGTCGAACCCGAACCAGCCCGTGTAGTACGTGTCATCGCCATCGGCCGTCGTGGCCGCACATGGCGACGGCTCCGAGCCGGCCGGCGGGCGGAACGTGAACCAGCCGCGGTACGGGGAGTCCGCCGCCTCGCATGCCCCGGACTCGGCATACCGGCGCTCCCGATCGAACCAGGGCGAATCGGACGAAACGTGGTTGAAGACGCCGTCGAGGAGGACACGCATCCCGCGCGCCTCTGCCTCCCGGACGAGCTCGTCGAACTCCTCCTGCGTGCCGAGATCGGGGTCGATGAACTCGTACGAGCTCGTGTCGTAGCGGTGGTTCGACGGGGCAGCGAACACGGGATTGAGGTACAGGACGGTCACCCCGAGCGCCTCGAGGTCGTCGAGCTTGGCCGTGATCCCGGCAAGGTCGCCCCCGTAGAAATCGCGGCCGAGCGGCTCCTCGTCGCACGGCACACCCTGGTATGCCCGACAGAACCCCTCCGGCAGCTCGCTCCCAGGCCTTGGGCAGGACCGGGTTCCCGTAGACGTCGCCGTAGCGGTACGCGGCCGCACCCTCGGTCCCCTGCTCCGCCTCGGGACTCGGGTCGTTGGCCGGGTCCGCGTTGAAGAACCGGTCCGGGAAGATCTGGTAGACGAGCGCGCCGCGCGCCCAGTCGGGCGTCGTGAAGGCCTCCTCGTACACGTCGATCTGCCACGACGAGTCCGGGCTGTTCGCGTAGGCAACGCCAGGTCCGCCGTCGTTGCCCTCGGGCACGGCGCCGCCATCGGCTGCGAGATCGTCCTCGACGTAACGGGTCGTCGGTCCGTCGCGCGCGATGAAGCGGTAGTAGAGGACCGTCGGCGCGCCCGAGGTCTGGAGTGTGGCCTGCCAGTAGTCGTAGCCGTGCTCGCCGTCGGTGGGGTCGGTGGCGACCACCTCCATGGGAATGAGCGCCTGGATCTCCTCGAAGGAGTCCCACACCCGGACCTGCACCTCGGACAGGTCGCCGGCGGCCGCCCGCATCCGGAGCGTGACCGCGGTTCCCGTCGGCACGGCGCCGAACGGCGTGCGGTACAGGTCGTCGCGCGAGTCGTGATACAGGCCGTCGTCGTCGATCTCGCCATCGATCGCGAGGGCCGGCCGGTCGGTACCGGCGGCCGGCGGTTCGCCGCTCGGTAGTGGCTGCGTGGGTGGCGCGACCTGGGAGAGCAGCCCGACGCCCCCGAGCACGACCGCCAGCGCGACGAGCACGGCCACGACGCCGGCCGCCCGGGATCGTTGCCGAGGGGGCGCGGTCACGGCTCGGTCCGGAACACGAGCGCCTCCCGCGCCGGCAGCGTGACGCGGACACGACCGTCGTCCGGGATGCGGATCCCGGCCGTAGCCGGTCCGTCCCAGGCGATCGGCGCAAGCGCACGGCCGGCCACCTCGGGCAGCCCGACCTCGAGGCCGAGCTCCGCGTCCCCGGCATTCACGGCGACGAGGAACGTGGCCGCGTCATCGGCCCGCACGAACGCGCACGCGCCGCCTTCCGCCCCGACGACCCGGAGGGTGCCGCGCCGGAGGGCCGGGTTTGGCGCGCCGCATCGCGATGGCGCCCGACATCGCCCGGAACAGTGCGTGGTCCCAGGTCGACTCGTCCCAGCGCATCGACCCGCGGCAGTACGGGTCCATCTCGCCGGCCAGCCCGATCTCGTCGCCGTAGTAGATCGACGGCGCGCCCGGCAGGTCATCTGGAGCAGCGTGGCGAGCCGGAGCGCGGACGTGTCGCCGCTGAACACCGACAGGACCCGCGGCATGTCGTGGCTGTCGAGCAGGTTGAGCTGCACCGCCGTGACCTCCGGGTCGTACACGGACAGCACATGCTCGAGGCGGCGGGCAAACGCCGGGCCATCCTCGGGTCGCACGTTCGCGCCAAGCTCGTAGTGCTGGGCGACGACCCGCATGTCGATGTGCCTGCCACCGGCGAACGACAGGATCGCCTCGCCGAGCGGGTAGTTCATGAACGCGTCCTACATGTCGCCCTGGAGGTACTGCGGCTTCTCGCGCCAGATCTCGGCAACGATGTACGCGTCCGGGTCGACGCCCTTGACCCGCGTCCGGAACTCGCGCCAGAAGTCGTCCCCGATCTCCTCCGCCACGTCGAGCCGCCAGCCGTCGATCCCGAACCGCATCCAGTGCTCCGCAACGCCGAGCAGGTACGCCCGCGCCTCCGGGTTCTCGACGTTGAACTTCGGCAGCGCCGGCAGGTCCCACCAGGCTCGGTAGCCGAGGGTCTCCATGCTCTGCGTCCCCTGTCGCTGCTCGTCGGTCACGGCGGCAACGTCGAGGGCCTGCCCGAGCGACTCGCCTGGGTAGGCGCGGATCTGTCGGCCTTCGTCCAGGTAGCCTCGGGTGGAAGTAGAACCAGTCGAGGTAGGCCGAGTGCGCGCCGGTCTCCAGGATGTCGTGGAACTGGAAGAACCCCCGGCTCGCGTGGTTGAACACGCCGTCGAGCACGACCCGCATGCCGCGCTCGTGGGCCCGCGTCGAGCAGCTCGCGCAGGGCCTCGTCGCCGCCGAGCATCGGGTCGACCTTGAGGTAGTCGTGCGTGTGGTAGCGGTGGTTCGAGGCCGACTGGAAGATCGGCGTGAAGTAGATCGCGTTGACGCCGAGCCGCTCGATGTGGTCGAGCCGCTCGGCCACGCCGACCAGGTCGCCGCCCTTGTACCCGTGGACCGTGGGCGTCGCTGTCCCACGACTCCAGCGGCCCGGGCTGACGGACCCGCTCGCTGCGGGCGAACCGGTCGGGGAAGATCTGGTAGAAGACGGCGTCCCGGACCCAGTCGGGCGTCTCGATCGCCACGGCGGCCGGCTAGCCCTTGACGCTACCGGCGGTGACGCCGGACACGAGCCACTTGGACGAGTACAGGAACAGCAGCACGACCGGCACCGAGATGAGGATCGACGAGGCCGCCAGGTCGTTCCAGTTGGTCTGGAACTGCTGCTGGAACCGCTGCAGGCCGAGCGGCCAGGTGAGCAGCTCCTCCTTCGAGAGCAGGATCCGGGCCAGGAAGTAGTCGTTCCAGGCAGCGAGGAAGTTGAACAGGAAGACGACGACGAGCGCAGGCGTCGACAGCGGCAGGAGGATCCGCCAGAAGGCCTCGAGCTGGGAGCAGCCGTCGATCCGGGCCGCCTCCTCGAGCTCGATCGGGACCGTGTCGTAGTAGCCCTTGAGGATCCAGATGCTGAAGGGCACGGCGGTCACGGACAGGGCCACGACCATGCCGACATAGCTGTTGGCCAGCTTGAACTGCACGGCGAGGAGGTACAGCGGGACCAGCAGCATGGCGGCCGGGATGAGCTGCGTCGCGAGCAATGCCGTCAGGCCGACCCCGCGACCCGGGAACTTGAACCGGCTGAACGCGTACGCCGACGTCGCGGCGATGAGCAGGCCGACGATCGAGGTGCCGGTGGTGATCACGAGGCTGTTGAACAGCCACAGCGGGAGGTCGGTGTCGGTGAGCACGTTGATGAACGAGTTGAACGTGGCGCCCGTCGGGATGAGCTCGAAATCGGGGTCCAGGATCCGGTTGCCGGGACGGAGAGCGACGCTGAACACCCGAACGATCGGGAAGGCGGCGATGACGCAGGCAAGGATGAGGACCGCGTGGATGACGACCCGCTTCGCCATGGAGTCGCGCCGGCCGCCCGCGGACCGGGTGTTCCGCGCGGCACGTGCCGCCTGCGCGACCGCGGGGGCCGGGACGGAGGTGGGCCCGCTCATTCGTACGCTCCCTTGAGGCTGCCGGTACGCCGGACGTAGACGATGGTGAAGAGCAGCAGGATCAGGAAGATGACGAAGGCGAAGGCCGCCGCGTCACCGTAGCGGTTGTACTGGAATGCCTGCCGGAACAGCGCCGTGACGAGGATGTCGCTCGTCTCGAGCTCGTTCTGGTTGATGAAGAACGGGACGTTGATGTTGTTGAACGTCCATACCGTGCCCAGGATGATCGCGGGCGTGAGCACGGGCCGCAGCAGCGGCAGGGTGATCGCCCGGAACGACTGGCGGCTGTTCGCGCCGTCCATCTCGGCGGCCTCGTAGTACTCGCTCGAGATGCTCTGCAGACCGCCGAGGATGATCACCATCATGAACGGGATCCCGAGCCAGACGTTCGTGATGATCATCGCCACGAAGTTCCACAGGCCGTCGGACAGCCACGGAACCGGGCCGAGGCCGACGAGCCCGAGGAGCTGGTTGGCGGCGCCGTACTCGTTGTTGTACTCGGTGCGCCAGATCAGCAGCGCGATGACCTGCGGGATCGCCCACGGCAGGATGATCAGCGCGCGATAGACGCCCTTGCCGCGCAACTGCCGGTGCAGCAGGAGCGCGAGGCCCATGCCGCCGAGCACGTGCAGCGTCACGTTGGCGACCGTCCAGATCAGCGTCTGCAGCAGCAGCTGCCAGAAGCTCGTCGTCTGGAGGACCGGCCGGGTGAAGACCTCGATGTAGTTCTGGATGCCGAGGAAGAGACCCGTCTCGAGACCCAGGAAGCCCGGGTCGCGGAAGTTGCGCAGGCTCATCCCCGTGAAGGAGACGTTGAGCTCCCACAGGAGCGGGTAGACGATCAGGACGAGCAGCCCGACGAACGCGGGAGCCACGAGCATGAGCGGGGTCGCGAGCCGGGTGCGCAGGCCGCGGACCAGCACGACGTAGAGGACGCCCTCGAGCAGGGCGACAGCAGCGGCGATGACCACGAGCGTCAGGCCGACCTGCTGGATCGCGGTGATCACCGCATCGATGCTCAAGTTCTCCTCCAGGACCTCCCGATTCAGGATGAGGAAGGACCCCGGCGGCCGGTGGCCGCCGGGGTCCGGATGGACTAGAGGGCTGCGATGCAGCTCTCCGCCGACGACTGCATGGCCGTCGACAGGCCCGCGAAGTCGTCGCTGCCCGTGAACATCTCACGGACACCGGCGTTCATCGCGTCGAAGACGCAGCGCATCTCCAGATTGGTCGGCTGCGGCACGCCGCGCTGCGCGGCCTCCGAGGCACCGGCCAGGAGCTCGTCACCGGTGACGATGGGATCCTCGATCGCCTCGGCGTTGCCCGGCAGCCGCTTCAGCGTCTCGACGATCGCCACCTGGTTCTCGGTGTTGCTCGCGAACTTGAGGAACTCGGAGACGACGGTCTTGAGGTTCGCGTCGTCGCCGACGGCCTTCGCGGCCATGAGGAACGAGCCCGCGATATAGGGCTTCGGATCCTCGCCGCCGGTCAGGGTCGGCAGTGGGGCCACGCCCAGGTTGTCACCGAGGCCGGGGGCCTCGGCATCGGGCGCCGCGGCGTAGGCGCCGAGGGTCCAGTCGCCGTTGATGATGAAGGCGGCCTTGCCTTCCTTGAACAGGCCGTCGGCGACGTTGTAGTCGGCCTCGGCCGGAGTCACCTTCTCGGTGTACTTCAGGTCGTACAGGAACTTGAGCGCGCTGCGCATGGCATCGGTGTCGAGGGTCGGCGTGACGCCGTCCTCCGCGAACACCGAGCCGCCATAGCCGCCGAGGAAGGGCACGAGCCAGAAGGACTCGGTCTGGTTGAACGCGATCCCGACCGTGTCACCGGCTGGGCGGCCTTGGCAGCGGCGATCCACTCGTCGCTCGTGGCCGGGGCCGTGTCACCGGCCAGCTCCTTGTTCCAGTAGAGCATCAGCTGGTTGCCGAACGAGACAGGCACGCCGTACAGCGTTTCGTTCGCGGTCACTGCGTTTGCGGCGGCCTCGACGAACGTGCCGCGGTCGACCATGTCGTCGAGCGGCAGGATCAGGTCAGCCGAGGTGAATGGGCCGAGGTGGTCGGCGACCGTCCAGAGCAGGTCCGGCGCGTCACCGGCCAGGCCGATGTCTGGAAGTCTTCGCGGAGCAGCTCGACGTCCTTGTTGACGACCTCGAACGTGACGTTCGGATGCTCGGCCGTGAAGTCGTCCGTCAGCTTCTTGACGAACTGGTAGCTCCCGTCCGCCTCGCCTTCCTTCGTCCACAGGGTCAGGGCGAAGTTGCCCTCGGGGAACGCCGCGGCAGAAGCGACCGCCGTCGGGCCGCGTCGCTGCCCGCAGGCGCCTCGCTGGTCGCCGGCTGCGTGCCCGCCGGCGCGTTGGTGGCACCGCCACCGCCACCGCAGGCAGCGGCCACGATGGCCAGTGCCGCGACGAGCGATGCGAGCCGGAATTGGTTCTTCATCGAGTGTCTCTCTCCTCACATGCGGGGCGTACGTCGCCCCTTGATGGGTGCGCGGCTGCCCGCAGGGCTGCCGCAGGTCGGCTGATCGGACGTCGACGCCTCTGGGTGGCACGTCGCGTCACGGGCCGACGGTCAGCGCTGCGTCCCGGCCACCTCCTGCCGCTGTGCGGCACCGGGCCGGTCGAGCCGCGCACGATCAGGCGCGTCTCGAGGCGGCGATGCTCGGGGATGGCCTGGTCCCGTCGTTGGACGACGGCCAGAAGCAGACGGACCGCCTCGTCACCCTTGCGACGGATCGGCTGGTGGACCGTCGTGAGGGGCGGATCCAGTGCGGGGCCAGGTCGATGTCGTCGAACCCCACGACGCTGACGTCGCCCGGGACGGTCGAGCCGCAGGTCCCGCAGGCGCGCGCATGGCCCCGATCGCCATGGCGTCGCTCATGACCAGCACCGCAGTCGGCCGGACGCCGTCCTCCCAGGCACGGTTGAGGCGCCGCGATCCCGCCGTCGATGCTGGCAGGCCCGACGACGACGCGCTCGTCGGGGATGTCGATGCCGGCCGCCGCCAAGGCCTCCCGGTAGCCACGCAGCCGGCGGCCGGTGACGCCGTCGGGATCCATCGTCGTCGAAGGAGCCGGCGGCTCGACCCCGATCACGAGCACGTCGCGATGGCCGAGCCCGATCGAGGTGCTCCGCCGCGGCCCGCGCCCCGCCGAAGTCGTCGACCTCGACCGAACCGTGCTCCGGCAGCGCCGTCGGAGTCGACGAACACGATCGGCAGGTCCGCCCGCCGGATCTGCTCGACCTCGGGATGATCGTCCGTCGAGGCCGATGGCGACGACCCCGTCAACCGTGGCCCGGCTCGACCGCCCGCGCCAGCGAGCCGTGCAGCGGGCTAGATGAAGTGGAGCCCGTAGCCCGGTTCCTCCGCCGCGCCGGCCACCCCTTCGCTGAACGCCCCGAAGAACGGGTTGGAGAAGATGACCGACAGCGCCTGCGGGGTCAGCACGCCGATCGTCAACGTCTGGCGCTGGGTCAGCATCCGCGCGACGGGGTGGGGCGTGTACCCGAGCTGCTCCGCGACGTCGCGGATCCGGACGGCCGTCTCGGCGCGAGCCGATCCGGGCTGTTGAACGCGAACGAGACGGCGGTCTTGACACCCCTGCCTCGCGGGCGACGTCGGCGATGCGCGGGCGAATGATGCGTTGCTCCACGTGTGGCCTGGCTCCCTCCGCGGGTCATGCCTCGCCCGTCGCTGCCGGCACCAGGCCGGCTCGGCTCCTCGAGCTGTGAGGAGGCGGGCCAGCCGTGCAAACCGGTTTAGCAAACCGGTTTAGCGGACGATAGGTGGCGGCACCGGCGGTGTCAATACGCTCTTGTATCCTGCTGTGGGCCCTCGGACCAGTTTGGGTCGCATGGCCACCCATGCTCGCTCAGCTTCGCGCGATGCCCGGCGGCATCCGCCTGTTCCTCGCTCTACGCCGTCCTGATCCTGTTCGGGCTGGGCACGGCCCTCCGCTTCGTCGTCGACCAGGCCGTCTCGGCACCGATCAGCCTTCCCGGGGTCGTCGCATGGTCCTCCTCGCCTACACGATCTTCACGACCACCCTCGTGCTGCAGCGCAAGCAGGCGTCCCGCGGCCTCGCGCTTGGCCTCGCCACGCTGACCATGCCGCTGGTCCCCCTGCTCCTGCTCAGCCATTGCTCCCGGCCAGGCCATCTTCATCGCGGCCCTTGCCGCGCTCCTGTTCCGCGGCCTGCTTCGCCCGGAGGTCCGCGCGTGGCTCAACGAGCCGTGACGCGGCCCCATTCGGGCGCGAACCGGGCGTCGGGCGGTACCCTCCACGATGACGCGGCCCTCGTCGCCGCCGGAATCGCTTCGTGACCGTCGCATCCGGCGACCCCTTTGACCGCACGTGAGGCATCCATCTTGAGCAAGCAGTCACGCCGGGCCGCCCCGGCAGCCGTCCCGCCGGTGAGCCCGCCGCGCCCGGACCCGTCATCCGGCCCGCCGGCGGAGGCCCGAGCCACGGAGCGAGCCACGTCCCGCCACCGGATCCGTCCGGCCCGCGACAGTCCGTGCCGGGAGGCGCGAGCGCGCCCGTCCGTCCGCGCCCAAGCCGTTCTTCGAGCGGTTCCGCGGCCCATCGTGGGGGCGCTGGTCGTCGCGGCGGTCGGCGCTCATGTCGGTCTGGGCATTCAACTCAGCCGCGTGCCGCGGCCTACGCATGCTCCGTGGAGTACGACGGCGCCGTCCGCAGCGTCGCCCGAGCCCGGTGGCTTCATCCAGGCGACATGGGCAACACCCACGTGCCGCTCGGCGACGAGGTGACGTACCTCTACTGCCCGCCCGCGACCGGCCCGCACTTCAACAACCCGCCGAACATCGGGCCGATCCCCTACCGGGTGTTTGGTCCCAATCGACGCCGCGGGTCCCCAGGGCTGGGTCCACAACCTCGAGCATGGCGCGCTGGTCGTCCTCTATCGCGGCGATCCCGGCGACCCGGGGCTGACCGACGAGGCGCAGCAGGCATTGCGCGACCTTTGCCGCGAATTCCCGCAAGTCCCGTGTGCGGCCCGGCCGCCCAGCCAGTACTTCGTTGCTGCCCGCTTCGACGAGATGTCGACGCCCTTCGCCGCCCTCGTGTGGGGTCGGATCCTGCCCCTGAGACGCTCGACACGGCGGCCGATCCAGACTTCTGGAACACCGTCGGCGAGCAGGAGACGACGATGCCGGAGCGGTTCGGCGTGTGCGCTCCCGGCTGCCGCGCCGCGGGGAGCCCGGCGGCATCCCCGAGCGCCAGCTAGCGCTCGCGGCGGCCGGGCGTGCGGGTCCTTGCCTATCGCGATCCGGACGCTCGCGAGGGCGTCGGCCCGGGACGCTCGCTGAGCGGACCGCGTCGAGCTGGCCGGGGCGCGAGCTGGTCCCGCGCGCCTGCTCCGGGCGGCCCCGGCCGTTCCGCGTCCCGGCAAGATCGTCTGCGTCGGGCTGAACTACCGCGACCACTGCGACGAGCAGGGCATCCCCTATCCGGACCGACCGATCGCTCTTTGCCAAGTTCGGGAACGCGGTGATCGGCGACGGCGAGCCGATCCTCCGGCCGGCCGGGACGCGGGCCCTCGATCTCGAGGTCGAGCTGGGCGTCGTCATCGGCTCGCGAGCGACCGGGTCTCGCGCGCCCGCGCCTTCGACCACGTCGCGGGATACGTCGTCGTCAATGACGTGAGCGCCCGGGACTGGCAGGGCAACAAGGCCGCCCTGGCACGGGCGAGAAGGGCGACGGCCAGTGGCTCCGGGCGAAGGGCGCCGACACGTTCCTGCCGATGGGCCCGGTGATGGTCACCGCGGATGAGCTCACGGACCCATCGGGGCTTCGGCTGCGCAGTCTGGCGGATCACCGGCGCGTGGAGCAGACGCGGGGGCGGAGATCCCCATGCAGGACGGCACGACCGCCGACATGCTGAGCGACGTCCCTGCCCTGATCGAGTTCATCATCGAACGTCATCACGCTCGACCCTGGGACGTGATCATCACCGGCACGCCATCCGGGGTCGGCGTCTTTCGCGATCCACCGGTCTTCCTCGAGCCGGGCGACCTCGTTCGCTGCAGATCGATCGGATCGGCTCGGTGGAAAATCGGGTCATGGACGCGCCACGGCGAGCGCCTGACCCGGCAGCCACGCTCGGAGGCCGCGACATGCTGGCCCTCGTGAAGACCAGGCCCGGACCCGGCCTCGCGCTCGAGACCGTGCCCGACCCCGCGATCGGGATCAACGACGTGCTGGTCCGCGTCCACAAGACCGGCATCTGCGGCACGGACCTGCACATCGAGTCGTGGGATGCGCTGGGCCGCAGCGAACGATCGCGCCGCCGCTCGTGGTCGGCCACGAGTTCGTCGGCGAGATCGTGGAGGTCGGCTCGAACGTGCCGACTTCGGGCCGGGCGACCTCGTCTCGCGGCGAGGGACACGTCGTCTGCGGCCGGTGCCGGCATTGCCTGGCCGGCCGCCGCCACCTGTGCGCGAACTCCATCGGCCTGGGCGTGGGCGGACGTGGTGCGTTCGCGCAATACGTCGCGCTGCCGATGACGAACATCTGGCATCACTGGCAGGGTGTCGACCAGGAGGTGGCCGCGATCTTCGATCCGTTCGGCAACGCCGTCCATACGGCGCTCGCCTTCCCCGTGCTCGGCGAGGACGTGCTCGTGTCGGGGGCCGGGCCGATCGGCCTGATGGCCACGGCGGTGGCTCGCCATGCCGGGGCGCGCCACGTCGTCGTCTGCGACCCCAACCCGTTCCGGCGCGAGCTGGCGACGCGAATGGGAGCGACCCTCGTCGTCGATCCACGGAGCGCGCGCTCGAGGACGTGTTCGGCGAGCTCGGCATGGCCGAAGGGTTCGACGTCGCGCTGGAGATGTCGGGCAACCCGCGGCGCTGCGGACGCGATCGCCGCCATGGCTCACGGCGGCGCGATTGCCCTGCTCGGTATCCCGACCGAGGAGTCACCCTTGACTTGAACCAGGTCGTGTTCAAGATGCTGACCCTGCGCGGCATCTACGGCCGGGAGATGTACGAGACCTGGTACAAGATGACGGTCATGCTCCAGTCCGGGCCTGGACATCACGCCCGGCGATCACCCACCGCTTCGACTTCCGCGAGCACGAGGCCGCCTTCGCGGCGGCCGCGATCCGGCGATTCGGGCAAGGTGATCATGGACTGGACCGTCATGACTGACCCGCGGCCGGGCGCAGCCGGCAGCCCGGACCCGCTCGGATTCCTCGACGACGAGCTCGAGGCCCTGCGCGAGCGGCACCTGTATCGCCCGCTGCGGGTGATGTGCTCGGCCCAGGGCCCGATCGTGTCGCGTCGACGACCGCCGCGTCATCAGCCTCTCGTCCAACGACTACCTGGGGCTCACCCACCACCCGCGTCTGCGCGAGGCGGCGCTGGCGGCGGTCCGCGAGTTCGGCGTCGGCTCGGGCGCGGTCCGGACGATCGCCGGCACGATGTCGATGCACGAGGCGCTCGAGGCCGAGCTTGCCGACCTTCAAGGGCACGCCCGGCCGTGCTGACCTTCCAGTCCGGGTTCACCGCCAACACCGGCGTCATCCCGACGATCACCGGCGAGACGGACCTCATCGTCTCCGACGCGCTCAACCACGCCTCGATCATCGACGGCATGCGGCTGTCGAAGGCGCCGCGCAAGGTCTACCCGCACGCCGACGTCGCGGCGCTTCGCGAGATCCTGCGCGAGGCCGTGGAGCAGGGCCGGCCGGGCGGCGCCGGCCCTATCGCCTGATCCTCGTCGTCACCGACGGCGTCTTCTGCATGGACGGCGACATCGCGCCACTCCCCGGGATCGTCGAGGCGGCCGAGGCGTTCGGCGCCGCGGTCTTTGTCGACGACGCCCATGCCTCGGGCGTCCTCGGCCGCGACGGCCGCGGGCACGGTCGATCATTTCGGGCTGCACGGGCGCGTCGCCATCCAGGTCGGGACGCTGTCGAAGGCCGTGGGGTCGCTCGGCGGCTACGTCGCGGGCAGCCGGCGCTGCGCGACATCCTGACCCAGCGCGCCCGGCCCGTTCCTCTTCTCCACCTCCCACCCGCCGGCCGTCGTCGCCGCGTGCCGCGAGGCCATCCGGGTGATGCAGGAGGAGCCCGAGCTGCATCGAGCGGCTGTGGGCGAACACGCGCCGGTTCAAGGCCGAGCTGACCCGCCTCGGCTTCGACACCGGGCGCGTCCGAGACGCCGATCACGCCGGTCATGATGGGCGACCCCGACGACGGCCGGGCGCTTCAGCGATCGGCTGCTCGAGGAGGGCGTCTTCGCCCAGCCGGTCGTCTTCCCGACCGTCGCGATCGACAAGGCGCGGATCGCGCACGATCGTCACGGCCGCGCATGCCGAGGAGCAGCTCGATCGGGCGCTGGCGGCGTTCGACCGCGTCGGACGTGAGCTGGGAGTCATCATCGGGGTGATGTGCGGACCGGGGGCGCAGATCGATGACGACGCTGTCGATCGCCAGGCGCGTGACCTGCCGCTCGACGCGCACCTCCACACCGACCTGTCGCCAGACAGCGACGTGCCCGATCGACGTCTACGCCGCGGCCGCCGTCGAGCGCGGATCGCCGAGATCGCCATCACCGACCACGTCGACTTCGAGCCGCGGCGCCCGGCCTTTCGCCTTCGCCCGTTCGAGGATCGCGAGCGAGCCGTGCGCGAGGCCGCGGAGCGCTGGGCGACGCGCGGCGTCGCGATCCGCTTCGGCGTCGAGATCACGTACGACCGCCGCTGGGACGCGGACATCCGCGACCACCTCGCTCGGCACACCTACGACTTCGTCATCGGCTCGGTCCACGTCTTCGCGCGACTCGCCCTATCGCCGCTGCCCGGGCTGCGCGTCGTGGGTGGCCGGGAGCGCTGCCCGAGATCGTCGAGCCGTACTTCGGCGAGGTCGAGGCGGCCGCCCGGTCGGGCCTGTTCGACGCCCTCGGCCACCTTGACTTCGTCAAGCGCTTCCTCCACCCGCACGTCATGCGGCCGAGCTCGCCGCAGCCCCCGAGCTCTACGAGCCGATCCTGCGGGCCCTGGTCGAATCGGGACGGCGCTCGAGGTCAACACCAGCTGGCCTCCGCCAGGCAGCCCGAGAGACGTACCCCTCGGCGGCCATCGTGGCGTGGTTCCGCGAGCTGGGCGGACGCGGCGTGACCGTCGGCTCCGATGCGCACCGGCCGGACTCATTCGCATTTGGCTTGGACGAGGCTACGCGCCACGTCCGCGGCGCCGGGTTTGAGGCGCTCACGTTCAGGCGCGGTGGGCAGCCCGAGACGATCAGACTCGACGCGACACCTAACGCATCACCGGTCCAGTCGTTATGACCCTCGACGACGCAGCGCTCGAGCGGCTCGTGGAGGACGCCAGGGCGGGAGACGCCCGGGCGTTCGGTCGGCTGTTCGACCACTACCACGGGCCGATCTATCGCTACATCGCCAGCCGCGTCCATCGCCCGTCCGACGCGGAGGACCTGACGCAGCTTGTCTTCATCAAGGCCCTGGAGGCCCTGCCGCGCTACGAGTCGCGGGGCATCCCGTTCGGGGGCTGGCTCTTCCGGCTGGCCAGGAACGCAGTCATCGATCACGTCAGGACCCATCGCGACCACGCCGACCTGGAGGCGGCCGCGATCCGACCCGACAGGAATGCCGGACCGGAGGAGATCGTGGCGGTGCGCCAGGCGCTCGACGAGGTGGCGGCCGCGCTCGAGACCCTGACCGAGGAGCAACGAGAGGCCATCGCGCTGCGCTTCTTCGCCGGGCTCTCGGCTCGCGAGGCGGCCGAGGTGATGGGCAAGCAGGAAGGCACCGTTCGGGGCCTGCAGTTCCGGGCCATTGCGGCGATGCGACGCACGCTCGGGCTCGAGGATCCGGACCCTGGGGCCGGCAGCCACGGCCTTCGGGCCGCGGGCGATGAACCAGTCCGGCGGCCGAGGGTCGGCTGATGGACGACGAATACGTGGAGCGACAACCAGGCGACATGGAAGCCTACCGACGGATCGACGCCTACGCGCACGTGCGGCTCACGCCGAACGCGGCGGCGATGGCGCGCATCCGGAGCACGCTCGTCGCCGAGGCGACCGTCCGCGCCATGACCGGCGTCCCGGACGCGTCGCGCCATGCAGCCGTGACTCTGCCGCTCGCCGAGCGACGGCGCTGGGCACCGTCGAGCCGGCTGCTGTCGCGTGCCGCCGGCGGCCTCCTTGCCGCCTCGTTGACCCTGGGCATGCTCGCTGGCACGGTCGCGGCGTCGACCGCTGGTGGTCCCCTGTACGAGCCGCGACTCTGGCTCGAGGAGGTGACGCTCCCCTCCGGTGGCCTTGCCCGCGGCGATGCCCAGACGGCGCGCCTCGACGCACGGCTCGCCGAAGTGCGCGCGGCCCTTGCGATCGGTGATCCGCGGGCAGCCGCGGCGGCCCTGACCGCATACGAGTCGATCCTCGCGGACGTCGAGGTCGAGACGGCCGCCGATCCTGTCATGGCCACAGCCGTGCTCGACGACGTGTCTCGCCACCAGGTCGTGCTCGTCGCGCTCGTCGGGCACGTGCCCCCGCAGGCCCAGGACGCCCTCCGGCTCGCGCTCGATCGGAGCGACTCCGCGGTCGATCGCATCAGCGGTCGCGGCAATGGCAACGAGAACGGAGACGGGAACGGAAACGGCGCCGATCCGGGTTCCGGGCGACCGGCAAACCCGGGAGCGAGCGGGAACGGCAACGGCGGGGACCGGACCGACGCACCCGACACGTCCAAGGAGCCGGGCGGCCCGGACCGGACCCCACGGACCCCGGAGCCGACGGACGCGTCCGAGGAGCCGACACTTCGGACCCCGAAGCCGCCCAAGCCCGAGCCGACACCTCGTGCGACGACTGCCACGCCCGAGCCGACGCCGGAGCCCGAGCCGGAGCCCGAGCCGGAAGAGCCAGGCAAGCCGCCGAGCGGGGGCAAGCCCTCGGCCAAACCCCATCCGACGCCCAAGCCACGGCCCGACCGGCCGGAACAGGCCGAGCGCACCCCCCGTTCGGGCGGCGACCAGCGTGACATCCCGTCGAGCGATCCAGAGGAGCCGTCCTGAGCCCTTGGCCCTGCGCGATGACAAGACGGTGACCAGCGTCCGCCCGCTACATTTGCACTGATGCGTTCAACCGGGGACCCCCTCCAGCTGACCGTGCTCGGCGCGGGTCCTGCGTACTCGGATCGGCCCGGCGCGATCGGCGCCTCCTATCTGATCCGCCACGGTGCGACGCAGCTCGTCCTCGACCTGGGGCACGGCACGTTCAGCCAGCTGGCCAGCACGATGGAGCCCAGCACGCTCGACGCGCTCGTGGTCAGCCACCTGCACCCGGATCACTTCGTCGACCTGGTCCCCATGCGCCATTACCTGCGCTGGGAGTTCGAGACCGGCCGGCGCCTCCGCGTCCTCGGGCCACGAGAGCTCAACGACAGGCTCGATGCCCTCCATGCCCAGCCCGGCTTCAGCGCCGAGGCGCTCGATACGGAGCCGCTGACAGAGACGACCTTCCGCGTGGGCACGATCGAGATCCAGGCACGCAAGGTCTTCCACACCGATGACAGCTACGCCTTCCGGCTAAGCACCGAGGACGGGGCACCAGCGTTTGTCTACACCGGTGACTGCGGCCGGGTCGAGGATCTCGACCCGCTCATCCAGCCCGGCGACGTGCTGCTCTCGGAGGTGTCGTTCGGCCCCGATCCTGGAGATCCTGGCGCCGCGC
Source organism: uncultured Chloroflexia bacterium (assembly GCA_963759495.1). GTDB lineage: Bacteria > Chloroflexota > Limnocylindria > Limnocylindrales > CSP1-4 > DASTYU01. The sequence continues at coordinate 4,582 of CAVWZL010000018.1, read as the reverse complement.
ATCTGGATGGACCGTCGGTTGGCGCGCTTGCGGCACGACGAGGCGCGCGCCGCGTGCTCCTGACGCACCTGATGATGCACCACGACCGCGACGCCACGGTGCAGTCGGTGTGCCGCGAGTTCGCCGGACCGGTCGAGCTGGTCGACCCGGGGTACAAGACCGTCCTCGAGTAGTCGTTCGCTTCGTCGACCCAAGACATGAAGAGACCGGGGTGCCCATCGGGCACCCCGGTCCTTCGTTCGCGGGGACAGCGAACGCTTAACGGCTGCGGCGGCTCGCGCGGTTCGGCGTCAGGATGAGGAGGCTGGCAAGCAGGCCGGCCATCATGACCAGCACCATGCGCCAGGCCTCGCTGGCCGGAGCTGCGGGGCCACCGATGGTGTCGGTGGGCGGGAGGGTGATCGCCGGCGTGGCCGTCTGGCCACCAACGCTGTCCTCGGGCGTCGGGCTCGGGGTCGGGCTCGGCTCCTCGGAGGGAGACGGGGTCGGCGTCGGGGTCGGGCGTCGGGGGCGTCGGGGTCGGGGTCGGGCCGGCTGGGCGTCGGGCGTCGGGGTCGGCGTGGGCGTCGGGGTCGGGGTCGGGCTCGGCTCCTCGGAGGGAGACGGGGTCGGCGTGGGCGTGGGCGTGGGCGTCGGGGTCGGGGTCGGGGTCGGCGTCGGGGTCGGCGTCGGGGTCGGGGTCGGGCTCGGCTCCTCGGAGGGAGACGGCGTGGGCGTGGGCGTGGGCGTCGGCGTCGGGGTCGGGCGTCGGAGCGGAGCGGCGTGGGCGTGGGCGTCGGCGTGGGCGTCGGCGTCGGGGTCGGGCTCGGCTCCTGGAGGGAGACGGCGTCGGGCGTGGGCGTCGGGGCGTCGGGGTCGGGGTCGGGGTCGGCGTCGGGCGTGGGCGTCGGGGTCGGCGTGGGCGTCTGGAGCTGGCCGTAGCAGAAGCTGATGTGGCTGATGCCCTTGCCGTTGGCCAGCTGCAGGTCCTCATCGGACGCTGCGCCGAGCGGGCGGTAGTCATAGTTACCGTTCGCCTGGCCGCCCTTGGCGTAAACGAACGAGACGAGCGGCGATGCGTTCTTGAAGCTGAAGGCGATGACCTCGCCTTCGTCGCTCTCGACGACGTCGTAGATCTCGACCGAGTAGCCGTTGTAGCTGTAGACGCCTTCAGTCAGGTCGTCCGCGGTCTCGTCGATCTTGAAGCCCGTGAGCCCATCCGGGCAGTCCTTGGCCGATTCGATCGGGTTCAGACTGGCGGCGAGCGCGGTGCGGACGCCGGCCGCTGGCAGCAGCGCCATCGCAAGCATCAGGGCGACGCCCATCCACCCGAGCGTTCGGGCGGACATGACGCGCGGGGCGGGATAGGTGCGGGTTTGCGACTGCATGTGGAGGTCCCCAAGAGTGATGGTGTGGTGGATGACTGCGGCTCGTGGGCCAGGTCCCCGTCCTGGGCCGATTGCCTATGTCGGCTTCGCCATCATCGAGGGGGGTACTGACCGGGTCTAGTACCGAAGTTCGGGGTCAACCTGACACGACCGCACCAGACCACACGGTCGGCGCACGCATCCGTTGCGCACGGGCACCTGACCCCTCGGTACTGTCGGCGGGAGCCGATCCCGGACAACGAAAAACCGGCCGAGCCCGGAGGGCTCGGCCGGTCTGTGCTGCGAGGGTTAGCGGCGGCGTGAAGGCGTCAGGACGAAGACGCTTGCGACGATGCCGGCGAGGACCACCGCGAGGACGGCCCAGGAGCTCGTGCCCGGCGTGGCCGCGCCATCGAGGGCGTCGGTCGGCGGCAGGGTCACGGGCGGGGTGCCGGTCTCGCCGCCAGACGCTCTCTTCAGGCGTGGGGCTCGGGGTCGGCGTGGGGGTCGGCGTCGGGCTCGGCTCCTCGGAGGGAGTCGGGGTCGGCTCCTCGGAGGGGCTGGGCGTGGGGGTGGGCGTGGGCGTGGGGGTCGGCGTCGGCTCCTCCGAGGGGCTCGGCGTCGGCGTGGGGGTCGGGGTCGGGGTCGGCGTGGGCGTCGGCTCCTCGGACGGGCTCGGCGTCGGCGTCGGGCTGGCGTCCGGGGTCTCGTCGGGGTCGGCAGCGCAGACGATGATGTGGCTGATGCCCTTGTCACCCTCGTCATATGCGCCGCTGCCGTTGGAGTCGGCCCAGACCGTCTGGCCCGCGCTGGCATCTGCAAACAGCGTGTTCACGTGACCCGGAGCGGACTGCTCCGAGCCGGCCTTGACGATCACGAGGTCGTAGTCCGAGTCGAGGACGTACGTCGAACCGAATTCCACGGCCTCGACGTCCTGGCAGTCCTCGCCCCAGGTCTCGGCATGGTTGTTGTCGGACGTGCCGGGCGCGTAACCGGTCACCGTCGCCCAGTCGTCAGCGGCGAGCGCCGTCCCGGCCATGCCGAGCGTCAGGAGCAGTGCGCCGAGTCCGGCGCCGATGCGAGCTGTTTTCATTCGATGTCCCCTACTGGATGCTTGTCTGCGACTCGGTTTGGTTGCTGTCTGACCACGCGCCGGGTCGCGGCGGACGCTGGGTGAATGCCTGTGGGGCTCGGGGCGAAGCGCATCCAGGCAAGACACGCTTCGCCCGAGGTCTCGGGGACCTCTTCGTACTCTCAACGGGCGCTAAAAGTACTAGGCCCCGATAGTTCTGAATAGCCCCTATTTGACACCTGTACTGCCCCTAACCGGACCAACTGGTGCCTGTGGTCAACTCCGCCGCCTCCCAAGGCCCGGTACCATGGCCGATCCCACCAGGAGACCTCGTGCCCGACACCCACGCACCCTCGACCAGCACGCCCACGCCCGTCCGGACCCAGGTCCGGGAAGCCGTCGCGTCGGCAGTGCGGCGAGCGGTCGAGTCAGGGGCGCTGCCGCCGGCGGCGATCGGTCCGGACGCGCCCAACGTCGAGATCGAGCGACCGGCCGATGCCCGCCACGGCGATCTCGCGAGCAACATCGCGATGAAGCTTGCCCGTGCGTGCCGGATGGCACCCCTCGCGATCGCGACGGCCATCAAGTCGGAGCTGGACGGTGCGATCGGTGCCTCGCCCGACATGCCGATCGCCGGGGTCGATGTGGCAACGCCCGGCTTCCTCAACCTGCGCCTTGCCGACAGCGTCCTCGAGTCCACGATCGCTCGAATCCGCCACCAGCCCGAAACGTGGGGGCGCGTCAGCGCGGACATGCCGCGCGCAGTGAACGTGGAGTTCGTCTCCGCCAACCCGACCGGCCCGCTCCACGTCGGCAACGCGCGCGGCGCCTTCGTCGGCGACCTCCTGTGCCGTGTCCTGGAGGCCGGCGGCGAGCGCGTGACGCGCGAGTACTACTTCAACGACGCAGGCGCGCAGATCCAGAAGCTGGGCGCCAGCGTGGCGGCGCTGCGGCGGGGCGAGGACGTCCCCGAGGACGGGTATCGCGGCGCCTACGTCCACGAGCTCGCTGCGGCGGTCCCCGAGGAGATCCTCGCCGAGGCAGCCACGCCCGACGCCGACGAGGCCGATGTCGTTCGGTCGCTGGGCGGCTGCACGCGTCCGCGAAGGGATCGAGACGAGCCTCGCCCGGCTTGGCGTCCGCTTCGACGTCTGGATCAGTGAGGGACGGCTCCATTCGGAGGGCTGGGTGGAGCGCGCGGTCGAGCGGCTTCGGGAGCGCGGGCACGTCTACGAGCAGGACGGCGCGACCTGGTTCCGGTCGACGACGTTCGGGGACGACAAGGATCGGGTCATCATCCGTTCGAACGGGGAGCCCACGTACTTCGCGTCAGACATCGGCTACGTCACGGAGAAGTTCGCCCGCGGGTTCGACCGGCTCATCTACATCTGGGGCGCCGACCATCACGGCACGGTGGCCCGGGTGCGCAACGCCGCCGAGGCGATGGGCTACGACGTGAACGCCGTCCAGACCACCGGATCTCGTGATCCTCGACGTGACGATGCCGGAGCTCGACGGCTGGCAGACGCTCGAGCGCATCCGCGATCTGAGCGACGTGCCGGTTTTGATGCTCACTGCGCGCACGACAGAGCGTTCGAGCGCGTGCGCGGCCTGCGCGCCGGCGGCGACGACTATGTGGCGAAACCGTTCGGCCGCCAAGAGCTGCTGGCACGGGTCGACGCACTGCTGCGACGCACGCGCGGGTCGGTGCGGACGAACGCGGCCTACGCGGACGATTTGATCGAGGTCGACTTCGCCCAGGCGACGGTCAGGCTGCGCGGTGAGGCGGTCGTCCTCACACCGCTCGAGTTCAGGCTCCTGTCGGCGTTTGTGCGCCACCCCAACCAGGTGCTAAGCCGCGACCAGCTGTTCGAGCTCGTCTGGACCGACCGGGGCGGTGCATCGACCACTCAGGTCGACTTTTACGTCGGTTACCTCCGCCGCAAGATCGGGGCGGGAGCTGATCGAGACGGTGCGCGGTTTCGGTTACCGCTACCGGCGTGACCGGTAACGCCGCGACTGCCCTTTTTCCGTTCGTCCACGACGGTTCTCGTAGTCGCCGTGACAGGCGGTCACAGCTGGTACCCTTATACGAGCTTCGACCAGCATTTTCGGGGGTTTGAGGCCGCCGGTCAGGGCTGCATCCGCAGTCCGCTCACACTGA
>CAVWZL010000017.1:0-31078 GCA_963759495.1 uncultured Chloroflexia bacterium | reverse complement strand
GGCGCTGCTCTTGCCGCCCTGAACTCGTATCGTAATTACTACACTGCTGTATATTCAGCGTCGTCGACCAGAGAGGACCGTTCCGATGGCGTTGAAGATGCTGCAGCGAAAGCCCGTCGAGCCGCACGAGGACTACGGGTTCTTCGGTCCCGGACTCCGTCGACCTGGAAGGTCTGGGGCTACCCCACCTCGCTCGACGGTCGGGTTCCAGCGTTCCGTGGTCATCGAGGAGCTCGACCCGCGCGCTCGTCGCCGCCGTCGACGCAGACCAACGCCGTGCGCGACCGCGCCCGCACGCGCTACGACCGCACGGTCCGATACTTCGCCATGGTGGCGCTCGGCGCCACCCGGCCGGCGTCGAAGGCGGCGGACGTGCTCGTCAAGGTGCACTCGAAGGCCGTCGGCATCGAGCCGCTCAGCGGCAACCGCTACGACGCCAACGATCCCGCACTCGCAGCTCTGGATCCACCTCACGGCCTGGCACTCGATCCTCTACACCTACGAGAAGTTCGGGCCCGGCCCGCTCATCGCCCGAGGACGAGGCCCGCTACTGGGAGGAGTGCGCGATCGCCGCCGAGCTCCAGACCTGCGACCCGGCCGACGTCCCGCGCACACGCGAGGGCATCAGCGAGTATTTCGCGACGATGCGCCCGCCGCCTGGCCGGGTCGGAGGAGGCCCAGCTGATGATGGACCACCTGCTCACGCGCCGAGGTCATGCTGCCGCCCCTGCCCGCGGTCGTGCGCCCCGGAGCCTGGGTCGTCTCCACGGTTCCTGCGCGCCGCGACGGTCGCGACGATGCCCCGCTGGATGCGCCAGCATGGCCGGGCTGCGCCAGCCGCGGATCGTCGACGTGCTGATCACGCCCGTGATGAAGATCTCGTTCCGCCTCGCGAACCTCAGCCCGCGCCTGCAGGTCGAGGCCCTGCGGCAGCTGTCCCCCTCGACGGTGCCCGTGGCCGCCCCCGCGCTGCTCGGCCTGCCGCCCGAACGGCCGGAGACGCTCACCCCGGCCGAGGCGCGCGCCCGCTATGGGTACGAGCGCCCCACCGATGCGCACCGCGAGTGGCGCGAACGACAGAAGGAGCGCGTCTTCGACGCCGGCGAGGAGCCCAGCGACGCCGGCCTGCGCGAGTCCGAGCCCGTGATCGGGCCGCTGGCCTGATGCCCGCCGCGGCCGCCCGGCGCAAGAGCGCGCGGCGCCCGTACACGCCGCGGATGAGCGCCGCAGCGCGGCGCGAGCAGCTGCTCGACGCCGCGCTCGCGATCATCGCCCGCGACGGCTACGGCGCCGTGTCGATCGAAGGCATCGCGCGCGAGGCCGACGTCACGCGGCCGGTCGTCTACAACGTGTTCGACCGCCTCGACGACCTGCTGTTCGCGCTGCTCGACCGCCAGGAGCGGCGCGCGCTCGACCAGCTGCTCGCCACGATCCCGGCTGCGCCCGACCTGCGGGACTTCGACGCCTTCCTCGACAGGACGGTGCGGGACCTCGCCGCGATGATCGTCGAGGACCCCGACACGTGGCGGCCGATCTTCCTCGCCTACGAGGGAACGCCCGCGGTCGTCCGCGCCCGCATCGACCGCGACCGCGATGTCGTCCGCGGCCGGATCGAGGTCGCGGCCGGCCACGCTCTCACCGCCGGCGGATCGCCCGGCGTCGACGCGGGAGTCGTCGCGCATGCGCTGGTCGCGATCGGGGAGTACTTCGGCCGCCGGCTGCTCGAGGCGCCCGAGACGGTCGACGTCGACCGCCTCGCGAGCACGGTCAGCGGATTGCTCGCCGCGGCGAGCCGCTGAGTCACCGCCGCGGCCTCCCAGGAGGCATGCGCCAGGCAGCCGAGGTAGTGCTGCTCCAGGATCAAGGAGCGGGCACGATCCTGATGTAGGGCTTCGGGGACTCCCACCCGTCCGGGTACTTCTCCTTCGCCTCGTCGTCGGAGACCGAGCCGGCGATGATCACGTCGTCGCCCTCCTGCCACTGTCGCCGGCGTGGCGACCTTGTGCTTGGCCGTCAGCTGGAGCGAGTCGATCACCCGCAGGACCTCGTCGAAGTTGCGGCCCGTCGTCATCGGATAGACGAGGATCAGCTTGATCGTCTTGTCCGGGGCCGATCACGAACACGTTGCGCACCGTCTGGTTCGTCGGCCGGCGTGCGCTCGGTCGGGTCGCCCGACGACGTCGGCCGGGAGCATCCCGTAGGCCTTCGAGACGGCGAAGTCCGAGTCGCCGATGATCGGGTAGTTGGGCGCGGTCCCCTGCGTCTCCTCGATGTCCTGGCCGCCCACTTCTCGTGGTTGTCGGTCGCGTCGACGGACAGGCCGATGATCTTCACCCCGCGCTTGTCGAACTCAGGCTTGATGCTGGGCCATGTAGCCGAGCTCGGTCGTGCAGACCGGGGTGAAGTCGCGCGGGTGCGAGAACAACACGCCCCACGAGTCGCCCAGCCAGTCGTGGAAGCTGAGCCTGCCTTCCGTGGTGTCGGCTTCGAAGTCGGGTGCGGTGTCGCCAATCTGGCTCGCCACTTCAGTTCCTCTCCGGGGTCACAATTGCCCCTTCGACTATAGGCGCCGCGCTGTGCGGGTCGGGTAGCGTTTGCGTCATGGCTGCCTTCGAGACTCCGAGCGGACTCACGTACAACCGCAGGCCGATCTCCGACCCGGAGGCTTTCGCTCGCGAGGCCGATGCCGCCTCCTGGTTGTTCCTCTGCGGCGACGCGTTCGCCGCGATGGAGGGCGGCATGTCCTACGCCGACGTCCAGGCAGCGGTGCCGGAGTCGGCGAACGTCGTCTCCGATCCCCCGGTGGTACCCGACATGGATCTCGCGCGCGAGCAGGTGGCCGCGCTCGACCGGCTGCCACAGCCGACACTCGTCACGTGCCGCGTCGGTCCTCGGTCTTCCGCTCTGGTCTACCTATACGCCGGTCTCAAGGCCGGTGCCTCCGCCGACGAGGTCCTGGCACGAGCCGAGGCCGACGATGCGCCGTTCGCCGGCATGGAGGACCTGCGGGCGTGGGTCACGCAGGGCCTCGACGAGCTCTCCTAAGCGGGCTGGAACAGCCGAGCCAGGCGCTCGCGCGTCTCTCGCCAGCGCTCGTCGCGTGCCCGGCCGCTGCCGCCATGGCTGATCTGCAGCAGCGCGAGGCCGCGGATCGTGGCGAGCGCGAACGTCATGTCCTCGGCGAAGCCCGGGCGCCGGGCGGTCTCACCGAGCGCCGACTGGGCCGCCTGGGCGATCGCCGCCCCGACGTCGCGCTCGACCTGGCGGTGGAGCTTCCGCCGCAGGTCGGAGTCGGTACGCGCGGCCACCCAGAGCTCGAGGGTGGCCTCGAAATCGGTCCCTGGTGACCCGCCCAGAGGGCGTCGAGGCTCTCATCGACCGACAGCGACTCGCCGCGGAGGCGCTCCTGAAAATCAGTCACCCGCGTCTCCGCGAGGTGGGCCACGGCCGCGCTGACGAGGTCGGCGCGACTGCGGAAGTATGGGACCTGCGCCCCGCGGGAGACGCCGGCGAGCTCGGCGATCCTGCCGGTCGTCGTGCCGGCATACCCGTATGTCACGAGGCACTCGATCGTTGCGTCGAGCAGCGCCGTGCGTGTCGCCGCGCGGCGCTCCGCCTGGGTGCTGCGGCGCCGGACCGGCGGCGAGCTCGTCGTCATGAATCGACAGTACCGAAGATACCGGCGAGCGCGCAGATATCAGCAGACCTGGAGATTCATCCGTCGCGCGGCGACGGCGCCGGGCTATCGCGAGTTGTGCGCCGTCAGCAGCACCAACAGCCGCTCGCGCGCCGCCGCCCAGCGCCGCTCGACGGCCTTGCTGTTCTCGCCGCTGGCCTGACCGCAGCAGCGCGACGCCGCGAATCGTCGTGGTCTGCGAGGTCGACGTCGTCGCGAAATCCAGGCCGGCCGGCGACGTCGCCGAAGGCCTCCTCGACCTGCGCCCACGTGTCGCGGGTCACGCCGCGCTCGAGCTTGACGAGGTGGCCGCGCAGTTCCGGGGTCGGTGCGCGCGGCGACCCATAGCTCCAGCGTCGCCGCGAACACCGGCCCCGAATGGGCCTCCCAGATCAGGTCGAGCAGCTCGCCGAACCGGGCGTCGCCTTCCGGAAGGTCGGGGACCCGGGTACGGAGCTCGTCGGTGCGCCGGCGCGCGAGGTGCTCGACCGCCGCCGTGACCAGCTCGGCCTTCGTCGGGAAGTGATGGACCTGCGCCCCGCGCGAGACCCCGGCGTGCTCGGCGACGCGCGAGGTCGTGGTGTGGACGTAGCCGAACTCGACGAGGCAGTCGATCGTCGCGTCGAGCAGGGCCGCCTGGTTGTCGCCCGCCGCTCCGCCTGCGTACGGCGGGCCGTCGGAGCAGATCTCTTGGCCGCGGGCGCCACGCAGGCGGACACGGTAGCGCCGGAGGCGGCTCGGCAGCAATTGACATACGGTTCGGTCGGTTTGTTGTGATGGGCTTGCTTGAGAGAACCGCCCGCCGCGCCTCGCTCGAGGCCAGGGCATTCGCCGCGGTGCGGCGCGCCGGGATGTCGGGCGCCGGTTCGCCGCGCGAGATGCTGGCCATCGCCACGGCGCTGCGCGACTACGGCCCGTTCGGCGGCGGCACCCGCATCGCCGCGCTGCGCCACGGCGACCGGCCGGCGATCGCTGACGAGCGCGGTGAGATCTCGTTCGCGGAGCTCGACGATCTGGTCAACCGGCTGGCGAACGCCCTCCACGCCCGCGGCGTCGGGCCCGGCTCGACGATCGGCGTCCTCTGCCGCAACCACCGCTCCGCTCTATCGCCGCGTTCGCGGGCTCGCGCGGCGGCCTCAACGTCGTCTGGCTCAACACGGCGTTCTCCGCGCGGCAGGTGACGGAGGTCGCCGGCCGCGAGGGCGTGGACTTGCTGATCCACGACGCGGAGTTCGCGGAGATGGTCGCCGGGGCGGATCCCTCCCAGGGCCGCGTCGCGTGCGCTATCGACGCGCCGGAGACCGACGAGCTGGACCGGCTGATCGCCGCCGGCGAGCCCGAGCTTCCGGCCGCGCCGGAGAAGCCGGGGCGGATAGTGCTGCTCACGAGCGGCACCACCGGCACCCCGAAGGGTGCGCCGCGGCCCGAGCCGAAGGGGCTGATCGTGCCGGGCTCGCTGCTCGAGCGGATGCCGATGCAGGCCCGCGAGGCCACCGTCATCGGCCCGCCGCTCTATCACGGCACCGGACTGCTGATCGCCATCCTTTCGATCGGTCTCGGCTCGAAACTGGTCCTGCGGCGCCGCTTCGACCCGGCCACCTTCATCGACGACATCGAGCAGCACGGGGCCACGGGTATCTGCGTCGTGCCGGTGATGCTCCAGCGGATCCTCGCGCTCGGCGACGAGGAGCTCGGCGGCGGGACCTGAGCTCGCTGCGCGTGGCCTTCTGCGCCGGATCGCAGCTGCCGGCGGAGGTCGCGACACAGGCCACCGCGAAGCTCGGAGACGTGATCTACAACCTCTACGGGTCGACCGAGGTGGCGATCGCCACGCTCGCCACCCCCGAGGACGTCCGCGCCGCGCCGAGCTCGGTCGGGCGCCCAGCGCTCGGCTCGACGGTGAAGATCCTCGACGACGACGGCAAAGACGTCGCGACCGGCACGACGGGGCGCATCTTCGTAGGCACCAACATGCCGTTCGAGGGCTACACGGGCGGCGGCGGCAAGGAGGTCATCGACGGCCTGCTCTCGACCGGCGACGTCGGCCATTTCGACGCCGACGGCCGCCTGTTCATCGACGGGCGCGACGACGACATGATCGTCTCCGGCGGGGAGAACGTGTTCCCCGGCGAGGTCGAGGAGCTGCTGGTGACCCACCCCGCGATCGCCGAGGCCGCGGCGATGGGCGTCGACGACGCCGACTTCGGCCAGCGCCTGCGCGCGTTCGTCGTGCTGCGCGAGGGCGAGCAGGCCAGCGCGGGCGACCTGCAGGCGTTCGTCAAGGAGAACCTGGCCCGTTACAAGGTCCCGCGCGACGTCCTGTTCCTCGACGAGCTCCCGCGCAACCCGACCGGCAAAGTGCTCAAACGGGAGCTCGCCCAGCTCTGAACGTCAGGCGGCGGCGAGCGCGCCGAGCTTGTCGTCCAGCAGCTCGACGGTCCAGTCACCGTCCGTCTGGACGGCCCGCCGACCGTCCAGTTCGTCAGCTCGTTGATCGTCCCGCCTGGACCGAGAACAGCGATCCCCGCCTTGGCGGCCCCATAGTTGGCCTGCCCGGCGTTGGGCAGGAACGTGCCCGAGCCCGAGGCCGTGTTGATCACCGCGGCGTTCACCTCCTTGCCCGCCTTGAGGGACGGAGGTCACTTTTCGGTATGATGGAGGAAGTTGTCGCGCAGGATCCCGGCGTTGTTGACGAGCACGTCGAGCTGCCCGTACCTGCCGACCGCCTGGGCGACGAGGTTGGCGGCGCCTTCGAACTCGGCGACGTCGTCGTGGTTGGCGACGGCCTCGCCGCCGGCCGCGGCGATCTCGTCGACCACCTGCTGGGCCGCCGAGGCGTCCGCGCCCGTGCCGTCGGGGTTGCCGCCGAGGTCGTTGACCACGACCTTGGCGCCTTCCGCCGCGAACAGCAGCGCGTGCTCGCGGCCGATGCCGTTGCCCGCGCCGGTGACGACCGCCACGCGGCCGTCGAGAGAGCCCATGCCTACTTCACCTCCGCGAGGCCGTCCTTGATGGCCACGTTGCCGTTGTCGGAAACCGTCTCGAAGGCGAGGCGCCGGTCGCCGTCGTCCGTGGTGCCCGCGTCCCACAGCGACGTGGTCACCTGCTCGGACGGCTGGACGATGCTCGCGAAGCGCACCGCCAGGCGCCTCAGGGCCCCGGCTCGTCCGGGCAGGCCGTCTGGATGACGGCCCGCGACGTGAACGCCATGGTGCAAAGGCCGTGGACGATGATCCCCGGCAGCCCCATCTGCTTGGCGAAGTCGTCGTCGAGGTGGATCGGCATCGGGTCGCCCGAGGCCTTGCTGTAGCGCTGGGTCTGGTCGGCGTCGTAGCTGTGCGTGACGCTCGCCAGCGGCTCGGTGGCGCGTAGCTCCGCCGGGAAGCCGTGCTCGGTGAGGGGCTCGCCCACGCTTGCGTCGAGCTGCGCACCGCGGAAGAACGCGGTCATGTACTGCTCGACGACGGCTCGCCCGACTGTGTCTCGGTCGTTGCCTTGATCACGGTCGTACTCCGCTCGACGTTCCGTGAACCCCGACGACCGGCCGCCGAGACAAGCGTCTGCCCGGGCATGATCGGCTGGTGGAACCGGATGTCCTGCTCGCCGTGGACGGCGGTCATGAGCACTTCGTTGGGCACGATCCCGATCAGCGACGGAATCAGCGACTCGAACGCCGGGACGATCGAGAACACCGCCGGGGCCAGCTCCCCCGAAGCGTGCTTCTGGTGCTGTCGTTGGTCGCCTCCGCGTAGGCCGCCACCGCTCTTTGGTGACTTCGATCTCTTCGGCTCGGTCGGCGTCCCGATCTTGTCCAGTCCCCACTCGAGCTCCGCCGTCGTGTTCACGCAGTCTCCTGTTCGGGAGGTCCGAAGTAACAGCAGCACAGCCGGGTTGTGGGTCGACTCGCCACTGCGAAGGACAGACCAGCGTCGGTTGCGCTTGCTCCGGCCGCGCTCCTCGTCGGCGCGTTCGGCCTCCTGGCGTTCGTTCTCCGGCCGGAGACGGACTACACGGTCCACGTCCGGATGGGCGATGCCGGCCAGCTCGTAAAGGGCAACCGTCGGGGCCGTCACCGCGAGCCTCGGCTACCCGGAGGCCGCCAGCTTCAGCCGCGCCTTTCGGCGCTGGAGCGGCGTCACGCCGCAGCAGCACGCCCGCGCCAGCGCGAATAGCTGACGGCCGTCACATCCCTCGGACCTGGTTCGTCATACAGGTAGGAATCCAGCCACAGGAAAGGACGAACCATGAACGCCGCAAATCGCAGCCAGAAGATCGCCGTCACCGGCGCCACCGGCCGCCTCGGATCGCACCTCGTCGAGATCCTCGAGCAGCGCGGACACGACGTGGTCCCGATCGCCCGATCCAGGGGTGTCGACGTGGTCAGCAGGCGAGGGTCTCGAGGAAGCCCTGGCCGGGACCGACACCATCATCGACGCCGCCACGGGCCCGTCGCCGGACCAGGCTGAGGCGACGGCGTTCTTCACCACGGCGGCACGCAACATCCAACAGGCGGGCGCCGCAGCCGGGGCGAACCGCATCGTCCTCGTCTCGATCATCGGCATCGACAAGTTCCAGGGCGGCTACAACGCGGCGAAGCTGGCTCAGGAGGAGGCGCTGCTCGAAGGCCCGCTCCCGGTCCGGATCGTTCGCGCGGCCCAGTTCCACGAGTTCGTCGACTGATCTGGTCGGGTGGACGATCCAGGACGGCGTCGCCTACGTGCCAGAGATGCGAATGCAGCCTGTTGCGGCCCGCGTGGTCGCCGAAACCCTCGCCGATGCCGCCGAGGAGGAAGAGATCCAGAACGGCAGGATCACCGAAGTCGCCGGTCCGGAGGGCGCAGCGCCTCGCCGACGCAGCCGCTGCGCTCTTCGCCCACAAAGGTGCCTCGGTCGAAATTCGAGAACCCGCCGGTCGGTGCTCGTGCCCGAGGCCGACGAGGCGGACGGCGCCGCCTATGCGGACGGGGGCGGTGCTCCCCAACCCGGGCGCAAGGCTTGCGGGCCCCACCTTCGAGGAGTGGCTCGCTACGGAAGCGGGGGCGCACGCGGGGCCGAGCGCCACACGCGCGTAAGGGCCGGCGATCAGACCTCGAGCGGGCGCAGCGGGTCCGAGCCGTCCCAACCCGCTGCGGCGCCGCTCACCATCCCGAAGAACCCGCGCAGGCCTTCGTTGTCGCCGTGGATCTCGACGTCGTGGCCGAGGACGGCGCGGGCGTCGTGCAGCGTCGTCTCGGCTCCGCCGAACTCGGTGCTCAGGTACTGCGTCAGCCCGCGCCCGTCGAGCGCGCTGCGGAGATCGGCGACGTCCCCCGGCGGCACGACGTAGGCGACGTGCTGGACCCGCGGTCGCGGGCCGGAGAAGCCGTCCTCGACGCGCTCGGGGGCCAGGCTGATCGGCTCGATCAGCTCGACCACAGCGTCGCCGCAGGAGCCGAACGCGGAGTTGTGGGCGAACTCCGCCGGCTCGCCCTGTGAGACCACGTTTTCGAGCGGGACCTTCTCGATCAGGAAGAAGGGCCCCGCGCCGAGCTGTTCGACCAGGCGATCCACGGTCGCGGCGATGTCGTCGACGACGTAGGCGACATGGTGCGGCTCGCCGAGCTGCGGTCGAAACGGTTCCTCCGGCACGGGCTCTCCGATCCCCTCGATGTACTCCTTCCTCGCCGGACGCTAGCCGCCGCGGCCGACCAGCTCCGTCCAGGCCTCCTCGGCCCGGTTCGCCACCGCTGCGATCTCGGGGCGCGTCCGGAACTTCTCGAGATCGAAGTCCGGCGGAGTCTCGCCGTGCAGGAACACGTCGAGGCTGACGAAGGCCGGCTCCCAGCCGCCGCCGAGCAGCGTGATGAGATCGATCAGCTTGCCCTTCCATTCGAACTCGCCGCCGATCGCCGAATGCTCGAGCTCGAAGACCGTTCCCCCCTCGGCCGCGGGCTGCAGCCGCAGCTCGACCTGTTCGGACGGATTAGCGGGGTCGTCGCCGGCCCACTCGAGCGTCAGCAGGCGCGGCGGCTCGCAGCGGAGGATCTCGCCCTTCGCCATGGCCGCCACGTAGTTGCCGCCCTGGCGCAGGTCGCCGCTGACGGGCCGAACCAGCGGCCGAGCCGCTCGGGATCCGTGCAGGCGTCCCACACGTCCTCGACGGGCGCGTCGTAGATGCGGCGGAAGATCGCGCTGCGGGCCTCGCCGGCCGCGATCTCGCGGGTCGCGAGCGTGCGGTCGACTTCGACCAGCGGGGTCGTCGGGTTGTTCATCGTTTGCCTTTCGTCTGAGGGGTGTTTGGGGGTCGGGCTTCTCGGCGGCCTTCTTCCGGCGCTCGCGCTGACCGCGCTTGAGCTCGGTGCCGAGCGCGTCGAAGCGAGGCTCCCAGAACCGCCGGAAGCGGTCTAGCCACATGTCGACCTCCTGCAGCCGTTCAGCCTCCACGGCGTAGATCCGCCGGGCGCCCTCGGCGCGCACGGAGGCGAAGCCGGTCTCGCGCAACACGCGCAGGTGCTGCGAGACAGCCGGCTGCGAGATGCCGAACTCGCCCTGGATGACCGAGCCAACGTCGCCGGACGCCAGCTCGCCGTCGGCCAGCAGCTCCAGGATCCGGCGCCGGCACGGGTCGCCGAGGATGTCGAAGGCGTGCATGCGGCGAACATAGCAGTCATCACTTATATAAGCAATGGATTATTTAAGACGGCGACGAGTGCAACGGCTCGGATACTCTCCGGACATGAAGCGCCGCACTCTCCTCGTGCTGGCAGGGGTGCTGGTCCTCGGATCCGCAGGGGTAATTTTCGCGTACGCGCAAGGAGGCGACGACTCGGAGAAGGTTCCGCCCGTCGATCCCAAGCACACCGCGCTGCTCGTGATGGACTACCAGCCCGCCTGGATCAAGACGCTCTCCGACCCGAACCCCCTCCTCGAACGGGCCGCGAACGCGATCTCGACGGCGCGCGACCGTGGCGTTCGCGTCGCCTATACGCGTGTGGCATTCACCCCCGCCGACTACGACGCGGTGCCGAAACGCAACATCATCTTCAGCCAGCTGATCAAGCGCTCCGGCCGTTTGAATGACGACGACCCGTCGCTCGCCGTGGATCGCCGCGTCGCTCCCAAGCCCGGCGAGAAAGTCGTCCGCAAGACGCGGGTCGGCGCCTTCGCCAGGACCGATCTCGACGCATGGCTCCGTTCTCTCTCGATCGACACCCTGATCCTGACCGGCATCTCCACGAGCGGCGTCGTCCTCTCGACCGTCACCGACGCGGCAGATCGCGACTATCGCGTCGTCGTCGTCCGCGATGCCGTCGCGGACACCGTCCCGGAGATCCAGGACGTGCTCGTCGACAAGGTCTTCCCGCAACGGGCGGAGGTCGTGTCCGTCGCGGACCTGCCCGGCTTGCTCAGCCGATAGGGCCGCTCAGGCCGTCCGCAACGCCGCGGTCGGCGACATCCGGGACGCTCGAACGGCCGGCATCAGGCCGGCGATCGCGCCGATCAGGATGGCGGCGGCGATGCCGCCCGACCACGCCTCGACGGGGATCACGATCGCCCAGCCCTTCGTGCTCGCACGTTCGCGACGCCGACGGCGCCCACGATCAGGGCCACCACCCCGAGCCCGAGAAAGAGGCTGTCGAAGGCCCCCGCCGCGGCGGCCCGGGCGGTGAGCACGTCGGACGGCTGGCTGACGTTCGGGTTGACCCCCGGGACGAACCTACCCGAGCGGGCTTCGTCTAGTGCATGTTGCTCTTGACGAACTCCGCGATCGGCGGCCACACCGCCGCCGGCGCGTCACGCATCGGCCAGTGACCAGCGCCCGGGATCGTGCGGACCTGGGCCGAAGGGAACGCGTCGCGCTGGCGGGCGGCATAGGCGACCGGGAGGAACGGATCGCGCTCTCCCCACAGGACAAGGGCGGGGATGTCGCGCGGTGCGAACAGAGCGGCGGCCATTTCGGCACCTACGCCGGGCGCGTCGAGCGCACGGTAGAACTCGACCATCGCGCGCGGCACCCGTCCGCGGCTGACGGCGCTGAACGCGCCACCAACGATCGGCGTCCGACACACCCGGGCGACCCAGTGCCAGCGGTAGCCGGGCATGAGCCCACAGTTGACAAGGGTCACCGACACACAGGCCTCGGGGTGCAACAACGCCCACACGAGCCCAACTGCCCCGCCGATGTCGTGCATGACCAGATGGACCCGCCCGAGACCGTCGGCCGTCCGGCGTTCCTCCAGCCACGTGGCGTAGGCCATCACCGAGTACGACGGCAGGGGCGGCTCGCTCCCGAACCCCGGTAGATCAGGGGCGACGGCAGCGACTCCCGCCTCTTCGAGCAGTGGGACGAGCGGGTCGTAGAGCGCCCCCGTGTCCGGCAGACCGTGTAGGAGCAACGCCGTTGCGGGGGAACTCCCGGTCATCGCTCGGACAGGCTAGGGCTGCGCCTGCTTTTGCACGCGGAGGCGGAGCATCGTGATGGCGCCCGACTGGGTGTTGCTGAAAGGTTCCAGGTCGATCCTGCCGAGGGTTGGGGGCGGGAAACGGACGCCATCGCCGAGCACCGGTACGACGTACACCAGCCAACCAGGGCCTTCGTCCGATCTGCCCAACCCGGGCCGCGTCGAACTCGATGGGTTGTTGTGACTCGCGCTACCGGCCGAGGCGCCGACGTACCTTGGCGGTAGCCACGTTGCCGGCCCTGTCGACGCCTCGGGCGCTCAGCGTCACGCTTACGGCTGACGTCTTCCTGAGCGCCTTGCGACCGGCAGCCGTGAGAGCGAGCCCGGGCCTGCGCTTACCGGCGCCTGCGAAGTCGAGGGCGCCGGTCGCGATCGTCACGTTCCGTCCAGAGAACCGTGCCGTCGCGCGCAACGAGACCTTGGCGGCCTCGTCGACGGCAACCTCCACAAGAAGCTTGCGCCCGCGCCTGACCCCGCCCACCTTCGCGCTTCGAACCTTCAGCGTCACCTTCGGTCTGGTCGCGTCGGTCTGAGGGGGAGTCGCCGGCGTTGGTCGCGGGACGGGGGTCCCGGCGCTCGTGACAGTGAGCGCCCCGGTCATGAATGGGTGAATGGTGCAGAGGAAGGGATAGGAACCGGTCGTCAGGTACTGAGCGCCCTCCACGGACACCGACCCGAACAGCCCGATGGTCGGCGTGGCGAACAGAGGTCTGCCGTCCGGCCCGTTGGTGGCGGCCGCGACGTCGTGCCCGGCGAGGTCGAAGTTGTAGAACGTCAGCGGCTCGCCCTGGTCGATCGTCACGCTCGGCGTCAGATACTGGGTCGAGGGGGCCGCCACGATGGCACCTGCAGCGTTCGCGGCGGCCGGCGCCGCGAGTCCGAGCAGCAGTACGAGGGCGGCGGCCCCCGTTGCGCGGCGGAAATGCGTTGGATCGCTCATGCGCCAACGGCGAGTATATGCGCGCCGGTTGTGACCGGTACACGCACGTACTAGTGTTCCCAGCGGGAGAGGGCCAAGCGGTCCATGCGTCGCATCTTCGTCTCACTACTCGTGCCGGTCACGCTCGCGTTGGCGCTGTCGTCGCCGGCTCTCGCCAGCAACAACGTCCCCCAGCCGCCGACCGCGGTGCTCAACCACCTGGGCGACCGCTTTCTGCCCAAACCGGCTGGGACGAAGGAGGATTTGAAGTTCTTCTTTGGGCCCTACGTGGTGCCGCCCGGCCACGACGCAAACCGGATCGACGTCCAGCTGCCGCTGATGACCGGTTACATCCGCTCGATAGAGCCCGGCATGCGACGCGTACTCGACCTCACCGAACCGAGCCACCAAGAGGCCCATATCCATCACGCGCACTGGTTCGCTCTCGACCCCGGCAACGAAGAGGACAACTACACCTATGGCAACACGGAGTGGGTGTTCGGCAACGGTGACGAGGAAACCAGAGCTGACTTCCAGGCACGGAGCGCAGCGGACCCGGCGGGCCCGGTCTACGGGCAGTACGTGACGCCCGCAGCGCCACAGCTGATGATCTACATGCTGCACAACAAGACGCCCCAGCCGTTGCTCACCTACATCGTGCTCGACGTGACGTTCGAGCATGGGACCACGCAGCGCTGGAAAAGATCAGCGGTCGCCCGCAGCACGACGTCTCGGGGGTCCTTTTCGGAAGGACCTATGACGTGCCCCGCGACCCGGGCGGGGACGGGACCTACGAGATGGCCGAGGACTCGCCCCGGGGCCCGCTCGAGTGGACCTCCACCCTCAACGGAACGATCATCGGTACCGCCGGGCACCTTCACCCAGGCGGGCTGAACGTGGTGGTCGAGAACTACGGGAGCAAGGCCAACCCCTGTCCCGACGACGGGACCGGTTACGGCGGGACACGGCTGCTCACCTCGGACGCCCTCTTCCGCAACGCGCCGTTCTCCGAGGACTTCCAGATGGAGGCCAGCCACCCGGCCTGGCGCGCGCCCCTACACAAGGGCGACCGCATCCGGATCAGCGGCACCTACGAGAACAAGGACCACGCCTGGTACGACGTCATGACCCACGAGGGTTTCTACATCGACGAGCAGCAGCCGCCGCAGGGCCGCTGCGCGCCAACGCTGATCAACCAGCCCCCGAGCGCGGGTCCCGCAAGCCGATCGCGCAGGCATGCCCATATCCACAAGCACATGCACCGCGGCGCCAACGGCAAGCGCAGACTCCACCTGCACCGTCGCAGTCACCTCCGCCGCGCCACCACCCCGCATTACCACCGCCACATCCATAAGCGCCGCCACGTACACGTCGGCCGCGGCGGCGCGCGCCGGGTCCACATCCATCGCCGTGCCCACATCATTCGCCGCCGCCACCGGCATGCAAACGGCCGCGTCCACATCCACCGCCGACCGCATCGTGATCCGCCACCGCCACAAGCAGGCCGGCAAGGCGGTCGACCCGACCGCGGGCGTTCCGAATCGCCCCTGGGGCCACCATCCCGACCTGTTCTGCGGCGAGCAGTTCGGGGCGGCACCGTGCGACCGACCGGAAAAGAACCGGGGCACCGGCGTCGAGACGGGTCTCGTAGCGATCGCCGGCTTCGTCTACTACCCGGGCGACTTCTCACTGCCGGGGTCCCAGGGAGCGCCGGTGCGGATCAAGAAGGGCTCCTCGCTGACCTTCCTGAACGTCGACCAGGCCGCGGGAATCCGTCACTCCGTGACCACGTGCAAGTGGCCCTGCAACGGCCGCTACGTGGGCAACTATCCGTTCCCCGACGGTGTCTGGGACTCCAAGACCCTCGGCTACGACCTGATCGACGGCGGAACCGCAATCCGGTCGCGACCACACCCGCGAGCCTCCCGACAGGCAAGTACTCCTACTTCTGCAGGATCCATCCCTGGATGCGAGGGGCGTTCGAAGTCGGTCAATGAGGTCGGTGTGGCCTCATCTGTCATCTCTTCGGGCTTGCCGTTTTCTCCGCGGATGATGCAGTGCTGGGCGTGGTCGTCGAGCAGCCCCAGCGCAACCTTGTCGAGCGCTGCTTGAATCGCGGAGATCTGCGTGATCACGTCGATGCAGTAGCGCTCGTCCTGGACCATTCCCTCGACGCCGCGCACAGTCCTTCGATTCGCTTCAACCGAGTGAGCAACTGGTCCTTGGTAGGGCGCCGCCGGTCGGCGCGGCCGCTAGCCCGTGAGCGAAACGCTCCCTCCTGAGGACCTCGACACTGACGGCCGCCGGCCTGCAGCTGGACGAGTTCTTCACCGACGGCGGCGACCTGTTCGGGCTGGCCTTCGCCTCCCGGCCCTAGAAACGACCGTACTCTCAGGCTGGTACGCCGGCCTGAGCCGCGTCGACGACTCGCTTGAGCGACGTCCCCAGCCGACCCGCCTGCGCGCCGAGCGGATCGAGGAAGTCCGCCTGGATGTGGCGCCTGTAGACGGGCCACATCTTCCGCAGCATGACGGTGCCCTCCTTTGTGATCGCCGCGTATGAGCCGCGCCCGTCCTCCGGGACGGGCTCACGGGTAATGAGGCCGGCGCGTTCGATCCGATCCACCAGCCGGACGAGACCCGTGCGGCTGAGCACGACCTCGTCCGCGAGGTCGTTCATCCGCAGCCGGCGCTCAGGCGCGCGGTAGAGAGGCCACAGGACGTCGTACCAGGCGAGCGGCGGCAGCTCGCGCTGACGGAGATCGTCCTCGATCCGTCGCACCAGGACGGCGTGGGCGTTGAGGAACGTCCGCCAGATAGTCAGCTCGTGCTCGTCCATCTCAAGCGGAGTGTAACGAAAGTATGTGCACCTGCACTAATGCAAGTGCAACTGCACATACCCTGTTTCTTCGTTAGGAGGCACAAGATGGATGTAGGTCTGCTTGTCATTCACGTCGTGATCGGAAGCTTTGTCGCCGCCCACGGCGCCCAGAAGCTGTTCGGCGTCCTGGGCGGCTACGGACTCGACGGCACCGGGCAGTACTTGGAGGGCTTCGGGCTGCGCCCGGGCACGCTCTTCGCCTTCGGCGCCGGGTCTGCGGAGCTGGTCGGCGGCCTGGCCCTGGCGGCAGGTTTCTTTACGCCCGGTGCCGCAGCAGTGATCGCGGCCACCATGCTCGTCGCGGCGGGCACGGACCACCGGAACAAGGGCTTCTGGATCTACAACAGCGGGTCTGAGTACGTCCTCACCAACGCTGCCGTCGTGATCGCGCTTGCCTTCAACGGCGCCGGCACGTGGTCGGTCGACAACGCGATCGGCTGGGACGTCGCCGGGGTCGCATGGGGCATCGGAGCCCTGGGCGTCGCCATCGTCGGCGCCGCGGGAGTGCTGCTCGTAGCGGCGCGCAGTCGCACCGGCTCTCCAGCGGGCGATCCCGCTGCCGTCGCGGCCTGACCTACCGGGACATCGACCCGCCGGCGGTGCGTCGGCGGGCCAATGCCCTCCCTCGTGACCACGTCGCGGCGATCCGATGTAACGAACCGGGCGGCCAGGTGACGGATGGCGCATGCTCGCCCAGCTGCCGTCCGAGCTTCGCCGCCACCCGCGCCGAGTTACACCGAGTAGCCGAGGAGGTGCTGAAGCCGGCGCGCGAGAAGGTCACGGGCCGGTTCGGCCTGCGGGCGCTGCCAGGAGGATTCGGGACCGCCCCCTTCGGCGACGTAATGCAGGTCGCACGTCGACGGCACCGACCTCGTGTTCCGTGACAGCAGCTCCGTCCGCCGGGAGAAGATCGTCGATGTCGACGGCGACGCCGCCGCCGCGCTCGCGACCTGGTTCGCGTTCGGCGCCGGGGCGCTCGAGGAGCTCCGCGCCGAGACGCCGCTCGACCAGCACCCCACCCCGCCCCAGCTGTGGCCCGAGCACTTCGACATCGCGATCGAGCTCGGCGCGGAGGCCGGCGGGTTCCGCGCGGGCTACGGCGCCTCGCCCGGCGACGAGCTTCACCCCGAGCCCTACCTGTACGTGGCGCCCTGGACCGCCGCGGTCGGCGGTGAGCTGTGGAACGGACGGGCTTCCGGGCGCCGAGCTCCCGTACGCCGACCTGATCAGGAGCGACGACCGCCGGGCAGACGGCACTCGACTTCTTCAGGACACGACGCGACGCCCTACTTGGCCGGGGAGGCTGAGAGATGACCGAGTGGCATCGCGTTCTGCGCGCCGACGAACTGCCGGAGGGCCGGGTCGACGACGGTGGCCGCCGGCCACAAGTCGATCGCGCTCGTCCACTACGACGGCCAGTTCTCGGCGCTCGACAACCACTGTCCCCACCAGGGCGGCCCGCTCGGGGAGGGTTCGATCGAGAACGGCCTGCTGCGCTGCCCATGGCACGGATTCGACTACTGCCCGCTCGACGGCAAGAGCCCGGGCTTCGACGACGAGGCGACCACCTACCCGCTCGAGATCCGCGACGGCGAGGTGTTCATCGGGTCGAGGAAGACCCACACGAGGCGACCGTGACCGACGTGATGGCGGAGACGATGGTCAACTGGGGCGTCAAGCACGTGTTCGGGATGGTCGGCCATTCCAACCTCGGCCTTGCCGACGCGCTGCGCCGCCGCGAGGAGGCCGGCGAGCCTCGAGTTCATCGGCATCCGCCACGAGGGCGCCGCCGCATTCGCCGCTCCGCCTACGGCAAGCTCACCGGCCGTCCCGCGGCCTGTCTGACGATCGCCGGCCCCGGCGCAACGAACCTGCTCACCGGGCTCTGGGACGCCAAGGTCGACCGCTCCCCGGTGCTCGCGCTGACCGGGCAGGTCGATACTCAGGTGCTTGGCCCAGGCGCCTTCCAGGAGGTCGACTTCGCCGGCGCGTTCGGGACGGTCGCGGCTTGGAGCCAGACGGTGCTCAGTGAGTCCAACCACGCCGAGCTTATGACGCTCGCCTGCAAGAACGCGCTGCTCGCCCCCGGCCCTGCCCACCTGATCTTCCCCGACGAGGTGCAGACGCTCGCCACCGGCGGTGCAAAGCCCGGCGGCCCGAGGGCCGCATCGCCCCGTCGGCGATCGCCCCGCCTGCCGAGTCGCTCGATGCCGCGCTCGCCGCGATCAAGGGCGCGAAGCGCCCGATCGTGATCGTCGGCCACGGGGCGCGGTTCCAGATGGAGCCCGTCATCGAGCTTGCTGAGCGCTCGGCGCCCCGGTCATCACTACCTTCAAGGCGAAGGGCCAGATCCCGGACGCCCACCCGCTCGCCGCGGGTGTCCTCGGCCGCTCGGGAACGCCCGTGGCGAGCTGGTTCATGAACGAGTCCGACCTAATCCTCGTTTTCGGCGCGTCGTTCTCGAACCACACCGGCATCTACGCCGGGAAGCCGATCATGCAGGTCGACTCCGACCCGCTGCAGCTCGGCAAGTTCCACCCGGTCGAGGTGCCGGTCTGGGGCGACGCCGAAGTGACAGCCCGGCTCCTCCTCGAGGGCTTGCCCGAATCGCTCGCACCGAAGACCAGCGCTCCCAGCTCAGTGCCCGCTGGGCGATCTGGCGCGCCGAGAAGGAATCCCGGGCCCAGGACGACCGCGGCAACGGCGTCGCCTCCGCTGCAGTGTTCGCCGCGATGAACCGGCTCACGCCCGAGAACGCCGTGATTGCAGTCGACGTGGGAAACCACGCCTATTCGTTCGGCCGCTATTTCGAGCCCGACCGCCAGACGGTGCTGATGTCGGGCTATCTCGGCTCGATCGGCTTCGGCTACCCGGCAGCGATAGGCGCGGCCGTCGCCGGCGCCCGAACGCAAGAGCGTTGCCGTGACCGGCGACGGCGGGTTCGCGCAGTACATGGCGGAGGTCACGACCGCCGTGAAGCACAATCTCGACATCACCCACGTATTGCTCAACAACGGGCAGCTCGGAAAGATCTCGAAGGAGCAACGGGCGGGCGAGTGGGACGTCTGGCAGACCTCCTTGCACAACCCCGACTTCGCGGCCTACGCACCAACTGCGGCGCCCACGGCGTCCGCGTGACCGAAGCCGCCGAGCTCGATGCGGCTTTCGAGGAAGCATTCGCATACGACGGTCCGGCGATGGTCGAAGTGATGACCGACCCCGAGCTCGTCTGAGGGTTCCCCGGAGGGATCTTCGCCGACCGGGCTCCCCCGCACACGTTGGGCATCTAGCCGGGAGGTGCCGCAAACCCTCGTGCGCGGCCGGTTCCGGGGCTACACGAACGCGGCCGACGCCCCAGGCCGCCCCGTCCCGCGTCGGGCAAAGTCACACCTAGCCTCGCCGCGCCACGTCCACCGCGTCCTGGCTCATCGCTTCACGGTCTCACAACCGCGCGCCGGCCTGCGACCGGGTTCACGAAGACCCGCCCCGCCGGCGCACGCGCGGTTCCCGTCACCGACGACGCGCTCCTGGACTCGCATTGGTCGTCGCTCTACGACTGGGTTGACGAACGCTCCGAGCCACGAGTTCTGCCGGTCTGACGGCAGACATGGAACCACGGCGCTTTTTCGCACCATCACCCTAGAAACCAGAAAACCCCGCATCTGCGGGGCTTTCCGAGTAGCGGGGGCGGGATTCGAACCCGCGACCTTCGGGTTCTGAGCCCGTCAGATCCCGGTCACCCCAGGCCTGAACGCTATTTCTAGAGCCGTTCAGGTGCTGCTACGTCACCCTGGTTTCTCTCAGAATGGAACCACGAACGGAACCATGGGACAAGAGGGATCGGCACCTACCCGACTGTGTCGCCAACCGGCGACCGGCGACCGAAACCCGCCCTCACGTCGAAGCCAGAGGGTGTGGGATACTCGCGCAGGCTGGGCGGGCGGAGAATGCGACCCTCCCGGGGGCAGCTACAGGGAGACGCGAAATGACCAGGCGACGCGGCCGGCAGGGGATCGAGCTCGAGCGCTCGCAACGTAGTCGCGTCCGACTGCTACCGCGGATCAGGGGGGCCGGATGGCCGTCTTGAGCAAGCCTGATACCCGCTACGCGAGTAGCGGCGAATTCCGTATCGCCTACCAGGTGCTCGGCGATGGGCCTCTGGACTTGGTTGTCGCGCCCGGTTTCGTCTCTCACCTCGACCTGCAATGGACCGACCCCGATTGGGCACGTGGGATCAGAAGACTGGCGTCGTTCTCCCGGCTGATCCTCTTCGACAAGCGAGGAACAGGACTCTCCGATCCGGTCAGTTCCGTGCCGACGCTCGAAGAGCGGATGGACGACGTCCTCGCCGTGATGGACGCCGCGGGCACGGAGCAGGCCGCGCTTTTCGGATTCTCTGAAGGTGCAGCGATTGGACTGCTGCTCGCGGCTACCTACCCCGAGCGCGTGAGCGCCCTCGCGCTCTTCGGCTCCCTGGTCACAGGAACCCCAGCCCCTGGCACCGTGTCCTGGGCGGCTGCCTGCGCCGAGGCCTATGACGGGCTGGCCGAGGTGGTGGAGCATTGGGGTGAAGGGCGACTCTTGGGCTTCATGGCCCCCAGCGTCCGGCAAGGTGAGCTGGGTCGGAGGCTCACCGGTGTATTCGAGCGGACCGCAGCCAGCCCGGCCATGGCGCGCGCGATGGTCGAGGCGATGCGGCGCCTCGACCTCGGCGACATCCTGGCCTCGATAGAGCAGCCCACCTTGATCATGCATCGGGCCGGCGAGGTCTGGCCTGTCGAGGCGGCGCGAGACCTCGCCAACCGAATCCCCAAGGCACGCTACGTCGAGCTCGGCGGCACCGATCACTGGTGGTGGGCAGGTGATGCGGAAGCGGTCCTAGGGGAGACCGAGGAGTTCCTGACCGGTGCGCGCCGCAATGCGGCGGGTGAGCGAACATTGGCGACGGTGCTGTTCACCGACATCGTCTCCTCGACGGAGATCGCCGCGAAAGTCGGAGATCAGAGTTGGCGCGGTCTCCTTGAACGCCATGACGCCCTTGTCCAGGACCAGCTCAACCGTTTCAGAGGGCGGGCGATCAAATCGACGGGCGATGGCTTCCTGGCCACGTTCGATGGGCCAGCCCGGGGCATCGAGTGCGCCCGGGCAATCGTCGAGGGGGCCGAGGAACTCGGCATCCAGATCAGGGCAGGACTCCACACCGGCGAGTGCGAGACGATGGCCGATGACATCGGTGGGATGGCAGTTCACATCGGGGCGCGCGTCAGCGCCGCGGCTGCGCCCGGTGAAATCCTCGTTTCCGGAACGGTGAAAGACCTCGTAGTCGGATCGAGACTTCGTTTTACCGACCGGGGAACCCATGAGTTGAAGGGTGTGCCTGGTTCGTGGTGGCTTTTCGCCCTCGATGTCGACGAGGACCACATGCATCACACCTCGGCGAACCTCGCTCCGCCGGCCAGGACGCCGCTTGTAGCTCGCACCCTCGCTGGGTTTGCAAAGCACCAGCCCCGGCTCGCCACTCGGCTTGTGGGGCTATCTCGCTGGTCCCGAAGCGAGACTTCAGACGCTTAGAGAGCGATGGAATGCCGCCGGTGCTCCTGCTCGTACGCCCACGAGCGAGGAACCGAGTGCAGCGAAGCAACCTCGGCAGCAGTCAGAAGACGCGAACCCATCGCGCCTCAACTGAACTGCGACGAGACGATCTGGGCCCACCAACTGCGTAAGACGACACGAAATTGACACGACGGCACCTCCTTGGTGCCGGGCCCCTCAATAGAAAAGGCCCGCATTTGCGGGCCTTTCCTGAGTAGCGGGGGCGGGATTCGAACCCGCGACCTTCGGGTTATGAGCCCGTCAGATCCCGGTCACCCCAGGCCTGAACGCTCATGCCAAAGCGGTTCAGGTGCTGCTACGTCAGCCCAGGTTGTCTCAAAATGGAACCACGAACGGAACCACGAGGCAAGGCACACGTTCCCCCTACTGGAGCCAGTGCACGAAGCTCGGATACGGCGCGCCTGCCTCGACGAACTCGTCGAGCGCATTGACGAGCTTGCCGATCGTGCTCGTGCGCTGCGGGAACGCGCCGACGTTGAGGATGACGATGCCCGCGTGGTCCTCGCCGGCGGTCTTCCCCACGCGATCCAGTTCCAGGAAGTCATCGCGATCGTAGGTGACCACAGCGCGGCCCTCCTGCTGGCACCAATCGAAGTGTTCCGCGTCAGGACGGCCGCGCAGGTCGGCGCGCTCGGTGACCGCTACGACGTCGTGGCCACGGTCTCGGAGCTGTTGGGCCACGACGTGGCTGATGTTCTCGTCAAGCAGGAGCTTCACGCGAGGGCGGCTTGCCCGCGCCGCCACGCGGCCTCAGCCGCTTGCGCATCTTCGCGACTGGCTTGGACGCGAGCGTCCACCTCGTCGGTGAACGCGCCGTAATAGCTCAAAGCTGTCCGGACATCGGCGATCGAAAGCGACAGCCATTCTGCAGCCGCCTCAACGGCACCGTCGCCCTCGTTGGCCTGGTCTCGAAGGACGCTGATCACCTCCCACACGTCAGGGCCACCGGCGAGGCCGGCCCGCCGACCCGTGGGTCCGTCACGAAAGACGATCCCCGGATGGTCCTCCATCCGCATGCCCTCATCGATGTAGCGCTCGGTCAACGCAGACCGACTGACCGCCCGCCGAGCGCTGTGCTCACTCAGCCGGCGCATGACATCGTCCGCCACCCGCGCAGACAGACGGCTGCTCTTACCTCGGCTCATGTCAGACATTGTAGGACATGCTCACCCGTCCCGCGTCGGCGCCCCGCCGGACGAGCCGTAGCCCAGCTAAGTTTAGAAGATCAACTCACCTGGTAGGGTCCACCGATGACTCTCGCCCAGGAACTCAGTCGACTGCTCGACCTCGACCACCCGCCGGTCGCGGTGACATTCCACGACCAGGCGCCCGCTGAGGACCTGCGCAGCCGACCCGCTCCCGCGCCTGCCGGCTGCTGCTTCTGGCAGCAGGCCGAGCACCGCCGCCTGCACACCACGGCGGCGGACCACGCCCATTGCAGCGTGGGCAGCTACACCCATGGCCTGATCTCGCTCACCGAGGCCGCGACCGGTGACGACACGGCCGCGCTCCTCGTCAGCGGATGGGTCAACGAGAGTGACCTGCACGGCGCCCCGCGCGTCGGAGCAATCCCCGCCGCGATCACGTACGAGCCCCTCGAGGAGGCCGACGCCGCCGACGTCGTCCTCATCCGGCTCACTGCGAGCTCTCTGATGACGCTCCAGGGGGCGTGCCCGGAGTTGTCGGTGGTCACCAAGCCGCAGTGTCAGATCGTTCCACTGGCTCTCGAAGGAACGATCGCCGCCAGTCCGGGGTGCGCGGTCAGCCGCGTGCGCACCGGCCTGCCCGTGGATGAGCTCACGTGCGCGCTGCCGGCGCGCGACCTCACCGACATCGTCGCCCGGCTCGCGCGCTCACGAGCTGCCGATGCCGCGGTCAGCGCCTACGCCGACAACGACATCCGCGAGAACTTCACCCTGGCCTGAAAACAGCTTCACTCTAGATACAGAGAAGCAACTCAGCCTGGTAGTCTGGATGCCCCATGGAGCGCACCAGTTATCAGGCGAGCAACTGCTCGATTGCCCGGACCCTCCAGATCGTGGGCGAGAAGTGGACGCTGCTCATCCTCCGCGAGAGCTTCTACGGCGCCACGCGCTTCGAGCAGTTCCACAGCGTCCTGAACTGCCCGCGCAACCTCCTGTCGGAGCGGCTGACCAAGCTTGTCGACGAAGGCATCCTCGAACGATCGGAGTACCGCGAGCCGGGCAGCCGGGCGCGCAACGAATACCGGATGACCGAAACGGGCCGCGAACTGGCGTTGATCCTGCTCGGGCTCATGCAGTGGGGCGACCGCCACCATGCCGATCCTGAGGGGCCGCCTGTCGTCGCGCGGCATGCGGATTGCGGGAAGGATCTCCGGGTCACGCTCGTGTGTGAGCGCGGCCACGAGGCAGCCGGATTGGATGAGGTCGAGCTTGTCGACGGGCCCGGCGCCCTCCCGCCAGTGCCCGCCTGAGATGAACGCCGCCCGCCGGATCGAGGTGGCGGCGCTGCAAACGGTGCTCACCGCCCTGGGAGTGCTCATGGGGCTGGCCAGCCGGCGGGTGGCCCGCTTCCGCCGCCAGATCAGCCGCGATCTGCTGCTCGAGATCCGTAGCGCTGATGGAGCGCGTCAGCAGTACCGGCTGCATGCGGCGACGCGGCGGCTGACGTTGCCCCGCCGTTCAGCTGAGCAGGCCGAGTGCACGCTGATCTTCCCCACCGCGCGCGAAGGGCTGCGGGCACTGCTGTCGCGCCGGGCGATCGGCCGAATCGTCGACGGCATGAACACGGGCGGCACGCGCATCGAAGGCAACCCGGCGCTGCTGCTGTGGTTCCACGGGCTCACCCGGATCGTCGCGCCGATCGGCCGGTCGCGCCGTCCGCGCCGCCCGGCGCCGGTGCCGATCCGCGCGCCGGAGCGCGATGCGCCCTACGCGCGGCGGATCATCCGCGAGCCGCCGGTCTCGGAGCTCAGCCGCGAGTGGCCGGCGGCATGGGCGGCGCGCGAGAAGCTCCTGCAAATCCGCGCAGCTGCGGGAGAGCGGCTGCCGCCGGGATGAACGGCGAGGTCACCGAGCTGAACTCGCGGGCCCGCGGCTGGCTGCATCACCTCTGGGACAAGGCCACCACGCCGGACGACTGGAGCAGTTCCGGGGAGCCGCACGAATGGTGGGACCGCGACTCGAGCTCGCCGATGTGCGCGTTCCCGAGGTTCGACCTGGGCGAGAGCGCGTACGCCCTGCCGCTCATGTGCGAGGTCACGCCTGCATGGCGGGAGGTGTACACCCGGATCGCGCGCGAGTTTTGCGAGCGCCACATGACCTTCTGGGCGGCGATCGACGCACTCGTCCTGATCGGGGACGATCCGAACGTCGATCGCTACCCACCCGAGTGGCAGATCTACATGCCCGAGCGTTTGCGCGGCGCGTACGCGCCACCGGGCTGGATCGGCAACGGCGACGAGCGCTGGGGGCTGAATCCCGACCCGATCGCCGCCGACGGCAACGTTTTCTTCCGCGGCTTCTTCAACCTGCTGCTCTCCGTCTACGGCTACGTCTCGGGCGACACGCGCTACCACGAGCCGTTCGAGGTCAGCGGCTACATGGACCGCACGTTCAGCTGGACGCAGCCCGAGCTCGCCGGCTTCATCAGCGAGCAGCTCGGAGCGCGCCCGGAGGGACCGCACTGCGAAAACACGAAGATCTGGCCGTTCTGCGTCAGCGCCGCCGGGCTCGGCCTCCAGGCCTACGACGCAGTCAACGGCACCCGTCTGCACACCCCGTTCGAGGGATGGGCGGAGTTCGCCCAGGAGCACTACATGGGGCGCGATCGCCGCGGCGACCTCGAGTGGTTCGCGTTCTACTACGACCCGATCGAACGCGAGGCGTGCACGTTCCCCGACCACGTGACAGCGCTCGCCGCACTAGTGACGCTTCCCTACCTCTACCCGCAGCAGCCCGAGTGGGGGGAGTGGCTCTACGAGACTTCGGTGCGCAAGCTCGGATGGAGCAACCCCAAGGCGCGGATCAACCAGTTCATCCCCGATCCGCGGACGACTTCGATCGCGCTACTCATGGCGCACGAGCTCGGTGACGACGTCACCGAGAAGCGCATGCGCGACTACGCCGAGGAGCACTGCGAGCCGCGTACGTTCGGTGACGAGGACGACCGCTTCGGGTTCTTCTTCGGCTTCGACGAGCCGTATCCGCGCGGCCAGCACAGCGCGCTGCTGATGATCCCCGAGGTCGGCGGTCGTGGGTCCTGGTCACGCTGGTCGAACGACGCCAACCTCGCGAAGTTCGCCGCGCCCACGGTCGAGGGTGTCGACTACCCCTCGGTCGGCCTCTCGGTCGCACGCAACGACATCGACCGGGGCGAGTTGCTGCTCGGCATGTACGCCGCGACCCCGTCCCACGCCGGACGAGCCACGACCATGCGCGTCGTCCAGCTCCCCGACCTCGACGCCGTCCGAGTCACGTGCGACGGCGAGGAGTTCACCGCCTGGCGTCGCACCGCCGCGGACGCGATCGAGCTCGACCTGACGATCGGCGACCACACCGTAGTGGTGCGGACCGGCTACCACGGCCGCGGCACCGAGGAACCGAGCGAGCACGCCGCCGCGACACCAACTGTCGTCAGCGGCACGCCGGTCATTCCGAGCCCGGCGGCGATCGCCGCGGCTGCGAGCTGTCGCTGCTGCTGACGGTGCCGACGCGGTGTGATCAAGCGTTCGCTTTGACGCGCTCGACGTAGGCGGCGCGTTTTTCGGGATCGATTTGGCTGAGTACGTCGTCGGCTTTCGTGAGGTGCGCCAGCGCGGCCCGGGCGCGGTAGGGAAGCGCCTGGTTGAGCCACAGCATGGGGCCCATGCTCTTCGGCACGGGCACGTCGAAACGCGGTCGCTGCAGCGCTTCGACGATCCGTTCGGCGACGTCCGCAGGGTCGATGAACGGCATTCCGCGCAGCCCCGGAAAGCCGGAGGCCAGGTCGGTGTGGCACAAGGAGGGCCGAACGACAGACATCTCGACGCCGGTTCCGCGGAGCTCGATCGCGACCGCTTCGGAGAAGCCGGCGACGCCGAACTTCGTTGCGACATAGGTCGCGCAGTCCGACCCGGCGACCTTGCTCACCGCCGAGGAGACGTTGACGATGTGACCGCTGCGTCGCGGCTTCATCCGCTGCACGGCCTCGCGCGTGCCGTGGATGACCGCCTCCAGGTTGATCGCGATCGCACGCGTGGTCAGCCCCGCTTCCTCAGCCTCGATCGGCCCCGCGTTCATGATGCCCGCGTTGTTGACGAGAACATCGAGCGAGCCGAGCCGGTGCTCGACGCCGTCGAGGAACGCGGTGAACGCCGCGTTGTCGGTCACGTCGACGCCGACACCGAACGAGTCGCCGCCGAGCTGTGCAGCGACGTGCGCGGCGAGCTCGCCATCGAGGTCGCCGATCGCGACGCGGGCGCCGTGATGTGACAGAGCGCGGGCGGTCGCGTGACCGATGCCCCGGGCGCCGCCGGTAATCGCGACGACCTGGTGGGACAGCGGCCGCCGTCGTCTGTTGGTGAGCATGGTCATGGCTATGCCACCCGGAGGTGCCGCGCCAGGAACTCGGTTTGATCCGCCACCGCGCGCTCGAACGGATCTCCGACGTAGATGTCGAAATGACCGATCGGATAGCGCTTGACCTCTCCGCGCGGCGCGGTCGCCGCGTAGCGCGCCGCGGTCTCCGCGGGTGCGACGGCGTCGGTCTCGCAGAGACAGAACAGAATCGGTGCCTGGATCTCCTTCGCCGACCGGCCCGGGCGGCGAAGCCCGACGTGGAGGAGAAATCGCGCGGCAACCCCGTTGTGAAACTCGGCGCCGGGTGGGATCAGCGCCCGGTACCCCGCCTCGGAGTCCGGCGAGGTCATCAGCGCAGCAGAGCCCGGAGGGCCCACCAGCGGCACCATCACCGGCGACTTGCCGCGCAGACCGCGCAGTTGGTCGCGCACGGCGGGCACGATGGCGTGGACAAGACTGCGGGGGTGTGCCGCACGCGTGGCCGCCACCCCATCGGTGAACGGGCACTGGCTGACGACGGCGGCGACGCCGCCGTCACGGGCAGCGGCCACGAGCACGTGACCGCCACCGAACGACGTCCCCCACAGCGCGATGCGCGTGGTATCGACGTCCTCGAGGGTCCGCGCATAGGCGAGCGCAGCGGCCCAGTCGCCGAGCTGGCGCTCGATGTCGAGCAGCTGGCGAGGCTGGCCGCCGCTGTCGCCGAAGTGCCGGTAGGTGAACACGAGCGCCGCGATGCCGGCCTCGGCGAAGCGGCGGGCGAACGGCTCGAGCCCGTACTCGCGGGTCGCGCCCAGGCCGTGGCCGAGGATCACCAGCGGCGGGCGTTCGGCGTCGGGCATGAACAACCAGCCCCGGCAGTCGTCGCCGGATGAAGGGAAGGCGACGTCGAGCCGCGTCCGGGTTCCAGTGGTCATTGGTGCAGCGTAGATCTCTAAGTTTACTTTGTCAACTCAGCATGCTAGGTTGGTCGCCATGTCCACGACGAAGACTCAGAACCAACGCCTCGGAATCGAGGTCGAGCAGCAAGGCCGCGTGCTGCTCGCCCGCCTTTACGGCGGTCCACGCGGCGAGTTCGGCCCCGAGATCGCCGCCGACCTGAGAGCGCTGGTCACCCGCGCAGAGACCGACGACGGAGTTGGCGCCGTCGTGATCACGGGCACCCACCCCGAGCGGTTCGTCGCGCACGCCAACCTGCGCTGGCTTCAGGAGGGCGGCGCCGCGAGCCCGGCGGTCGGGCCGCGCGGCGCCGCGGCAGTCGTGCAGACGGCACGCGCCACGAGGACCGTCGGCCTTGTGCGGAAGCTCGCCGAGGGCACACCGCTCAGCGGCGCGATGGAGCTCCTCGACGTGCACGAGACCTTCCTGCGGATGAACCGCTGTGGCGCGGTGTTCATCGCCGCGCTCAACGGCTCGGCGCTCGGCATCGGATCAGAGCTCGCGCTGGCGTGCGACTACCGCCTCATGGCCGACGGCGACTTCGTCATCGGTCAGCCCGAGATCCTGCTGGGCTTCCCGCCCGGCGGCGGCGGGACACAGCGCCTCGTTCGCCTCGTCGGCACCCACCAGGGCCTCAAGCGGATGCTCGACGGCGGCGGCCTGGACCCAGAGTCCGCCGCCGAAATCGGCTATGTCGACGAGGTCGTGCCGGCGGACGAGCTGATCGACCGCGCCGTCGCGCTCGGCGACCGACTCGCGCAGCGACTGAAGCCCACTGTCGCCGCGGTCAAGCGCAGCGCCTACGTCGGCGGCTCGCTCAGCCTCGAGGACGGGCTTCACGTCGAGAACGCCGAGTTCCTCTCCACCCTCGCCAGCCCCGGAGCACAGGAGGCGATGCTCGCCTACATGCGACGCACCGAGGAGACAGGCGACCTGCCGCTGTACGACCGACCCACCTACGAGCAGACGCTCGAAGCCGGCAGCTTCGGACGCGTCACGGGAGCCTGAACATGACCACCACCACCGCAACCACGGCTACGACATCGAAGACGGCGCCGACCCGCACGGTCGACGTCGGCGGCACTTCCTTCAGCTATCGCGAGTTCGGGCCCCGGGGCGGCACGCCCCTGGTGTTCCTGCACCACTTCACCGCGGTCCTCGATGACTGGGACCCGCGCGTCATCGACGGCATCGCCGCCACACGACACGTCATCACCTTCGACAACCGCGGCGTCGGTTCCACGGGCGGCAAGGTCCCGCACACGATCGCGGCGATGGCGGCCGACGCGACCGCGTTCATCCGTGCGCTCGGCCACGAGCACGTCGACCTCATCGGGTTCTCGCTCGGGGGCGGCGTCGCACAGGAGGTTGCGCTCACGCATCCCGAGCTCGTACGCCGGCTGATCCTGACCGGGACGGGCGTGCGCGGCGGCGGTGGCCTGACGAAGATGCCGGTGATCGTCGGAGGCGCGTACACCAAGGCGGCGCTTACCCGGGTGGACCCACGCCATTTCCTGTTCTTCAACCGCAACCCGACGGGCAAGCGCGCGGCGACCGAGTACATCGCCCGCCTGCGCGAACGCACGGACGACCGCGACAAGCCGATCTCCCATCAGGCGCGCATCGCACAGCTGCTGGCGATCCGCGAGGCGGGCCTGGGCACGCCACACGACCTCAGCAGGATCACCCAGCCCACGTTCGTCGCCAACGGCGACAACGACGTCATGGTCGCAAGCAGCCAGTCCCGCGTACTCGCGGAGCGGATCCCCGACGCGAAGCTGACGATCTACCCGGACTCCGGGCACGGCGGCATCTTCCAGTACCACGAGCAGTTCGTTCCCGCCGTCCTCGAGTTCCTTGAAAGCTGAATGAAGGCGTTCATCGTCAACAAGTACAAGAGCCCAATGGCAGCCGGCGAGGCGCCGGAGCCCACCCTCGGGGCCCACGACGTGCTCGTCGAAGTGCGCGCCGCGGGGGTGAATCTCCTCGACGCGAAGGTCCGCGACGGAGAGTTCAAGGCGTTCCTCCCATACAAGGCACCATTCATCCTTGGCCACGACGTCGCGGGCGTCATCACGGACGTCGGTTCGAGCGTGACGCGCTTTCGCGCGGGCGACGAGATCTACGGGCGCGTCCGCGACGGCCGCATGGGCACATTCGCCGGGCGCATCGCTGCCTATGAGGACGACCTGGCGCACAAGCCCGCGAGCCTGTCTATGGCCGAAGCAGCGTCCGCGCCGCTCGTCGCGCTCACGGCGTGGCAGGCGCTCGTCGAACGCGCAAATGTGCAGCCGGGGCAAAAGGTGCTGATCCACGCAGGCTCAGGTGGCGTCGGCACCTACGCGATCCAGCTGGCCAAGCACCTCGGGGCGACTGTTGCCACCACGACGGGCGCCGGCAACGCGGACTGGGTCCGCGGCCTTGGCGCCGACATCGTCATCGACTACCGGACGCAGGACTTCGAGGCGCTCGTCCAGGACTACGACGTCGTCCTCGACTCCCAGAGCGGTGAGACGCTCGCCAAGTCGCTGCGGGTCCTCAAGCCAGGCGGCATCGCCATCGGCATCGCCGGCCCACCGGACCCGGACTTCGCGCGCCAGCTCGGACGACGCGTTCCGCTCCTCCCGGTCATGGCCCTGCTCAGCTTCAAGACCCGTCGAGCCGCCCGGCGTCGGAGCGTTCGCTACTCGTTCCTGTTCATGCGCGCCAGCGGGGAGCAACTCGGCGAGATCACCAAGCTCATCGACTCAGGCGTCCTGCGCCCCATCGTCGACCGGACGTATCCGTTCGACCAGGCGCCACAGGCCCTCGCCCATGTCGAAGGCGGCCGCGCCAAGGGCAAGGTCGTCATCGCGATGGTCTGAGGGCTTCGGGTCCCGAACCCGAAGCACCCGCCAAAACCCGAAAAGCTGGGCCATATTTCGCTCTACCACTGGCTCGGGCAGAGCTCGACTGGGCCCGTAGCACCAATCCGATTCCAAACTTGGAACCACGGCCGATTTGCTCAATGGATCCCCAACAATGCGAAAGGCCCGCATTTGCGGGCCTTTCGTAGTAGCGGGGGCGGGAT
>CAVWZL010000016.1:0-138186 GCA_963759495.1 uncultured Chloroflexia bacterium | reverse complement strand
ATCCGAGATGCCACACGGCGGGTTCAAGCAGTCAGGGTCCGGGAAGGACATGTCCTCGTACTCGTTCGAGGAGTACACCCGGGTCAAGCACGTGATGCTCGAGCTGACCGGGGAACCCGAGAAGCCGTGGCACTACACGATCTTTGGGGACAAGCCCGAGTAGTGGATCACGCGGGAGCGCGGTAGCGGCGGTCCGCCGTAGGTGCGGAATCATGAGACGGGGGGTAGCCCCTTGCCATGGGAACCCCGCGCCAGCGCCGCAGAGATCGACCAGCAGCATGGGTCCATGGACGATCTACATCTCGTGAATCGTCGAATCCGGGCACTCCGAGGTCACAGGCAGCTGGTGCAGGCACATATCGACCGATGGAACCGCGACTTCCCCGAGGACGCATTGGTCGACGGCCCGGCCGAACCGCTCGCCTGACCGCCGACAGCTTCGCGGGAGCGGCGGCGGCCGGGACCCAGGAATCACCAGCCCTCCGGCGTCTGGACCTGCACGGCGGCCGCGGCTCAACCCCGCTCGCGGTCCTGAGCCTCCTGAAACCGGGCACGGGCACCCGTCTCCGCCCCGGTGGCGTTGACGAGGGCCTGGTCTGCCCGGGCGAGGTCGCCCTCGGCCGTCGTCGTGGCATCGCCTGCGGCCGTCGCGGCAAGGTGGGCGGCACGCGTTGCCTTCTCCGCCGCCCCGACCGAGGCGCGAGCGGAGGCGCTGGCCGCGTCCGCGGCGTCGTTGCTTTCTCGCGCTGCCTCCTGAGCGGCTGCCGCTGCGCGGAGGGCAGTCGCGGCCACCTCGCGTGCGTCCTTTGCCACCTTCGTGGCCCGTTCGGTCGCGCGCCATTCGGTGAGGAGCTCAGGGATCGATGCACCCTTCGCGGGCTTGTCCACGCTCACCTCCATGCCACCTCTGCCAAAGGCGAATCGGATAGTTGCAGCACGAGGATTGAACATGCCCGGCAATCGGGTGGCGTGGTGGTTGCACGAGCATGTCCGCGACGCGAATGCGTGGGCCTGAATTAAATCGACCCCCGTCGGCTCCCTCCCCAAGGAACCGACGGGGGTCGCGATCGGCAGACGGTCCCTGGGGGTCCTCAGACCATCTCCGGCCGGTACGCACCCGAACAGTGCGCTCCACCGCAGGCTCCCAGCATATCGCGAGCGAGCGGGGGAATGTAAATCTCATACATTCCGGAACGCGTTACAGGCCCGTGCGGCCACGCACCCCTGGACCGCCCGACGTTCCAACCGGCGAACGGCGAACATCCCGGCCGCTGCTTTGCTCGCCCGACGTTCCACCTGGCGTTCCAGCTCGGTCCCGTTGGCCCGCTGGCTCGACCGACGTTCCATGTGGCGCCCCACGCCCGTCCCGTTCGCCGTTGGATCGCCAGGCGTTCCAACGTTCCCCGGGAGAACCAACGGACCAGGGCACTCCCCGGTTCACGTCAGTTCTGTGCACGGGACCGACCCACGCCGGAGCCTCGTGCGGAGTCCCCTCGTGACCCTTCCCCGACCGGCGCCTCGAGCGCGGCGGCGCGGCCCGAAGTCTGGGCTAGGCTCCGGCCGTGCTCAGCCGTCTGCCGCTCCATCCGTTCCTCCTCGCGGCGTACGCGGTGCTGTTCCTCTACGCGGAGAATCTGAGCGAGGTGCTCCTGGTGGACATCCAGGCACCGCTGGCCCGGGCCGTCCTTGGGACCGCGGGGGCCGTCGCGGTCCTCACCGTGGTGTTCAGGAGCCCGACGCGCGGCGCACTCGTCACCTCGGCGCTGGTCGCGTCGTTCTTTGGGTTCGGTCACGTCGCGACGCTGCTCGGGAGCGGTGCGCCCGATGACCGCGTGCAGCTGGCTGCCTGGGGCGCGCTGGTCGTCATCGCGATCATCCTCGCGGCGCGCGCGCGTTCGGTGGCACGGCTCACGAGCGCACTCAACGTCGTCGGTGTCGTGCTCGTCGTCCTCGTCGGCGCAACCATCGTTCCGTACGAGGCTGCCCGCTCGGCACAGCGGCCGGTCTCCGCCACCGACACGGTGACCGCAGGGGAGGGGACCGGCCCGACCCGCGACATCTGGTACCTGGTCTTCGACCGGTATGGCTCCGCGGACGCGATCGAACGACGATTCGGCATCACCGGGAACGACCTGTACGGCTGGCTCGCCGACCGGGGTTTCCAGGTCCCTGCCGACAGCCGCGCCAACTACCGGGCGACCGACTTCTCGCTGGCCTCGACGCTCAACATGCGGTATCTCGATGAGCTGACCGAGCAGATCGGGCC
Source organism: uncultured Chloroflexia bacterium (assembly GCA_963759495.1). Taxonomy (GTDB): domain Bacteria; phylum Chloroflexota; class Limnocylindria; order Limnocylindrales; family CSP1-4; genus DASTYU01. The sequence continues at coordinate 135,920 of CAVWZL010000016.1, read as the reverse complement.
TGATTCGAGCGACCGGACGCCGGCCCGCCGCCTGCTGCAGCAACACGAGGTCGGCCGGTTCCTGAAGGCGCAGGGCTACCGGTACTACCACGTGGGCTCATGGTTCGAGCCCACCTCCGAGAACACGCTGGCGGATGAGAGCCTCGGCCTGGGGCGCACGAGCGAGTTCGATCGGTCTTCCGGGACACGACGGTGCTGCCCGCGATCGACCGCCTGCTCGGCACCGAGACGCCCGAGACGACGTTCCGTGACCGGCATCGCGAGGGGACGCTCTTCGCGTTCCGCCAGCTACACCGGTTGCAGTCGGCGCCCGGCCCGAAGTTCGTCTTCGCGCACGTGCTCCTGCCCCACGACCCCTACGTGTTTCGTGCCGACGGCACGCCGATCGGCGAGGCCGAGTCACGGACCGAGGACGAGGCCTCGCTCTATGCGGGCCAGCTCGAGTACGCGAACGGCCAGATCAAGGCCGTGGTCGACGAGCTGCTCTCCGTCCCCGAGGCCACGCGACCGGTCGTGATCCTCCAGGCCGATGAGGGGCCGCTCCTGTGCCGGAGCGTGGACTGTCCCGAGATGACGGCCGAGTACGCCGCGATCCGGTTTGGCATCCTCAACGCGCTCTACCTGCCCGACGCGACCGAAGCCCTGCCCGAGGTCTGGACGCCGGTCAACACGTTCCGCATGCTCTTCCGCGAGTCCTTCGGCGCCGACCTGGAGCTCCTGCCGAACCGCTCCTACACCTGGCCGGACAATGACCACCTCTACGATTTTCGGGACGTCACCGAGCTCCTTGACGGCCGCCTCGGCGACGGGTAGGACGATGCCGCCGGGAACGCCAACAGCCCCCGGCGGATGACCGGGGGCTGTTGGGTGGAGGAGGAGGAGCGGGGTCAGGACGTGCGGTAGGGATCGCCCGTCGCGTCGTCGTCCAGGCGGGAGCCGGTCGAGACCGAGCTCTCGTCGATGTTGGACCGCTGCGTGCGCGACGCGCCGGCGCCCGTGAGGACGTCACCCGACGTGTCGACATCGACCTCCTCGCGGCGGACGGTCTCGTTGACGCGCTGCGTCTCAGTGACCGGCCGCTTCGAGATCTCGACCTCTTCGACGATGCGCGAATCCTTGCGAACATCGACCTCTTCGGCCCGGATCGGGACGCGGATGGTCTGGCCGTCGTCGATGATCTCGCCACCCGTATCGGGCCGGTCCACGCGGCGGCGCGTGACCTCGACCTCTTCGTGGGTCACCGGGACCTCGAGCGACTCCTGCTGCTCGACGACATGCGTGCCGACCGAGACCTCGCCGGCCTCGCGCTCGCGGGTCTCGGCCTGCAGCCGCTCCTCGCGCAGCGGGACCGTGAACGAGCTCGTCCGTCGTCCGAGACGTGTCCATCGAGGTATCCATCGACGTCGTGCCCGTGGTGCCCATCGACGTGGTCTGCTCGGCATCGACCACGCTGCCCGTCGATGATGCGTCCGTCGACGTGTTCCAGTCGCCGCCACCGTCGGTCGGCGCGGCGTCCCAGCCCATGGACTCGACCTCGGACTTCGAGGCGTTGATGATGACGCTCTGGTCGTTCTCGTCGATGTTCGAGACGTATGAGACCGGGATGTAGATGTCCTTCGGGAAGAAGAGACCCTTCTGTACGAGGACGTAGTTCTGGCCGACCTCGGCAACCTCGCCGATCTTCTCGTCGGCGATGTCGTAGGCATTCCAGCCGGCCTGGATGGCGCTCATGTTCGTTTGCACGATGGTCAAGCTCCTCTCGTGTGAGGAACGCGGGGTTGAGTCCGACCGCACTCCCGGGTGGTTGTTGGGCACTCACTGTCGTCCTGTTCGGCGTGACCGATGCCGGGAAGGGACGGAGGCGGTATGTCGACGGCATGACAGCCACGTCCAGGTGGCGGTGGCCGGTCCCTGCGGGGGTGGCGCGGCGCGGCGATAATGGCTGCCCAGCCATCACGGAGGTCGCATCGGACCCGTGCCGCCGATCACTGAGCTCACCCGCATCGAACCTGTCCTGCTCGATCGTCTCGAGCATCAGGGCATCTTCACGACCGGGCTCCTGCTCGAGGTCTCAGAGACGCCCACGAGGCGCCAGACGCTCGCCGACCAGGTGAAGACCTCCACGACGGAGGTGCTCGCGTGGCGCGACGAGGCGCTGATGCTCAACCTCGCGAGCTTTGGCCCCGACGACCATCAGCTGCTCATCCAGGCTGGCATCGACGGCCTGCGCGACATCCTCGCGCTGGAGCTGCCCGCCTTTCGGGAGCGGCTGCACCGGGCAGCGGAGGAGCTCAAGAACGAGCCACCGAGCGACCTGACGATCGAAGGCTGGTGGGAGCAGGCCCGAACGCTCGAGGACGAGTGAGGCGCGGTTCCGCCGATCGGTCCGGATGCCGGGCTACCATGCAGGGGTGAACTCAATCCTCGGTCGAGCCCGATCGATCCTCGTCGGCGTGGCGACCGGGGTCGTCATCGTCACGATCGCGATCCTGCCGTTTCTGACGCCGCCCTGGCTCGCGTTCGAGCAGGATCGGGCGCAGGTCACGGCGTGGACGGGGTTCAGCCGCGATGAGGTCGCGGCCGTGACCGGATCGATCGTCACCGACCTGCTCGTTGGACCGCCGGACTTCGACGTGGAGCGTGACGGCGTTGCCGTGCTCAACGATCGCGAGCGCGGGCACATGCGCGACGTACGCACCGTGTTTCTGGGGCTGTGGGCGCTCGTCGCGGCCAGCGTGATCGTCGCTGCTCTTCGCCGCTCGGGCGGGACGGCAGGCGTTCTGGCGGGCTGTTGCGCGGGGCGCGAGCATCCTCGCGGTAGGGATCGTCGTCGTCGGCGTGGTCGCGGTCGTCGCGTTCGAGGCACTCTTCGAGACGTTCCACCGGCTGCTCTTCCCCAGCGGCAGCTACACCTTCGATCCGACGGAGGAGCGGCTCGTCCAGCTGTTCCCATTCCAGTTCTGGCAGGAGACGGCCATCGCGGTCGGCGTGGTCGTCGTCGTCCTGGCGATCCTCGTGCGGGTGGTGGCCGGGTCACAGGCTCGTGAGACGGTGGCGGGCGCGCGGGCCGCAACCTTGGCCGAGGCGGCACGATGAGCGGCATCGCCATCGCTCGGCTGCTCGGGATCGAGATCCGCGTCCATCTCTCGTGGGCGCTCGTGCTGGCCGTCGTCGTGGTGAGCGTCGTCTCGCAGATCGAGTCGATGGATCCAGGAGTCGACGCACCGGTGCGCTGGGCGATCGGTGCGGCCGTGGCCGTCGTGTTCTTCGGGTCGGCGGTCGTCCACGAGCTGGCGCACGCGGTCGTGGCACGGCGCGCCGGGGTGCACGTGACGTCGATCGTGGTGCTGTTCTTCGGCGGGACGGCGGCGCCGGGGATCGAAGCAGCGCGACCACGCGACGAGGTTCGCATCGCGCTTGCCGGTCCTGTTGCGAGCCTCGCGCTGGCCCTGCCGATGCTGGGGGTCGGCGCTGCGCTCGTCGCCCTTCGTGGCCCGGCCATCGTGGTCGGCGAGATCATCGTTGCCGCCGGGCTCCTGAACCTGCTGCTCGGCGGGATCAACCTCCTGCCGGCCTTCCCGCTCGACGGTGGACGGCTCGTCCAGGGCATCGCGTGGGCCCGAACGGGCGATCCCACTCGGGCGGTCCGCGTCGCTGCCCGCTCGGGTCGAATCCTCGGCTGGCTGGTGACCGGGTTGGGCTTCGCGGTGGTCCTGCTCGTCAGCCCCGTCGACGGGCTGATGCTCGGCGTCCTTGGCTGGTTCCTGAGCTCCGCCGCGACCCAGGTGGAACGGCGCGCCCTGTTCGACGATCTCCTGGAGGGCGTGCCCGTCTCCGATGCGCTCGAACGCGATGCCCCGGAGGTCAACGCCGGGCTCACGCTCGACACCTTCGCGAGCCGGATGCTCGACGGGACGGTGTCACCGTCGTTGCCCGTGATGCGCGACCACGAGCTCGTCGGGATCGTGAGCGCGAGCCAGCTTCGACGGGTTCGTCGCCAGCGCTGGGCGGAGATGCGTGCCGAGGACCTCATGGTCGCGATCGACACGCTGCCGCCGATCGCGCCGGACACGTCGCTGCGCCGCGTTCTCGACGAGCTGCGGCGGACGGGCGTCGATGCATTGCCGGTGATGAGCGCCGCCGGACTCGCGGGGATCGTGACGCGACGCGGCGTGGTCGAGGCGCTACGGACAGCGCGCTGCCCTGCGCGGGATGTCGCTGCCGTGAGCCGGCTGCTCAGCGTCGAGGAGGCACGGGCCGGGGTGCTGGGAGCGATCGGTGACCCGGTGCCGGCCGAGACGATCGCCACGGCGGACGCCCTCGACCGCGTGCTCGCGGCGCCCGTCGTCGCGGCGGTGTCACTGCCGCCGTGGGACAACTCCGCGATGGACGGCTATGCCATTCGGTCAGCGGACACGGCCGAGGCGAGTGAGGATGCGCCCGTTCGGCTCGAGGTCGTGGGTGACATCCCGGCCGGCGCAGCGGCAACGACCGCGGTCGCACCTGGGACAGCAGTGCGGATTGCGACGGGCGCCCCCGTCCCCGAGGGAGCCGATGCCGTCGTCCCGGTGGAGGACACGACGCCTGAGGACGCGGCCGGGGAGCATGGCCCGCGCGGGCGCGACGCCACCGGACCCGTGCCTGCCGCCTGCTCGTCCACGTCCCCATGCGAGCCGGGAATGCGATCCGGGTTGCGGGGAGCGACCTCGTCGCGGGCACCACGCTGCTCGAGCCCGGGCGGCGACTGCATCCCGCGGCGATCGCGCTCGTCGCCGGTGCCGGGGTTGCCCAGGTCTCGGTGCATCGACTGCCACGGATCGCGGTCCTTGCCACGGGCGACGAAGTACGAGCGCCGGGCGATGACCTGGACCTGCCGGGATCCCCGACGCGAATGGACCCGGCCTGCGGGCGCTGCTCCGCGCAGCCGGATGTGAGCCCGTCGACCTCGGCATCGGGCCGTGACACCCTCGACGATGTGCTCGGCAGGCTCCGCGCGGGGCTCGAGGCGACGTCGACGCGATCGTGATCTCGGGCGGCGTGTCGGTCGGGCCGTTCGACGTCGTCAAGACAGCCATCGACCAGATCGGGCGGATGGACCTGTGGCGGGTCGCCGTCCAGCCGGGCAAGCCGTTCGCGTTCGGCACGGCGCCGCGTCCGTCGGGCGGGCCGGATGTCCTGCTGTTCGGCCTGCCGGGCAACCCGGTGTCGAGCTTCGTCACGTTCGAGCTCTTCGTTCGACCCGCCCTCCGCCGTCTTGCGGGCCGGCGAGACCTGCTGCGGCCTGCCGATCGAGCCGTCCTGCTCGAGCCCGTCACGAAGAGCCACGGCCGACGAGCCTTCCTCCGCGTGGTCAGCGAGCGCGACGACGCCGGAACGCCGAACCGTGACGGTCAGGGGCGGGTCAAGGTTCGCCTTGCGGGCGGGCAGGGGAGCCATGTCATCTCGGCGCTCGCGCATGCCGACGGGCTTGCCATCATTCCCGAAGCCGATGACGAGCTGCCTGCCGGTGCCCCCGTGGCGCTGTGGTGGCTCGACCAGGCCTGAACGACACGGAGGATCGATGGACCGAAAGCCCGCCCCGCGCTCCGAACGGCGCAGACTGACGCACGTGGACCGGTCAGGCCGGCCCCGGATGGTTGACGTGTCCGCCAAGCCGGCCACGGCTCGACGAGCGGTGGCTGAGGCGTCGGTCGCCCTGTCACACGAGACGATGAGTCTCGTGATCGACGGGGGTGGTCCCAAGGGCGACGTGCTGGGGGTGGCGGAGCTGGCCGGCGTCATGGCCGCGAAGCGCACCAGCGACCTCATTCCGCTGTGCCACCCCCTGCCGCTGACCGACCTGGTCGTGGCGATCACCCCGGACCGTGCCGCGGGCGTCCTCCGGATCCGTGCCGAGGCGGCCACCACCGGTCCCACCGGGGTCGAGATGGAGGCCCTCACGGCTGCCTCGATCGCCGCCCTGACCGTGTACGACATGGTCAAGGGCGTCGAGCGCGGAGTCGAGATCCGGTCCGTCCGGCTGGTGTCGAAGTCGGGCGGCAAGACCGGCGAGTGGACCCGACCCGACGACGAGGCACAGGAGCAGGCCCGACCGGCGCTCCGGCCGGGAGACCGCGTGGCGGGGCGGGTGCGGTCCAAGCGGCAGCGGTCATGACCGAGGCCGACACGGCGCCGGTCCGCACGGCCCTCGTACTGACGGCGAGCGACCGAAGTGCTGCCGGCGAGCGCGAGGACACTTCCGGCTCGGACGTGCAGCGGCGGCTCGAGGGGCTCGGCTTTGCAGTCGAGCGGATGGTCGTGCCCGACGAGCAGGGTCGCATCGAGCGGGCGCTCTCGGCCGCGGCGGCGCGCCACCCGCTGATCGTCACGACGGGCGGAACGGGGCTGACGCCGCGCGACGTCACGCCGCAGGCCACGCGCGCCATCGTCGATTATGAGGTTCCCGGCATGGCCGAGGCGATGCGCGCCGCCGGCCGCACCAAGACGCCGTTCGCGGATCTGTCCCGGGGCGTCGTCGGGGTGTGCGGCCGCACGCTGATCATCAACGTCCCGGGGAGCCCCAAGGCCGCCCTCGAGTCGCTCGACGCCCTGGTTCCGATCCTTGACCATGCCCTCGAGACGCTCGCGGGCCCGCACGATCACGGGCCGGGCTCCGCGGCACCAGCGGCGAGTCGCTGAGCGTGTTCGAGCCGTTCGCCGAGGTTCCCGCCTACCCGCTCGTCTTCGTGCTGTTCTGGGGCGCGGCGGCGTTCTTCGCCCTGGCGATGGCGCGCCACCTGCGCGTGTTCGCCGCCGTGCGCGCGACCGGTCCGTCGCCGTTCGCCGACATCCCCGCGCGGCTCGGCGGGCTGATCCAGTACGCGCTCGTCCAGAGCCGGATGTTCCGAGACCGGAGGGCCGGCCTCATGCACGCGGGGATCTTCTGGGGGTTCGTGCTGCTCACCATCGGGACGGCCAACATCGTGACCGGCGGGATCATCGAGACGGTGCTTTCGGCGCCGTGGGACGGCCTGCTGTGGGCCGCGGTCAGCGCGATGCAGAACGTGGTCGCGGTCATCGTGCTCGTTTCGATCGGCTGGGCGTTCTGGCGACGGCTCGTCTCGAAGCCGAAGCGGCTCACGTTCAACCGGGATGCGCTCGTGATCCTCGGGATGATCGGTGGCGTCGTCGCGACCGAGCTGCTGGCGGAGGCGTTCGAGTTCGCCCGCTTTGGTTCGGAGCAGGGGGCCTTCGTGTCAGCGGGGCTCGCGGTCGTGCTGCGCGGGCTGGGCGAGGGCGCGCTCGACGTCGGGTTCGCCGTCATGTGGTGGGGCCACATGTTCCTCGTCGCGGCGTTCCTCGCGTACCTGCCGTTCTCGAAGCACCTCCATATCGCGACCAGCTTCCCGAACATCTGGTTCCGGAAGCTCCGACCGCGCGGCGAGCTGCCGAAGCTCGACATCGAGGACGAGACCGCCACCTTCGGGCTGAAGTCACTCCAGGACCTCGGCTGGAAGGACCTGCTTGACGGCTTCACCTGCACCGAATGCGGTCGGTGCCAGGAGGCATGCCCTGCCTGGCACACCGGGAAGCCACTCAACCCGAAGACGTTCATCATGGGCATCCGGGACATGTCGGTCGAGGCCGAGCACGGGCTCAACATCATCCCGAACTCGCCGATCGTGCGCGAGACGTACGGGCTCGATGACACGCGACCGGCCGCGTCCGCGCTTGCCGCGCCCATCGTCGACACGGCCATTCCCTACGACGCCGTGTGGGACTGCGTCACGTGTGGCGCGTGCGTCGAGGCCTGCCCGGTGCTGATCGAGCATGTCGACAAGATCGTCGGGCTGCGTCGGAACCTGGTGCTCGAGGAGTCGCGCTTTCCGCAGGAGCTCACCGGGGCCATGCGCGGGATGGAGGCGCAGGGCAACCCGTGGGGGCAGCCCGCGTCGGCGCGGCTGGACTGGACGAAGCCACTTCCGTTCGAGGTCCGGACGGTGGCGTCCGTTGCCGCGGCCGGGGAGCTTGAATCGCTCGAGGTGCTGTACTGGGTCGGCTGTGCGGCGGCGTTCGACCCGCGCAACCAGAAAGTGGCGCGCGCGGTCGCGACCTGTCTGCACGCGGCCGGCGTCTCATTCGCGGTGCTTGGGCAGGAGGAGTCCTGCACGGGCGATCCGGCGCGGCGGATGGGCAACGACTACGTGTTTCAGATCCTGGCCGGCGGGAACGTCGAGACGCTCAACCGATACGGGATGGGGGAGCGGACGATCGTGACGGCCTGCCCGCATTGCTTCAACACGCTCGGGAACGAGTACGGGCAGCTCGGTGGGTCGTATCGGGTCGTGCACCACTCGACGTTCCTCGCAGAGCTGGTTGCGTCCGGGAGGCTCGCGACGCTGCCGGAGGACGCCTCGTCGTCAACGGGCGATCATCGGCCGGGGAGCGTCACCGTCCACGACTCGTGCTACCTCGCGCGCTACAACGGGGTCATCGCGGCTCCCCGGGACGTGCTCGGCGCGGCGGGTGTGGGCGTGGTCGAGATGGAGCGGTCCGGGCGCCAGACGTTCTGCTGCGGGGCGGGTGGCGGCCGAATGTGGATGGAGGAAACCCGCGGGACCCGGATCAATGCGGCGCGTGCCCAGGAGGTGCTCGATTCCGGGGCCGACGCCGTCGCCACCTCGTGCCCGTTCTGCATGGTGATGCTCTCCGATGGCCTGGCGGCCGCCGGCTCGGATCGGTCGGTCTCGACGCTCGACATCAGCGAGGTGCTCGCAGCCCGGATTGCCGAGGCACCCCCGGATCGTCGCCTGCCGGTGATGTAGGGGCTGGCCCGGGGCGCGTGGCTTGGGCCGCTCAACGTTCCAACCGCCGAACGAGCACGGGCCAGGTGGCGGAATGGGCCGTTAAGGGTTCCAAGCGACCGTCAGATGCCGCTCTCATTGGTCCGCTGGGTCGCCCAGCGTTCCAGGGGACCGGTAAGCCTCGTCCCGTTCGCCGGTTGGGTCGCTGGACGTTCCACGGTTCCCGGGGAGAACCAACGGACCAGGAAGCCGGTCAGTCCGGGCCGGGGCGCGTGGCTTGGGCCGCTCAACGTTCCAACCGGCGAACGAGCACGGGCGGGGCGGCGGATTGGTCCGTAAGGGTTCCAAGCGACCGTCAGATGCCGCTCTCATTGGTCCGCTGGGTCGCCCAGCGTTCCAGGGGACCGGTAAGCCTCGTCCCGTTCGCCGGTTGGGTCGCCACGCGTTCCATGGTTCCCGGGGAGAACCAACGGACCAGGAAGCCGGCCGGCCGCGTCGATTCTGTGCTCGGGACGCACACGGAACGACACGGACGTCGGCCTGCGAGCGCATCTGGTTCTCGCGGTGCACCAACCAGCGCACGAACAGGTCCTCCGCATGGCGGATTGGTTCTGTGGGGAACCAAGCGGGGCCGGCCGCGCACGCACCTCGCGGCCCCCGCCACGGCCCGCAGTGCCGCCCCGAGGCTCTACCCGGCGAGGCGCCTCTTGCAGCTCGAGCACGTCGAGTCCGAGACCAGGTTGCCCATGCCGCACGAGGGGCACCGCTTCATGCCCTCGGTGGACACTGCGAATTGGCTCTCGCCGTGGCCCGTGACCGCTGTCGCCTGCTGCTCTCGACGGTACAGGCTCAGTGCGGCAACCAGGCCGAGGACGGCCGCAGCCCCGAGCGCGAGCAGGGTGACGTCATCCATCACCGACTCCTGCGGCGGCTGGAGCCCAGCCCCCGTGCCGCGCTCGCCGCCTGATCGCAGCCTACGCCTCTCGAACGCGCCCGAACAGCCCCGTCCGACCCATGGCGAGCGCCGTCGATGGTCCCGTCCCCGGGCCGGACCCACGCTGCTACGATGCCGGCGGTGACCCTGTCGACCCCGAGCTCCGGCTACCGCCTGACCGACGACCAGTCGATGCTCCGCGACGCGGTTCGCGTCCTGGCCGACGAGCGGATCGCCCCGCGCGCGGCCGAGATCGACCGAACCGCCGAGTTCCCGCAGGACGTCCGCCAGCTCCTCGCCGCCCACGACATCCTCGCCCTCCCGTTCCCGGAACGATTTGGCGGCCTTGGCGGGGAGCTGCTGAGCCTGTGCCTGGCGATCGAACAGATCAGCCGCGCGTGCGCCACCAGCGGGCTGATCCTCGCGGTTCAGGAGCTCGGCGCGCTCCCGATCATGCTCGGCGGCAGCGAGGAGCAACAGGAACGCTGGCTGCCCCGCCTCGCGAGCGGGGAGCAGCTCATCGCATTCGCTCTCACCGAGGCGGAGGCCGGCTCCGACGTGTCGGCCACGCGGACCCGAGCGATCCGCGACGGCGACGACTACGTGATCGACGGCGCGAAGCGATTCATCAGCCACGGCTCCGTCGCGGACCTCATCACGGTCTTCGCCGTCACCGACCCCGACGCCAGCCGCACCAAACGGCTCTCGTGCTTCATCGTCGAGGTGCCCACCGATGGCTTTTCGGTCGCGCGGCTCGAGCACAAGATGGGCATCCGGGGCAGCCCAACGGCCGAGCTCGCGTTCGCGAACGTTCGAGTCCCCGCAGCCAACCGGATCGGCGAGGAGGGCGATGGCTTCGGTCTGGCGATGCGCACCTTCGATCGCTCGCGGCCAGGTATCGCGGCACAGGCCGTGGGCATCGCCCAGGGGGCGCTCGAGGTTGCCACCGCCTATGCCCGCGAGCGGCGCCAGTTCGGCCAGCGCGTGGGTGACCTGCAGATGATCACGGCGATGCTCGCCGACATGGACGCGCAGACCGAGGCGGCACGGCAGCTCCTCTACGCCGCGTGTGCCGCCATCGATGCGGGGGTGCCGGACGCCAGCCGCTGGGCCGCGCTGTGTAAACTCGTGGCCGGGGACACCGCGATGCGGGTCACCACCGACGCCGTGCAGGTGCTGGGGGGCTATGGCTACATCGACGAGTTCCCGGTCGAGCGGATGATGCGCGATGCGAAGATCACCCAGCTCTACGAGGGAACGCAGCAGATCCAACGGCTCGTGATTGCCCGAGCGTTGCTCGGCAAGGACGGCTGACGGGGGTCACCCGCCATCCGCCCGACCCGCCAGCCCAAGGCAGGGAGGACAACCGGCTCGTGCGCATCGTCGTTCTCGTCAAGCCCGTCCCGGATCCGGCGTCCGGCGGGGAGCGACTCGGTCCCGACGGCCGGCTCGATCGAGCAGCCGTCCCCGCTGTCGTCAACGGCAACGACGAATACGCGCTCGAGGCGGCGCTCAAGCTCGTCGAGGCGCACGGCGGCGAGGTGACGGTCCTGTCCATGGCACCGGCCAACGCGCCCGACACGATGCGGAAGGCCCTCGCGATGGGCGCGACGAGCGGGGTCCACGTGACCGACCCGGCCCTCGCGGGCGCTGACATGGTCACAACCACCCGTGTCATCGCCGCCGCGCTCGACGGTCTCGAGTTCGATCTCGTGCTCGCCGGCGTCGACACGTCCGATGGCGTCGGGGGCATCATCCCGCCGGGTGTTGCGGCCCTTCGCAAACTGCCGTACCTGTCGTACGCAGCGAAGATCGAGCCGGACCCGGCGGCCGGCACCGTCCGCGTTCGCCGCATCAGCCCGGGCGGCTACGACGTGCTCGAGGCGCCGATGCCCGCGCTGATCTCGTGCACGCAGGCGCTCGGCGAGCCGCGCTACCCCTCGCTGAAGGAAATCATGGCCGCCCGGTCCCGCACGATCGAGACGCGGGCGCTGACCGATCTGGGCCTTGATGCCGGGAACGTCGGCGGTTCGGCGGCGACGAACGCGGTCATCGACAGCCGCCAGCCCGAAGCCCGCGCCGCGACCCGCGTCGTCCGCGAGATCCCGGACGAGGCGGCCCGTCAGGTCGTCGCGTTCCTCGCCGAACGGCGGCTCATCTGATGGGCGGGATCTACGTCATCGCCGAGCTGAGCCAGGACGGCAGCCTCGCGAAGATCTCGACCGAAGTGGCCACGCTCGCGCGAAGCGTCGCCGCAGCGGGTGGCCAGGAGCTGAGCGGCATCGTCGTCGGGGCCGACCCGGGTCCCGCCGCGCAGGAGCTCGCGCGCTACCTGCCACGCGTCCTGACCGTCACCGAGCCGGCCGCGGCCGATCGGGCATGGTCGATGGTCGCCGCCGAACGGATCGCGAAGATCCTCGGCGACGACGTACGCGAGTTCGATTTCGTCGGTGCAGGCGCTGACGGCCGCGACTTCGCGGGCGCGCTCTCGGCCTTGACCGGCTGGGGCGTGCTGAGCAACGCGGTCGGCGTCACGTGGGCCGACGGGGGCCCCGTGGTCGAGATGAGCGTGTTCGGTGGCAAGCTGACGACCACGAGCCGGTTCACGACGGATGCGGGGATCGTCACGGTCCGCCCCAACGTCGTGACCGCCGAGCCGCGCGGCCCAGCCCGGCACCGTCGAGCCCTACGAGTCCGCGGAGCCACTCGAGCAGCCCGCCGTCCGGATCGTCGAGCGGGTCAGCGAGGCCGGTGCAGCAGCGCCCATCGAGGAGGCGCGCGTGATCGTGGCCGGGGGCCGAGGCGTCGGTGGACCCGAAGGGTTCGAGCTGATCACCGAGCTTGCCAACGAGCTCGGCGGGGTCGTGGGTGCCACCCGGGCGGCTGTGGATTTCGGGCTGGATTGGCTATAGCCAGCAGATCGGACAGACGGGCAAGATCGTGAAGCCGCAGCTGTACCTCGCGCTTGGCATCAGCGGCGCCATCCAGCACAAGGTGGGCATGCAGACCGCTGACACGATCGTCGCGATCAACCGCGACCCGGATGCACCGATCGCCGAGTTCGCGGACCTGGTCGTCGTCGGCGACCTCGTCGAGGTCGGCCGGGCCATGCTGGCCGAGCTGCGCGCGCGGTCGGGCTGACGAGCGGCCCGGGTTGGAGCTGTTCCTGATCCTGCCACTGGCCGCCTTCCTGGCGTTGGTGGGGCTGTTCGTGCTGCTCCTGCGGCGCGCCGGCCGGCTCGTTGCCCGGACCCGCGAGGTCCAGGGGTTCCGAAATGCCATCCTCGACCTCGACAGCCGCATCGGGCAGTCGCTCGACGGGGCAGCGGAGCGGGTGGACGCCGTGCGCCGGCAGCAGTCCGCCGCGGAGGGGATCGGTGGCACGCTGGCCGCCGCAACGGACGCCGTCTCGCGCTACGCCGACGAGGCCCGCGCCCTCAAGGGCCCGCCAGAGGCTCTCGCGATCGGCCAGGACATCGCCCACGAGCTGGCCCGCGCCGGGCGGGCGATCGACATGGTCGAGCACGGCGTGGCGACCCTTGCTGCGGTCCGGCGCGGCGGCCGCGAGCTCGAAGCCCAGACCTCGATCAAGCGCGGCTATCTCAACCTGATCCATGCCCGCGAGGCGATCCGGGAGCACGCGGCGAGAGCCGCCACGCTCGAGGCCGATCCGAGTCCGAAGCGAACGTTCCGGACACTGGTGCCGGAAATTCGCGACGACGTGTCCGACCACACCATCTAGTGGTATTCTCGCCGTAGACCACTATCCCTAGTGGTGTGAGCGAGCAGGAGACGGATGCGCTGCCCCCAATGCGGTGCGCGGGACACCCGCGTCGTGGACTCGCGCGATCTCGATGACTCGGCCACCATCCGGCGACGGCGTGAATGCGCGGCATGCGCGACGCGGTTCACCACCTATGAGCGACTCGAGGCCGCGCGCCTCGTCGTGACGAAGCGTGACGGTACCCGCCAGGAGTTCGATCGGGGGCGGCTCGTGGCCGGTCTGCGCAAGGCGCTGACCCGTCGCCCCGTGCCCGATGGCGCAGCGGATCAGGCCGCGGACCAGATCGAGGCCGAGCTTCGTGCCGCCGGCTCGTCCGAGGTGCCGTCGTCGCGCATCGGCGCGATGGCGATGGAGCAGCTCCGCACGATCGACCAGATCGCCTACATCCGGTTTGCGAGCGTGTACCAGAGCTTCGAGGATCTCGAGGACCTCAAGCGCGAGGTCGACACGCTGTTCGCCGAGAAGGGCACCGGAGCCGGAGCCGCCCGGACGTGAGCGTCCTCTCCGACCGCGACATCCGCGTCGGCACTCGATGGCCGGCACGATCCGAATCGAGCCGTACGACCCCGCAGGACCTCCAGCCGTCGTCGGTCGACCTGCACCTCGATCGGTCGCTTCCGTGTCTTCCGGAACAACCGCTATCCGTACATCGACGTGCGCGCCCCGCAGCCCGACCTGACCGAGCTGCTGGTCGTCGCGGACGACGAGCCCTTCATCCTGCATCCGGGCGAGTTCGTGCTCGGCCAGACGCTCGAGTGGGTGGAGCTGCCGAACGATCTCGTCGCCAGGCTCGAAGGCAAGGCTCGCTGGGCCGGCTCGGACTGCTCATCCATTCGACCGCCGGCTACGTCGACCCGGGCTGGAAGGGCAACCTGACGCTCGAGCTGTCGAACGTCGCCAACCTGCCGATCGCGCTCTACTACGGCATGAGGATCGGGCAGATCTCGTTCTTCAGGATGACCAGCGAGGTGGACCGGCCGTACGGGTCACCGGAGCTGCGGATCGAAGTACCAGGGCCAGTCCGAGCCGACCGCCTCGGCGTTCCACCGCGACTTCGACGGCCGCAAGCCGGGCGGCTGAGCGCCACGAGGCCTCAACGACGCTCGACTGGTCGCGGATCTCGGTGGCGGGACGCGCGTCGCGCTCGTCCAGGCCGGCACGTTTCGCACCGACGCCGGCGCGATCTTCGGGCCGGTGCCGCGGATCCTGTGGGGCAAGCTCGTCACCGATGAGATCGACCACGACCACCGGCTCCTCCAGGCGCTCAACTGCCTCCTGATCGAGACGCCGGCTGGTCGCGTCCTGGTCGAGACGGGGATCGGCGAGCGGCTCGACGACAAGGCACGCGACGATGCGCGGCTACGAGGGCCCGTGGATCGTGCCCGCGCTCGAGACGGCCGGCTTCGACCCCGAGACGGTCGACGTCGTCGCCATGAGCCACCTGCATTTCGACCACGCCGGCGGGCTGCTGCCGCGCCGACGGGTCGCGGGCGTTTCCGCGCGCCACGATCGTCGCGCAACGAGCCGAGTGGGAGATCGCGCTCGGCGACAACCCGCGACTCGTCGCGTCGCTACGTCCAGCCGGAGCTGCAGCTCGTCCGCGACTGGGGCGCCGAAGGCTGGGCCGAGGGCGAACGCGAGCTCCTGCCCGGCGTGACGGTGGTCCCGACGGGCGGGCATTCGGAGGGCCACCAGGCGATCGTCGTGCGCGGCGGGGCGGCGGGCGCGGCCGCTGGCGTTCTTCGGCGACCTGTTCATGCGCCCGTGGGCGGCGAATCCGCGCTGGGTCACCTCCTTCGACGACTTCCCGCTCGATTCGGTGCAGATCAAGGACGAGCTCTTCGCCCGGGCCGCCGATGAGGGCTGGACGGTGGTCCTGTCACACGAGCGGCTGCATCCCGTGGGCCGCCTCGTCCGGGATCGCGACCGCTTCCGCTACGAGCCCGAGTAGGGCTGAGGCGGATGGCCCGCCCGCGACCGTCAACGATCGACCGCGCCTCAACTCCCGGAATCCGCGCTCACTCGGGACGATCTTCGACGAGGCGCCGACCCTCTACCTCCGATACCGGCCGCCGTACCCGGACGAGGCAATCGACGCCGCTACTCGAGCTTGCCGAGGCCCCGGTCGGCGGAAGGATCCTCGAGATCGGGCCGGGGCCCGGCACGCTGACCCTGCCGCTGGCCAGCCGGGGGTTCGACGTGACGGCGGTCGAACCGGGCCCGCGCATGGCCGCCATGCTGCGCCGCCCGGCTGGAGCCGTGGCCCCGTACGGAGGTCGTCGAGTCAACCCTGGAGGCGGCACCGAACCCGCGGCACGCCTTCGACCTCGTCGTCGCGGCGACGGCGTTCCACTGGGTCGATCGCCGAACGTCGGTATCAGCTTGTGGCGGACGCGCTCCGGGAGCGTCGGCGCGCTTGCGCTGATCCGCAGCGACCACGTGCTGACGCCGCAGAGCGAGGCCTACTACCGAGGCGTCCAGCCGTTCTACGAGCGCGAGTTTCCCGATGACGCTCCCTATATCCCGCCCACCGAAGCCGAGCTGGGTGGCTATACGGACGAGATGGTCCGCAAGTGGGCTGTTCGAGATCGTCGGCGAACGTCGCTTCGCCTGGGACCACCGCTACACGACCGCCTCCCAGCTGGGCTTGATCCGGACCTACTCGCCCCACCGGAGCCTGCCGGCTCGGCGACGGGCCCGACTCTTCAGGGCGATCGGCACGTTCATCGAGCAGGAGCTCGGCGGCTCGTTCGTGGACCGGTCGATCACGACCGTCTCCGTCGGGCGAGTCAAGCCGGCTGAATCGCTGGGAGCGATCGCCGCCGGCAGGAGCGCTTCGATGCGCTGCGTCGCGCCTTCGGTCTCGAGCGGACCCTGGACCACGAACCGGATGACGCCGTTCGTGTCCAGGAAGAACTGCGTGGGCAGGGCGTAAACCCGATATGTGCGGAACACGTGTCCCGAGCCATCGAAGCCGATCGTGTAGTCGAGGTCGTACCGCTCGGCGTAGGCGCGGACGTCTTCGACGGCCGTCTCCTGCACGCTGACCGCGACGACCTCGAGCCCACGATCCCGGTACTCGTCGGCAAGATCGCGCAGGACCGGGGTCTCTCCCTGACACGGCGGGCACCAGCTGGCGAAGAAGTTCACCCAGACCGCCTTGCCCCGCAGGTCTTCGAGCCGCACGGCATTGCCGGCGAGATCGGTCAGCTGATAGCGCGTGCCGTCGGCGAGCGCGACATCGAAGCTCGGGCGCTTCATCGCCGACGCGAAGGCCCTCCGCGGGTGCCTGGCCGATGACGAACGGCGTCGACTTCGGATCCACGAAGCCCGGTCCCGTCGGGGTCTGTCCGAGCGGCGTCGTGACGACGACCAGCACGACGATGGCGACGGCAACGGCAAGGAATGCGCCGAGCAGCTGTCGCCCGCTGAACGGTCCGACGACGCCGCGCCGCTCGGCTCGATGTCGGAACTCGGGTCGAGGGTCCGGCACTAGATATTGGTGAGGAACTGGAAGCGCTGGGGCAAGAACGCGAGCCAGTCCATCATCATCGCGAGGCCGATCGCCGCGACAAGGAGCCCGCCGACGATCGAGACGATCCGACCGTGGCGTGTCAGCGGTCGAAGGAGCTGCGGCGCGCGGTCATAGGCGGCGGCGATCGCGAGGAACGGCAGCCCGAGGCCGGCGGTGTAGGCAACGAGCAGGATCAACCCCTGCCCGGCGGTGGCAGATGTCGCCGCCAGGGTCAGGATGCCGCCGAGGATGATCCCGATGCACGGGTCCAGCCGACGGCAAAGATCGCACCGAGGCCAAACGACGCCAGCCAGCCGCCACGGGAGTTGACGACCCATCCGCCAAGTCGGTCGCCGATCCCCGCTCGACGGTTCCCCGGCATGCCAAGCGCAACCGAGCCCGTTGCCGAGGCGAGCGATCCGGCCGCGCCCGCGTCGAGCGGTCGCCACGTCCGCTCGAGGAACGGGATCCGGACCAAGCCCGTGAGGCTGATCCCGAGGATGATCAGGACGAGGCCGCCGATCCACCGGAGCTCGTCGAGATACAGCGACAGCCCGCTTGCCCCGTACGTCGCGGTGAGCCCGAGCGCGGTGAACACGGCACCGAACCCGAAGACGTAGGCAAGCCCGTGCCGGAATGCCGTCCATCGGCTCGGCGGCGCGTCATCGGCGGCCGACGCGACGGCGATCGCGGTGAGCTGCCCGACGTAGGCCGGGACGAGCGGCAGCACGCACGGGGAGAGGAAGCTGATGACGCCCGCAGCCAGGGCCACGAGGATCGTCAGGTCGCCGCCGAACATCGGCTAGCCTCGGGGCGCGGCGGGTGCCGGTGCATCGAGCGCGTCCACCAACAGGCGGCGGATGCGGGCCGGGCTCAGGGCGAGCTCGAGGCGATGCTCGCCAAGCTCGATGACCGGGATGGAGGCAACGTACGCGCGATGCCAGCCCTCGTCGGTCTCGATGTCGCGTTCGACCACTTCGGGGGAGGGGACACCAGCGGCGGCGCGCTCGGCGAGGATCGCGTCAAGGATTGTGCGGGCGTCGTCGCACAGGTGGCACCCGGCACGGGTGTACAGGTAGAGGGGCTCCATCTCGCCGCAATTCTAGTCGAGGGTGCGGCGCGAGCCGGACGACGCGATCTGGGACGGCCGGCCGGCTCGCGTGCAGGCCACCGCAGGGAGGAGCGACGACCTGCGCCTCCGACGACAGGGTTCCCGTCCCGGTTGCTGAAGATTTCGACACCTTCTGCGCCGCGGTACGATGGCACCTCGCCCCCGTAGCTCAGTGGATAGAGCGCAGCCGTCCTAAGGCTGGCGTCGGCGGTTCGAATCCGTCCGGGGGCGCTTCACGACAGGCCTCAGCCTTCCGTGGGTCCGGCACGGACGCGAGTCACAGGCGCCGCTCGACTCGATGAGCGCCGCCGTTGCGCCCTGGCCGGCGTGAACGCACTCATCGGCCTCGGGCTGGTCAATCGACCATGTCGCCGGGATGCGTCTTCCGGATACGTTCGGTCAGCGCCGTCAGGATGCCGAGTCGGACGGCACTGTCCCATTCGACCATTTCCAGGAAGTCAACGCGCCGAATGACCAGGGCCTGGACGGGGCCGACAGCCGTGACCGTGGCTGTGCGGGGTCCTCCGTCGACCAGCGAGATCTCGCCGAGGAAGTCGCCAGGTCCAAGATCGCGGAGCGGTGCCCCATTTTGGGATACCTGCAGGCGGCCCTTGGTGACGATGTAGAACGTCTCTCCCGGCTCGCCCTCCCGGGTCAGGTGCTCACCGTCTTCGAAGGTCGTCTCAGAAGCTCGGTCTGCGACTGTCTCGAGGGCGTACGTGGGCATGCCTCGGAAGAGCGGGACAGCGCGCAGATGGTCGATGACAGCGCTCATGACACCCTCGGATGCGGCATAGGTTCGACGAGGCTACCGATCGCCTTACAGAGGCGTCAACACCTTGTGCCCCTGAGCCGAGGCTCGCCGACGCGCAGCGGCCGCTGCGGCGACCGCGCGACCGCTGTAATGCGCCCGGAAGGGTTGGGCCGCCGTTCCCCGCACCGGCGGGGCCGAAGCCGCCGTATACCAGCAGCCCGGTTGCCCATGTGTCCAGGGCCCGATGTGCTGCAACGGAGGTGGTCCCGTGCCAACTCGCTCGTCACCGTCACGCCACGCGTTTCTGTCCGCGTGGCGGCTCATCGCATGGCTGGCAATCGTGTCCTTGGTCGGAGCGGCCTTGTTCGCGCCCGCGACGGCGCTCGCGAACGATCTGCACCAGTCCGGCCCGATCTCGTCGACCGAAGGCGACTTCCAGGGATCTGATGGTGAGTGTAGCGAGGTGGATCTGGAGGCCGGAACGGTCCTCTGGCACTTCGTCCAGAACCAGGTTGACAAGTCCGTGGAGACCGCATCGCTCACGGCGCAGTTCGAGACCGCAGGAACCCTCACGGTCGAGTCGTATAAGAAGGCCGGAGGAACGCTCCACTTTGCCATCGTGACCGAGGCCGACGTCCTCATGGAAGCGACGTCGACCGTCACGAGCGACGGGCAGCTGAAATCTCAGCCACATCTGCCAGGCCGCCGAGACTCAGGAAACCCCGGCGCCGACCAATCCCCCACGCCGACGGATACGTCAGCACCGAGCCCAACGCCCACGCCGACCGAATCCCCCACACCGAGCCCGACGCCCACGCCGACCAAATCCCCCACGCCGACCCGACGCCCACGCCGACCGAATCCCCCACACCGAGCCCGACGCCCACGCCGACCGACACGACAGGGCCGACCGGCATGGTCATGGTCATGAAGCATGTCTGTCCGGACGAGATCCAGAGTCAGGCCGACTTCGACGCCCTGGGTGGCTTCCTGGCCAAGGTGCTTACCTGCCCGGTCATCACGCTGCCGGGTGACGAGGGTCCCGCGGGCGCCCTCGACGCCGATGACGACTTCTTCGACCAGTTCGTCGCCGGCGGTACGACGTCGTTCAACTTCAGCGTTGACGCCGCTGGCGGCACGCAGGACTTCGACGACGCAACCTTCATCCCGGCCAAGGTCTGTGAGACCGACGTCAACGCCGACGCCAACGGCGACGGGATGATCACCGCCGACGTCTGTGTCGAGATCAGCCACTACGGCTTCGAAGGCGTCGCTCAGGGTGACGTCACGATCACCGAGAGCTCGCCGCCCGCGGGCTTCCGGTTCGGGGCCATCGAGTTCACCCCCGACAGTGGCGATGAGGCGACCCTCGTCGACCTCGACGCCGACGCAGGCCGGATCAGCCTCGACACCAGTGGCGACGCAGACGTGATGGTGCACGTCTACAACTTCGCCGACGCCGGGCCAGGGGAGACACCGAGCCCGACGCCCACGCCGACCGACACGACAGGGCCGACCGGCATGGTCATGGTCATGAAGCACGTCTGTCCGGACGAGATCCAGAGTCAGGCCGACTTCGACGCCCTGGGTGGCTTCCTGGCCAAGGTGCTTACCTGCCCGGTCATCACGCTGCCGGGTGACGAGGGTCCCGCGGGCGCCCTCGACGCCGATGACGACTTCTTCGACCAGTTCGTCGCCGGCGGTACGACGTCGTTCAACTTCAGCGTTGACGCCGATGGCGGCACGCAGGACTTCGACGACGCAACCTTCATCCCGGCCAAGGTCTGTGAGACCGACGTCAACGCCGACGCCAACGGCGACGGGATGATCACCGCCGACGTCTGCGTCGAGATCAGCCACTACGGCTTCGAAGGCGTCGCTCAGGGTGACGTCACGATCACCGAGAGCTCGCCGCCCGCGGGCTTCCGGTTCGGGGCCATCGAGTTCACCCCCGACAGTGGCGATGAGGCGACCCTCGTCGACCTCGACGCCGACGCAGGCCGGATCAGCCTCGACACCAGTGGCGACGCAGACGTGATGGTGCACGTCTACAACTTCGCCGACGCCGGGCCAGGGGAGACACCCAGTGGATCCGTCGGCGGCGAGACCGGGACGCCAGAGATCACGCTCCCTCCCACGGATGCGCTCCTCGAGGGCTCGACCGCGGTGTCGGAGGGGTGGCGTCTGCCGCTCCTCGCGCTGGCTGCGCTCCTTGCGCTCACGCTGTGGCTTTCTCCAGCTCCGGGCTCGGTTCGCAGGCGCCGGTCAACTCCGCGCCAAACAGGAGAACGGCCGGGCAGACGCCCGGCCGTTCTCGTTGATCGCGGTCGGGCCGACTCCCTCATCTCGGCCGATGCGGTCCGCTCTGGGCGCCACAGTCTCAGGCGCGATCCGCGTCCGTAACCCGGGCTTCGTAGGCCACGTCCTCGAACGGCCAGGCGGCTGCGAGCCATCACTCACCGCACGCCAGAGCGGGATGTCCAGCTCGGCTCGGCTCTCGCGCACCCAGGACTGCACGACCGCCCGTCCGGGCACGGCACGGTCCGGGTAGATGTAGACGCACCCCACGACGTCGCCTGTCATCGGATCGATCACCGTGTAGGTGAAGCCGCGTCGCTGTTCGAAATCATCCGCGTGACGGCGCAGGTCACGGAGGTTGTCGTCGATCGACCGCCCATCGGGCCAGTTGCCATCGGGGAAGCCCGGCGTTTGCCGAATGTGCTCGAGAGATGAGGACCAAGCCGCGTAGTCGGCAGCGTTGTGCTCGGGTCCCAGCGGCTCGAGCCGGAACAGGGCCGCCTCGAGGGTTCGGGGAACGGCGAATGCAGACGGCACGAACGCAACGTCATCCATGCCGAGATGATCGCCGTTCGCGGGCCCGGACGTCAGGCCCGATCCGCCTCGATGGCGGCAAGCGAGTCAACGATCGCCGCGATCACATCGGTCGTCGCCGCAGCGGGGAGGTCGATCCGTGCCGTTGCGGCCTGGGTGAGCATCGGGTTGTAGTCACCGGCATCGCCGGCGAGGGCGCGGAAGTCGGTGCGGACCAGGACCACCGGCTTCGTTGTGCCGAACGCGTAGCCCACCTCCCACGCCGTGCCCGAGTCCGGATCCGGCCCATCCATGATGGCGACCAGGCCGTCCGCCCAGTCGATCCCCGCTACATCGGTCGCGAAGATGCCGCGGCCATCCTTGCCGCCCTCCTGCTCCTGTGGGAGGAACACATCGTGACCAGCGGCTCGAAGCGCGGCAGTGACCTCCGCATTCCAGGCACGCTCTGCGCGTGCTGAACAGTGGCCCGGCGAAGTAGAGCTTCATGCCGTGAGTATCAAGGACGGATGTGCGGGGGAACACAACGCCTCTCGGGCGTCGCTACTCTCTGCGGCGTGGGCGTCCGCAACTACCTGATCGAAGGCCTCTCCGGCACCGGCAAGACATCCGTCGGCACGGAGTTGGAGCGGCGCGGCTACCAGGTCATCCACGGCGACCGTGAGCTGGCGTACCAGGGCGATCCGGAGACCGGCCAACCGCTGGACACCCGCGCCCACGAGAACCACATCTGGGATGTCGCCAGGGTTCAAGCCCTCGTCGCGAACCAGGATGAGGCGGTCACCTTCTTCTGTGGCGGGTCGCGGAACTCCGCGAAGTTCATCCACCTGTTCGACGCGGTGTTCGTCCTCGATGTCGACATCGACACGTTGCACCGACGGCTCGACGAGCGACCGGACGCCGAGTGGGGAGGTGGAAAGCCCGTGGCGCGCGACCTGATCGCGCGCCTGCATCGCACGAAGGAGGACATTCCGAACGAAGGGATCGTGATCGACGCCACCGCCCCGCTCGCGGACGTCGTCGACGAAATCCTCCGCAGGCGCGAATCGCGCTCGTTCGGTGCGTGACCCGGCACGGGCCGCGAAGGGATGTCCCATTCGGCCTCGTCAGGCTCCCTGGCGGAGCCGACGTGTCGCCGGCTATCGCCTGAGCGAGCCAAAGTAGTGGTCGACGAGGTCGACAGGAGGCTCGTCGGAGTTCGTGCCGACGACGCTTCCGCCGCCCTTGAGGCCGACATAGGCACCGGTTCCGCTGCGCGGGACGACACTCCATCCGCCGGTTGTGCCGTCGCCAACGACGAAGTTCGTGGCGGCGTCCACCCGAATCCTGAAGGTGCCCGACCCGTCGTCGCACGTCAGCGTCTTGCTGAGGTGGAACGAGCCGGCCGCGCCGATGAAGCCTGCAGCACGCTCGAAGTCGGTGACCGCGACACCGGACGGGCAGAGCAATGGGCTGTCGGTCGTAAAGGTCTCGAGTCCCGAGTCGAGATCAATGCTGATCGTCATGAGCTCGGCGTTGCGGGCAGCGGTCGCGGCGCCGACTGCGACGCAGAGGAGCAGGAGCGCTCCCCCCGTGGCCAGGGCCACCCGGCTGCGTGCGGTTCGATGGCGCATCGTCCTACTCCTCTTCGAGGGGACCGATGGGAACGGCCTGCCCTCGGCGATCCGACGCTATACCTCACGCGTTCTGTGCCGTCTCCGCGGCGGTTCACCGGCCGATCGGGTCCTCGCTAGTCCGGCGATGTCGCGTGATCAGCCAGCGGTCGTGGCGACGCGTCGGGCCTTGTCCGCTTCGAGGGTCGACAGGAAATGCCGGAGATGGGCTGCCACGCTCTGGCGAGCGAGCCCAAGCGGGAAGAACGGATAGGTCAGCCAACCCTTGACCGGGCGGAGCCGGCGGTCCGCGAGGAGCTCGACACGCGAACCCTGCGGCGTGCCTGTCGCCCAGAGCTCCCAGGTGCTCCCCGGGTAGAACAGGTTCGAGTCGATCACGACCCCACGCACAGCGTCCGGGCGAGACCAGTCATAGCGCAATCGCTCCCACACGATGCCGATGGGCCAGGGGTTGCCTTCGGTCACGTCTGCGTAGGTGTCACCGAGCTCGTGAACCTGCAGATGCTCGAGATGGACATCCGGCCACAGGTCAGCGCGATGCTCAGAGAAGTCCCTCGCGCCCGCGAGCACGAGATCCGGCGTGAGCGTGGTCGCATCGACGATGCGGACCTTCGGCATCGGCTGATCCTCCGCCTCGAATGCTGGCGACCGATCAGGAAGCGGTCACCCCGGGATCACTGGATGCCGCTGACGGTCGCCAAGGCCGCGGGTCGTCCGCAGCAGCGATAGAGCAGGACGTCCTGGTTTCGGCCGTCGTTGAAGAACGCGCCGCGGACCGTGCCTTCCAGCGTGAAGCCGCACTTCTCCGCGATCCGCCGCGAGGCCGCGTTCTCGGGGACGATCACGAGGTGGATGCGGTGCTCCTTCTTGTTCGCGAAGAGATAGTCGACGAGCATCTGCACGGCCTCGGTCACGTAACCCTGACCGGCGTGGCGGTCGTCGTAGAGCTGGTAGCGAGAGCTCGAAGGCGTCCCAGTACGACACCGGCCGGAAGAACTCGATGTGGCCCGCAATCTCGCCGTCGCCGGTGACGATCAGGACCAGCATCCCCTCGGTCTTCTGCCAGAAGCCGTTCTCCGCAAACTCGCTGCGAAACGCCGACTCGGACATGACGCCGAGCGGGAAGTAGCTGCCCGCGGGCTCGATCGCGATGTGCGCGTCGTACAGCCGCGTCCAGGTCGCGCTCGCGGACCTGTCGCAGGCGGATCGCTTGACCCTCGAGCATCGCCGCGTCGGTTCGCGTCTCGTCCTCTCGCATGACGCCTCCTCGGGCGCAGCATACGAAACCGCCGTTGTCGCTAGGCTTCGATCATGCCAGCCGAGTTCATCTACACCGCCTACAAGCTCGCCCGTCACTACCCGCCGGACCGGACGGTCCTCGAGGACATCTCGATCTCGTTCTACCCGGGCGCCAAGATCGGCGTCATCGGCTCGAACGGGGCGGGCAAGTCGAGCCTTCTCCGGATCATGGCCGGCCTCGACGACGGCTTCACCGGCGAGGCGCGTCTGACACCCGGCTTCACCGTTGGCTACCTCAGCCAGGAGCCGCAGCTCGATCCGACGAAGGACGTCAAGGGCAACGTGCTCGACGGCGTTCGCGAGGTCCACGGCCTGATCGAGCAGTACAACGCCGTGATGGCGAAGTGGACCGACCCCGACGCCGACTACGAGGCCATCGGTGCCGAGCAGTCGGCCCTCGAGGACCGGATCAACGCGTCGGATGCGTGGAACCTCGAGCGCAATGTCGACATCGCGATGGATGCGCTGCGTTGCCCGCCCGATGACGCGAGCGTGGCGACGCTCTCCGGCGGCGAGAAGCGGCGCGTGGCGCTCTGCCGGTTGCTGCTGCAGCACCCGGACCTGCTCCTGCTCGACGAGCCCACCAACCACCTCGACGCTGAATCCGTTGAGTGGCTCGAGCGGTTCCTCGGCGAGTACGAGGGGACCGTCGTGGCCGTCACGCACGACCGCTACTTCCTCGACAACGTGGCCAAGTGGATCCTCGAGCTCGACCGGGGTCGGGGCATCCCGTTCTCGGGCAATTACTCGAGCTGGCTGGAGCAGAAGCTCGAACGGATGGGCCGCGAGTCGAAGCAGGCGGACGCCCGCCAGCGGACCCTCGCGCGCGAGCTCGAGTGGGTTCGGATGGGCGCGAAGGCGCGCCAGGCAAAGGGCAAGGCCCGGCTCACCGCCTACGAGAAGCTGCTGGCCGAGGCCAACGAGTCGAAGGACCAGACGCGCGAGCTCGAGATCGCGATCCCGCCCGGGCCACGCCTCGGCGACACCGTGATCGAGGTCAAGGACCTGCGCAAGGGCTACGGCGATCGCCTGCTGATCGAAGACCTGACGTTCTCACTGCCGAGGGCCGGGATCGTCGGCATCATCGGCCCGAACGGTGCCGGCAAGACGACGCTGTTCCGCATGCTCGTCGGGCAGGAGTCGCCCGACGCGGGCTCGATCACGATCGGCGACACGGTGAAGATGAGCTACGTCGACCAGAGCCGCGACTCGCTGCAGGGCGACCGGACGGTCTTCCAGGAGATCACGGACGGCGTCGGAGTCGGTGAAGGTCGGCAATCGCGAGATTCCGGCCCGGGCCTATGTCTCGTCAGCTTCAACTTCCGCGGATCCGACCAGCAGAAGGTCGTCGGACAACCTGTCCGGCGGCGAGCGCAACCGGGTCCACCTTGCGAAGCTGCTCCAGTCGGGCGGCAACGTCCTGCTCCTCGACGAGCCCACGAACGACCTCGACGTCGATACGCTGCGCGCGCTCGAGGCGGGTCTCGAGTCGTTCCCGGGCTGTGTCGTCGTCATCAGCCACGATCGCTGGTTCCTCGACCGGATCGCCACGCACATCCTCGCGTTCGAGGGCGACAGCCAGGTGCGCTGGTTCGAGGGCAACGTCTCGGACTACGAGGCGTTCCGCCACAAGGAGCTGGGCACCGCAGCCGACCAGCCACACCGCATTCGCTACAAGAAGCTCGTGGCCTGATCCGGAGACGCCGCCGCTACTTGAGGCTGCCCGCCGTAATCCCTTCGACGATCTGGCGGTTGAACACGACGTAGATCACGACCATCGGCAGGGTGATGATCGACAGCGCCGAGAACAGCAGGCTGTAGTCGGTCACATAGCGGCTCGAGAATGCCAGCAGGCCCGTCGGGATCGTCTTGAGCGCGTCGTCCTGGATGTACAGGAGCGCCAGCAGAAACTCGTTCCACGAGGCGAGTGCCGAGAAGATCGCGACGGTGGCGAGGCCCGGCCGCAGCAGCGGCATCGCAAGCAGCCAGAACACACGAGCGTCGCCGGCCCCGTCGATGCGCGCGGCATCGAACAGCTCGTCCGGCAGGGCGTCGAGATACACCTTGAGCAGGTAGACCGCCAGCGGCAGACCCATCGCGGTGTACGGGATGATCAGCGCGAGCCTGGTGTCGGTGATCTCGAGCCGCGTGAAGATGGTCGACTGCGCGATGAAGTACGACTGCAGCGGCAGGAGCAGGCCAAGCGCGAGCAGCCCCATCAGGGCGGAGCGGCCCCGGAACCGGTAGCGACTGAATGCGAAGGCCGCCGCGGAGCCGAACAGGAGGATCGCCACGACGGCGGTTCCGGTGACGATCGCGCTGTTCAGCGCGTACTGCCCGACGTGCCCGACATCCCACGCTCGAGCCCACGTCGACAGGTCGATCGTCTGCGGCAGGGCAAACGGCGAGGAGAAGATCTCCGCGTTGGTCTTGAAGCTCGACAGGACCATCCAGATCATCGGGAAGAAGAAGACCGCGGCGATCACGACGAGTCCAACGGTCACGAGGATCCCGGGCAGGCTCTGCCCGGTCGGCCGCGCGGCGCGGGCTGCCGGTGCCGTCACGTCGCCCGCCCTGCCGGCGTCCGTCGCTGGAGGCGGACGAAGAGCAGTCCGATGAGCACCACGATCGCGGTCAGCACGACGGCCATCGCCGACCCGTAGCCGATCTCGCCGTTCCGGAACACCGTCCGACGAGGTACGTCGTCGGGATCTCGGTCGCCCCGTACGGCCCGCCGTTGGTCATGACGAAGAACAGGTCGAACCCCTGGAATCCGCCGGTGACGCACAGCAGGACGGCCACGGCGATCGCATTGCCGATCATCGGCACCTTTACCCGACGGAAGATCGCCCACTCACCGGCGCCATCGAGCCGGGCAGCCTCGACGACCTCGGCGGGATCTGGCGGAACGCCGCGAAGAAGATCGTCATGTAGAAGCCCGCGAAGACCCAGCCCGACACCACGCTGACCGCGAGCAGGGCCGTCGACGTGTCGCCGAGCCAGATCCGCTGCAGGCTCTCGAGGCCCGCGCCCGCGAGGCCGGCGTTGACGAGCCCGAAATCGGGGTTGTAGACGAACTTCCAGAGGATGGCCACGACGACGATCGGGAGCATGACCGGGGCGAAGATCGCGACCCGGAACCAGAGCGAACCGCGCGTCCGCGAGCTGATGAGGCCCGCCAGCGCGAGCCCGACGGCGACCTCGAGCACCAGGGTCGCGGCGATGTATGCGACGACATGGACGAAGGAGTCGCGCAGGATCGCATCGCCGGCCGCCGCAACGTAGTTGTCGAGGCCGACGAACCGCATCGGCCCCAGCCCGTCCCATTCGGTCAGGCTGTAGCCCGCCGTGACAAGCATCGGCAGGAGCACCGCGAAGCCGAACACGACGAGGGCGGGCGCCACGAAGAGGTACGGGCTGACGGCGCGGTTCGGCTTCATGCGAGTCAGGGGGTGCTGTGGCCGGCCGGCGCCATCACGGCGACGGCCGGCCCGGGATCAGCGGCCGAGCGCCGTGTCGATGCCGGCAAGGGCCTCGGAAGGCGTGCTCTGCCCGCCGAGGACGGCGGCGATCGCCTTGTACAGCGCGTCGGCCATCTTCAGGTCGTAGCCGGTGTCGGGTGGCAGCACGATGGCCGGCGCGCTCTCGAGCATCGCGCTGAGGTTCGCCGACCGTGTGTCCACCTCCGCGCCGGCCGAAGCCGACTTGGTGAGCGGCGTGACCTCGGCCGCGATCAGCTTCTCGACGTTCGCATCGCTGTTGAGCAGCGCGAGGAACTCGAGTGCCTGCGCCGTCTTCGTGCTCTTGGCGTTGACCACGTAGCCGGTGGCGACCCCGATCGCGCTGTTCTGGTCACCGGCACCGTCCGGCATCGCGGGCAGGTTGACGTAGTCGAAGTCAAGGTCCGGCGCCTCGTCGATTGCCCAGCTCACGAGCCAGGAGCCGATCGGATGCATGGCTGCCTCGCCGCGGAAGAAGAGCTGCGCGCCCTCGTTGTCGTCGATGGCGTTGGCGCTCTCGTTGACGCAGTCGTGCTCGCCCAGCTCGGCGATGTAGCCGAACGCCTTCTCCCACTCGGGCGTGTTGAACTTGCCGGTCCCGCCGAGCGTGCTGGCATAGACGTCCTCGCCAACGACGCGAGACGCCATGTGCGCCAGCCAGTTGCCCGCGGGCCATACGTCCTTGTTGCCCGACGCGATCGGCGTGATGCCTGCGGCGTTGAGCGCATCGCACGCGGCGAGCAGCGCCTCCCAGGTGGTCGGCGGTTCGACGCCGGCCTCGCTCAGGATGGCCTTGTTGTACCAGATGACATTGGTGACGTCGGCCGAGTAGGGGACCATGACGATCTTGCCGTCGATGGTCATCGGCGAGTAGGTCGAGTCCTCGAACAGGCCCGCCAGCGGACCGGACTTCGTGGCCTCCGTGATGTCGGCGGCGAAGCCGTCCTTGACGCGCTGCTCGAGCCTGCTGCCGGTCCACTCGAAGTAGATGTCCGGGGCATTCCGACCGCTGAGCAGATTCGGCAGGCCGATGGTCTGGTACAGGTCGTCGTCCTGGTAGTTCATCTCGACCTGCGTGCCGGGATGCGACGCCTCGAACTGCGCGGCGACGTCGTCCCACACCCGGATCTGCGCCTCGCCCGGCGAGCCCATGGCGATGCGCAGCGTGTTGTCCTGTGCGGCGGGCGTGCCGGTGGAGCACGCCCCCACCGCGAGTGCGGCCCCGAGGGCCAGTGCAAGTGCCTTCCGAGACGGGTTCATGTGCGGCCTCCTCCTGTGACGGCTGTCTGGACGGTGGTGAACTGGTCGGTGATGTCGCCAAGGGCCATGTCGAGCGCGTCTCCGTAGACCCGTACGCGCGCGTCGCGGAGTTGCTCGAGGTACGGCTGCAGGACGGCGGGCCCATCGGTCCCAAGCCGATCGCTCGCCGCGAGTGCCGCCATGCGTTTCATCGCCTGCGCGCCGAGCTCGAAGGCTTCGATCCAGGGGCGCGCCTCGTCGATGAGCTGCCGGTTGCTGACCGGGCCTCGGAGCAGGTGATCGGCGGCGGCCAGGAGCGCGTCCGCGAGGGCATCGAGGTCCCGGGCTGCCCCGGACGCATCTCCATGCTCGAGGCGGAAGGTGAACTGCTCGAGCGCAGGCCCGACAACAAGGGCGTCCTCATCCGAGAGACACGACGAGCGGACGTTGTCGGCAAAGGTCGCATACGCCGCCTGGTCGGCGTCCCCGGCGACATCGCGGATCGCCCGTCGCCAGCTCGTCTCCGGCTCGTATTCGTCGGGCGCCCGGAGGTAGTCGGCGATCGTGGCAAAGGCGATCTTCGACGACTCGTAGCGATCCATCCCGTTGGCGATGACGCCGTTCGAGAACCGCCAGAGATGCCGGTCGCGACCGCGATAGGGGCCCACGTGCAGCTCGTGCTTCATCGCGACGTCGTTGACCGGATAGTTGTCCCAGTAGGTCGGCGGCCGGCCCGTTGCCCGGGCGAAGGTCGCCGCGTCGAGCAGGTCGAGGGTCGGGGAGCAGATGGCCCGGCCGGTCCAGAACAGGTCGATTTGAGGATCGATCGCGCGGCCGAGTCGGGTGACGTAGTCCTCGTCGCCGTACCCGCGGTACACGGTCGGGCACACCATGAGCGAGCGCTGGGCCCCGAGGCGATCGAAGACCGCGCTGACGAGCGTCGCGTGGGCTTCGACGAGGTCCGCGAACGCGTCGCGATCCTGGGCGTGCTGGAGCACGAGCGGGATGTCATCGAGCAGCAGACCGAACCGCCGGACGCCGAGCGCGGCGACCGATTCGAGCTTCGCGACGAGCGCCTCGAGGTCGTCATGTCCTGAATATCGGATCGAGAGGCCCGGGGAGAGGCAGTAGACGAGCTCGATGTCGTTGGCGCGGCAGGCCTGGCCCAGCTCCGCGAGCCGCTCCAGCTCGGTTCCGCTGTACTGCGTCCGCCACGCCCGACGGACGAGCGGGTCGTCCTTTGGCGCATACACGAACGTGTTCATGCCACGCGCGGCGATGAACTCGATCAGGTCCAGCCGCTGGGTTTGAGTCCACGGCCGGCCGTAGAACCCTTCGACGACCCCACGGATCGCAAACGGTGATCGATCCCGTTGCGTCATCGGGCCGCCGCCGGGCGGGCGAAGGCGCGATTGGCCTCGTCGCCACCCTCGGTATTGGCGCTCGTGTACACGTCCGGAACGATGCCGCGGTCGACGAGGCGCTGCACGGCCTCCACGACAACGGCGTTGAGGATTGCCGCGCCGAGCACGGTCGAGGTTGGGCCGACCTTCTGGCCCAGCCCGCGGACGTCCACGGCGGCATCGCCCATCACACCGCCGTTGTCGAGCACGACATCGGCGAGCTCATGGAGGCGCGGCAATGGGTTCGCGCGTGCGGCCGGGGATGTCGCGTGCTCGATGCTCGTGACCGCGATCACCCGGACGCCGAGACGCTGGGCAAGCTGGACGAGCCGTGACGACACGGCGTTGCTCCCGGAGTTCGACGCGACGATCAGGACGTCTCCCTCCGCCATCGGATGATCGAGCAGGAGCGCATCCGCGATGTCCGGGACCCGCTCGAGCCACGTGCTCAACGGCGCGCTGGCGTGCAGCATCAGCCCGTCGAACAGGATCGGGCTGACCCGCACGAGGCCCCCCGCGCGGTAGAACAGCTCCTCCGCGAGCATGTGCGAATGTCCGGTGCCAAACGCGTGGACGGTTCCACCCCTGGCGATCGCGTCTGCAAGAAGCTCGGCCGCGCGGTCGATGGAGGGCCACCCTTCGTCACCGAGGCGCTCGATGAGTCGGTGCACAACTGCCAGGTATTCCCGGCCCGGGCTGAGGCGTGGCTCGCTCACCCGGCTGCCGCCTGCCAGCGGTGGACGAGGGGCTCGTAGCGTTCCGCCGCGTCCGTGGAACCAAGGAGCATTGCCCCGTCCAGCGGTGATCCGTCGGCAGTGCGTGGGACGAGAGGAAGCTCGGCGTCCCGGATGACCCGGTCGAGACGGTGTCGGAGGCTGCTGTCCTCGGCGAGCACCCGGCCGCCGAGCGCGACCGCGACCGACGGTCCGCCGACCCACTCGGCCCCGACGCGGATGAGTGCCAACAGCTCCGCGGCGGCATCCTCGAGGATGCTCGATGGCGACGGGATCGCCGGCATCGGCAGCCGCGAGCACCTCGGGGGCGAACTGGGCAATGGCGTGCACGGGCCGATCGTCGTCGTGCAGCCGGACGTGGAGTCCGCCCAGCTCGCCAAAGCGTTCCCCGGCACGTCGTCCGAGGGATGTGGCCGGCCCACGTCCGTCCTGGGCGCGAAGCACGGCGCGCAGCCCCGCTCGGCCGATCCAGAACGCGCCTCCCTCGTCGCCGAGGAGGAAGCCGTGACCGCCGATGATGCGGGCCTGGCCCCGCTCGGGCATCGCAAGCGAGGCGACGCCGGTGCCCGCGATGACGCTGACGCCCGGGCAGCCTGACAGCGCACCGGCATGCCCGGTGATGGCGTCGTCGGTGACCAGAACCGCACCGGCTCCGGTCGACTGCGAAACGAGTGCCGCGAGCCGGTCGGCGTCCCGGTCGCTGCCGGGGGCCGTGGTGAGGCCGAGGACGGCGAGGTCCACCGGCGGAAAGCCCCCCGTCCTCCACGCCTCGGCGACGGACGCGGCCACAGCTCCGACGGTGTCGCCCTCCTGGCGGCTGACGCCCGGGACCTCGACCGTCCGGCCCCCGGCAGAATGGCGCACCCGGATCCCGGACTGGCCCCCGTCGACGGCGAGCACCGCGTTCATCCGGCCCGCCGTTCCTGGGCCGCCGCGAAAGCCGCGCCCGAGACGGCAGCGTGCAGCTGGTATCGATCACCCCGGTACACGCAGTCGGCCACCATGATCACCCGGCCGCGGGGATCGGCGTCGACCATGCGCACCCGCAGGCAGGGCTGGTCGGGTGCAATCCCGAGCACGTCGCGGCTACCCTCGTCCGCGAGCACCGGCTCGATCGCCACGCTTGCGGAGCCGGTCAGGACCCGGTACCGGCTCGCAAGGAGCTCGTACAGGGAACCTCCGAGATCCGCGGCGCTCAGGCCCGGGACGAGGGCCGCGGGGATCCAGACCGTCTCGACGGCCATGGGCTCGTCATCTGCGAGACGGAGTCGGGTGAAGCGGACCACGCTGGCACCGACGGGCACGCGGAGCCGGCCGGCGAGGTTTCCGTCAGCGGGTCCGGCGTCGAAGGCGAGCACGCGGCTGCCCGCGGTCATCCCGCGCTCCCGCATGTCCTGGGTGAAGGACGTCAGTCCGAGCAGCCGCACGAAGGGCTGGGGCACCACGTACGTTCCGGAGCCGTGCCGTCGCTCGACCAGTCCCTCGGCGATCAGCCCATCCATGGCACGCCGGACGGTCATTCGCGCCGCGCCACAACGCGCGCTCAGCTGGCGTTCGCTCGGGAGGCGATCGCCCACGCGAGCCGTCGAGACGAGCTCGCGGAGTCGGGCGCGCAGGGCCAGGCTCGTCGGCGCCTCCGGGGTCAGCACCCGGGGAGTCTACGAGCGTCCCGTCACGGTGACAATGCGCGACTAGACCACTTCCATGCGTTCGATCGTGACTCGCAGCGAGGCCGGGTCGAGACGTGGGCGTTCGCGTAGACCAGTTGGTGGACCGGCTAGCCTGACGGGATGCTCCACATCCGTCCCGCTACCATCCACGACCTACCGGGCATCTACCGGGTCTGCCTGCAGACGGGCGACTCCGGGCGGGACGCCACGGCGCTGTACCGCAATCCCGACCTGCTCGGGCACGTCTACGTCGGGCCATACCTGGTTGGGCAGGAGGACCTCGCGACAGTCGTGACCGACCGGGATGGGGTCGCGGGCTACCTCCTCGCCGCCGCCGATACTCTCGCCTTCGAGGCGTGGACGGACTCGAGCTGGTGGCCGGCCCTGCGCGCGCAGTACCCGCTGAGGGACGACTCGTCGCCCGATGCGGACGCCATCCGCGCGATTCATGCGCCACCTCGCGCCCCGGACGGCATCGTGGCGGCGTATCCGTCGCATCTGCACATCGACCTGGTGCCACGCGCGCAGGGCCTCGGGTTCGGTCGCACCCTGATCGAGGGACTTCTCGAGCAGCTGCGTTCTCGTGGATCTGCCGGCGTCCACCTCGATGTCGCCATGGACAATTCAAACGCGATCGGCTTCTACCGCCACCTTGGGTTCGAGGAGCTGGACCGTGCCGAGACGGGTGTCCTGATGGGGATGCGCCTCGCCTGACCGCAGGCCGCATATGCGTGCAACGGTGGATGCCGCAGGATGAGCGCATGACCGACACCCAAGCAGCGCGCGCGCCGGCCGGCGATCGCATTGAGCCCACGTTCGCCTCGCTCGGCCTGACCGATGGCCTCGTCACCACGCTGGCCGAGCTCGG
Source organism: uncultured Chloroflexia bacterium (assembly GCA_963759495.1). Lineage (GTDB taxonomy): Bacteria > Chloroflexota > Limnocylindria > Limnocylindrales > CSP1-4 > DASTYU01. Next base: position 101,885 of record CAVWZL010000016.1, on the reverse strand, counting down.
GTACGAGGAGCCCACGCCGATCCAGCGCGAGGCCATTCCGCCGCTCATGGCGGGCCGCGACATCCTCGCCGAGGCGCCGACGGGGACCGGCAAGACCGCCGCGTTCGCCCTGCCCCTCCTCGAGCGGCTCGGTGGCGATGGCGGTGCCGGTCGGGCCCGCGCACTCGTTCTCGTGCCGACGCGAGAGCTGGCAATGCAGGTCGCGGAGGCCATCCACCGCTACGGTCGCTCGCTCGGCACGCGCGTCCTGCCCGTGTACGGCGGCCAGGCGATCGGACAGCAGCTGCGCAGCCTGCGCCGGGGCGTCGATGTGGTCGTGGCCACGCCGGGACGCGCCGTCGATCACCTGAGCCGCGGGAGCCTCAACCTGGACGCCGTTGAAGTGGTGGTCCTCGACGAAGCCGACGAGATGCTCGACATGGGCTTTGCCGAAGACCTCGAATCGGTGCTCGGGTCGGTGCCGGAAACGCGTCAGACGGCGCTCTTCTCGGCCACGATCTCCGCGCAGATCGCCCGGATCGCCAAGCGCCACCTCCGCGAGCCCGTGCGCGTGACGGTCAAGTCGGAACGCCGAGAGCGCGAGAAGGGGAGCCGGGTCCGGCAGGTCGCCTACGTGGTCCGACGCGCCGACAAGCCGGCCGCGCTCGGGCGGATCCTCGACCTCGAGGACCCGACGTCGGCCCTCGTGTTCGCGCGTACCCGTGGCGAGGTCGACGATCTGGCGCAGCAGCTGTCCGGGCACGGCCACGACGCGGCAGCACTGCATGGTGGGATGGCGCAGGAGCAGCGCGATCGGGTCCTCGGCCGGTTCCGGGAAGGGGCGCTCGACGTGCTCGTGGCCACCGACGTGGCCGCCCGCGGCCTCGACATCGAGCATGTCTCGCACGTCGTCAACTACGACATCCCCTCGAACCCCGAGGCGTACGTCCATCGGATCGGGCGAACGGGTCGCGCTGGCCGCGAGGGCGTGGCGATCACGCTCGTCGAGCCGCGCGAGCAGCGGCTCCTGCGCAACATCGAACGCGGGACGCGGACGCAGCTCGAGCTGGCCCAGATCCCGACCGTCGCCGACCTGCGCGAACGGCGGCTCGAGGTGCTCCGGGCGTCGCTCCGTGAGGCACTGCTCGAGGACGGGCTGGATCGGTTCCGCGCGGTCGTCGAGCCGCTTGCGCAGGAGTTCGACGTCGTGGACGTGGCGCTCGCGGCCCTGAGCCTCGCCGACCAGGCCACGGCTCGCGATGGGGCCGCCGAACAGGACCTCGCGCCCGCGCGGTTCTTCGAGGACGAGCGTCGACCGGGCGCTCGATCCGGTCCGCAGCCGCGAGGTCGGGGAGGGCCGGTCGCCACACCACCTCGCAGCCGTCGAGACGATCGTCCACCGCCGGGCGACGGGCAGTGGGCTCGCCTCTTCATCGGCGCCGGCCGTCGTGCCGGCATGCGCCCGGCCGACGTGGTCGGAGCGATCGCGAACGAAGCCCAGGTATCGGGCCGGAGCGTCGGTGCAATCCAGATCGCCGACGACTACACGTTGGTTGACGTACCCGCGTCGGATGCCGATACGATCCTCCGGGCACTCGCGCGCGGATCGGTCCGCGGCAGGAACGTGCCGGTACGCCGGGACCGCTAGGGGACGGGGCCGGGGAGGAGGGTCGCATGGGAGCCGGTCACATTCGCGAGGCGATCGAGGCGGCAAGCGCGTATCTCACCGAGAATCCGGCCGAGGCGCGAGCAACCGACAGCGTCGCGACAGCTACGGTCGTCGACGGACTCGTCGTCGAGGTCATCGGTCCAGACGGAGTGACCCTCAAGACCGACATGGTCTCGTCGGTGGGCGGCACGGGCAGCGCACCGTCGCCGGGGTGGCTCCTGCGGGCGGCCGAGGCGAGCTGCGTCGCAACGCTCATCACGATGCGTGCCGCGGTGCTCGGGATCACGCTCGACGCGCTCGAGGTCAGCGTCGACTCCGAATCCGACGACCGCGGCCTGCTGGGGATCGCCGACGGCGTGCCGGCGGGCCCGTTGAGCGGTCGCGTTGCCGTTCGCATCGAAGCCGCCGGCGTGGATCCCGGCACGCTTGACGAGATGGCCCGCTGGGGCGTGCGCCATTGTCCGGTCTGCGACGCGCTCGAGCGGCCGGTGCCGATCGCGGTGGAGGTCTCCACCTCCTCGTAAGCAACTGGGTCAGAGGCTCCAGCCGGCTCCCTGCCGGCGGCGCCTGAGCAGCAGCACGCCGATCCCGAGCATGAGCGCGCCCCAGGCGAGGAATGCGACGTCGTAGAGCAGCTCGTCCGGCCCGGGTCGGACGTGGTGCAGGTTGAGGACGTGGTGGTCGATCACCCCTTCGACGAGGTTGAATCCGCCCCACCCGGCGAGCATGGCGCCGACGAGGGTTCGGGTTCCGCCGGCTGCCGACCGGGCGCCGTTCGAGGACATCAGCACGAACACGCCGGCAACGGTCACCACCCACGCCAGGATGTGGAAGAGCCCGTCGGCGAGGGTGTTCAGCTCGAGATTCTCGAGGGTGTCGGGCGGGGTGGGCGTGCTCACGAGGTGGTGCCACTGCAGGATCTGGTGGAGCACGATCCCGTCGAAGAACCCGCCGAGACCGATCCCGAGGAGCACGCCGGCCGGCACGAGTCGGGCAGGAGCGGGCGCACGGCTTGCCTGGATTTCCATGGGCTGACGATGCACGGGAACCGCTGCTTTCCGCCGCGCCTCACGTCGAGACACCGTATCAAGGGGCTCGCAGCGGGCCCGCGACAGGGCGCTCCCCGGCCGCGCCCGCGCCAGGGGCTCCCGGCCGCGGCCCCGGGATCGGCCCCGGGATTGCCTCGGATACCAATCGGGGTGGTACTCCGCGCGAGATGTGGGGGCCCGGGCGCTGAATTCGATCCCGGATACCAACCCGGGTGGTGCAACGACTCGGATTCGGCCGCCGATGGCAGCACGCCCGGAGCCAACACCACCCGGGTTGGTAAACGCGATCACGGAGGCTGCCGTCGCCCTGGCGACGCTGACCGCCGCGGAGGGGAGGGGTCGCTACGATGAGCGGCCCCAATGACGGCCCGAACGGATCGCTCCTACGCCGCTCTGCTGCGCCTGCCCTCGCTGGGCCGGGTGATCTCCTCGATGATCCTGTCGCGGATCGCCCAGTCGATGGTCGGCGTCGCGATGGTGCTGTTCACCCTGCGCGAGTACGGGTCGCCCGCCCTGGCCGGGGCCGTCACGGTCGCGTACGTCCTGCCCGGGCTCGTCGTGAGCCCCATTGCGGGAGCGCTCCTCGACAGGCACGGCCGCATCCGGCTCGTGATCCTCGACTACTGCATTGCGGCGGCCGCCCTCGCCCTGATCGGTGGCCTCGCCCTGGGCGACGCACTGCCGCCGTGGCTGCTCATCGCGATTGCGGCCGTTGCGTCGCTCACATCGATCCTCAGCACGACCGGCCTGCGAAGCCTCTTTCCGATCCTCGTGCCGAAGCAGCTGTGGGAGCGGGTCAACGCGGTCGAATTCGAACGGCTACGTCTTCGCGACCATCCTCGGACCGCCCATCGCCGCGGGTCTCGTGGCCTTCGTCGGCGGGCCGATCACCCTCTTCGTCATCGGCGGCCTGCTGCTGCTCGCCACGATCCCGCTCTTCGGGGTCCACGATCCGGGGGAAGGAACGACGAGCGGTGGCCCCCTCCTCGGTGACGCCTGGGCCGGCCTCGTCTACGTCTGGCGAAACCCGACCCTGCGCGGGCTCGCCGTCGCCATCTCGCTCGTGAACCTCGCGGGCGGGGTCGGGTCGATCGGCATTCCGCTGCTCGTCCTGTCGCAGCTCGGGCTCGGGGAGACCGCGGTCGGGCTCGCATTTGCGATCTCGGGAGTGACGGGCATCGTGTCGGGGATCGCGTTCGGGCGGTTCGACACCCGCAACCGCGAATGGCCGATGCTGGTGATCCCGCTCGCCCTCGTCGCGCCGACCATCGCCATCCTGCTGCCGATCGCGGCGGCAGGTCCGGCCGGCAGCCCGACCGCGATCGATCCGCTCATGGGGTTCGTGCTGATCGTTCTGTCCCAGGCGCTCTTCGGTGCGCTGAACGGGCCGCTCGACGTGGCCCTGTTCACGGTTCGCCAGCGCCGGACGGACCCCGCGATCATGGGTCGCGCGTTCGCCGTCTCGATGGCCGCGAACTTCGTCGGCTACCCGGTCGGCTCCGCGATCGCCGGGGGCCTTGCGTCGCTGTCGCTCGTGACTCGTCGTGTGGATCGGGATCGGCGCGTGTCTCCTGTCAGCGCTCGCAGCGGCCCTCCTGGTGCCGGCGCGCGTACCATCGCCGGACAGGAGGATCCCCGTGGACGACCCCACCACTCGCACAGCCGAAACCGGACGGTTCGAGACCTGAGCGACGTCACGCCACCCCGTCGACGGATCCCGGACGAGGTCCTGGACGCAGCCCACGCGCGGGCGGCGGCGCGTGCCGCGCAGGACTGGCCCGAGGCGGATCGCCTCCGCGACGAGATCGAGGCGGCCGGCTGGAAGATCGTCGATCGCGGGACCGACTTCGGACTCTCGCCCGCCACGCCGCCGGATCTGCCCGAGGGTGGTCGTATCCGCTACGGGGCCAGCGCTCATGTGCCGTCCCGGCTCGACGAGGCCCCAGTCGGGCTGGCGTCGTCGTCCTCGTGGCGACCGACTGGCCGGAGGACGTGGCACGAGCCATCGCCGCGCTTGGCGAGCACGCCCCGGAGGGAACCTCGGTCGTGGTCGTTGCTGACGGTCCCGGACAGAGCAGGCCACCGCGCTGGAGGCGCTCGAACATGGGGCGGGGACAGGTGGGCTCAGCGTCGAGGTCACGTGGACGAGCGCGCGGCTGGGCCAGGCAGCCGCGCTGAACATCGGGCTCCGGCGTGCGCAGGGACCGGTCGCGATCGTCCTCGACACGAGCATCGAGCCGACCGGGGACTTCATCACGCCCCTGGTGGCAGCGCTCGACGACGAGACCGTGGCCGTCGCGGGCGGATGGGGGATCGTGTCGGCCGACCTGCGTCGCTTCGAGGACGCCCCAGCAGGCGACGTGGACGCGATCGAGGGCTACTGTCTCGCGTTTCGTCGCGCTGATGGCGCCGCTCGAGGTCCGCTCGACGAGCGGTTCCGCTTCTACCGGAACCTCGACATCTGGTGGAGCCTCGTGCTGCGCGACGAGGGCGAGGATGCCCCCGCCCGTCGAGCCGTGGCGCTCGGGGGCCTGCCGCTCACCCGTCACGAGCACCGCGGCTACACGAGTCTCCCATCGGACGAGCGCGACCGACAGAGCAAGCGCAACTTCTACCGGATCATCGACCGGTTCGGCTGGCGGACGGACCTGCTGGTTCGACCCGGCGACGATGAGGATGCCGAGACCGAGGCCTAGGCGAGGAGCGAGCGGGCAACCTGGGCTGCACGCCCCAGCTCGGCGACGGCCTCCGGCCGGTCCGAGGCCAGAGATGCGCGATGAGGTGGTCGATCCCGCGATCCGCGTAGGCCGCGAGCATCGCTCCGACCTCTTCGGCCGTCCCCGCCATGACCTCCTCGGGCGGCTGCTCGTCGTCGGCACCGATGAGGTGTGGAAAGGCCACGAACACACCGGCCGTCCGGCTGATCGAGGCCGGATCACGGCCCGCCTCGGCCAGCGCTGCATCGAGGCCGGCCAGGCGCTCGTCGAGACCGCTCGCGCGTTCTGGCCGGCCGTACCAGGCGGCATTCCACGCGTCGGCATGGCGGGCGACAAGGCCCAGCATGCGTGGCCCCTTCCCGGCGATGAGGATGGGCAGATCCCGACCGCGCGGACCGCGTGGCTTCAGGACGGTGCTCGCCCGGTGCCACCGACCCGTCATGTCGACATGCCCCTCGCGGAGCAGCGGCAGGATGACCTCGAGCGCCTCCTCGAACCGGCCCACCCGGTGATCGAACGGGTAGTCGAATTCGTCGAACTCCGGCTCGTGCCACCCGCAGCCCAGGCCGAGGATCAGTCGTCCGTTGCTCACCTCGTCGAGCTCGGCGGCCATCTTGGCGGTGAGGGCCGGGTTCCGGAACGGCACAGCGAGCACCAGCGGCCCGATCTCCACCCGCTCGGTGATGGCCGCGATCGCCGACAGGAGCGTCCAGCACTCGCGGAACCCTTCGGTCCGGTCCCCGTGGTAGATCAGGTGATCGGCGCCCCAGATCGAATCGAGCCCCGAGGATTCGGCAGCGAGCGCCATCTCCCGAAGGCGCTCCCACGGCAGCACGCTCACGAGCGACTCGTCCTCGCCGAAGGCGAGCATCAGCCCGAACTTCATGTCACGCCCTGGCGCTGGCGGACCGTCTGGCCATCCGTCCCGTCGGTGATGTCCCAGCCCATCGTGGCGAGCTGGTCGCGCAGTGCATCGGACCGCGCATAGTCGCGTGCCGCACGCGCGCGGGCACGATCGTCGACGAGACGCTGGATCTCGTCCGGGACATCGCCGGCGACCGGGGACTTGTCCCATACACCGTGGAGATCGAGGCCGAGCACGAAGTCCCAGTCGAGCAGCAGCCAGCGGCGTTCGTCGTCGGCGATGGGTGCTCGCAGCGCTTCGCGCGCCACCGCGACCGCCGTGGCGAGGTCGAGGTCGTCGTCGACGGCCGCGACGAACCGTTCATGCAGTGCGCGCCCGGCGGGGGACAGCGCGGCCGCGGGAGCGTGCGCGTTGTCCGCGCAGGTCGATACCCGGCCTCCGTTCGCCGTCGTCCGGCCCGTGACCCTTCACGCCTTCGGCCACGCCCTCCGGTCGATCGCCCGCCGGGGATCCGCGCAGCGGGGACGGCGCCGCCCACGGTCCGGTCTGTGGTGGGGGACCCAGCGCCCGCAGGCGGCTTCGGAGCGACGCCAGGGCCGCAGCCGACGCATCCACAGATGTATCGCTGTAGTCGAGCTTGTGCCGGTAGCGCGAGGTCAGGAACAGCAGTCGGAGCGCAAGCGGGTCGACCCCGCGGTCGGAGAGCTCGGTCACGCGCTCGAAGTTGCCCGCCGACTTGGCCATCTTCCGGCCCGACATGAGGAGGTGCTCGCCGTGCACCCAGAGTGTGGCCGGAGGTCCACCGACGATCGGCCCCGACTGTGCGATCTCGTCCTCGTGGTGCGGGAACACGTTGTCGATGCCGCCCGTGTGGATGTCGAAGCGTGGCCCGAGGTAGCGCATCGCCATCGCCGAGCATTCGAGGTGCCAGCCGGGGAAGCCCTCGCCCCAGCGCGACGGCCAGTGCAGGAGGCGCCCCTCGCCAGCGGACTTCCACAGGGCGAAGTCGGCGGGGTCGCGCTTGTCGGCCTCGATCTGGCCTTCGGTTCGGTGGCCCGCGCGCAGGTCGTCCAGGTTGTTGCCCGAGAGCGCTCCATATCCCGGCCACGTGTCGACCGCGTAGTACAGGTTGTCCTCGGCCGTGCGGTAGGCGTGGCCGCCGTCCTCGAGCTGCTCGGCAAGCCGGAGCATCTCCGGGATGTGCTCGGTCGCCCGCGGAAAGACGTGGGCGGGCAGGATGTTGAGCGCTGCCTCATCGGCGTGGAAGGCGGCTTCATAGGCATTCGCGATCTCGGCCGGGGACTTCGACTCGAGGCCGGCCTGGACGAGCATCGGATCCTCGAGCCGGTTGAAGCCCTCGTCACGCAGGTGACCCACGTCGGTGATGTTCTTGACGTGGAACACCTCGAGCCCGTGGTAGAGCAGCACGCGGCGGATGAGATCTGGCAGGAGATAGCTGCGCAGGTTGCCGACGTGGGCGTACCGGTAGACGGTCGGCCCGCAGGTGTACATCCCGACCCGGCCCGGCGTGAGCGGCTCGACGGCCTGCACGCTGCGGGTCAGGGTGTTGCGCAGGCGGAGCGTCATGGCGGCCCATGCTACCCGCGCCGCGGCAACTTCGAATTTGTCACACGACCGGCCCTAACGCCCTGCGACATGGTTCGTTATCGGTGCAGAGACCTCGCAGCTGACCATCGTTCCCCCGGCGGTGAAGTTGCGAGGTCTCATTGCGTCCGGCGGAGCGCAGGCGAGGTGCTCGTATACTCCGGCCATGCGACGCTGGGTGTGCGTGATTGCGCTGCTGACGGGGTTCTCGGGCCAGGGCTACGTCTGGTCGGCCCGTCCCCGTGATCCCGTGCCGGTCGAGCGCAGGATCGATCGCCCGATCCGCACGACGGGTCTCCGTCTGACCCCGGAGTGGTGGCGCCGACCCTGAGCATCCTCGACACGCCAGACCGGGGGGCAGCACGACGGAGCCTGCCCCGCACCGTCCTCACGGTCCTCCTCGTCGTGGCGCTCGTCGCCGGCTGTGCGACCAGCGGTGCCACCGATGGGTCGGAGAAGCCGGCGCGCATTCTCATCGGCGCCGCCGCAACGATCGATCCTGCCGCGGCCGGGGATGCGGGGAGCGCGGGCGTCATTGCGCAGGTCTACGAGACGGTCACCGCGTTCGATGCGACCCTGACCCTGCAGCCTGCGCTGGCGGAATCCTGGGAGATCGAGGATGGCGGCCGGCGGATCGTGTTCCGGCTCCGCGACGGCCTGACGTTCTCGGACGGCACGCCACTGCGGGGCGACGACGTCGTCCGGAGCTGGCTGCGACTCATCGACCCCGAGCGTCCGTCGCCGCTCGTGTCGCTGATCCTCGACGTCGAGGGCGCGCTCGACTTCGTGCGCGGCAACTCGGACGATCCGTCGACGGTCGGACTGAGCGCCGACGGCCTCGAGGTCGCGGTCGAGCTCAACCGGCCGGCAGCCGACTTCGTCAATGTCGTGGCCGGACCGTCATTCGCGGTCGTTCCGCCCGACATCGACGAGAACGCCGCACTCCAGCAGCCCGGCACGTTCGTGGCCAGCGGGGCTACACGATCGAAGCAGCCGACGCTGACTCGACCACGCTCGCGGCCAACCCGCGGTACTGGGCGGGCGAGCCGGCCATCGGCGAGATCGAGCTCGTGCACGACATCGGCGGCCGCAGCGCGGTGCAGGTCTACGAGGCGGGCGAGATCGACTACGCGCCCATTGGCAGCTTCGACGCCTCCTGGATTGCGTACGACCCCACGCTCGGGCCCGAGCTGCGCGAGGTCCCGTCGCTCTCGGTCCAGTACTACGGCTTCGACACGAGCCGGCCCCCGTTCGACGACGTGCGGGTGCGCCAGGCGTTCGGCGCCGCGGTGAACTGGCGACGGATCGTGGAGCTCGGCGCGGCGGGGTCCGAGACGGTGGCCAACTCGATGGTCCCGCCAGGCATCCCGGGCAGCACGGAGCGCGACTTCCTGCCGGTTCACGATCCCGACGAGGGCCGCCGGCTGCTGGGCGAAGCCGGGTTCCCCGGCGGCGAGGCGTTCCCCCCGGTGACGATGCTGACCGGAGGCGGACAGTACGACGCGGCGATCGTGACCGAGATCGAGCGTGAGCTGGGCGTGGACATCACGTACGAGACGATGAGCTTCGACACGTACTTCGACCGACTCGCGTCCGACCCTCCACAGATCTGGTCAGCTGTCGTGGGTGGCCGATTACCCGGGCCCAAACGACTTCCTGGGCGTGCTGCTCGGCTCCGATTCCTCGAACAACTACGGCCGGTACCAATCGCCGGAGTTCGACGCGGCCATTGCGGATGCCGGCGCGGCAGAGGACGAGGCCGACGCGCGGGCGGCGTATGACGAGGCCGAGAGCATCCTCCAGCGCGACGTCCCGGTCGTGCCGGTGAGCTACGGGACGGGCTGGGCGCTGTCGCGCTCGACCCTGCTGGGTGCGGAGCAGAACGGACTCGGCTCCATCCGCATGGCGGGGCTTGCGTGGGCCGACTGATGCGACCCAACGTTCAGGCGCGCGCCACGCTCCTCGGCATGGCCTTCGCCGCGGTGCTTCTCGCGGTGGTCGGGCCGGCAGCGGTGCTCGCCGCGGACGTCGAGTTCGGCGAGCCGACGACGAGTGCCCGATTCGGCGAGCAGATCGAGTTCACCCAGCCCGTGGACCTGGCCGTCGCCGCCGATCGAATCGAGGTTCGGCTCACCTTCGCGGACGGGCTCGGGCCACAGGTCGTCGAGGTGCCGGCGCCGGCCGGAACCGGCGACGAGACACTGCGCTACACGTTCGAGTTCGCAGATGGCGGCCACCTGCTGCCGAACACCCGCGTGTCGGCCTCGTGGCGGATCTACACCTCGCCGGATGACCGGACCGGGGTCGACGGCCCGAGCGCAAGCGTCACCTACGAGGACGACCGGTTCGACTGGCAGACCGTGTCCGGTGACGTCGTTCGCGTCCACTGGTACGAGGGGGACGCGGCGTTCGGGCAGCGCGCGCTCGACATCGGTGAGACCGCGATGCGCGATACCGGCGAGCTCCTCGGGGTGACCGAAGAAGAGCCGGTCGACTTCTACGTCTACGCCTCGCAGGGCGAGTTCTACGATGCGCTTGGCCCGGGAACGCGCGAGAACGTCGGCGGTCAGGCCAACGCCGAGATCCGAACGCTCTTCGCGTTGATCAACCCGGCTGAGATCAACCAGCCGTGGGTCAACATCGTCGTGCCCCATGAGCTCGTGCATCTCGTGTTCGATACCGCGGTCGACAACCCCTATCACTTCCCGCCGCGCTGGCTGAACGAAGGGCTCGCGGTGTACCTGAGCGAGGGCTACACCCAGGGCGATCGGTCGGCCACGGAGGCGGCGGCGCGGAGCGGCGAGCTGATTCCGCTGGACGGCCTCGCGGGACAGTTTCCGACGTCGGCGAGTGCGTTCCGGCTCGCGTACTCGGAGAGTGCCTCGGCTGTCGACTACCTGATCCGGACGCACGGGCGCGATGCCCTCGTCGCGCTGATCCGGTCGTACGCCGAGGGGCGCACGGACGACGAGGCGTTCCGCGATGCGCTGGGCGTCGACGTCAGGGCCTTCGGGGAGGCGTGGGTCGAGTCACTCGGCGCCGAGCCACCGGAACGGTTTGGCCCGCAGCCGGTGCCAGCCGGTCCTCAACCCGGTGGCTGGCAGGGCGGGAACGGCGCTACACCCGCTCCCGGTGCACCTGGCGGCCCCGATGCCGGTGGCACGGCCGGACCGGGCAGCCCCGGCGCGCCGGCGCCGACGAGCTCGGCCGGCACGAGCCCCATCCTCATCGTGCTGCTGGTCGTCGGGGTCCTGGTCGGGCTCGGCCTCGTGGTTGCCGCCCGGCGTCGCAGGACCTAGCCCGACATGCTCGGTCGTGCCGGCAGCGTCCTGTCCCGGCGCGCCCAGGCCATTCCGAGCTGGCAGATCACGCTCGGTCTCGCGCTGCTGGGGCTCGGCTTCCTGATCGCCGCACAGCTCGCCTCCGAGGCGCCACGTGTGCGCTACACGACCCAGGAGCGCGCGCCGCTCATCGAGACGGCGGTGGGTCTGCAGGCGGACCAGGAGGCACTGTCAGCGCGGATCGTCCAGCTACGTGCCGAGATCCAGGCGCTCGAGCAGGCCGGGCAGGGGACGAATGCCGCGATCGGCGATCTCAATGCCCGGCTGGAGGAGGCACGCCTCGCGGCGGGGCTGATCCCGCTCCGTGGCACTGGCATCGCCTTCCAGCTCGAGGACTCGGTCCAGCCGCCGGGGCCGGACGAGAACGAGCTCGACTACCTCGTGAGCGCCCGTGACCTCCGAACGATGATCGAGGAGCTATGGCTGGCGGGAGCCGAGGCCATCGCGATCAACGGTGAGCGGATCACCCCCACCACCGCGATCGTCGGAATCGGCGGGGTGGTGCTGGCCAACTCGGCGTACCTCGCGCCGCCGTACCAGGTGACCGCCCTCGGGCCCGAGAACCTGTACGAGGCGGTCACGGCATCGCCCGGCTTTGCGGAGTTCGTGCGCGCCAGGCAGGACGGCTACGGGATCCGGATCGGGTACGCGGACCCGCCCGAGGTCGACATCCCCGCCTTCGGTGGCACCGTGACGCTGCGCCACGCACGGCCGAACCCGTCATCGACCCCGAGCGCGAGCCGCTAGCGATGCGCCGGACTGCAAACCAGCTCACGATCGCCGCCGTCGCCTTCATCCTCGGCCTGCTCGTGGTCGTCCAGCTGCGCGCGCAGGCCGTCGGCTCCGGGCTCGGGTCGATGTCCTCGCAGGATCTGACGGTCTTCGTGGCCAATCTCAACGCGGGCCTCGAGCAACGCCGCCAGGAGATCGCCTCGCTCGAGCGCGACCTGGCCGATCTCGCCCAGGATCGCGATCGGGGTGTCGTGTCGCTCGACCAGTCACGCGCCGAGCTCGCGCGCATCCGGGCGTACGCCGGGCTGGATCCCGTGACAGGCCCCGGCGTCACGGTCACCGTCGACGGCCCGATCGACGGCCCGGGCGTGGATGACCTCATGAACGAGCTTCGGAACGCCGGTGCCGAGGCCATCTCGGCGGGCGGCGTCCGGGTGGTCGTCGGGTCCGTGGTGACAGGCGAGCCGGGCGCGCTCACGGTCGACGGCGTCGCCCTCGAGGAGACGTTCGAGGTCTCGGCGATCGGTGGGTCGGAGACGCTCACCGGCTCGTTGACCCGGATCGGCGGGATCGTCGCCCAGGTCGCCGCGACCTATCCGGACGTCACCCTGACCGTCACGCCGGTCGAACGGCTCGAGCTCCCGGCAACCGATCGAAGCCTCGTCCCGACCAACGGTGGCCCGCGCCTTTGATAGGCTGAGGCGGCCGATGCCGACCACGCCCGTCCTCCCGCTGCTCCTCGGCGACGTCGTGCGTCTCCGGCGCCGTCATCCCTGCGGGGCCGACGCCTGGACCATCGACCGGCTTGGCGCCGATATCGGTCTGCGCTGCACGGGCTGTCGCCGGCACGTCCTGCTCGAACGGCCCGCACTCGAACGCCGGCTCGTCGAGTTCGTGACCCGCGGCGACCCGGCCATCACCGCTGCCGCCGCGCCCGCCACCGCGGAACGCGAGGCATGACGGCCGCGAACCCGTCGGTCCCGGGACAGCCGAGCGCCCTCGACGTCTTCCGCAACGGACCGTTCCTGCGCCTCTGGCTGGCCCAGGCCGCCACGCAGATCGGCGGGAACATGGTTCTCTTCGCGCTGCTGCTCATCGTGCGCGGCGCGACGAACTCGAACACCGCGGTCGCGCTGCTGCTGCTGTCGTTCCTCGTGCCGGCGGTCGTGCTGTCGGCGGTCGCCGGGGTCTATGTCGATCGGATCGACCGGCGCCACATCCTCATCGCCACGAATCTCATCCGCGGCGTCATGTTCGTGGCGCTCTACTTCGTCGGCGACAGCTTCCTGCTGATCCTCCTGCTCAACACGGCGATCTCGGTCGTCAATGTCTTCTTCGCGCCTGCCGAGGCGTCGATGATCCCGGTCGTCGTGCCGCGGGCGCTCCTCACCGCGGCGAACGGCATCTTCATCCTCACTCTCAACGCCGCATTCGCGCTCGGCTTCGCACTGCTCGGCCCGCTCGTCGTCAACATCTCGTCGGCCGAGATCGTGATCCTCGTCGTCGCGCTCCTGTTCTTCATCGCGACCATCCTGTGCGTGGCGCTGCCGCCGGCCCCGCCGCTCTCTGCCGTCGATCCGGCGGACGGGCCGGTGGGTGCCGTGGTCGCGGACGCGGAGCAGGCCGTCGAGTCGACACTGAGCCAGCTGCGCGAGGGCATCAGCTTCATCCGCGGCCACCGCGAGGTGAGCTGGTCGCTGCTGTACCTGGGGATCGGCGCGTCGCTGGTCGGCGTGCTGGGCGTGCTTGGGCCGGACTTTGCGGAGAACACCCTCGGGCTCCAGGCGAAGGACTTCGCGGCCATCGTGCTGCCACTCGGCTTCGGGATCGTCATGGGCATCCTGCTGCTCAACGCGTACGGCAAGTACCTGCCTCGTCGCCGCGTGATCGAGGGCGGCTTGATCACGCTGGGAACGACGCTCCTGTTGCTGTCGATTGCCGGCCCGATCAGCCGCTTCCTGCAGCGCGCGGAGACCGCGACGGACCTCGTGGATCTGTCCGCGGTGACGTCGCTCCTCGCGATCGTCGTCGTGATCGCCTTCGTGGCCGGCATTGCATACGGGCTGGTTGCCATTCCCGCCCAGACGCAGCTCCAGGAGGACCTGCCCGAGGACGTCCGGGGCCGGGTCTTCGGCGTTCTCAACATGCTCGTGTCGGTGTCGAGCTTCGTGCCGATCATCGCCGTGGGCCCGATCTCGGACCTCGTCGGGACGACGGTCGTGATCGTCGTGCTCGGCCTCTCGATCCTGATCGCCGGGATCATGTCCGTGGTTCGTCGCGGGCCGCTCCTGCCGTCGGAATCGCAGACCGTCGCGGACCCGCACGCCGTCGATCCCATCGCGGCGGCCCTTGGTGCCGACCGCCCCACGTGGTCCGAGCACGCGCACGATCGTGCCCGAGGCCGCGACAACCTGCGTGGGGTGGAGCGTTCCAGCCCCGAGTCGCCCTCGGCATTCGGGGGCGACGCCCCGGACCGGGACTGATCGGTGGCGACCGTCGCGGTCGTCTTCACGGGCGGGACCATTGCGATGCGTCACGATCCCGTCGCCGGAGGCAACGTGCCGGCGCTCGACGGGGCGGAGATCCTTGCCCGGACCCCCGATCTCGACGCAATCGCGAACGTGCGGGCTGTCGATCATGGCCTGACACCAGCGAGCCACTTTCAATTCGCGACGCTCATCGAGATTGCCGCCGTCCTGCAGGCGATGCTCGCGGATCCCGAGGTGGACGGCGCCGTCGTCGTCCAGGGCACCGATACGATCGAGGAGACGGCCTTTGCCTGGGACCTGCTGCTCGACGGAGACAAGCCGGTCGTGGTGACCGGGGCCATGCGGGCGTCGCACGACCCTGCCTGGGACGGCCCTGCGAACCTGCGCAACGCGGTGGCCGCCGCGGCCTCGCCGGCGCTGCTCGGCCAGGGAGTCGTCGTCACGCTCGCCGGGACCATCGAGGCAGCGGACGACGTCGTGAAGCTGCACGCGTCGGCGCTCGACACGTTCCGCAGCCCCAACCAGGGTCCGCTCGGTCGGGTGGGGGAGGGTGGCGTGACCGTCACGCGTCGTCGCGGTGGCCGCCGACACGTGGCGACGTCCACCGCGCGTGACCGGGTTCACCTGATCACCGCGACGGTGGGCATGGACGGCACGCTCCTCGACGCCGCGGTGACGGCCGGTGCCGATGCGATCGTCGTTGCCGCAACCGGCTCCGGCAACACGACACCGGAGCTCCTCGCCGCCGGAGAGCGCGCGATCGGCGCGGGCATCCCGGTCGTCCTGGCCTCGCGCTGCGTGGCAGGCCACGCCTCGACCGACTACGCGTTCCCGGGCGGTGGAGCGACGTGGGCCCGCGCAGGAGCCATCATCGCGGGCTCCCTGTGCGCCACGAAGGTCCGTGTCGCCGTGGCGCTCGGGCTCGGCGCGGGCCTCGATTCGGTGGGTCTCGGAGGACTGCTGGCCGACCCGGTACCCTGACCCGATGCCGCTCGACATGCTCGTCACGGGCCGGATCGCCACGCTCCGTGGCGAGGCCGGATTCGGGTGGGTGGAGGCCGTCGGCATTCGCGACGGGCGGATCGCCTTCGCGGGCTCGGAGGTCGATCTCGAGACGCGCGCGGACCCGCACACGGAGCGCCTCACGCTCGAGCCCGACGAGGTCGTCATCCCGGGGCTGACCGATGCGCACTGTCATCTCGCGCTGACCGGGATCGCCGTTCGCCAGGTCGACCTCCACCGAGCGCCGACCCTGGAGGTGGGGATGGCGGCAGTCGCGCGGGCTCACGAGCGCCTCGCGAACGCTGACTCGTGGCTCGAGGGCTTTGGCTGGGACGTCGACCGCTGGGGCCGGTGGCCGAGCGCCGATGATCTGGAACGTGTCGCCCCCGGGCGGCGGGTCGCGCTCTGGGCACACGACCACCACGCACTGCTCGTGAGCCACGCGGCGCTCATGACCGCCGGTGTGGACGGCGCCACGGTCGACCCGAATGGCGGCGTGATCCGACGGACGGCTGACGGCAACTCCCGACGGCATCCTGCTCGAGGCGGCCGCTCGACTCGTCACCGTGCACGTGCCGGCAGCCAGCCTCGAGGACGTCGAGGCTGGGATCATGACGATCGGCCACGAGCTGCTGTCGCTCGGCGTGGTGGCCGTCCACGATCCCGGCGATGTCTCACCCGATCCCGATCTCACCCGCTTCTTTCCTGCGTATGCGCGCCTCGCGGAGCGCGGCCGCCTCCCGATCCGGGTCCACGCATCGCTGCGCGACGACGCGCTCGAGACGGCGATCCAGGGCGGCATCGGCAGCGGCCTCGTGCTCGGCGCCAATCCCGAGGGCCGCGCCCGCGTCGGCTGGCTGAAGCTGTTCGCCGACGGCTCGCTCGGATCGCGAACTGCCGCACTCCTCGAGCCCTACGAGACCGAGGCCGGTCGTCCGCCATCCGCCGACGGAGGCCGGGGCGTCTGGATGACCGACCCATCCGAGCTCCGCGAGCTCGTCACCCGGGCGCACGACGCCGGGATTGAGAGCCAGATCCATGCGATCGGCGACGCCGCCGTCCGCACGGCACTCGACATCCTCGAAGGTGTCGCTGACCCAGCCTCGACGGGCATGCTGCCCCGACTCGAGCACGCGCAGATGGTCGCGCCCGGCGACGGCCCGCGGTTCGCCGCCGCGCGGATCGCCGCGAGCGTTCAGCCGGTCCACCTGCGATCGGACCGCGACGGTGCGTATCGGGCATGGGGGGCACGTGCCGAGCAGGAGGCCTTTGCCTGGTCCGCGATCGTGGCGGGCGGCGGGCTGCTGCCCTTTGGGACCGATGCGCCCGTCGAGCCGATCGATCCGTGGCCGGGCATCGCCATCGCGGTCAATCGTGTCGACGCGTCCTGGGGCGATGACGCCGCGCCCTTTGGCCCGGATCAGTCGATGACCCTCGATCGTGCCCTGCGCGCGGCCTGTCTCGACGCACCGATCTCGGCCGGCGAGCACGACCGGGGCAGGCTGACGGTCGGGCAGCGAGCGGATCTCGTCGTGCTTTCCGCGGCCGCCCTCGGCGAGCCGCCCGTGCCAGGTGGTCCCCTCGCGACCGTGCGCCCGGAGATCGTCCTGCTGGACGGACGGGTCGTGTTCGAGCGCTAGTCGCCGGTGCTCACGCTGCCGGGTCGGTCGAGCTCGCGGCGGGCATCGGCAAAGAGGCCGTTGAAGATGCGCGACGTCGACGGGAAGGCGTGGATCGTCTCCGCGAGCACGTTGATCGGGATGCGCGCCTTGATCGCGAGGACGGCCTCATGGATCGCAGCCGACGCGTCGGGACAGGCCAGCGCCGTGCCGACGAGCTCGCGCGTCCCACGGTCGACCACGATCGTCACGTGGCCCTCCTCCGCCTCCACGGAGTAGCCCTTGCCGGTCTGCGGGAAGCTCGCCACGAG
Organism: uncultured Chloroflexia bacterium; assembly: GCA_963759495.1. Classification (GTDB taxonomy): domain Bacteria; phylum Chloroflexota; class Limnocylindria; order Limnocylindrales; family CSP1-4; genus DASTYU01. The sequence continues at coordinate 84,507 of CAVWZL010000016.1, read as the reverse complement.
CTCGAACGCATCGATGCCCCCGTCGCGGGCCTGCTCGAGGGTCACGCCCACTGAGGCAGCCTCAGGGTCCGTGTAGGTCGCGCGCGGCAGCGCGCGGTAGTCTGGCTCGATGGGCTCACCGAGCGCCATCCGGACCGCGAGCTCGCCCTGGTAGTGCCCCTGGTGGGTGTGGAGCTCGGGACCTGCGGCGTCCCCGGCGATCCAGAGACCCTCCGCGACACGCAACCGGCCGTCCCGCGGCACCCCGTCACGCGAGGAAGCGTCGAGCCCGTAGTGCTCGAGCCCCAGACCCTCGAGTCCGAAGGATCGCCCGACGGCGACCAGGATCACGTGACCCTCGGCGGTCGAGTCGTCATCGAGCTCGAGGACGTGGGCGCCGTCCGCACCGGCTCCCGCACGGGCGCGCTGGGCACGAACGTTCGTCCTGATCGCCACGCCGTCACGCTGCAGGGCGGTGGCAACTGCCTCCGCGTTGCGCACGTGGTCGGCGGGCAGGATCCGCGGGCCGGACTGTACGACCGTCGTCGGCACGCCAAAACGCGCGAAGACCTGGGCAAGCTCAATCCCCGTCGGGCCGCCACCGAGGACGAGCAGGCTCCGGGGCAGCTCCCGGGTGAGCGTCGCCTCGCGGTTGGTCCACGGTTGGGTCGCCGCGAGGCCGTCAAGGGGCGGGACCTTCGATTCAGAGCCCGTCGCCACGACGACGTGCTCGGCCTCCAGCTCCGTCGAAGAGCCGTCGTGCGTGACGGTGACACGGCCGCGACCCACGATGCGGGCATGCCCCCGGTAGGTCGCCGCGCCCGCGGATCGAAGGCTCGTCACGTGTCCCGTGTCGTCGGGCTCATCGGCGTCGGGCGCGCGATTGACCATGTAGTCGCGCCGGGCCGACGCGCGCGCCCAGCTGTAGTCGCCACCGCCGGCATGGACCGCAGCCGAGTGCAGCAACGACTTGGACGGGATGCAGCCGATGTGCGGACAGCTGCCACCGAACCAGCCCTTGTCGACGACAGCCACGCTGGCGTCCAGCTCGCGTGCCTTGTGCGCGGCAGCCTCGCCGGCCGGCCCGGCACCGATGACCACGAACTGGAACCGATCCATCCGCGACGACCCTCCTGCGTGCTGCCTGACGTTACACCGCGGCGTCGGGCGCGCCACGCTGCCGGCGCGCCTCGTAGAGCAGGATTGCTGCGGTCACGGAGACGTTGAGGCTGTCGGCGACGCCGAGCATCGGCAGCCGGACCGCCTCGATCCCGCCGCTCGACCACGCCTCGGTCAGCCCGCCGGCCTCGCTGCCCAGGGCGATGGCGACCGGACCACGAAGGTCCACGTCCGTGTACAGCACCTCGGCATCGACGCGCGCGGCGAGGGTCCTGATCCCGTGGCCGCGCAGCCACACGATCACGTCCGCCGTGGGGGCAGCGGCAAGCGGCATGCCGAAGACCGTGCCGGCGCTGGCACGGATCGTGTTCGGGTTGTAGAGGTCGGTCCGCGGTGACGCTGCGATGAGCGCATTCGCGCCGGCCCCGTCGGCACTGCGCAGGACGGCCCCGAGATTGCCGGGCTTCTCGACGCCCTCGACGACGACCAGCAGTGGTTCGGCGGGCAGGGGGAGTGCATGCAGGTCGGTCGAGGGGATCCGGGCAACCGCAAGGAGCCCCTCGGCTCGTTCGCCGAACGCGAGCTTCTCGAACACGGTCTCGTTGGTCCCCTGTACCGGCGTCCCTGCCACGCGCAGCGCCTCGAGGGCGGCCCGGGCATCGGCGCCGCGCAGGAGCGGGATGCAGGTGAACGCCTCGACGATCTCCACGCCGCCGTCCAACGCTCTCCGGAGCTCGCGCGCACCGTCGATGACGGTCAGGCCCGATCGCTCGCGCTCGCGTCGATCGCGCAGTCGGACGACCGCCTTGACGCGCGGGTTGGCTGTGCTCGTGAGATCGGGCCGGCTGTCGTCCATCCGCGACATCATGGCGGCCCGTTCCACCGGGCGAACGAACCAAGGTCGAGCCGCCGCCCGCTGCGTGCAGTGAGGGCGAGATCGCCCGTTTCCATGCGAGCGGATGGCAGCCGCAGCGCGGTCCCCAGCGCGTGCCCGAGCGCCGCGCGCCCGAACCCCGCCGTATGGGCGGTCAGCAGGATGAATCCGCGCGAGCCGCCGATCAGCCGGGCACAGCCCCCCAGGAGCGACGGAAGGTCGTCCTCCAGCCGCCACGTCCGGCCGCGCGCGCCATGGCCGTATGTCGGTGGATCGAGGATCACGCCGTCGTAGCGGCGTTCCCGGCGGAGCTCGCGCGCGACGAAACCGGGCGCGTCGTCGACCAGCCACCGGATCGGCCGATCCGCAAGACCCGACAGTCCTGCGTTGTGCCGTGCCCACGCCACAGCCGGCTTCGAGCCGTCGACGTGCGCGACGGACGCGCCAGCGGCAGCCGCCACCAGTGTTGCGAGACCGGTGTACCCGAAGAGGTTGAGCACCTCGGGCTGCCCGCCTGTCGCGGCGCGTGCAGCAATCACGTCCCGAAGCCACGCCCACGACACGGCCTGCTCCGGGAACAGACCAACCTGGCCGGTATCGGTCGGCCGCAGCTCCACCGCCAGGCCGTCGGCGTCGATCCTCCAGGGCTCGGTCGGATCGGTGCCATGCCATCCCTCGCCTGGCGCGAAATAGAGCGTGGCGGTGTCCCAGGCGGCCGGATCGCCCCGCTCGCCGTATGCCGCGGGGTGTGGCCGGTCGACGACGCGCGGCCCGAACCGCTCCAGACGCGCGCCCCCGCCGATATCGAGCAGCTCGTAGTCGTCCACCGCTGCATCATCGGGGAGGGACCGGTCCGGCGCAGGTTCGCCAACGGCTATCCTGCCGCAATGCCGTCGCGCCACGCGCTCCGCCGGATCGTCGCAGCCGTGACCCTCGCGCTGACCGTCGCTGCCTGTGACGGCGCCGTGGCCCCGACAGGGCCGCCCGCAACGGCCCCCGCCGAGATCGACGCCGTGGCATGGGGAGGCGCGATCTGCCAGGCGGTTGATCAGCTCTCGCTCGCGTTCGGCGACCCGGAGACGGGCCAGCGGTCCGGCGCATGGAACGAGCTGGAGACGGCGCTCTCCAGCGGTGATTCGGAGGAGATCAAGGCGGCGGCGAACGCCGTGCTCGGGCATCTCGGGCAGGGTGCAACTGCATCCACGGAGGCGCTCGGTTTCCAACCCGGGGCGGGCGCAGCGACCCAGTGGCTGGAGCTCTTCGAGGGGCTGGCGTTCGCAGTTCGGATGATCCGGGAAGGCACAGTGGAACGCGACGCTGCGCTCATCAACCGGGGCCGGGCGGAGGTCAATGCAGCAATCGAGGACCACTTCGAGCAAGCGCTGGGGCAGACGCGGGTCGTCCCGCTGGCAGGTGCGCAGCTGCCCTGCGCGTGATGACAGTCCGCCGGTCGGCGGGTAGAATGCGGGTCGCCGCTGGCCCTGGTCACCCTGGGTTCGCCCGTCGGCGCAGGATGTGGAACACCCTGCGAGCCAACGACGGACGGAGTCGAGGAGGTCGGGTCCGGCGACGTCGGGCGGCTAGCTCAGCTGGTTAGAGCACTTGCTTGACATGCAAGAGGTCACTGGTTCGAGTCCAGTGTCGCCCACCACATACTCGTGCTTCCTCAATGACCGCCATACGGCGGTCATCGTGATTCCCGGCCGGCAGAGACGCGTGACGACGACGCGTCATTACGCTGGCAGGCAGTTGACCGGCCGTGCGGTCGGTCAGGCCTGCGAGGTGTCCCGTGACCGGTCTTGTTCGTGGTCGACGAGCTGCTCCGCTCGTGCTCGCCCTGCTGCTCATCGGTGCCCTCGTCACGCCGGTTGCCGCCATCGTGTATGGCCAGCCGGACGTCAACAACGAGTACGACAACGTCGGCGCCATCGTGGCCGACATCGATGGTGACCACTTCGTGGTCTGCACCGGGACCCTGATCGCGCCGGACGTCGTGCTCACGGCCGCACACTGCCTGTTCGCAGAGCGGATGGCCGTCACATTCGACAACGTGCTTGAAGAGGACGTCGCGGACAACGATCTGCACTGGGGCGATGCCGTTGGACACGAGCGGTTCGCCTGCTGTGGCAGCAACGACCCGTTTGACATCGCGGTCATCCTGCTCGACGACCCTGTGGCGGGGATCACGCCGGCGCCTCTGCCGGCGGCGAATGCGCTGGGGCGCATGACCGCGTCACAGCTCAAGTCCGCGACGTTCGAGACCGCCGGGTATGGCGCCGTCCGCGATGTCCGTCAGACCGCCTTCCAGGGCCTGTACACCGATTCGGTCCGTCGCTACGCCACGCAGACGGTGAACTCGGTGACGAAGTCGTGGCTGACGCTGTCGATGAACCAGGCCACGGGCAACGGCGGCACCTGCTACGGCGACTCCGGCGGACCGCACTTCCTGGGCGACACCGTCGTGTCCATCACGATCACCGGTGATCGGTTCTGCAAGTCGACGGACCGGACGTACCGCGTCGATACGGCGGTGGCACGGGAGTTCCTGAGCCGGTTCGTGGCCTTGCCGTAGGCCCCCCGGGGGCTTTCAATTCGGGACCCTCGAGGATTTGCAAGGTCTCGCGTCGCAGAACCGGCCCACAGCGACATTCCGCAGACAGGGGCGGACTACGGTTCGGCCCTTACGACCGTGGGGCCCGGAAGTGTCTTCCGCCCCAGACCTCACGGCGCGAACGAGGACTGGTGAATGCGTCGGTTGATGATCCTGGCGTCCCTGTGCGCGATGCTCCTCGCGCTCGTGCCGAGCGCCGTTCAGGCGGCTCCGGCGACCCGAACCGAGGAGCATGCGGTCCTCGTTCAATGCGAGACGTCCGACCGGCGATGGCTACGTGTCCATGTTCGTCGCCATCAGCGACGAGTTCGGCTCGTTTGGTGACATCGCCTTCTGGGCTGAGGGCACCGAGCCGTATGCCGAGGCACCGACCTGGATTGCCAGCTCGTCCACCGTCGAGGGCGACGCCTCCGGCGTGACGGCCACCTTCGAGCTGGTCGAGTTCGACGAGACGCAGGAACCGCCATTTGGTGACCCTGCCGGCACGGCGGTCCTCACGGTGGCCCTTGCCCCGGACGGCGATCCCTTCGCCGTCGACGACCGGTTCAGGAACGGCAACCGCTGGGAGAGGGTGAGCGGCACGATCCAGCCCCTCTCGCTGGACGGTTCCCTGGTGCTGCCCGGCGCAGATCTCGAAACGCTCGTGGGATGCACCGCCGAGGAGCAGAACCTCACCTACTTCAGCACGAACCCGTCCGCGTACACCGACAGGTTCCGCGAGTTCACCATCTCGTGCTCGTGGGAGAGCGGCACCGATAGCGTCAACATGTTCGTGCACCAGGACTCGTTCGGCTCGTTCGGCGAGGTATATGTGTCCGGCCCACAAACCGACATCGGCGGCGGCACCGACATCGAGATCACAGACACCTCCTTCGGCTTCACGGTGGAGCTCTTCGACAACATCGCGGGGGAGCCTGCTGGCAGCGCCGAGGCGACGGGCACGTTCGCCCCGACCGGCGAGTTCTTCCGATTCGTTGACGAGTTCGGTGTCGAGCGGGTCAAGGTCCGCGGGGAGGCCTACACGGTCGCCGGGTCACTCGACATGACGCTTGGCAGCACCACAACCACGTACCCGATCGACGACGAGCACTGCGAGGCCGCAGAGCAGGTTGTCGCCGTCCATGCGGTCGTGCCAAACGGCCCCAAGCCCGGACCGATCGCCAATGATGCGCCCGGAGACGCCAGGGCCCTTCGTCTGGGTCGTACCGCCCGCGTCGTCACTGGTGGAACGCGCCTGAGGCCGAGGAGCCCTGCACGTTCGAAGACTGGAGACAGGTGAGGCCTTCCAAATTCCGTTTGGCTACACGGCATGGTGGACCGTGACGGGTACGGGCGCTCCGATGACCGCCAGACGGCGGGCAGCTCCTTTGACACCGTCCTTGCGGTGTACACCCTGGAAGAAGGCGTGTTCCAACAGGTCGTCTGTGTTGACGATGTGTTCGCCGACGACTTCAGCCTCCAGGCTGAAGCCGACCTGGGACAGCGAGGCAGGCGTCACGTACTACATCCAGGCGGGCGGCTTTGACCAGAGCGCCGGGAGGCTGCAGCTGGTCGTGAACTGACCACAGGCTCTGGCGAGGCCGGCCGCCGTTCGGCGTCGGTCTCGCCGCCTATCCAACTCGTGCCGTACACTGCGCGGCAACGCACCGATCGGGACACGCCCCTCCGCACGACGCCACAGAGAGCCGGGTCATGGCTGGAAGCCCGGCGGCGAACCGAGGACCGGGCACCACCCGTGAGCGACCGGTGAACCGGTCCGGGATCCGCCCGTTAGCGCGGTACGAGCGCACGATCGGCGACGGTCGTGAAGGCGGGTGGAACCGCGGGAGCCAGATGACGGCCTCTCGTCCTGTCGACGGACGAGAGGTTTCGTGCTTCCAGGAGGGATCGACATGGTCGACGAGGAAGTGGCTCGCACCCGAACGAGGTGCTCGCCTGCACCCGAGCGCGGTTCGGCCGACGAGCTGCTCGACGCCGGGGCGCACAGCGAGCTCGACGCGATGCGCCATTCCGCCGCGCACGTGATGGCCGAGGCAGTGCTCGACCTGTTCCCGGGAACGAAGCTCGGAATCGGTCCGGCCATCCAGGACGGCTTCTACTACGACTTCCAGCTCGAGCGCCCGCTGACGCCCGACGGACCTCGAGAAGATCGAGCAGCGCATGACGGCCTCCGTCAAGGCCGACCACCCGTTCGTTCGTCGCGAGCTGCCGCCGGAGGAGGGGAGGGCCTTCTTCCTCGAGCGTGACCAGCCGTTCAAGGTCGAGATCCTCGACGACCTGGCGGCCGCGCCACCCGCGACGGTGGCGAGATGCCGCCGACGTCGGTCTACGAGCACGGACCCGTTCATCGACCTGTGCAAGGGCCCGCACGTGGCCAGCACGGGCAAGCTCGGCCCGTTCCGGCTGCTGGCCGTCTCCGGTGCGTACTGGCGGGGCGACCAGACGCGTGCCGGCTCCAGCGCATCTACGGCACGGTCTGGGAGACGCAGGAGGAGCTCGATCGCTTCCTCTGGCGGCGCGAGGAAGCGAAAGAAGCGCGACCACCGGCGGCTGGGCATCCAGCTCGACCTCTTCTCGTTCCACGACTGTCGCCCGGGTTCGGCCTTCTGGCATCCGAAGGGCCGGACCTCTGTACCAGCACGCTGCGCAACGCGATGCGCGAGCTCCAGGATCGGCGCGGCTACCAGGAGATCTACACGCCGCCGCTCGTGCACCAGAAGCTGTGGGAGCAATCGGGCCACTGGGAGCACTACCGGCGAGCAACATGTTCCTGGTCGATGCCGAGGACGCCAACGTTCAGCCTCAAGCCGATGAACTGCCCCGAGTCGCCGTTCATCTACCGATCGAAGCGTGCGCTCGTACCGGGAGCTGCCGCTGCGGCTGGCCGAGTACGGGGTGCTGCACCGGAACGAGCTGTCGGGCGTGCTCTCGGGACTGACGCGCGTGCGGCACTTCGTCACCGACGACGCGCACATCTTCGTGCGACCCGACCAGATCGCCTCGGAGATCGAGGGGCTCCTGGGCGAGATCCGCGAGGCCTACGCGCTGGTTCGGCCTCGAGCCGACGCTGACCTTCGGCACGCGGCCCGACAAGGCGCTGGGCGACCCGGCAGCTCTGGGAGCAGACGGAGGCCCTGATGCGCGCGGCGCTCGATCGATCAGGACTGCGGTACCGCGAGAAGCCGAAGGACGGCGCGTTCTACGCGCCGAAGATCGACATCCAAATCGAGGACGCGCTCGGGCGCGAATGGCAGACGGCGACGATCCAGGTCGACCGGCTCATGCTGCCCGAGCAGTTCGATCTCTGGTACGTCGACGAGCACGGCCAGCAGCAGCGGCCGGTCGCGATCCACCGCGCGGTGTACGGCTCCCTCGAGCGGTTCATCGGCGTGCTGACCGAGCACTTCGCGGGCGCGTTCCCGCTGTGGTGCTCGCCGGTCCAGGCCGTCGTCATCCCGATCGCGGATCGCCACGCCGAGGCCGGGCAGGAGCTGGCCGGCGTGCTGCGTGCGCGAGGGCTCCGGGTCGAGGTCGACGTCTCGGACAACCGCATGCAGAACAAGATCCGGCTGGCGCAGGAGCAGAAGGTCCCGGTGATGCTGGTGCTTGGCGATCGTGAGATCGAGGCACGCGCAGCCACGGTTCGTCGGCGCGGTGCGGAAAAGGGTGCCGCGCAGGAGACTGTCGGCTGGGAGGCCTTGGCCGAGCAGCTCGCCGCCGAGGTTGCGGACCGTCGCGTGAGCTGAGCATCCCGTGCCCATTCCCCTGGCGATCGGTCGCCTGAATGCCCGGGTGACGAACCGTCTGCTGTGGCCGGTCGTCTCCCACCTGCCCACGTTTGGCCGGGTCGTGCACGTCGGGCGCAGATCGGGGCGCGAGTACCGCACGCCGGTCAACATGTTTCGACGTGGCGGTCAGGCGGTCTTCGCGATGACCTATGGCACCGGGACCGACTGGTTGCGGAACGTGCTGGCCGCGGGACACTGCGGTTTCGAGGACCGTGGCGGGCGGCTGGAGCTCGACACGCCGCAGGTCGTGAGGGATCGATCGCGTCGTCTCGTCCCGTGGCCGGTCCGGCTCCCGCTCCGACTGATCGGAGCCGACGAATTTCTCGTGATGCGCGTGGTGACGGTCGCGGTCGCCGCCATGACGCTCTGAGCCGCCGCTGGACCCGGCTCGGCGTTGCCGCCTCGGACGGGTCCATGCTAGACTTCCGCCTCGGCCGAAAGCCGGGTTTTCGTATGCCCGTGCGTGCCGAACCGTAGACCCAGCAGAAGGGGCGAACCATCAGTCGAGACCTGCGTGTGAATCAGATGATCCGGATCCCACAGGTTCGGGTCGTGGATGAAGAAGGAGCCCAGCTGGGGGTCATGCCCACGGCTCGTGCTCTCGAGATGGCGCAGGAGCGGGGGCTCGATCTCGTCGAAGTCGCCCCGATGGCGGCAGCCGCCGGTCGCAAGTTCCTCGACTTCGGTCAGTACAAGTACGAGCTGACCAAGAGGAGAAGGAAGCACAAGCGCAGGCAGCGATCGGTGACCTTCAAGGAAATCCGTCTCTCGCCGAAGATCGGCGTCGGCGACTTCGACACCAAGGTGCACCGGGCGATCGAGTTCCTCGAGGAGGGTGACCGGATCAAGGTCACCGTCCGGTTCAGGGGCCGGGAGCTCACGCATCCGGAGATCGGACGAAACCTGTTGCCCGGTTCATGGAGCGGATGAAGGATCACGGAGTCGTGGAACGGACGCCGCTGCTCGAGGGCAAGTCGATGCACATCACGGTGGCATCGACTCACAAGCCCAAGAGCCACGAGGCACCCCGCCCGCGGGCCAGGCCGAGACAGGAACCGCGACCGGCAGGGGCACCAGCCGCCGGCAGCGGCGGCGCCCGCACCGGCGGCAGCGACTCCGGCAGCCGGCAGCAGCCGAGGCGCAGAGCCCGCCCCGGCAGCCAGCGCAGCCTCGACCGGCAGTCACCGGCCCGGGCCTGCGGCGCCGGCGCAACGGACAGGACGAAGACAGCACCGGCCCCACGGCCGGCAAAGACGGCGAGCCGGCCACACCGAGCCGCAGCCCAGGGAGAGTGAGGCCACGGTGCCCAAGATCAAGAGCCACAAGGCCGCCCAGAAGCGCATCGGCGTGACCGGCAGCGGCAAGCTCTTCCGCGTCAAGTCCTGGCGGGGCCACCACCTCGAGATCAAGTCGTCCCGCCGCACCCGCCGGTACGCCGGCAAGGTCGTGATCGGCAGCGAGCACGCCGAGCAGGTCCGGCGCCTGCTGCCGTACCTCTAGGAGCAGGCAGATGGCACGCGTCAAGCGCGGCGTCACCGCCCACAAGCGCCACAAGCGCCTGCTCAACGCCGCCGAGGGCCGCAAGGGCACACGCTCGCGGCTGATCAAGCCCGCGCGCGAGGCGCTGCTCCACGCCCTGTCGTACGCCACGCGCGACCGCAAGCAGCGCAAGCGCCAGATGCGCCAGCTGTGGATCATCCGGATCAACGCGGCGGCGCGCCAGAACGGCGCTCACCTACGGCGCAGTTCATCGCCGGCCTGAAGAAGGCCGAGCATCGAGATCGACCGCAAGATCCTGGCCGACCTCGCGGTGCGCGACGCCGCGACGTTTGGTCGATCGCCGAGCTCGCCGCAGGCGCCTAGACGCGACCGGCGCCTCGCGAGCGCCGACCCGGACGCCTCGGAGCCCTCGACGTCGGGACGATCGGGGGTTCGTGATTCCTCAGGCCCCGACCGCACGACACGGAGGATGCCGTGGACCTCGCGACCTGACGCGCGACCTGCAGGCGCTGCGCGACGAGCGCTGGCGGCGATCGCCGCCGCGCCCGACACGGCTGCGCTCGACGCGCTGCGAGCTCGATGTCCTCGGCAAGAAGGGCGAGCTGACCGGCGTCCTGCGCGGCATCGGCGCGCTGCCGGCGCGAGGACCGGCCGCGGGTCGGCGCCATCGCGAACGAGGTCCGCAGGCGATCGAGGCGGCGATCGCGCGAGCGCGGCACGCGCGCTTCGCGGCGTCGGAGCTCGAGGCGCGGCTCGCGCGCCGAGGCCGTCGACGTCACGCTGCCCGGCCGCCCCATCCGCCGCGGCACGCTCCACCCCGAGCATCGAGACCATGCGCGAGATCGCCGAGATCTTCGACCAGTTCGGCTTCGTGGTCTACGAGAGCCCCGAGGTCGAGGACGACCTGACGCAACTTCCAGATGCTCAACATCCCGCCCGACCACCCGGCGCGCGACCTGTGGGACACGCTCTACGTCGATGTGCCGGGCCACCTGCTGCGGACCCACACGTCGCCCGGCCAGATCCGCGTCATGCACGCGACGAACGCCGCCCATCCGCGCGCTGCTGCCCGGGCGCTGCTTCCGCTACGAGGCCGTCGACGCCAGCCACGCCTTCGAGTTCTTCCAGGTCGAGGGCCTGATGGTCGACGAGGGCACGACCATGGCCGACCTCAAGGGCCTGCTCGACCAGTTCGCCCAGGCGATGTTCGGCGCGGACAAGCGGACGCGGTTCCGGCCCGGCTACTACCCGTTCACGGAGCCGTCGGTCGCGTTCGACGTCGAGTGCCTCGTGTGCGGCGGCGGCGGCTGTCCCGGCCTGCTCGCGGACCGGCTGGATGACCATCCTGGGCGCCGGCATGGTCCACCCGGTCGTGCTGCGCTACGGCGGCCTCGACCCGGAGCGCTACCAGGGCTTCGCGTTCGGCATGGGCGTCGAGCGGATCACGAACCTCGGCACGGCGATCGCGGACCTGCGGCTATTCCTCGAGAACGACCTGCGCTTCCTGGAGCAGTTCCGATGAGGGTCCCGCTCTCCTGGCTGCGCGAGTACGTCGATGTCGACCTCGACGCCGGAGCAGCTCGCCGAGCGCCTGACGCTGCTCGGGATGGAGGTCAAGGGCATCGAGCGCTGGGGCGCCGACTGGCAGCAACGTCGTCGTCGGTGAGCTGCTCAGCCGTCGAGCGCCACCCGCGCGCCGACCGCCTGTCGCTGACCACCGTGACGCTCGGCGCGGGCGAGCCGCTCGAGATCGTCTGCGGCGCGACGAACATCGCGCCGGGCCAGCGCGTGCCCGTCGCGCTCCCCGGGGCCGTCCTGCCCGGCGGCCGGCGGATCGAGCGCGCCGAGAAGATGGGCGTCGTCAGCAACGGCATGCTCTGCTCGGGCGACGAGCTCGGGCTCACCGCGACGCGGACGGCATCCTCATCCTGCCCGACGACACGCCGCTCGGGCGCGGCCCTCGCCGACCTGTACGGCGACACCGTCCTCGACGTGGACGTCAAGCCGAACCGTGGCGATGCCCTGTCGATCCTCGGCTCTCGCCCGTGAGGTCTCGGCCGCGACCGGCGCGCCCGTGCGCTGGCCGGACACCGAGCTCGCCGAGGAGCCGGCGACGCCGACCGCGGACGCCTCGCGCGTCGAGGTCGAGCGAGCCCGGCGCTGTGTCCGCGGTTCGTCGGCCGCTGGGTCGTGACGGCGTCACCGTCGGGCCGTCGCCCGACGCGCGTCCAGATGCGGCTCCTGCGCGGCCGGCCTGCGGCCCGTCAGCAACGTGGTCGATGCCAGCAACTACGTGATGCTCGAGCTCGGCAAGCCGATCCACACCTTCGACGCAGCGCGCGTCCACGAGGGCCGGATCATCGTCCGCCGCGCCGGCCCGGGGAGCGCCTCGAGACGCTCGATCACGTCACGCGCGAGCTCGACCCCGAGACGCTGCTCATCGCCGATCCCGACCGGCCCGATCGGCATCGCCGGCGTCATGGGCGGCGCCACGACCGAGGTCACCGACGCGACGACGCGACGTGATCGTGGAGTCCGCGATCTTCGATCCGGTCAGCGATCCGCCGCACCGCCCACCGGTACGCCCTCCGGTCCGAGGCGAGCCTGCGGTTCGAGAAGGGCCAGGAGATCCGGCTCGCGCGGATCGGCGCCGATCGGACGGCCCAGCTGGTCGCTCGCGTGGGCCGGTGGCACGGTCGCGCCGCGGGCCGCGTCGACACGAACCCCGTGGAGCCGAGCGCGCCCGCGTCGCGTTCCGGCCGTCGCGCGTCGATCGCCTGCTGGGCGCCGATATTCCGGCAGGCTGAGCAGGTCGACGCTGCTGGGCGCGCGTCGGCATCGAGACGACGCGAGGCGCCCGGCGGTTCGTCCGATCCGCGTCGCCGACGCGCCGCAGCCGCTCGACGTCCGGACGCCGATGCGACGGAGACGCTCCTGGCCATCGTCCCGACGCTGGCGGCGCGACCTCGCCATCGAGGCCGACGTTGCCGAGGAGGTCGCCCGCGTCCGCGGCTACGAGCTGATCCCCGGCATCCTGCCCGCACACGCCGATGCCCGCCTACCGCCCCTCGCCGCTCGAGGTGCGCGATGCGATCCGCGAGACGCTCGCCGGGGCGGGGCTCAGCGAAGTCGTCACGTCCGCCCTCGTCGCGCCCGACGACGTCGACGCGCTTCCCGGTGCCACTCGACGATCGGCGTCGCAGGCGAGATCGCCGAGGCACGCCGGGCGCGCCGATCACCGTGACCAACCCGCTCTCGAGCCAGCACTCGGTGCTGCGCCGCAGCCTCATCGGCAGCCTCCTCGAGGTCGTCGGCACGAACGTCCGGCACGGCCGCGAGGACGTGGCGTCTTCGAGGTCGGCAAGGGCTACGGGCGCGTCGACGGACGACGCGACGACACGAATGGTGGCGCCTGGGCTTCGCGCTGCACGGCGCCGCGGAGCCGCCGGCCTGGAACCGGCCGGCACGGCGGTACGACCTGGACGACGCCAAGGGCCTGCTCGAGCTGCTGTGTGGACGCCTCGGTTTCGGTGCCCCGGTGTGGACGGTCCTCACGGACGACTCGATCTGCATCCCGGTCGCACGGCCCGTGTCCGCGCGAGCCGCGGCGACGACGCCCTCGGCAACGTGCTGGCCGGCAGGGTGGGGGAGCTCCACCCGACGACCGCAGAGCGGGCCGAGCTCGGGCCGGGCGTGATCGTGGCCGAGCTCACGATCCAGGGCCTCGCCGGCGGACGTCTCCCGGCCCCACGCGGCGAGACGCCCGCCCGGCACCCGGCCGTGGAGCGCGATCTGGCGATCGTGCTGCACGAGGATCGACCCGGCGGCCGACGTGGCCGACGTCATCCGACGACACGCTGGCCCGCTCCTGATCGGGATCGACCTGTTCGACATCTATCGCGGGCGCCCGCTCGGCGAGCAGGAGAAGAGCCTGGCCTGGCGCCTCCGGTTCCAGGCACCGGACCGGACGCTGACCGAGGCCGAGATCGAGAGCGCGATCGGCTCCGTCACAGCGGGTCTTGCGGCCGATCTCGACGCCCGGCATCCGGTCCTGACGCCGGTACCTTCGGCGAGTTGCGACCCCGGAAGACCCGCTGCTACCCTTGCCGCGCTTCGGCGGCCGTCACCGCCCGGCATTGCTGAGGAGGGTTCGTGGACTTCGGGGAGTTCGTTGGCGGTCTGACGGTCTTCGACCTGCTCGTCGGCCTGTTCATCTTCGCGTTCTTCATCCTCGGCTTCGTCCAGGGGACCATCCGCCGCGTCCTCGGCATCGGCGCAACCGTGTTCTCGTTCCTGTTCGCCGCGAACATCCGCCAGCCCCTGGGGTCGTTCTTCGCCGAGAACTGGCGCCAGTTCCCCGAGGAGTACTCCTACATGATCGCGTTCCTCGCGGTCTTCCTCGCGGCGATGGTCGTCTTCACGCTGCTCATCCAGAGCTTCTACCAGACGCAGCCGCTGTGGGAAAAGGCGCGCTTTCTGGACGAGCTGATCGCGGGCGTGCTGGGCGTCGTGCAGGCGATCCTCCTCATCTCGATCGCCTTCGTGATCCTTGACTCCTTCTTCCAGGTGCCCGGGATCCCGGTGAGCCCTGGCGAGCTGTCGTTCGTGCGGGACTTCTGGACGGCCCTCGACACCTCGCAGAGCGCGGTCGTCTTCCGGCAGTCGATCCTGCCGGTCTTCTTCGCGATCTTCGGCATCTTCATCCCGGCCGAGATCCAGCGGCTCGTCCTGGACTACCGCTGACCGTCGTCGATCGCGCGCTCCTCGCCGGACCGACGCTCGAGGCGGCCCGCACGCTTCTCGGCGCACGGCTGGTCCGAGACGACGCCACTGGCCGGCGGACGGGCCGGATCGTCGAGCTCGAGGCGTACATCGGCGAGGACGACAGGGCGTCCCACGCCCGCTTCGGGCGGACGGCACGCAATCGAACCATGTTCGGGCCGCCCGGTCTCGCCTACGTGTACCTTGTCTACGGGATGTATGACTGCCTGAACATCGTCACCGAAGCTGCCGGCCGGCCGGCGGCGCTGCTCGTCCGCGCGGTCGAGCCCGTCGACGGTCTGGAGCTGATGCGCGCGAGCCGGCTGGCGCTGCGCGCCTCGCGCCGGAAAGGCCGGAGCCCGCAGCCGCGCCGACGGAGCGCCCGATCCAGCGCGGCTCGCTTGCCGACGCGCGGCTGGCAAGCGGCCCGGGACTCGTCGCGGCCGCGTTCGGGATCGACGTGACATGGACGGGCACGGACCTGTGCGACCCAGCCTCCCCGCTGCGCCTCGAGCCGCGACCGATGCACGACGAGCCACCCGAGATCCGGGCAACCCCCCGCATCGGCATCGACTACGCCGGTGCGCCGTGGACCGCGCTGCCCTGGCGATTCGCGGTCGCGGGCAGTCCCGCGCTGTCCGGGCCGGCGCGCCTGCGCTGACGCGCAGCATGGACGCGCGCTCGCA
The DNA here is from genome assembly GCA_963759495.1 of uncultured Chloroflexia bacterium. Taxonomy (GTDB): domain Bacteria; phylum Chloroflexota; class Limnocylindria; order Limnocylindrales; family CSP1-4; genus DASTYU01. The sequence continues at coordinate 69,189 of CAVWZL010000016.1, read as the reverse complement.
GGTCCTCCTCGAATTCCCGCTCGATCCGCGAGCGGCTCGCGGACCTGACCCAGTTCGCGCCGTCCCGGCGGCTCGCCGAGGCGCTCGAGCCGTCAGCCGACGCGGTCATCGTGGTCGCGGGCGCTCGACGAGACGGACCAGGCCCGGGCCGCTGCTCGAGGAGCGGCCGGGGATCGGGATCGGGGCAGCACGGGACATCGGTCCGTGGGTGGAGCGCGCGGCACGTGGTGGCCGGCTCGACCCGGCGCACTTCCTCGAGATCGTCGAGACGCTCGATGCGGCTGCCCGGCTGGGAACCAGTCCTCGCCGACGACCGGCGGCCACTCCTGCGCGAGCTCGGACGCGAGATCCATGCGCTCCCAGCCGTGCGCTCGACCCTCGGGCGGAGCTTCGATCCGGTGGGCGAGCTGCTCGACACCGCGTCGCCACGTCTCGGCGGTCTCCGGGCCGCGGTCCGCGTCGCGTACGACCGGCTGCGACGCCGGCTCGACTCGCTCGTGGGCTCGGAGCTCGGCTCGGCGCTCCAGGAGCCGATCGTCACGCTCCGCAATGGCCGCTACGTCGTGCCCGTCAAGGCCGAGGCACGCAGCCGGGTCAAGGGCATCGTCCACGACGCCTCGGGGAGCGGGCAGACGCTCTTCATCGAGCCGCTCGTCGTCGTCGAGCTGGGCAACGCCTGGCGCGAGGCACAGGTCGCCGAACAGGAGGAGATCGCCCGAATCCTCGACGAGCTGTCGGCGCTCGTCGGCGCGAACGCGACGCCACTGCGCGAGACGCTCGAGGCCATGGCGCGGTTCGATTTCTGGGTCGCGAAGGCGCAGCTCGCGGGCGAGCTCGATGCGATCCGTCCGACCACCGTGGATCGAGCCGAGGTCGTGCTCCTTTCCGCGCGGCATCCGGGCCTCAGGGGTCGCGTCGTCCCGATCGACGTGCGGCTCGGCGGCGACTACACGGCGCTCGTCGTCACTGGGCCGAACACCGGCGGCAAGACCGTCACGCTGCGAACGCTCGGCCTGTTCGCCCTGATGCACCAGTCCGGGCTGCACGTGCCGGCGGCCGCCGGCAGCAGCCTGCCGATCTTTCGCGACGTGTTCGCCGACATCGGGGACGAGCAGTCGATCGCGCAGTCACTCTCGACGTTCTCGGGGCACCTGCGCTCGATCGTGCGGATCGTCGAGTCGGCCGGACCGGACACGCTCGTCCTGCTCGACGAGCTCGGTGCCGGCACGGACCCCACCGAGGGCTCGGCGCTCGCCCAGGCGCTCCTCGATCACTTCATCGAGGCCGGTGCGCTCGTCGCGGCCACGACGCACTACGCCGAGCTCAAGGCGTACGCGCACAAGACGCCCGGGCGCTCGAAACGCGGCGGTCGAATTCGACCTCGAGACGCTCTCGCCGACCTACCGGCTCACGATCGGCCTGCCCGGTGGCAGCCAGGCGTTCGCGATCGCGGAGCGGCTCGGCCTCCCGGAAACGATCGTGGCCGACGCCCGATCGCGGTTGACCGAGGCACAACGGACGTTCGAGGCGACGCTCGCGGCCGATCCGCACGACGGAGGGCGAGACCAGCGACGCGCTGGAGCGTGCCCGCGCCGCCGAGGCCCGCGCGGTCGAGGCCCTGCGCGTCGCCGAGGAGGAGCGCCGGCGTGCCCGTCGCGAACGCGATGAAGCGGTGCGGGCCGCGCGTGCCGAGGCCGAGCGGATCGTCGGTGAGCTCCGGGACGAGGTGCGCGACCACGCAGCGAGCGCTGGAACGCGAGCACGGTCACCGCCCCGGGCCTCGATGCGGCGCTCGAACGGGCCGAGGCGACCATGGAGCAGCTGCCCGAGGCCGAGGCCGTCGCCGCCACGGCGGAGCCTGTCGTGGTCCGGCCGTGGCAGGTCGGCGACCGCGCCCGCAGCCGATCCGGTGGCTGGGAGGGCCGCATCGCGGCGCTCGAGCGTGGCGGAAAGCGGGTGACGCTCGAGGCGGGCGGCATGCGCGTGACGGTCGGCGCCGAGGACCTGGTGCCGGCCCTGGAACAGGAGCCGTCGCGCAGGGTCGCCGGAGGCCGCGCCCGTCGAACATCGGCGCGCTTCGGCTCGGTCGCGCGAAGTCCGTGGCCTCGTCGCTCGACCTGCGCGGGGCCCGGGTCGACGAGGCGCTCGACGCGCTCGGCCGCTACCTCGACGACGCCGCGCTGGCGGGTCTCGGCAAGGTCATCGATCATCCACGGCATGGGAACGGGCGCGCTGCGGGATGCGGTGCGCACCGAGGCAACGAGCCACCCGCTCGTGAAGTCGATGCGTCCCGGCGAGCGCGGCGAAGGCGGGGACGGCGCGACGATCGTCGAGCTCTAGCTCGACCGCGCGTCAGGCGGGCTTCGGCGTCTTGTCGGGCTTCTTCGTCTCGCCGGGCGGGGGAGGCGGCGGGCGTCGCGCACTCGGTCGTCAGCGGATCGCACGGCGGCGGCACGACCGGGGCGATCGGGCAGAGGCCTGACGGCGCGAACTGCACGCCCCAGGTGCGCCCGAACGGTGCGAACGCGCCATCGTAGAAGTACGAGGTCCGGTGCCCTTCGGCCCGCCACGGACACCGGCGCCACGTGCGGCGCGGGCGGCCCAGCCGCGATTGGCCTTCTGCCAGTCCGGGAAGCCTGCTTCGACCTCGGACAGGTCCATGAAGCCCGCGGACGACCTTCGGGCCGGCGCAGCCGTCCTGCCAGCGCAGCCCGGTTGCCGCATCGATCGCGAGCGCCGACCCGGGTGGAGTCGTCGCTTCGTGGGCACGGTGCCGTCGATGAAGTTCTCGGTGACGGTCTTGCGGCGTGAACGGACCGGGCGCTGTGCCGGTGAAGGCGTCGACCTCGGCCGTCACGACGCCCTTCGGCGGCGCCTGAACTTGGCGATCGGCTGGCCCTTGCTGACGTCGGTCATGATCGCCGACCAGAGCGGCGCGGACGGGTCGAGCGACAGCATGCCTTCGTTCGGCTGGCGTTGTCGCTGTTGCCCATCCAGACGCCGACCGCGAGCGCCGGTGCGTTCTTGTCCTTCGGCGGCGCGAGGTACCCGTATGCGTGCGACGTCCTTGTTGTCGTTCGTCGTGCCTGTCTTGTAGGCGGCGGGGCGGCGGGTGCTCGCCGTCGTAGATCGCCCACTTGCCCCAGTACGGGTTGACCTTCATGTGGGTGTTGCCGGCCAGGATGTCGGTGATGATGTAGGCCGCCTGCCGGCTGATGACCCGGCTGCCCTCGGAGCGGTCGTCGCCCTCGACGGGCCACACCTGGATGCCGTTGTCGTCGACGACCTCGCGCGAGGGTCGTGGCGCGGCATCAGGACGCCGCCGTTCGCCAGTCGTCCCGTACGCGCTCAGCCATGTCGATCGGGTGGATCTCGAGCGTGCCGATGCCCATCGACGTGCACGGGCACCGCCGACGCCGGGTACCTGAGGCCGAAGTCCTTGGTCGCGCTCGAAGACGTGGTCGAGGCCGTGATCAGGGCTGCCTTGATGGCGGGCATGTTGAGCGAGAACTGGAGCGCAGAGCGGAGCCGGACGGGGCCACGCTCCATCTTGTCGGCCTGGGTCGGGGCGAAGCTCGCCGCCGAAGTCGGTCACGACGTCCATGAACATCGTGGCCGCGGTCATGGTCTGGTCCTCGATGCCGATCGCGTAGTCGATCGGCTTGATCGACGACCCGGGCTGGCGCCAGCCGTCGGCGAGGACGTCGAACTGGGGCTGGAACTTCTTGCGTGCCCTTCGACCGGTAGTTGGCGCTGCCGACGTAGGCGAGGATCTCGCCGGTCCGGTAGTCGACGACAGCGGCCGCGGCGTTGTGGATGTTCTTGCCGCGCAGGCCGAGCATCCAGTCATAGGCGCGGGCCGGGATCTTCTGACGCTTGAGGTAGGTCCGCGTCGCGTTACGTCCTTGGCGTTCGGGGCCCGGGCAGCGGCGTAGACCCACTTCTCGGTCTTCCGCTGCATCGTCCAGTCGAGCGTGGTGATGACGCGGTAGCCGCCGGTGTCGATCTTGGCGCAGTCGTCGGGCGTGCTCCGGGCAGAGGATCTCGCCGAGCTCGCTGGCGTACCTGCCAGACGAAGTGCGGCGCGCGCCAGTTGGCCGAGGCCTGCGGGGTGAGCACGATCCGGCTCCTCCTTGGCCGCGTCGTAGTCGCGCGTCGGTGTGCAGCTCGCCGGACTTGGCGGCTGTTGCGTCTTCATCAGCGTCGAGGATGTAGTTGCGCCGGACTGACGATCTCGCTGTCGGGCGGGACGACGAGCTGGAAGTCTGGCAGTCCTCGTCCTCCTTGACCTCCTCGTCGAGGCAGACCTGCTCGGCGTTCTTCATCAGGTCGAACTTCGTCGGCGACTGCGGGATCGCGGCGAGGATCGCGTCTGGGCGAGCGTCAGCTCCTCGAGCGTGCTTCGCCGAAGTAGCCGCTGGCGGCCGCCTTGACGCCGTAGGCTGTTGTTGCCGTAGAAGTTCTGGTTCAGGTAGGCCGTGATGATCGCCTGCTTGCCGTCGTCGCCCGGGAAGGCCTGGGTCAGGCGGACCGACTGGATGATCTCCCGGATCTTGCGGTCGTACGTCGAGCCGTCGAAGCGCCCAATCCGGCAGCAGCCGCGCCCGGACGAGCTGCTGGGTGATCGTGGAGGCGCCGCGCGGGCGGCCGGAGATCGTGTCGAGGCCGGCGGACACGATGCCGACGGGATCGAAGCCCGGGTTCTCCCAGAAGTCCTGGTCCTCGATCGCGGTCGTCGCGTCGAGCATCTCGCTCGGGATCGCCTCGAACCCGACGACCTCGCGCTTCAGCGAGCCGAGACGGGCCAGCTCGACCTTGCCGGTGCGGTCGTACACGATCGGTCTGCTGGTCGAACTCGAGCTCGGTGAGGACCGCCTTCGGGTCGGGCAGACCCTCGGCGTAGTAGTTGTACATGCCCACGGCGAAGACAGCAGCCCGACGAAGCCGGTCGTGAACGCGAAGACCATGAAGACGAGAGGGATGGCGATGGCGATGCGCCGGACCGTGCGCGAGCCACCCCGAGCCTGGGGGCGCCGCGAGATCGATCGGCGATGGCGCTGGCGCCGCGCGAGGCTGGTTTGCATGTCAGTGCCGCACGATAGCATAGGGGGCGTGAGCACGACCGGTTGGTCGCCTCCCGGCTGGGTCAAGACGGCCCGACGTCCGTCCCTGTGACGCCTGCAGGCGTACCAGACCGCCCCGGACTGCCCTGTGCGCTCCTCGCCGAGCTCGAGTGGCGCGGCATCCTCCACGCGACCACGCCGGGCCTCGCGGATCGCCTGGCCACGCGGCCGCCCGATCGCCGGCTACATCGGCTTCGACCCGACCGCCGACTCGCTCCACGTCGGCCACCTCGTGCCGATCTTCGGGCTGCTGCGGCTCCAGCGCTTCGGCGGCCGGCCCGTCGCGCTCGTGGGCGGCGGGACCGGGATGATCGGCGACCCGTCGGGCCGCTCGGCCGAGCGGAACCTGCTCGACCGCGCGACGCTCGAGCGCAACGTCGCCGCGATCCGGGCGTCAGCTCGAGCGGTTCCTCGACTTCTCGCGCGGGCTCGGGCGGCGCCGTCATGGTCAACAACCTCGACTGGCTCGGGCGAGCTCTCGCTGATCGACTTCCTGCGCGACACCGGCAAGCACTTCACGGTGCCCGTACATGCTCGCCAAGGACTCCGTCCAGGTCCGGCTCGAGCGCGGGCTGTCGTTCACCGAGTTCAGCTACATGCTGCTCCAGGCAACCGACTTCGAGCATCTGCACCGGACCATGGGCGTCGAGCTCCAGATGGGCGGCGCGGACCAGTGGGGCAACATCACGGCCGGTCTCGAGCTGATCCGGCGGCGTGCCGGGGAGGCGGACGGTGGCGAGGGCTCGGGCGGCCCGACCCGGCGCACGGCCTGGCCTACCAGCTGCTGCTGTCGCCGTCGGGCACGAAGTTCGGCAAGAGCGAGGGCGGCGAGTCGGTCTGGCTCGATCCGGCCCGGACGTCGCCGTTCGCGTTCTACCAGTACTGGCTCAACACCGACGACCGCGACGTCGGGACGTACCTGCGCTGGTTCACCGAGCTGCCACGGGCGGAGATCGAGGCGCTCGAGGCGGAGGTCGCGGCACGACCGGAGGCCCGGGCCGCGCAGCGGGCGCTCGCGCTCGACATCACGGCGCGAACGCACGGGACCGAGGCTGCGGCAGGCCGCGATCCGGGACGCAGCCGCGCTCGTTCTCGGGCGGCCCTGTCCGGACCCGGCCGTGCTGGCGTCCCTGTACGAATCGACCGGTGGCTTCAGGTTCACCGTCGGAGATGCTCGCGTCGGGTGCTGCCGCTGCTTCTCGCGCAGGCCGGCCTGTTCGCCTCGAACGGCGAGGCGCGACGGATGATCGCCGGCGGCGGCGTCACGATCAACGCCGTGCGGGTCACGGATCCCGGGCACGTCCCGGAGCCGATCGCCGGGGAGTGGCTCGAGGTCCGGATCGGCAAGAGACGCCGCGAGATCGGACGCCTGACCCGGTAGGGCGGCGGCCACGGCCCTCAGGCCGTGCTCCTTCCGGCGACTGGTGGTCGGAGGATGACCTTCGCGGAGCGAGGAGCCACGTAACATGCTCCGCGGAGCGCCGTTGGAAGCCGATTTCGCCCATGTCCGTCCGCATGGTCGCGTGTATGGGCAGGGAACACGACAGCCGACGGGCTCTGTGATCGTCCAAAGGCCCGAAAAGGTCATGCAGCGACCAATGCGGGACGCAAGCAGCGCCGGCCCAAATAGCGGCCACGGCCCTCAGGCGGTGTGCCGCTCCCGCAGGATGTCGACGACGTCGGCAGGGGCGATGCCGCGTTCCGCCAGCAGCACGAGGGCGTGGTAGAGCGAGGTCCGCGGCCTCGCCGGCCAGGGCTGCGCGTGACTCGGGGGTCGAGCTCACGGCGTCGTCCTTGGCGGCCATGAGGACCTCCGTCGCCTCCTCGGTGACCTTGCGCGCGACCGCGTCGACGCCGCCGGCCAGCAGCCGAGCCGTGTAGGAGCCCTGCGGGCCGGGTCGCGACGCGCGTCCGCGATCGTGGCCCAGAGGGTCTCGAGCCAGGCGAACCCCTCGTCGTGCGATCCGCGGGCGCGCCGTCGGGGTCGAAGCAGCTGCGCGTCCCGCGATGGCACGTCGGGCCGACCGGGTCGACCGTCACGAGCAGCGCGTCGGCGTCGCAGTCGGCGGCGAGGGACACGAGTCGCAGCACGTTGCCGCTCGTCTCGCCCTTGCGCCACAGCCGGTCGCGGGACCGCGAGTGGAAGTGCACCTCGCCCGTCGCGAGCGTGGCCGCGAGCGCCTCGGCGTCCATCCAGGCGAGCATCAGCACTCGGCCGTCGGCCACGTCCTGGACGATCGCCGGCACGAGCCCGTCCGGCGCCGAATGCCGGCCGCGGGCACCGCCGTGCTTGCGGCGTCCGTCACGCGGCCGCGTCCGGGGTAAGCGCGGACCGGGATGCCGGCACCGGCCATCGCCGCCTTCACCGACGCGATCGAATGGATCCGGCGATGGAAGATCGACGCGGCGAGCACGGCGTCGGCGCCACCGTCCGCGACCGCGGCGACGAAGTCCGCGGGTCCGGCCGCGCCACCGGACGCGATGACCGGCACGGAGACGCGGCTCGAGATCGCGCGGAGCAGATCGGTGTCGAAGCCGGCCCCGGTGCCGTCGCGATCGATCGACGTCACGAGGAGCTCGCCGGCACCAAGCTCGACGACCCGCTCCGCCCACGCGACCGCATCGAGGTCCGTGGCCTCCCGGCCGCCCTTGACGACGACCGCCCATGTCGCGGGCGCGCCGTCCGGCACGGGATCTCGCCGGGCGTCGATCGCAACGACGACCGCCTGCACGCCAAATCGGTGGGCGCAGCGCGTGATCAGGTCCGGTTCCGCGACGGCGGCCGTGTTCAGCGACACCTTGTCGGCGCCGGCGCGAAGCACGTCGCGCATCTCGACGACGCGTACGTACGCCGCCGCCGACCGTGAGCGGGATGAATGCCCGTCGGGCCGTCCGCTCGACGATGTCGAGCAGCGTCCCGCGTCGCTCGGGTGCCGCGGTGATGTCGAGGAACACGAGCTCGTCGGCCCCCTCCCGGGCGTAGCGTTCGGCCAGCTCGGGCGGATCGCCTTCGTCCACGAGATCGACGAAGCGCGTGCCCTTGACGACGCGACCGTCGGCAACGTCGAGACACGGGATCACGCGCCGGCGCAGCATCAGGCAGCGCCCACGCGCGAGCCGGTCGAGGACCGAACCAGCGCGACGAAGTTCGTCAAGAGGCGCAGCCCATCAAGCGCCGCTTCGCTCGGGGTGGAACTGGACGCCGAGGACGTTCCCGCGCGCCACGGCCGAGACGAACGGCGCGGCCGTGCTCGGTGGTCGCGAGGACGAGCTCGCCGGCGTCGACGAGCCGGCGTCCCGGCGTACGAGTGGACGAAGTAGAAGTCGGCGTCGGGGGCGATCCCGGCGAACAGCGCGTGCTCGCGAACGCGCTCCACCTGGTTCCAGCCGATGTGCGGCAGCGTCGGGGCGTCCTGCAGCCGCTCGGTTCGACCCGGGAGCACGCCGAGCGTCGAGGCGCCATCCTCGTCGCTGCCGTCGAAGAGCAGCTGCAGCCCGAGGCAGACCCCGAGGTACGGCCGGTCGGCGGCGATCCAGTCAAGGATCGGCGCGGCGAGGCCGCGAGTCTCGAGCCGCCGCATCGCCGGACCCGCCGCACCAACGCCGGGTACGACGATGGCATCCGCGCCTTCGAGATCCGTGCCGTCGCGGGCGATCCGGACGGACGCGCCGACTGGCGGTCAGCGCCTGCTCGATGCTCACGAGGTTGCCGGCGCCGTAGTCGACCACCGCGATCGTCGGCGGTCATCCGAGGGAGCCCTTCGTCGATGCGACGCCCTCGCGCCGCGGATCGATCTCGCACGCCAGACGCAGCGCGCGCGCCAAGCGCCTTGAATGCCGCCTCGGCGAGGTGATGGTCGTTGCGCCCCGTGCCCGAAAGATGGAGCGTCGCGCCCGCGGTCCGCGCGAAGGACTCGAGGGCATGCTCGACGAGCTGGAGCGGCAGCCCGCCGACCCGCTCGCCGCGGAACGGCAGATCGATCACCGCGTACGGCCGGCCACCGATGTCGATGACGGCCCTGGCCAGCGACTCGTCCATCGGGACCGACGCCTCGCCGAACCGGCGGATCCCGGCACGGTCGCCGAGCGCCTCCGCGAAGGCAGCCCCGAGCACGAGCGCCACGTCCTCGACGGTGTGGTGCTCGTCGACATCGAGGTCGCCCGCGGCACGCGACCTCGAGGTCGAACAGGCCGTGGTGCGCGAGCGACGTCAGGAGGTGGTCGTAGAAGCCGATCCCGGTCGCGATCGATGCGCCGACCCGAGCCGTCGAGGTCGAGCGTGATGTCGATCTCGGTCTCCCGGGTGCGGCGGGCAAGCGTGACCCGGCGGGCCGGTCTCGGTCGCGGACGATCGACGCTGCCAAGCGGCGTGGTCATCGGGCGGCCTCCGTTTCGAGCTGGGTGACGGCCGCGATGAGCCGGTCGTTCTCGTGCGGATCGCGGACCGTGAGGCGCAGGCAGCCGCGCGAGCGGGTGGCCCGCCCCGAACGTGCGCGGCACGAGGCCGCGCCGCAGGAGCGACTCGGCGACGGCCGCTGCCCGCGTCCGGCGATGCCGAAGTCGACGAGCAGGAAGTTCGTGACGCTGGCGGCCCGACGGCCCAGCCGCACGCGCGGAGCGCTTCGGCGAGACGCGCCCGCTCGCCGGCGACGCGGGCCAGGTTGGCGTCGAGGATCGTGTCGTCGAGGAGCGCCTCGGTCACGACCGTCACGGACACCGTCGAGACCGAGCCGGGCGGCCGGTACGGGTTCGATCCGCTCGATGACGTCGGGATGCGGCGATCGCGAAGCCGACCCGCAGGCCCGCCAGCGCATACGCCTTGCTCGCCGTCCGCACGACGATCGAGGTTCGGGATACGCGGTCGCAGCGGCGAGGAGGCGTCGCGCCGGCGAACTCGGCGTAGGCCTCGTCGAGGACGACGATCGGCGCCTCGCGCCGGCTGCCCGCGCGGCGTCGGCCAGCAGGCCCGTCGAGGAGGCGCTCGATCGCGCCGGCCGGCTCGGCGAGCGCCGGTCGGGTTGTTCGGGCTGCACAGCCACACGACGGCGGCCTCGCGGGCGGCCTCCCGGACCGCGTCGACGTCGAGCGCCCAGCCCTCGTCGGCGCCGACCGGCGCGGCACGGCGACGACCTGTGCGCCGCGCTGCTCGGTGAGCGACGCGGTACATCGCGTAGGTCGGGACGGGGACCACGGCCGCGCCCCCGGGAGCGAGGAAGGCCTTCGCGACGAGGTCGAGGATCTCGTCCGCCCCCGCGCCGACGAGCGAGCTCCTCGAGCCGGACGCCGTACCGGGCGGCCGCGGCCGCGGTCGAGCCGGCGGTAGTCCGACGGCGGGTACTCGGACAGGGGCGCGTCGAAGCGACCGGCCGCGAGCAGCTGCCCGACGAGCGCCGGCGGGGTGGGCGAGGTGTTCAGGTCGAACCGGACGATCGACTCGCAGCGGGACGCCGTAGCGCGCCGCGACCTCCTCGTCGGTCGCCTCCCAGGCGTACGAGGTGGGCAGCGGTCGGGGAGCTGAACGTGACGGGGGTCGGGCTCATCGCGGGCGCCGTCGTTCGGCTCGGCATCGAACCGGGTGTCGACCGCGTCGCGGTGGGCGAGGAGGCCCTCGGCTTCGGCCAGGGCGACCGACCGTGTCGCGGATCGCCGCGAGGCCCGTCGCGGTCGATGCGCTGGACCTGCATGAACTTGCCGTACGCCTCGACGGCCAGCGCGCCCGACGAGCGGGCCAGGCCGCCGGTCGGCAGCACGTGGTTGGCGCCCGTCGCGTAGTCGCCGGCCGATTCGGGCGCCCACGGCCCGACGAAGAGCGAGCCCGGCGTTGCGAAGCCGCGCGACGGTCGGCTCGAGCGGTTCCACGTCGACCGACAGGTGCTCGGGGGCGTACGCGTTCGACGAACGCGATCGCCGCGTCGAGGTCGGGTGCGAGCGACGATCCGGCCGTGGTCGCGTGAGCGCCTCCTCGAGGATCTCGCGGCGGGCTGCGCCGGCGAGACGGTCGCTCGACCTCGGCCTCGACCGCGTCGGCGAAGGCGGCGTCGGTCGTCACGAGGATGGCCGGGGAGTCGGGTCCGTGCTCGGCCTGGGTGATCAGGTCCGCGGCGACGCGCCGGGGTCCGCGGGCGGTGCTGCGAGGACCATGCCCTCCGACGGCCCGGCGGGCAGATCGATGCCGACCTCGCCGGACACCTCGATCTTCGCTGCGGTGACCCACGCGTTGCCCGGGCCGACGATCCGGTCGACTGGCTCCAGCCCGGCATCCGGCAGCCCGTAGGCCAGCGCGCCGATGGCCTGCGCGCCACCCGCGACGAGGAACGCGTCCACCTCGAGGAGGCCGGCAGCGCCGAGCAGGACGGGGTGCGTCGCGCCATCGCGGTCGGCGGGTGATGCGACGACGACGCGGTCGACACCCGCGACCTGGGCGGGCACGACCGTCATGACGAGCGACGACGGGTACGGCGCCGATCCGCCGGGCACGTAGCACGCCGACGCTCGCGAGCGCGGACCAGCGCCGTTCGATGTCGATACCGGGAGCGATCAGGGTTCGGGTCGCTGACCGGGCGCTGGGTCTCGGCGAACCGCCGGACGTGATCGATCGCCTGGTCGAGCGCGCGTCGGACGGTCGGCTCGAGCGAGTCACGCGCCGCGACGAGGTCCGCGCGATCGAGCAGCAGACGGCCGTCGCGTGCGGCCACCCCCAACGCGGGTATTGGCATCCCGGACTGCGACATCGCCCCGCTCGCGGACGGCGGCGAGGGTCTCGCGAGCGCCGTCGCGCACCCGACTGTCGGCCACGGCCGCACGACGGATCAGGGCCCGTCGCTCCGCCAGGCTCGCAGCGTCGATCGCGGCGAGATCCAGGCGTCGCAGCGTGAGCTCGGTCGTGGTCGTCACGGGACGATCTTCTCGATCGGGAGGACGAGGATCCCGGACGCGCCGGCCGCCTTGAGCCGGGGAAGGAGTCCCCAGACGTCATCCGACCCGACGACGGAGTGGATGGCGATCATGCCTGTGTGCGCGAGGGGGATGACCGACGGCGATTCGAGACCGGGCAGGAGTGCCTCGAGCTCGGCCAGCTTGTCGGCCGGGGCGTTCATCATCAGGTACTTGCGACCCCGAGCGGCGATGACCGCGGTCAGCATCGTGTCGATCGCCGCCAGGTCGTTCGCACGTTCACGGTGCGCGGTCGGGTTGGCAACGAGGACGGCCTCGGAGCTCGAGCACGTCGCCGATCTGGTCGAAGGCCGTTCATCACCATGGTGGAACCGGTCGACACGAGATCGACGATGCGCCTCGGCCAGCCCGAGTCGTGGCGCGACCTCGACCGCCCCGGAGATCGGGATCACGTCGACGGGGATCGAGCGCGACTCGAAGAAGCGCCGGGTCGTGTTGGGATGGGCAGTGGCGATCCGCAGGCCCGCCAGATCGTCCACCGCCCGGTAAGCCGTGTCGTTGGGGACCGCTGCGGCGAGCCGGCAACGGCCGTAGCCCAGGTCGCGGATCCGGGGCAGCTCCGCTCCGGTCTCGGTCAGCAGGTCGATGCCGGTGATGCCAAGGTCCGCGACGCCGTCGCCGACGAACTCGATGATGTCGTTCGTCCGGACGAACAGCACGTCGAGATCGAAGTTCTGCACGCGCGCTACGAGGCTCCGATCGTGCTCGTCGAACACAAGCCCCGCGTCGTGCAGGAGTCGCAGGGTCGGATCCACCATCCGGCCCTTGTTGGGGATCGCGAGGCGAAGGCGCTCCCTCATCGTTCGGCCGCGGTCGGATAGGGACGAGAGCCCGGCGCGTCGGCCGTGACGCGGTCAAGGAGCATCCGGTAGCCGCCCTCGCCGTGATGGAGCCACGACGCGATACGGGTGATCGTCGCCGTGCTCGCGCCGGTCGTGCGGGAGATCTCGGCGTAGTGAAGACCCTGCTCGAGCAGGCGCACGACGGCCCAGCGCTGGGCCATGTCACGCAGCTCGGTGAGCGTGCAGAGATCGCGAAAGAAGCGCTCCGCCTCTTCGACGTTCTCCAGGCGCAGGATCGCCTCGAACAACGCCTCCGCGTCCGGCGTTCGCCAGTCGTCCGCCATCGTGTCGTCTGCCTCTTCTATCGTGCTAACGTAGTAGCGTGCTAAAACGCTACCACGGTGATACAAGCATGACAAGCCAGATGGAAATCCTGCCCGCCATCGACCTCCGCGGCGGTCGGGTGGTGCGGCTGCGGCAGGGTGACTTCGCGCGCGAGACGACCTACAGCGACGATCCGGCCGCCGTGGCCCGGAGCTTCGCCGAAGCCGGGGCGCGGTGGCTCCACGTTGTCGATCTGGACGGCGCGCGATCGGGGACACCGTCGCACCGGGAGGCGATCGCCGCGATCGTTCGAGCGGTGCCTGCAGGGACGCGAGTCGAGGTTGCGGGGGGCCTGCGCACCGAGGACGCGGTCGACGAGGTCCTCGCGGCCGGTGCGTCCCGCGTGGTGGTGGGAACAGCGGCCTTGCGCGACCCGTCATTCGCCGCCCGCCTCGTGGCGCGGCGCGGACCGGACCGCGTGGCCGCCGCCATTGATGTCCGCGAGGGCCGTGCGAGCGGTGACGGCTGGGATGCCGCAGCACCGACGATCGACGCCTTTGACGCGATGGCGCGGCTTGCCGGCGCGGGGATCACCGTCTTCGAGGTCACGGCCATCGACCGTGACGGTCTCCTCCAGGGCCCGGATCTCGCACTGTTGACCCAGGCCGTGGCGCTGGGCGTCGGGGATGTCATCGCCTCGGCCGGGATCGGCTCCATCGAGGACATCGCGGCCGTCCGCGCGCTTGGCTGCACCGGCGCGATCGTGGGCCGCGCGCTGTACGAGGGCCGGCTCGACCTCCGGGATGCGCTGGCCGAGGCCGCCTCGGCCTGACTCGCGAAAACGCTCGCTAGTGGCCCGCGGCCTCGAGCTCCTTGCGGTGCTCCTGGATGATCTTCTCCGCCAGGTGCGAGGGCACATCCTCGTAGTGATCGACCGTGGCGCTGAACGTGCCGCGCCCGTGGGTCAGTGACCGGAGCTCCGTGGCGTAGGTGAACAGCTCCGCCTGTGGGACATGCGCCGAGATGACCTGCAGCCCGTCCTCGGTGTCCATCCCGAGGACCCGGCCGCGCCGCCCGTTCAGATCGCGGTTGACCTCGCCCATGTAGGCCTCGGGCACCTTGATCCGGACGTCCATGATCGGCTCGAGCAGCGCGGGGCTCGCCTGGTGGACGCCGTCCTTGAGCGCCATCGAGGCCGCGATCTTGAACGACAGCTCGTTCGAGTCGACCGTGTGGAACGAGCCGTCGTAGAGCGTCGCCCTGAAGTCGGAGAGGGGATAGCCCGCGACCACGCCCTCGGCCGCGGTCTCGCGAATGCCCTTCTCGACGCCGGGGAAGAACCCCTTCGGGACCGAGCCGCCGACGACGCGCTCGGCTGAACTCGACGCCACCGCCCGGGTTCGGCTCGAGCTCGATCCAGACGTCGCCGAACATGCCGTGCCCGCCGGTCTGCTTCTTGTACCGGCCGTGCACCTGGGTCTTGCCGCGGATCGTCTCCTTGTACGGCACTTTCGGCTGGTGGGTGACGATCGCCGCCCCGAACTTCCGCTTGAGCCGTTCGAGCGACGACCGAGATCTGGGCCTCGCCGATCGTGCGCAGCACCTGCTCGCCGGTCCCACTGCGTTCGAGCCGGACCGTCGGCTCCTCCTCGAGCATCCGCTGGAGCGCCGGGTCCCATCTTGTCGAGGTCGGCCTTCGACTGCGGCTCGATCGCGACGACGAGCGTCGGCTCGGGGAAGTCGAGCGGCGCCAGCTTGAGCGGCTTCTCCTTCGATGCGAGCGTGTCCCCGGTCTCGGTCTCGGCGAGCTTGGCGACCGCACCGATCTCGCCGGCCTTGAGCTCGCCGATCGGCTCCTGCTCCTTGCCGTGGAGCAGCAGCAGCTGGCCGATCCGCTCGTCCTCGTCGCGGGTCGTGTTCCAGACGTGCGCCTGGGAGTGGAGCGTGCCGCTGAGCACCCGCAGGTACGTCAGCCGGCCGACAAACGGGTCCGCGGTCGTCTTGAAGACCCGCACGAGCAGCGGCCCGTTCTCGTCGGCCGGGACCTCGACCGTCGCCCCCGCTCTTGTCGGTCGCCTGGACGGGCGCCTCGTCGGCCGGGGAGGGGAGATAGCGGACGATCGCGTCGAGCAGCGCCCGCAATCCGATGCCCTTTGCGGCCGATGCCGACGAGCACCGGCGCGAGGATCGACTCCTTGACGCCCTTGCGGAGGCACGCCTCGAGCTCGGCGTCCTCGATCTCCTCGCCCTCGAGGTACTTGGTCAGGACGTCGTCGTCGGCCTCCGCCGCGGCCTCGAGGAGCTGGTCGCGCCGCGTCGCGACCTCGTCGGCCAGCTCCTCGGGCATCGGGATCTCGACCTCCTCGCTGCCGTCCCAGCGGTAGGCCTTGCGGTGGACGAGGTCGACGTAGCCCGGCGAACGTCTCCGCGGCACCGATCGCGATCTGGAGTGGCGCGATCTTGTTGCCGAACGCGGCCCGCAGCGCGTCGAGCGCGGCGGTCGGGTTCGGCGTTCTCGCGATCGCACTTGTTGATGAAGAAGCAGGCTGCGGTGTTCGTCGCGCGGCCGAGCGCGACCGCCTGCTCGAGCCCGGCCTCGACGCCGCGCCGACGCGTCCATGACGAAGCAGCGCGCCGTCGGCCGCGGCGAAGCCCTCGATGACGTCGGCGACGAAGTCCGGATAGCCCGGCGTGTCGACGAGCGAGATGCGCGTCCCGTCGTGCTCGAACGTGCCAACCGCCAGGCTCAGCGACTCCCGGCGCTTCTGCTCCTCGGGCTCGAAATCGAGATGGGCCGGTCCCGTCGTCGACGCGGCCGAGTCGGGGAATCGCGCCCGCCTTGAAGAGGAGCTGCTCCGCCAGCGTGGTCTTGCCCGACCCGGCGTGGCCCGCCAGGACGACGCTCCGGAGATGCGGGAGGTCGACGCTCTTCATCGTCATCGTGTACGTCGGTCCTTCGTGGTTGCGGGAGAGGCATCGGGACGGCACGGAGCAAGGGTCCGGCCATGATAGTCGGCTATACTCCGGCCCGCGATGTCAGGTCATTCCAAATGGTCCACGATCAAGCGCCAGAAGGGCGTCACGGACGCCAAGCGCGGCGCCCTGTTCACCAAGGTCGCGCGCGAGATCAGCGTCGCGGCGCGCCAGGGTGGCGGCGACCCTGACGCGAACTACCGCCTCCGCCTGGCGATCGAGAAGGCTCGCTCGGTCAACATGCCGTCCGACAACATCAAGCGGACGATCGACAAGGCGACCGGCGGCGGCGACGCCGAGCAGTTCGAGGAGATCGTCTACGAGGGCTACGGCCCCGGCGGCGTGGCGGTCCTCGTCGAGGCCGCAGACCGACAATCGCAACCGGACCGCCGCCGAGGTCCGCTCGATGTTCACGAAGTCCGGCGGCCAGCTGGCCGGCTCGGGCGCGGTCGCCTGGCAGTTCGAGCCGCGCGGCCTGATCGCCGTCCCGCGCGACGGGGTCGATGCCGACGAGGTCGCCCTGACCGCCATCGATGCGGGCGCGGAGGACGTCGACACCGAGGATCGCGAGACGATCGAGATCTACACGTCGCCCGGCGACCTGGAGCGGGTCCGGACGGCGCTCGAGGCGCGCCGGCGTACCGGTCGAGTCGGCCGAGTCGACGATGGTCGCCAAGCAGACCGTCGAGCTCGATTCGGCCAAGGCGCGGCAGGCGCTGCGGCTCGTCGAGCAGCTCGAGGACCTCGAGGACGTGCCAGCGCGTCACGGCCAACTTCGACATCCCCGAGGACGTCTTCGCCGAGGTCGCCGGGTGATCGTCCTCGGGATCGACCCGGGGACCGCCGCACTTGGATACGGGATCGTCGAACGGACGGCGGGCCGGCTGCGCGCGGTCGACCACGGCTGTCTCGTCACCAGCGCCGGACCTGTCGACTGCCCGAGCGGCTGCTCGCGATCCACGCGCTGGTCGACGAGCTGATCGAGCTGCCACCAGCCGCGATCTCGTCGCGGTCGAGCGGCTGTTCTTCTCGAAGAACGTCCAGACGGCGTTCGCCGTCGGACAGGCGCGCGGCGTCGTGCTGCTCGCCGCGGCCCAGCACGGCGCTGCCGGTCCGCGAGGCGACGCCGAACGAGGTGAAGTCGCGCGATCGCCGGGGTACGGGCGCGGCCGACAAGGAACAGGTCAGCCGCATGGTCCAGCTGGTCCTCGGATGCCCGAGCGGCCCGCACCCGACGACGCGGCCGATGCGCTCGCGATCGCGGTCTGGGCGGCGAACACGCGGCGCCGGCGACCGGATCGCGCACGGCGGCGGTGCTCGACCGCGCCGCCGTGGCGCCGATCACCCGCGGCGAAGACCGGCTACGACCGGGCCGTCCGCGAGGCCCTGGCCGCGGAGCGCGCGGTCCGCGAAGCGCGTCCGCGGGGGTCTGAGCCCGGCGGTGATCGCATCGGTCGAGGGCATCGTCGGCGCGGTCGCGCTCGATTCGCGTCGTCATCGAGGTCGGCGGCATCGGCTACCGGGTGTTCGCCGCGCCGGCGATCCTCGCGTCGGCCGAGCCCGGTGGCACGCTCAAGCTGCACACCTACCACCTGGTCCGCGAGGACCAGCAGGCGCTGTACGGGTTCCGCACCGCCGAGGAGCTCGGGTTCTTCAACCTGCTGCTGACCGTGACCGGCGTGGGGCCGAAGGTGGCGCTCGCGATCGTCGGCTCGCGGCCGACCGCCGACCTCCAGCTCGCGATCATGGCCCAGGACCAGGCGGTGCTCGTGTCGATCCCGGGGATCGGCAAGAAGCTCGCCGAGCGGATCATCTTCGAGCTCAAGGAGAAGGTCGCCGCGGCCGGCGTCGCGCGGTGTCGGGCGTGGCGGCCTCGGCGGACGGGTCGGCGCGGCCGAGGGCGAGGTCGTCGCGGCGCTCCAGGCGCTCGGCTACTCGTTGGCCGAGGCCCGCGAGGCCTCGCGGGCCGCCCTGGCCGACGCCGGCGTCGGCGGCACGCTCGAGGAGCGGGTCAAGGCGGCGCTGCGGAGCCTGCTGCGGGACTAGGTGAGGCCGGGGGCGGGTGCCGGCCGCGCCTGGTGATCATCCGCGGTGATCGAACCGTCATAACCCAGCGTGAGCGGTTGGCCGGACCGGACGCATGTGCACTTGGACCGCGCTCGGATGTGGGGGATCGATCACGACGGCTGATCGGGGTCTGTGCCCGCACGCGGGCCGAGGATGCAGCCGTACTCGAAATCGCCACGAGTGAGCGTGACGTGGTGCTCGATCCGGCCGAAATGTGCACAGGGTCGTGCTCGGAAGTCGGCAGGCCAGTAGCAGTGCTACTCGGGGCCGCACCGCGCGCGACCAGTCCTCGGACCTACCGGCGGACGATCGGCTCACGGACGCAGCCCCGCGATCGCGTCGGCGTGGCGGCCACGAGGGTCGATCGAGCCCTGGCCGGTTCGGGCGGCCAGGTCGGCGAGCGTCTCGCGATCGAGAATCTCGAGCATCGAGTCGCGGACGTCGATGCATCACGTCGCGCAGGGAGCAGGTCGCCTCGTCCGGGCAGGAGCACGGCTCGTAGTAGCGCAGGCTGACGCAGGTGAGGGGAGCCAGGGCCCCGTCGAGCAGCCGGATGACGCGTCCGAGCGTGATCTGCCCCGGGTCCACGCTCATCTCGTACCCGCCGCGTGCCCCGAGCGTGGTACGGACGATCCCGGCATGGCGCAGGGTCGACATGATCTGCTCGAGGAACTTCGGCGGCAGTCGATTGCGATCGGCCAGGCTGGCCAGCGAGAGCGGGCCGCCGCCGTCGTGACGGACGAGGTCGACGAGGGCACGGAGGCCGTATTCCGAGCGGCGGGACAGTCGCATGGCGGCATCCTACTCGCATCTCCTACTCGCGGACGGGTACATCCGCACGCGCTCGACGAGCCGCACCGGCGATGTAGAACATCCGTGCGAAACGTCGCCCAAGCGTGGTAGACTTCGCTGCGATGACCGACGACGTCTCGCGCATCCTCGCGGCGGACCTGGTGGACGAGAACGACCTCATCGTCGAGGGGTCGCTTCGACCCCGGACGTTCGAGGAATACATCGGTCAGCGCGAGGTCAAGTCGAACCTCGGCGTGCTGATCCAGGCGGCCCGGGGCAGGGGAGAGGCGGCCGATCACATCCTTCTCTACGGCCCGCCCGGCCTCGGCAAGACGACCCTCGCGACCATCATCGCGCGCGAGCTCGGGGTGAACGTCCGCTACACGAGCGGCCCCGCCGTCGAGCGGCCCGGGGACCTCGCCGCGGTGCTCACCGCGCTCGAGGAACGCGACGTCCTGTTCATCGACGAGATCCACCGGCTCAACAAGTCGGTCGAGGAGATCCTCTATCCGGCGATGGAGGACTACGCGCTCGACGTGATGATCGGCAAGGGGCCGTCCGCGCGATCGCTCCGGCTCACGCTCAAGCCGTTCACCATCGTTGGCGCGACGACCCGCGCGGGCCGGATCAGCAGCCCGTTGCGTGATCGGTTCGGAGCGAGCTACCGGCTCGACTTCTACTCCGAGGCGGAGCTCACCCAGATCGTCGACCGCTCGGCGGACATCCTCGGTGTGCGGATCGAGCCCGCGGCCTCGCGCGCGATCGCCCGGCGTGGGCGAGGGACGCCGCGGATCGTCAACCGGCTCCTCAAGCGCGTCCGCGATCACGCCGAGGTGCATGGTGACGGGCACGTCGACGAGGAGACTGCACGACTGGCCATGGCCGCGATGGAGATCGACGACGAAGGCCTCGACTCCACCGATCGCAAGCTGCTGGCGGCGATCGTCCAGAAGTTCGCGTCGGGCCCTGTCGGCGTTGCCGCTCTGGCCGCCGTCCTGTCCGAGGAGGTCGAGACGATCGAGGACGTGTACGAGCCGTTCCTCCTGCGGCTCGGCTTCATCGATCGGACACCCCAGGGCCGGATCGCGACCGAGGCGGCGCGCCAGCATCTTGCCGGTCTCGGGTACGAGATCCCGCCGCCACGCCGCGCCGAGGGCGGCATGGTCGGCCTGTGGGACGACCCGTCGATCGGGACCGGAGGGGCATGACGGGCGCTGCCACCTTCGCGGTCACCGTCCCACCTCCGCCGGACGGCACGACGCGGGCGCGGATCGGACGGCTCGAGTTGACGCACGGCGTGGTCGAGACGCCGCAGTTCATGCCCGTCGGCACGAACGCGACCGTCAAGGCGCTCGATCCCGACGAGATCGCGGCCACGGGCGCCACGATCATCCTCGCGAACACGTACCACCTCTACCTGCGGCCGGGCCACGAGCGCATCGAGCGCCTCGGCGGCCTGCACCGGTTCATGGCCTGGGATCGCCCGATCCTGACCGACTCCGGCGGGTTCCAGGTCGTGTCGCTCGGGGACCTGCGCATCGTCGATGACGACGGCGTCACGTTTCGGAGCCACCTCGACGGCTCCACCCACCGATTCACCCCGGAGCACGCCATCGGGGTGCAGGAGGCGCTCGGCTCGGACGTGGCGGTGGCCTTCGATCAGCCCGTCGTGCCGTCATCCCCCCGCGAGGTCGTGGCCGACGCGACCACCCGAACACATCGCTGGGCCGAGCGATCGCTCGCGGCGCACACCCGCCCGGACCAGGCGCTCTTCGGGATCGTGCAGGGCGGGCTCGACCCGGAGCTGCGCGCCGAGTCGACCGAGTTCATCGCCAGCCTGCCGTTCGATGGCATCTGCCTGGGCGGGCTCGCCGGCGACGAGACGCCCGAACAGCGCGACGCGACCCTCGACATCGCCGTCCCGCTGCTGGCGGACGATCCGCGGCCGCGCTACCTGATGGGGCTCGGCTCGCCGGCCGACCTGCTCGAGGCGGTCCACCGGGGCGTCGACATGTTCGATTCGGTGCTTCCGGCGCGGGTCGCGAGGAACGGGCAGCTGTGGGTGCCGGGTGGCCGGCTCAACATGCGCAACCAGCGTCACCAGGACGACCCGGGGCCGGTGCAGGAGGACTGTCCGTGCCCGCTCTGCCGGCGCTTTTCGCGGGCCTATCTGGCCCATCTCTTCCGCGCCGACGAGCTCCTCGCATACCGGCTCGCGACTTGTCACAACCTGACCTTCACCCTAGACTTCATGGCCAGGATCCGAGCCGCGATCCGGGCCGGAACCCTCCCCGCATCCATGCCTGAGCTCCGCCTGCGCGCGGGCCGGATGAGCGACGGTGCAGGCGCGGTACAGTCCGCGTGAAGGATCATTCGATAGCCTGCAGAACGACGCGGAGGCACACAGATGGGCTCGCGAGACCGCCCGCACAAGGAAGCGAAAAAGAAAGCCAAGGACAAGACCGGCCTGCCGAAGGTCCAGCCGATGATGGAACCCCCGATGAACGTCGAGGTCATCCGGAAGCCGCGCAAGGAGAAGCCGGTCGTCGAGGAAGAGCAGGCCGACGAGGGCTGAACGGGTGGCGGGTTGTCGCCCGTCGCTCGGCCGGTCGATGGATCGAGCAGGAGTGACGGACAGATGGCGATGACCGAAGAGCGCAACGCACAGCGGGCCCTTGGCGAGCGAGGGAAGGCGGTCGACGCCGCGATCCTCGCGATCGAGAAGCAGTTCGGTCGCGGGTCGATCATGAAGCTCGGGTCGCAGGACCGGCAGGCGGTCGACTTCATCCCGACGGGGTCCATCGCGCTCGATCTCGCGCTTGGTGTCGGCGGCATCCCGCGCGGCCGCATTACCGAGATCTTCGGACCGGAGTCGTCGGGCAAGACGACGGTCTGCCAGCACGTCATTGCGGAGGCCCAGAAGAAGGGCGGCGTGGCGGCATTCATCGACGTCGAGCACGCTCTCGATCCCGGCTATGCCCGTGCCTGCGGCGTGAACGTGGACGAGCTCCTTGTCAGCCAGCCCGACACCGGCGAGCAGGCGCTCGAGATCACCGAGACGCTCATCCGCTCCGGCGGCATCGACATCGTCGTCGTCGACTCCGTCGCCGCGCTCGTGCCGCGGGCCGAGATCGAGGGCGAGATGGGCGACTCGTTCGTCGGCATCCAGGCCCGGCTCATGAGCCAGGCGCTGCGGAAGCTGACCGGGGCCGTGTCGCGCTCGAACACGGCGCTCGTTTTCACGAATCAGTTGCGCGAGAAGATCGGGGTCATGTTCGGGAACCCTGAGACGACCCCTGGTGGTCGCGCCCTCAAGTTCTACGCGAGCGTCCGGCTCGACATCCGTCGGGTCGAGACGATCAAGACCGGTACCGAATCCGTGGGCAACCGTGTCCGCGTGAAGGTCGTGAAGAACAAGGTCGCTGCCCCGTTCCGCGTCGCCGAGTTCGACGTGATGTACGGCGAGGGGGTGTCGAAGGAAGGCGGCCTGCTCGACGTCGGCGTGGCGATGGATGTCGTCAGCAAGACCGGCGCCTGGTTCAACTTCGGCGAGACGCGGCTCGGCCAGGGTCGCGAGGCCTCCAAGGAGTTCCTGCGCAACAACGCCCCGGTCGCGGCCGAGATCGAGCGACGCATCCGAGCGCTCATGACTGAAGTTGCGATCCCGGTCGAGGGCATCTCCGAGGCCGAATAGCTCCCGGACCGCTGCGGATCGGGATCGCGGCTCGTGACGGAGGGCGGTCGCCGGCGCGCACCGCGCGAGTCCTTCGCCGAGCGACGCGCACGGCGGGCCGCGGTCGACGACCCCGAGATCGTGCTCGAGGCTGCGGCACGGTTCCTCGAAGCACGCTCGCGGTCGATCGCGGAGGTCCGGCGGCGGCTCGGCGCGGCTGGGTACCGGCCCGAGCTCGTCGATGGCGCGATCGCCCGGCTGGAGGAGCTCGGCATGCTGGATGACCGCTCGTTCGGGCAGGCATGGGTCGCCTCTCGGGACCGTGCACGGCCGCGGGGCGAGCGTGCGCTTCGTCAGGAGCTGCAGCTGAAGGGGATTGACCGATCGATCGTCGACGAGCTGCTCGACGAGCGGCGCACGGGCACGGACGGCGAGCGTCTCGAACCGGACCTCGAGGCAGCATCCCGGCTCCTGCAGCGAAACGAGCGCACCCTGGGGCGTGTCGCCGACCCGCGCCAGCGCCGTTCCCGGGCATACGCGTTGCTCGTCCGGAACGGCTTCGGATCCGAGACGGCCACCTCCGCCATCCGGAGCTGGAGCCAACCAGCCGACGAGGAGCCGGATCCGGACTGACGAATGAGCGTTGGGCTCAGCACCCTCGGCCCGCGCCGAACGGTGCAGTCCACGTTTCTCTGCGTCTACAGCCGCTCCATGCATGGAATATGCCAGGGAGGATTAGCAGCGGGCCGAACGCGCCGTGGACGCTGCGGAAACGCGGCCGCTATGCAAGGGAGGCATGGATCGCAGCCCAGCGGCAGGATTCAGGGCCAGGGAGCCGCCCGGAGTGCACCCAAAGCCCTTCGGTAATCCTCCTGCGCATATTCGGGGTCCAGCGGAGACCGCCATGGCGCGGCGGGCCCCGGCGGGACCGACGGACGCCGCGCCGGCCAGCGGAGCAGCAACGAGGCGCGGCGGGCGAGCGCGATACCCGGAGCCATCGCCTCGCCGCTGCGGGCGCGTTGCGGGAAAGCGTCGTTTGACCGGCCGGGAGAAGCGGCCGTAGGCTACGCGACAGATAGTCCACGCGCCGCGCGTGCGGCGCGCCTGACCCACCCAACTACGACAAGTCACGCCCACGGGTCGGGGATCACGCTCGCAGACGCCGTCGCCTCCGACGTGCTCCCGACACGGTGACCTCGTCGTCACAACAGAAGACACGCGTCCGACCGCACCCGCTGCGTCTCGGATGGGAGGAGCAAGATGGAGTTCCAGGAACTTGCGGCGGTAGCCATCGTGGCTGCCGTCGGCGGAGCCGTACTCGGCTTCCTGCTTCGAAGCGTGTGGGCATCCCAGTCGATGAAGGCCGCCGCTGCCGAAGCGCGCCGCATCGAGGCCGAGGCCCGCGCCCGCCAGAAGGAGCTGATCCTCGAGGCCAAGGACGAGAAGCTGCGCCTCCAGAGCGAAGCAGAGGAGGAGGCCCGGGCCCGACGCGGCGAGCTGGCCAACCTCGAACGGCGGTTGCTCCAGCGTGATGAGCAGCTCGACCAGCGTTCGGACATGCTCGAGCAGCGTGACCGCAAGCTCATTGACCGCGAGCGCGAGCTCGACAAGACCCGCGAGGACCTGGCCCGTGCCCACCAGGAGCAGGTCGTCGCCCTCGAGCGCGTCTCGGGGCTGAGCGCGGACGACGCCAAGACGCTCCTGCTCGAGGCGGTTCGCGAGGAGGCCGAGCACGACGCGGTCAAGCTGGCCCGTGCCATCGAGCGCAAGGCTCGCGACGAGGCCGACGAACGTGCCCGCGACATCGTGATCACCGCGATTCAGCGCGTGGCGGCGGACCACACGGCGGAACACACCGTCTCCGTCGTGCACCTGCCGTCGGACGAGATGAAGGGCCGGATCATCGGCCGCGAGGGCCGCAACATCCGGGCGCTCGAACAGGCCACGGGCGTCGACCTGATCATCGACGACACCCCCGAGACCGTCGTGCTGAGCGGCTTCGACCCCGTCCGTCGAGAGGTTGCTCGCATCGCCCTCACGAAGCTGATCGCCGACGGCCGGATCCACCCTGGCCGCATCGAGGAGGTCGTCGCCAAGGCGCGGGCCGAGGTCGAGCTGGTCATGCGCCAGGCCGGCGAGGCAGCGGCCTACGATGCTGGCGTGCCGGGACTCCCGGCGGATCTCATCAAGCTCCTCGGCCGGCTCAAGTACCGGACGAGCTATGGCCAGAACGTGCTCAACCACGTCGTCGAGACGAGCCACCTGGCGGCCGTGATCGCAGCGGAGACCGGGGCCGACATCCAGATCGCCAAGATGGGCGGCCTGCTGCACGACATCGGCAAGGCGGTCGACCACGAGGTGGAAGGCCCGCACGCGGCGATCGGCGCGGGCATCGCGCAACGGCACAACCTGCCGTTCAAGGTGATCAACGCGATCGCCGCCCACCACCAGGAGGTCGAGTACGCCTGTCTCGAGGCACCGATCGTCCAGATCGCCGATGCGATCAGCGCCTCCCGACCGGGAGCCCGCGGCGAGACCATGGACACGTACGTCAAGCGGCTCGAGGACCTGCAGGCGATCGCCGAGAGCTTCGAAGGAGTCGAGCGCTCGTTCGCGGTGCAGGCCGGGCGCGAGGTCCGGATCCTCGTCCGGCCCGAGGAGATCGACGACCTGACCGCCACGCGGCTCGCGCGCGACATCGTGCGCAAGATCGAGGAGCAGCTGACGTATCCCGGGCAGATCAAGGTGACCGTCATCCGCGAGACGCGCGCCGTCGAATACGCGAAGTAGGCCGGCGACCTCCGCTCGCCCTGAGGCCCACGAAGCCATGCGATCCGAGTTCGGCCCGTGGACGATCCGCGGGATGGGCCTCGCGTTCGGGGTCCTGCTCGTCTATGGGCTGATCCAGCTCGGCATCGCCGCCGGCAGCGTGCTGTTGCTCGTCTTCGTCGCGATCCTGTTCGCGGCCGCGCTCGAGCCGATCGTGGGCAAGCTCCGCGAGCGCCTGCCCCTGGTCGGGCGGGCCGGGACGATCCTCTTCGTCTACGCCACGTTCCTCGTGGCCGTCGTCGGCTTTGCGTTCATCGTCGTGCCGGCGGCGCTCGCACAGGCCGGTCGGATCCTCAATGACCTGCCGCCATTCTTCGCACAGGCGCGGGATTGGGCCGATCAGCTCCGACCGGCGGCGCTGTCCTCGTCGGCGACGGCGCTCATCGATTCGGTCGCGAAGGTCTTCGAGCCCGCGCCGCCGCCCGATCCCAACGAGGTCGTCGAGGTGGGCACGGCCGTGGCTGAGGCTGTGGCCGCGCTCGCCACGCTGCTGACGCTGGTCTTCTTCTGGCTCGTCGAGCACGCTCGGCTGCAGCGCTACATCCTCGCGTTCCTCCCCGCCGAGCAGCGGCCCGGTGCGCGTGTGGCGTGGAACGACATCGAGACACGCCTGGGGCTGTGGGTTCGAGGCCAGCTCATTCTCATGGCGTCGATCGGCGTGGCGACGGGGATCGCGTACACCCTGCTCGGATTGCCCGGCGCGCTCCTGCTGGCACTCATTGCGGCCTTCAGCGAGGCGATCCCCATCGTGGGGCCGCTCATCGGGGCGATTCCGGCCATTCTTGTCGCGGCGACGGTCTCGCCGGAGCTCGCGGTCGTCGTTGCCGGCATCTACCTCGTCGTCCAGTTCGTCGAGGGCAGCGTCCTCGTGCCGATGGTCATGCGCAACACCATCGGGATCTCACCGCTGCTCGTATTCGTGAGCCTCCTGATCGGCGCCGCGGTCGGTGGCGCGATCGGGGCCTTCCTGGCGGTCCCGGTGGCGGCCTCGCTCGAGATCGTCCTGTCACGGCTCCAGGCACGGGACCGGCCGGTCGCGCAGGACCCCGCCGCGATCGAGTCGAGCGACGGCGATGACAGGGCATACGGGACCGGGCTGCCGGACGGCGTGAACGCGCCATCGAAGTGAGGCGAGCTCGGTGACACGACGGCGGCCCGGCGCCCCTAGACTCGCGACGTGACGCAACAGGAACGAACGGACGCGAGCACTCCGCTTGGGCGTACCCGGCTTGGCAATCCACCCAACGGCAACGCGCCGCGGCCGCCCGGGGCCTGCCGCGTCCTGATGATCGGCGACATGATCGGCAAGCCCGGCCGGACGGCCGTGGAACAGGTGCTCCCGGAGCTCCGCGACGAGCGCGGGATCGACTTCGTCACCGCGAACGGCGAGAACGTTGCTGGCGGCATGGGCCTGACACCATCGACCGCCGACGCGATCCTGGCATCCGGCGTCGACGTGATCACGTCCGGGAACCACATCTGGGACAAGCGCGAGATCTACCCGTACCTCGAGACGAACGACCGCGTCCTGCGCCCGCACAACTACGGCTCTCATGGCGTCCCGGGTCGCGGCTGGGGCGTGTACCAGGCGCTCGACGGGACCGATCTTGCCGTGATCAACCTCCAGGGTCGCACGTACATGCAGCCCATCGAGAACCCGTTCACGGACGCCGACGCGCTCCTCGAGGAGGCGTCGGAGCCGCTGCCACCGGTCCGCCTCGTCGACTTCCACTGCGAGCTGACCTCGGAGAAGAACGCCCTCGGCCTGCATCTCGATGGCAAGGTCAGCGTCGTCGTCGGGACACACACGCACGTCGTGACCGGTGACGAGCGGATCCTGCCGGGTGGCACGGCGTACCTGACCGACCTCGGCATGACGGGACCGGTGTGGAGCGTCATCGGCTTCAACCCGAACACGGTCCTGCCCCGCTTCATGAACGCGTTGCCGACCCGGTTCGAGGTGGGGGAGGGGCCGGTGGTCTTCAACGCCTTCCAGGTCGATATCGATCCCGCTACCGGTCGCGCGCTCCAGGTCGAGCGGATCCAGCGGCTGGTTGATACCCCCGGCTGATGGCCCGGCCGGAACGCCAGCCCGCGGGGCGTCGCCACGACCTCACGCCACCGCCCGACCCGGTCATCCCGCCGGGACCATCCCCGGTGGATCTCCACGCGCACTCGACGCGGTCGGACGGCGTCCTCGAACCCGAGGCGCTCCTCCAGGCGGCCGCCGCGGCCGGGGTCCGCACGTTCTCGCTGACCGATCACGACACGCTCGCCGGCTACCGGTCCGTGGTGGCGAACGGGGCGGTGCCGTTGGGCTTGCACCTGCTCCCTGGCGTCGAGATCAACGCGGTGGTCCACGACCGGGCGGACCTCTGGGAGAGCGAGCTGCACATCCTCGGCTTCGGGATGGACCCCGGGGACGAGGCATTCGAGGCAGCGCTTGCCGCCCAACGGGGTCGCCGGCGCCAGCGGTTCGAGCGCACGGTTGCGCGACTGCGCGAGCTGGGGCGGCCGATCGATGCGCAGCTCGACGGCATGCCGCTTGGCAACGACGACGCGCTCGGGAGGCCGACGATCGCCCGTGCGCTGATCGCGGCGGGGTTCGCGGCCACGGTCGAGGACGCGTTCCAGCGTCTGATCGGCCGGGGCTGCCCGGCGTACGTGCCGCGGGACGGGTTGGGGCCGTCGGCCGCCATCGCGGCCATCAACGCTGCCGGTGGCATCGCGTCGCTGGCCCACTTCCGCGAGGCGGTCACGAAGCCGGACGTCGTCCGCGAGCTGATCGACGCCGGCCTGCAGGGCCTCGAGGTCCACTACCGATCCTTTGACCGGCCGACCACCGAGGCCATGAGCGGGGTCGCCGCCCAGCTCCTCCTGCTCCCTACGGGCGGCACCGACTATCACGGCGATACCGGCACGTACGCGGAGTCGCATGCGCAGCTGTGGGTACCAGCCGCGGTCGGGGACGCACTGCTGGCCCGGCTCGGCGCGACGGCCTGACGCCCGGGCCTCGGATCTGGCCGCCGGCTAGTGGGCCGGCCGTTGCTCCTGGCCGTCCTTCACGAAGGTCGGCCGCAGCTCAAGCGGGGCTCGCTTGCTGCGTCGACGCAGGTTGAGCGCCTCCACGAACACCGAGAAGCCCATCGCCGCGTAGATGTACGCCTTGTCGATGTGGAACCCGAAGCCGTCGGCGACCAGCGTCACCCCGATCAGGAGCAGGAAGGAGAGCGCGAGGATCTTCACCGTGGGGTGGTCGTGGACGAAGGTGGAAAGGGGACCGGATGCCACGAGCATCACCCCGACCGCGATGACCACCGCCGCGATCATGATCGGCACCTCGTCGACGAGGCCGACCGCGGTCAGGACCGAGTCGAGCGAGAAGACGATGTCGAGCAGCACGATCTGCACCAGCACGGCGGCGAATGATGCGACCGCCGGGGCCTGCCCCGTGTGCGCCTCCTCGCCCTCAAGCGATTCATGGATCTCGGTCGTGGCCTTCCAGAGCAGGAAGAGGCCGCCGCCGATCAGGATGATGTCGCGCCAGCTGAACTCGCGGCCAATCGTGAATGCCGGCTGCGTGAGCCCGATGATCCACGAGATCGTAAGGAGCAACAGGATCCGCATTCCCATCGCAAGGCCCAGGCCAATCAGCCGGCCCTTGTCGCGCTGCCCCTCGGGGAGTCGCTGGACGAGGATGGAGATGAAGATGACGTTGTCGATGCCGAGCACGATCTCCAGGATCGTCAGGGTCAGGAGGGCGACCCACGTCTCGGGGTTGGTGAGCAGTTCCATGGGGACCGAGCATAGCGGGTTTCCCCGCAGGTTCGGCGTACCATGGGCCGGCTCATGAACGACGTTCGCATTGCTGCCCGCTCCCTGCGCGCCCTGCCCGTGCTCGACATGCCGCCCCCCGGGCCCGACGCGCCACCGCGCGTGCCCGACGCACCTGCCGACGAGCGGCTCGGCGAGTACCTGCCCGACCTGCGCGCGCTGCCGGCGTTCCATCTCTGGACGCTTGGCTGTCAGATGAACCGCAGCGACTCGGAGGAGATGGCCGGACGGCTGCTCGCCGCAGGCTGCGGCGAGGCCGGTTCGATGGAGGCCGCCGACCTCATCGTCATCAACACATGCGCGATCCGCGAAGGCGCCGAGCAGAAGGTGATCGGCCGGCAGGGGCAGCTGGCCCGCCTCAAGGAGGCGAACCCGGGCCTGCGTGTCGTCCTGACCGGGTGCTCGGTTCGCGAGCCGGATCGCGACGGGCTGCGCCGGCGCTACCCGGCGGTCGATCTCTTCCTGCGCCCCGACGAGGAGCCCGAGCTGGTCGACAGGTTGGGGCTCGCCTCGGCCCAGGCTCCGATCGGTGCGGTTGGCGCGACGACGCTCGTTGGGCGAACCATCGTTGGGGTTGCGGACCAGCTGCCGGGGACGCGGGCACGGGCCGTCGGCGAAGGCACGGTTGCGCGCGGCTCCGCGGTGAGCGCCTGGCTGCCGATCATCTACGGCTGCGACAAGACCTGCACGTACTGCATCGTGCCGTTCAGTCGTGGCCCGGAGCGCAGCCGGCCGTTTGACGAGATCGTCGAAGAGGCGCGCGCCCTGGCCGCCGCGGGGTATCGCGAGGTCACCCTCCTCGGCCAGAACGTGAACTCCTACGGACACGACCTCGAGCCCGAGCCACGGTTCGCGCACGTCGATGCCGAGCGCTGGGCCGGCCGGCGTCTCGACCTCCATGGCCGGCCCGATCTGGCCGAGGTCATCCGGTCGATCGATGCGATCCGCACGGCCGATGGCGACCCCGGCATCCCGCGGCTGCGGTTCGTCACGTCGCATCCGTGGGACCTGTCGGATCGACTCATCGCGGCGCTGGCGGACTGCCCGTCGGTCTGCGAGCACCTCCACCTGCCGGTGCAGTCGGGCGACGACGCCGTCCTCCGCCGGATGGGTCGCCAGTACACGATCGAGCACTATCTCGAGCGGCTCTCGGCCATCCGCGCGGCCGTGCCGGGGATCGCGATCTCGACCGACATCATCGTCGGGTTCTGCGGCGAGACCCGCGAGCAGTTCGAAAGCACGCTGCGCCTGCTCGAGACCGTCCGCTACGACCAGGTCTTCGCGGCCGCCTACTCACCGAGACCCGGGACACCGGCGACCCGGCTCGAGGACGACGTGCCCGCCGCCGAGAAGCGTGCCCGGCTCAACGAGCTGCTGGCGCTCCAGGAAGAGATCGGGCAGGAGCGGAACGCGGCCTGGACCGGACGGGACGTCGAGGTGCTCGTCGACACGATCGTCCCGCCCCGGAGCCACGAGCACGAGGCGGCAGCCGCCGGAACAACCCCGGGCACCACGCTGAGCGGTCGAACGCGCGAGAACAAGCTCGTGCACCTGCGCGGCGACACCGACCTGCTGGGACGCCTCGTGGCAGTTCGCGTCGAGCACGCCGGCCCGTACGCGTTGCGAGGCACGCTCGTCGGGGCGTGAGCGCCCGGACCTTCCCGCCGCTCGTCGTCATCGCGGGCGCCACCGCGACCGGCAAGACCGGCCTGGCGATCCGGCTCGCGGAATGGCTCGTCGCCGCGGGCACGCCCGCGGAGATCATCTCGGCCGATTCCCGGCAGGTGTTCCGCGGGCTCGACATCGGGACGGCCAAGGTCACGGCCGAGGAACGCGCCCGAATCCCGCACCACGGCCTCGATCTCGTCACGCCCGACGTGCCCTTCACGGTCGCCGAGTTCGCGCGCCATGCGCGTTCGGTGCTCGAGGACCTCGGTCGTCGCCGTGCGGTCGCGATCCTCGCCGGCGGGACGGGGCTGTACCTCCGTGCCGTCGCCCGCGGCCTCGATACTGACGCGCTTCCCGCTGATCCCGTGCTGCGTGCCGGGATCGAGGCCGGACTGGACCGCGAGGGGCTCGAGCCCGCCGTGACCCGTCTGCAGACGCTCGCGCCGAACCTGGCCGCGACGATCGACCTGCGCAATCGGCGCCGGGTGGGACGCGCGCTCGAGATCGCCGAGCTGCGCGGTGACGGCCCGCTACCCGGGCCCCTCGGCTACGACGGCCCGGTCACATGGGTCGGCCTGACGCTGGACCCACCCATGCACGAGACGTGGATCGGGAACCGGGCGCGCGAGCAGTTCGATGCGGGACTGATCGAGGAGGCGCGCGTGCTCCGGGAGCAGTACGACCCGAGCCTGCCGGCCTTCTCGGCGATCGGCTACCGCGAGGCCTGGGCAGTGCTCGACGGGACCGCGACCCGGGCGGCGGCAATCGCGCTCGACGCAGCGCGGAACGTCACGTTTGCGAAGCGCCAGCGGACGTGGTTCCGCTCGGAGCGGGACATCGACTGGATCGACGTCACCACCGAGGCGCCCGACCGCCGCGCGCAGGATCTTGTGACGAGGCTGCTCGACGCCACCGGGCGGTGATCCGGGTCAGGCCGCCTGGACGGCGTCCTCAAGGGTGACCGGCGCGGCGGCACGACGCGCGGGCTGGGCCTGGGCGGCAAGGCCGAAGAGCGCACGCGCGACCTCGGCCTGGGCGAGGAACTGGCCGTCGTCGAACTCGATCCCGGCATACGAGGTGCCCGAAGCATCGGTCCAGGTCGATCGCACCGAGGCCTCGATCTCCACGAGCTCGTCGCGGGGCAGGTCGACGACGAGCCGGCTGTTCGGCCCAACCGAGACGGGACCCGCCGTCGTGACGCGCGCGCCGGTGAGCGACAGGTCCCGAATCCGGATCTCCATGCCATCGAGACGGCCGGTGAGATCCGTCGAGAAGCGGACGCTCGAACGGCGTTCGGCGGCGTAGCGCGACGCGCGGACGCGGCGAATGGCGAGCCACACGAGCGCGACGTTGACGATGCTCCAGCCGAACGCGGCATGGACCGCCCACGGGACCTCATACACGACGGGCGTGACGCCGAGCAGCGTGAGCGTGTACCAGGCGACACCCGCGAAGGACAGCCCGAGCACGATCGTGAGCGGGCGCGGAACCGACACCGTGTGCCGATCGTCGCCGAGGCGGCCCTTGGGCGTGACCTTGAAGATCGCCGGGCCGGATCGCAGGAGGGTCAGCGTGGCGAGCAGGTTCGGGGCCATCCGGACGAACTCGAAGAGGATCGAGAGCACGGGACGATGGCAGCCGCGGGATAACGCCCGGAGCGCCAGCTGCTGCAGCGTGAACGTGCCGACGAACCCGACCAGGAAGATGCCCGGATCGGTGCGGATCGGGACGACGCCCGTGGCCATGACGACGATCGGGAGGAGCAGGTAGCCCAGCGAGCGCCAGGCATCGAACCAGCCGAGGAGCGTGGCCGCATACGCGAGCCGCTGCGTCAGCCGCAGCCCTGGCACGAACATCGGGTTCTCGGTCCGCAGGACCTGCATGGCGCCGGTGCCCCAGCGGAGCCGCTGCGCCTGGTACGTGCCGGCATCGGACGCAGCAAGACCGCGCGCGAGGATCTCGTTGTGATAGACCGACTTCCAGCCGCGGCGGTGCAGCCGGATCGTCGTGTGGATGTCCTCGGTGATGGTCTCGGTCGCGACGAGCCCGACGTCACGCAGGGCCGCGACGCGGACGACGGCCCCGGTCCCGCACCAGAACGCGGCACCCCAGCGGTTCTTGCCGGGCTGGAGCACGCGGTAGAAGAGCGCCTGCTCGTGGAACCGCTGACTCTGATCGGCATCGAGTCCGATCGCCGTGTTGGGGCTGGACCCCGGCTCGTGCTCGAATGACTCGACGTTGTAGAACTCCTGCGGCGTCTGGACCACCGCGACCTTCGGATCGGTGAAGTAGCCGAGCGTGCGCGTGAGGAAGGTCGGCTCGGCGACGTGGTCGGCATCGAGGACGGCCACGAACGTGGCGTCGATCACGCCGAGGGCGTGGTTGAGGTTGCCGGCCTTGGCGTGCGTGTGTTCCGGGCGGGTCAGGTACCGGGCGCCGAGCGCGGCGGCGAGGCGGGCGACGTCGGGTCGGTCGCCGTCATCGAGGACCCATGTCTCGTGCGGAACGGTCATGGCGACCGCGGCCGCGATCGTGGGGGTCAGGACCTCGATGCCCTCGTTGTAGGTCGGGATGAGCACGGCCACCCGTTCGTCGGTCGTGTGGACGTCCTCGACGTCCGGCCGCTGGTCGACATCCCAGAGCGAGAAGGCGAAGAGCGCGAGGCCCAGGAACGCGTGGATCTCGAGGACGAACAGCGGGATCGAGACCCACCACACGTCGAGCGGGATCGTCGAGGTCGCCCGCCACACGAGGTACACGACCGATGCCGCAAGCGCGACGAGGGACAGTGTCCGAATGGCGAGCCGGCGTCGCGGGGACTCGGGGACGGGCAAGTTGCGACCGGGCAGGGTCGGGCGGACCCACCCGATCGGAGACGGGGTGGAGGATCGGGATGGCATGCCGGTGAGTGTCCGCAACACCGTCCTGCGCCCGATATAGGCCGTGTGGGGTGGCCGGCCGCGCCGAAAGGGTCACGGGGGGTATCCTCGGCCCGCATGACGAATCTCATCGACACCACCCGGCCCGTCGAGAACGTCTTCCTGGTCGCCGTCGATACCGGCGCCGATGACGGCTGGACCGCACAGGATTCGCTCTCGGAGCTTGCCAGCCTCGCCGCCACGGCCGGGGCCGAGGTGGTGGGCGCCGAATGGCAGAACCGGCGCCACGTCGACCCCAACTGGTACGTGGGCAAGGGCAAGGCCGAGGAGCTCGCCGCGGCACGCCGCGAGACGGGCTATGACGTCCTGATCGCCGACGACGAGCTGTCGCCGGCGCAGCAGCGTGCGCTCGAGGAGCTGCTCAAGGTCAAGGTCATCGACCGCAGCCGGCTGATCCTCGACATCTTCGCCCAGCACGCACAGACCCACGAGGGCCGTCTCCAGGTGGAGCTCGCCCAGCTCGAATACCAGCTGCCGCGGCTCACCCGCCTGTGGACGCACCTCTCGCGCACCGGTGGCGGGATCGGGACGCGGGGACCCGGCGAGTCGCAGCTCGAGACGGACCGCCGGATCATCCGAACCCGGATTGCCAAGATGAAGGAGCGGGTCGAGCACGTCCGGCAGCAGCGCGCGACGGCTGCCCGGGGCCGCGACCGCCGGCTGTGGCCGACCGTCGGCATCGTCGGCTACACGAACGCCGGCAAGTCGACGCTGCTCAACGCGCTGGTCGGCTCGGTGGTGGCGCGGGCGGAGAACAAGCTGTTCGCAACGCTCGATCCGACGAGCCGGCAGGTGAAGCTCGGCGACGGCCAGACCGCGATCATCACCGACACCGTCGGGTTCATCCACAAGCTGCCGCACCAGCTCGTCGACGCGTTCCGCGCCACGCTCGAGGAGGTGACGCGCGCCGACGTCCTCGTCGAGGTCGTCGATGCCTCCGATCCGCATCACGTCGAGCACCGCGCCACCGTGCAGACCGTCCTCGATGAGCTGGGGGCGGGCGACAAGCCCCGGCTCACGGCCTACAACAAGGCCGATCTGGTCGAGCCGGTCGCCCGGGATGGCGCCGCGCCCGCACCGGCGATCGCGGGTGCTGTGTTCGTGTCGGCGCTGACGGGCTTCGGCATGGACACGTTGCGTGCCGAGATCGCGGCCCTGCTCGCATCGCTGTGGGTCGACGTGGACGCGGCCGTGCCCTATGCCGCGGGTGAGCTCCTGGCGCGGGTGCGCGAGCGCGGCACGGTCGATCTCGAGTACGGCGAGCGCGACGTGCGGGTTCGTGGTCGCGTGGCGCCCTCGCTTGCCGGCGAGCTCGAGGCGGTCGCTGCGGCCTGGCAAGAATCGCTGGGCACCGAGCTCGAGGCACCCGCCGCGACGTGAACGGGCTCGTCCGTCGCGGCGGACGGGGCACGCTGCCCGGTGGTGGAATGCTGCTCTGGTCCGTGGCCGAGGGTGGCCGCGGACGACGGTGGCGTGCAGCCTTCGCGGTTGCGGGCGCTCTCGAGCGCGCGATCCTCATCGAGACCGGTGTCGACCGACGGCTGACGCGCCTGGAGATCGAGGCTCCGGCCGGCCTGCTCACGCTCCACCCGGACGGCGGCGAGTCGGCGCTCCACGGCAACGTGGTGACCCCGGGCGGGATCCGGCACCTGACATTCGACTGGAGCCCGGATCACGAGCTGGTCGTCCTACCGGTTGCGTTCTCTGGCGCCCCGATCGCGTGGCGTTTGGCCGCGGCGATCGAGGTGGGGGAGGGGAGTGACATTCGGGCGGTCGTCGTCGATGACGGTCTGGAGGTCCGGACCGAGGACGTGCGCGTCGACCGTGTTGGGGCGTGGCGGTGGACGGTCACGTGGGGCGCTGGACGCGAGACGATCGAGGTCGACGAGGACGGGCTTCCGGCGGGATTGGGCGACGCGGAGGCGTGGCCGCTCGAGGCGTGAGGCTGTGTTGTTCGCTGACGGCGAACGAACGCCGCCATGACGGACATGGATCCTCGTAGCCCCTCGCGAATGGCCGCCCCAAGCGAACATCCACGGCCGGGAGCGACGTGCGCACCCGTTGCCACCGAGGATCGGTCGCTGCCGGCGAACATCGAGGCGGGCGGGCCCGGTGGGGCGCCGCGATCCCCACGCCCGTCGTTGTGGATGGACTGTGGACGAACCGGCAAGAACCTTGCAGCGATCCTCGAAGTTCGTGGATAAGCCGCTAGCCAGGCCCGCCACGCTCGACGTATCGTAGGTCTTGCCCGAAGGGGCACGAACCGAAAGCAGTATCACCGGTGTTTACATTGGTGGTAGTGACTACGGATCGAGTTCCTTCGGGCTTTTCGTGCGCCCCGCACCGCGTCCCGCCGGTCAGCGGCTCGCCTGGAGCGACGGGAGCCGGTCCGTGATCTCGACGAAGTCGTACGGCCGGGCCTTCGCAGCCGACGCGTAGGACCGATCGGGCAGCAGCGGCAGGTCGGCCCCGAAGTAGCGCCCGAACAGGTACCGGAACGTGTTGACGGAGCTCATCGTCGCCGCCGGCGCGGCCTCGTCCCCGGGCAGGAACATCGCATTGAAGATCCCGAACTTCGCCTCGACGTCGTCGGGGCTCGCGTTCGCCCAGTCGAGGTTCTGGTTCTGCACGTACGAGGCGGGGTAGGGACCCTCGTCGGCCTGCAGGATGATGATCGGCTGGTCCTCCACCGGCCGGTCGAGCAAGCGGTCGACGAGCCCGTTCACCCGCCCGTGCAGGTACGTCAGCTGCTGCTCGAACGCCTCCGCCTCGGTCCGAGCCGCGCCGGCCTCCGCTGAGACAAAGCTGCCGTCCGGTGTAAAGACGTACGGCGGATGGGGAAGGAGCAGGTGCGCGAACACGAACGTCGGCTCCGGCTCGTTCGTAAGCCCGTCGAGCGTGTCGAGCTGGAAGCGAGCCCCCTCGAAGTGGCGCTCGAGCTCCGGGATCCGGTTGCTGATCCCCAGCCAGCGGCGGAGCGTCGGCAGGGCTGACGCCTGGTCAAGCGCCGCGAGAAAGTCCGAGGGCCCGCGCGGGATCAGGTTGCGCTCGGTCAGCGCGCTCGTCTGCGTCGGCCCCCAGTGGCCGCCAACGTGCACGTAGTCGTAGCCCTGCCCGACGAGGAACCGTCCCACCGCGTGACCGGACAGCTGGTCGAGGACGGGCTGCAGGTCGTTCGACGCCGGCCCCTGCGCCGCGGCGATCTCATCGAGGTAGTCGAGGTTGAGCGTGGCGCCGAGCGAGAGGATCGTCTGCTGATAGTTCGCGTGGCTGTCGGCGAGCACGTCGAAGCCGCGGTCGCGCAGCCCGTCGAGGAACGGCTCGTCATCGACCCCGTACAGGAGGTCGAGCGATCGCGCCGAGCCGTATCGGTCGAACACGATGTAGTAGATGTCGCGCGCGGCGCCAGCGTCCGCGGACACGACCGGGCCGGCCTGGGCGTTGTTCCGAGTGAGTCGCCCGAGCTCGACCGGCACGATCGTCACGAGGGTGAGCACGACGAGCACCCCCGATACGAGGTTGAGCAGCCGGGTCAGGGCCGCGATGTGCCGCGATGCCGCCACGACGGCGACCACGACGGCACCCAGGATCAGCGCCGCCCAGCCCACGTTCTGGAGGGTCGTCCCGATTCGGGTCTCCCGGGCGAGGCCCGCCGCGTGGCCGTAGAACGACAACGCGACGACGATGACGGACAGGACGAGGGCGGCACGGCGCGCGTCCCGGACCAGCGTCGCTGCGAGCAACAACGCGACGAGGGCCACGGCCACCATCGCGACCAGCGGGCCCCCGAGGTGCGCAAGGCGAAGCTCGCCCAGGTTCTGCCCGTAGAGGAACAGGATCGGATAGGCGGCGATCAGCAGCGTGTGGACCGGTGGCGGACCCTCCCGCCAGGGATCGAGCACCAGGCGACGGAGGGTCATGCGCCCCCGTGGAAGGGCTGCGTCGTTCGTATCAATGCCATCGTGCTTCACGCCCCTCGCGAGCTCGGTCCAGCCTCAGCGCACCGGACCGCCAGTCCTGGAAACGAGGTGAATGGTATCGTTCGGCGGCACCAGGTTACGTGGACGTTCGCCGTCTCGATGCACCTTGGTCTCGATACGCCGGGCGTAGCCATAGACCGCTGGGAGACACAGCGCATGATCGAACTCGCATACATCGACGCAGGCTCGGGCAGCCTGATCATCCAGGGCGCCATCGCGTCCGTTGCCGCGGTCATCTTCTTCTTTCGAACGCAGCTGACCCGGCTCATCCCCGGTCGCCGTAAGGCGGACCAGCCGGAGACGCCGGCTTCCACCGACGAGGCGACGCACGGCAGCTGACCCGCAGCTGGATACCCCTACCGCTCCGCCGAGCGACCGGAGCGATCCCGGGTCCTTTCGGGACCCCAGCGGCTTCGTCTTCTGGCGGGATGGCGCTCCCTATCGGCAGATCCAGGCGAGCTTTGCCGCCGAGTGGGACGCGTTCGAACAGAGCCCGCTGAAGCGCGATCTCCTCGCGAACGGCCAGCTCCTGCCCTACGAACCGATCGGCGTGGAGGCCGCGCCACGGCCGGGCGCGCACGCCGTCATCAAGCCGCGCCAGGTCGAGCTCATCAGCTACCCGCACGAGTGGACCTTCGGGGAGCTTCGCGACGCGGCGCTCCTGACGCTCGAGGCCCAGCTGGCCGCTCTCGGGCGGGCTGCACCCTGCGGGACGCATCCGCCTACAACGTGCAGTTCATCGATGGCCGGCCGGTCCTCATCGATTCGCTCTCGTTCGAGCCGCTCGAGGACGGCAGCCCGTGGGTCGCCTACCGCCAGTTCTGCGAGCACTTCCTGGCGCCGCTCGCGCTGATGGCCCTTCGTGACGTCCGCCTCGGGCCGCTGCAGCGGGCCGATCCCGACGGCATCCCGCTGGACCTCGCGTCGAAGCTCCTGCCGCGACGAACCCGGCTCAACTTCGGTCTCCTGTCCCACGTGCACCTGCATGCCGGGGCGCAGCGCGAGCACGCGGCCACCGACGCCGGCGCGGAGAGCGCCCGCGGCGCCCGGATTCCCCGCACCCGGCTGATCGCGCTCATCGACAGCCTGCGCGGTACCGTCAAGGGTCTTGACTGGAAGCCCGCCGGGACCGAATGGGCCGAGTACGCGGATCACACGAGCTATGGCGACGAAGCCACCGGCCGACAAGGCCCGTCTCGTCGAGGCGTTCGTCCGGCGCGTCCCGGGAGAGCGCGCCTGGGATATCGGCGCGAACACCGGCCGGTTCAGCCGGATCGCCGCCGATGCGGGCAAGCGCGTCATCGCCTGGGACATCGACCCCGCCGCGGCCGAGCAGCACTACCGGCAGCTCCGGCGCGAGGGTCGAACCGACACGCTGCCGCTCATCCAGGACGTCGCGAACCCGAGCCCGGGCTGGGCTGGGCGAACCGGGAGCGAGCGTCGCTGCTCGACCGGGCGAACCCCGACGTGATCCTCGCGCTGGCACTCGTCCACCACATCGCGATCTCGCGGAACGTGCCGCTGCCATGGTGCTCGACCTGTTCGCCGAGCTCGCGCCGTGGGCCATCGTCGAGTTCGTGCCCGAAGGAGGACCCGATGGTCCGGCGCCTCCTCGCACCGCGCAAGGACGTCTTCCCGGACTACCACCTCGACGGGTTCCGTGCGGCCGCGACCGCACGCTGGGAGGTCGTCGAGGAGAGCCCAATCGTGGAGAGCCCGCGGGTCCTCTTCCTCCTGCGTCGACGCTGAGCGGCTAGCCGCCGGCGAGGCTCGGCAGGTCGTCGGTGATGTCGATGAGCCTGTAGGGCCGGTTCCACCCGCTCGACGTGGTGACGCGATCCGGGAGCAGCGGGAAGTCGAGCCCGAAGTAGCGGCTGAACAGCACCGGGAACGTGTTGATCGCCGTCTGGGCGGGATCCAGCTGCAGCCCCTCGGTGCCGCCGGGCACGTACCAGGCATTCAGGATCCCGAACTTGATCTCGAGCTCTTCGGGGGAGGCCGTCGTCCAGTCGTAGCCGACCTTGTCCGCGAAGTACGGATCGGTCCAGGGGCCCTCGTCGGCCTGCAGGATGATGATCGGCTGCTGGTCCTCGGGGAGCGCGAGCAGGCCCTCGAGGAACGCCTTGATCCGCGTGTTCGTGTACGCGAGCTGACGCCGGCCGGCGTCCTTGTCCTCGAGCCTCGCCGCTTCCTCGGCCGTCATCGGACGTCCGTCACGGTCGAACACGTACGGCGGGTGTGGCAGCAGGATGTGCCCCAGGACAAACTTCGGCCCGCCCTCGCCGCGGATCCGGTCGAGCGTGTCGAGCGCGATCGTGTTGTGCTTCACGTGCTTCGTGTGCTCGGACGGCGGCTCTTCCTCCCAGCCGAGCGCCTCGACGGCAAGCGGAAGGACGCTCGTCTCGAACAGCACGGCCGTGAAGTCGTTCACGCCGTCGGGGTTGTAGTTCCTGTCCGCCGATTCGTCGATCCGGGTCGGGTTCCACCACGATCCCAGGTGGACGTAGCGGTAGCCGAGCGCCTGGAACTGGCGCGTGACGATCGATCCCTGCAGGCGCGAGTAGACCGGGTTGTAGCTCGCTGCTCTCGGACGTGGCCGGGTTGCCTGTCAGCTCCTCGAGATGCGTCATGTTGAGCGTGGTCGCCATCGACAGCGACGTCGCGACGTAGTTCGCATGGCTGTCATCGAGCACCGTGAAGCCGCGCTCGCGCAGCCACGGCGTCAGGTCGTTCTCGACATCGAACAAGGACTTGAGTGAGCGGTCGGAGCCGTAGCGGTCGTACACGAGCCAGTAGACGTCCCGCTTCGGCGCATCGGTCTGCGACGCGAGCGTCTCACCACCGACGATGACCGGCGGAGGAGCGGCGAGGGCCTCCTCGACCTCATACGGCCCGATCTGCAGCAACGCCAGCCCGACGAGGATCCCCCCGACGACGGAGATCGCGTTGTCGACGCGCCGCAGCAGCCGATCCGGGAGCCGGATGGCGAGCACGATCAGGATGATCATCGTGGCGATCCACAGCCCGTGGAGCGTGTCCGTGGGCAGCTTGAGCAGGTCGACGGCATGCCCGTACATGAGGATGCCGAGGGCGATCGGCGTGGTGATCAGCGCGGCGCGGGCGCGGTCTCCGAACACGACCGCGAGGACGAGGGTGGCCGCGACTGCCAGCCCCACGGCGAGCGCGAGCGGCTGCACGACGTCCTCCGGCGGCGTCTCGCCGAGGTTCTGGGACCACAGGAAGAGGATCGGATACGCCGCGAAGAAGAGTGGATGGATGCCACCGAGCCAGCGGGGCGCGATGGCCCGGCGAACGATGGCACGAAGCAGCGGCAGCGGAGATCCTCCTCGGTCGCACGAGCGCCGCGAGGCACGCGCTCAGCAGGCGCGATGATAGCGTTGGAAGGCCAAATGGCCCGCCGGCGGGCATGGGCGGAGGAGGGGAGTGATGCGCTCCCCCTCAGCCAGTGACGGTGAAGGCTCCCGCATCATGGAACTCGAGATCGGGGAACGTCCCGGTGGCGCAGATGGCGCCCATCTCACCTGTGGGCAGCTCGACGATCGTGGTGGTCCTGCTGTCGGGGTCGACCACGGAGAATGGACTGACCTCGACGAGCCAGTCCGGGGTCACCGCGTTCGGGTCACTCAGATCCGATGTCGTGACGTAATCGATGAGGTCCTGCCACCTCTTCGGCGGGACGGTGGTCGCGATCCCGAACCCGACGCCCGCGTCGTCCTCGTTCGCCAGGGTGGCCAGGACCGTGCCCGTGGTGGCAGGCGCGTCCTCGATCGTGCACGAGGTGCCGTCCCAGCGGATCGTCATGGTTGCGGCCTCGAAAGGCTCGGGTCGTGGATCGCCGCGCCGCAGTGC
Source organism: uncultured Chloroflexia bacterium (assembly GCA_963759495.1). Taxonomy (GTDB): domain Bacteria; phylum Chloroflexota; class Limnocylindria; order Limnocylindrales; family CSP1-4; genus DASTYU01. The sequence continues at coordinate 27,381 of CAVWZL010000016.1, read as the reverse complement.
CTCGAGCAGCGCGACGTGGAACGCGTCGGCGTCGGCTGACATCGCGGCCCGGATCGGTCGCCCCGCGGAGGAGCGGTCGATTCGGCCGGCGATCGGCCCTTCGGTCTCAACGTCCACGGTCATCTCCTCCCACTCGACGAGAGACGGGTCGACGAGGGCCATCACGGCGAGCGTGTCCCAGAACGACGTCTCCTGGGTGAGGGCAGGGGAGCGGGCGAACATCTCGAACGCGATGTCGGCGCCGGCGGCTGCGTGATCGGCTTCGAGCGTCGCCGCGAAGTCGTCCGGCACGGGCACGTCGTTGGTGGCATCGAGCGGTACCAGGGTGATGGGGACATCGGTCGCGAGCACGGCCGCGAAGGACTCGGGATCGACGCCGACGTTCCATTCGACCTTGTGCTCGAACGTGACGCTTCCGTAGTTGATGTTGCCGGGCGCGTCGATCGTGCCGGCCATGGCGTGGATGCGCTCGACCTTGTCCACGAGGTCCGGATCGGCAGCGAAGGCGTCCGCCATGTTGGTCCAGGTGCCGAGTGGCACCAGCGTGAGCGGCGTGCTCGAAGCCCGGATCGTGTCGGCGATCAGGGTGGCGGCATCGCCGGACTCGGTCGAGCCCTGCAAGGGTGGGAATTCGACGCCATAGAAGGCGTCAGCGCCGGCTCGCCACTCGTCCGGGAAGAGCTGGCCGCTTGGACCTGGCTCCTCGCGACCGCAGCCGATCGGGATGTCGTCGCGCCCGAACGCATCGAGGAGGTGGTTCATGTTGTTGACGCCCTGGAGGCAGTGGACCTCGCCGTTGCCGTCGATGGCGATGGCGCGGACCTCGACCGACGGCTCGCGTAGCAGCGCCATCACGGCCAGCAGGTCGTCGCCTGCCATGTCCGTGTCGATCAGGATCGGGATTGGACCGGCTGGCACCGGTCGCGCCGAGGGCTGCGAGGGCGCGTAGTCGGTGGGAGTGGGTGTCGCGATGTGCGCTGGTATCGGGGGTGGCGCACCGCAGGCTGTCAGGGCGGTCAGGGCAACGAGCGCCCCGAGCAGGCCTGCCCGCGGGATCTCGTGTCGAACCATCTGCCCTCCACGCACCGCGCCCCGGCGGCGTGCGTGGCGAGATCGTACTCGGGTGGCCGGCCCGGGGCCATGGTGCTCGAGTCGCGAACGCAACGTTGCCACCGCCGAGCATCCCGCCGAGGCCGCCACCACCTCCGCCGCCCTCCGTGCGACTCCTCGCCGAGGATGACGAGGCGTATTACTCGACGGGCGAGCGCTGGGACGTCGAGACGCAACCTGACTGACGGTCCTGCTCGACACGCACTCTCTGCTGTGGTGGCAGGCAGGCGGCGAGCGGTTGTCCCGAGCCGCTGCCGCGGCACTCGGGACCGGTGGGGGAGGCGACGGTCCCCTGCTGCCCTACCGCGCCGTGATGGTCTCCCAGTCGATCGCGACGGCCTCGCGACTGACGCCAGGGAAGCCAACGCCGATGGCGCTCGTCGTGCCGTCCGTGTGGTCGACCACGAGCACGTGGCAACAGCCGCCACTACGCGTCGTGAGGATTTGGTGACCGGTCGCGGGATCGATGATCGCTCCCTCTGCGTGCAGGTGCGTCTTGATCACCGGCGCGTGACCCGAATCGCGGAGCGCGAGTCCGGTCAGCCCGACCCGCGTCAGCTCCGCGCACGTGGCCAGCTCTGCGCAGTTCAGCTCATCGCCAACTGGCCAGGTGTCGATCACCGGGCTGCCCGTCCGGCTGCAGCCGGCCAGGACGACACCGATTACGAACAAGACTGGGATGGCACGTCGCACTGCGCCAGTAACCCGCTATGGGCGCCGTCCGTCAACCACCCAAAAGCGGCAGAAGGCGTTCTAGATACTACTTCCGATAAGGTGAGTTATGTCTGCTATGCACACCGATCGCAGGCGGCCCTTGCCACGGGGCTGAATGGAACGCGGATGACATCAAGAGCCATGATGAGCCTGCGTAGCACGAATGGTTCTAAGGAGTGCACGGTCACGGACCCGGCCGGTCGACGATTTCGAGACCACGACGGGCGGGGCTGTATCCCAAATGCACAGGCACAAGCCCTCCTCGTGAGCGCCGTGATATCGGACTCCCCCGACCGCGTCGCCCGCAGGCCGGTCCATGTAGATGGCTTGCTCGTGCCGCAAGCCTCGATTCTCGCCGAGGTACGTCGGCCGAGCAGAGGGCTGGCAACGCGCCTAACTCGGCGGCTCCTGTTCCGGTGAGGTCTTGGAGGATCGCGGGTGCGGTGGGCTCGAGCCAGGCGATTTGAACGACGGGCAGACGAGAGCCTCGCCGATGTCCATGAACTTTTCCGCCGCGGCCGTTGAGATGCGCGCGAGAGATAGAGCGGACCGGCCGTCCGGGTCTTCATCAGGTGGATCCGGCAAATGGTGGTCGAAGCGGAACAATGGCCCAAAGGTGCGACGAAAGGTCGGTTCAGGTGTGTGCGCGTCGAGGTGGTAGATCCGGGCCCAAGGGCGAGCCCACGTCCAGCTTCGACCTGGCCGCGGCAACGGCCGCGTAGGCGGAGGTAGGTGCGCCACCATGGCTAACCGACGCGAGGATCTTGAGGTACCGCCTCGACGGCCGAAGCGATTCGGCCAGAGCGCAACGCCTCGAGAGTCGTCGGCCGGCAAACGCACGAACACCAACCGCGAATTGAGGACGGTCGTCTCTTGCTTGATCACCATGCCATCGACCGCCACCCACAGCCGGCGCTGCGCGTCCCGTGCTTTCAGGCCAACCCCGGCATCCGCGCGATAGGTGACCAACAAACAGCGGACCGCCTCGTGGTTCCACGCCAATAGTTCGTCCCCCTCGACGTTGGCATGCAAGATTTCCGTGTTCGAGATGCCCAACGGGTCGAAGACGGGGACCGACCACGTTTGACCGATGTGCAGATCGGGCATGCGCGTGTGGGGCGCGAACTCGTCGCCGATGAGCGCGTTGGCCGGCAAGGTGAGCCGATCCTTTTTGGTGATCTCACCCGCCCGGACCTGCCATTTGAGATCGGGGCCGTCCACGGTGCCCTCGATGCGACAAATGGGAAAACCTTCGCCGTGCATCGAAGAAGAAAAACTCGTCAAACGGCCGAGCGGATCAAGATCCAACTGGCTGATGGCGTCCATCGACAAGCGATCCGATGGCAGCACCGGCTTGACCAGTGACCGCAGCAGCGGTGGCATCATTTCTTGGATGGGGATTTCGGAGAAGTGGACGCGGCTGTGAACTTCGGTGGTGCCGCTGACCGTGCGAATCGTGTGGTTGGCGGCCCAGCCGAGCGGCCGGTCGTTCCAAGACATTTTCCAGCAGACGGGCGGTTCGTCGGCCGCTTGCTGCGTATAGATCGAGCGATAACTGGGGGGTTCGCCACGATTGAGCGGCGGCAAAACCTTGGCCACCGCCAGCCACGTCATCGTGGCCAGCCAAAACAGCACGACGACTTTCTCGAACCAGCGATGTTCCATGGCAACCCGGCGAATCTGGGCCCAGTTGTGGCGACGTGCGCGATCGCAGTAGGGTTCAATTTAGACCATCGCTACAAATTACGCGAGCGGAATATCTTCCGGCGTACAAGCAAAAAATGGCGCAACACAGGTCGCGTGGCTGTCATCCCACCAGCCTGATGCGCCAGCGAAGGAAGTTGGATGTCCAATGGCGGAATCCTCGCTGGCGCGTCGGGCTGGTGAAGCAGAGCTTGTGCGATGTGTTCTTTGGAACAATTAGTCCTCGATCTTCAGCTTGATCTCGTCCGAGTTCGCCTTGCAGCTCCGGGGCGTACATGGCGGAGGCTTTGGTCGGCAGGGCGCTGAACTTGCCGGGGATTTCGGCGCGCATGCGGTAGCTACGCTGTGCTTGCCGCGGGCCAGCGTGCGGACGAAGAAGCTGACGCGGTTGTCGCGCAGCTCCATGTAGGCGCCCAGGTCGTTGCCGTTGTAGCCGCTGCGGACATCGACCGGCTCGAAGCCGGCGGCCTTCATGTCCTCGAACAGGATGTACTCGTAGTCGTTCTTGCTGTCGATCTCGAGCTCGATCTTCGACCAGGTCGCCGCTCTTGAGCGTGTCGCCAGGTTCGGCGAGCTCCTTGCGCTCGTACTTTTCGACCTTCTGGTCGACGGCCTGGCCGCGGACGCCGGCGACCTTGATCGTTCTTGTCGACCGGCGTGAGCTTGTAGTACTTGCGGTTCGACCTTGACTTCGAGGCCGGCCTTGGTGATGTGGTCTTCGAGCGTGAAGTTGGTCAGGTAGGCGTTGAAGTAGAGCGGGCCCGTGCCGTGCTTCTGCAGCTCGATCGTGTGCTCGCCGGTCGTCGACGTCGTCGCCTTCGAGCACGAACTTGTTGTCGAACGTGAACAGGTTGTCGGCGTTGATCTTCGACCTCCTTCCGCTTCTTGCCGTCGATCCAGACTTCGACGGTCAGGTCGGGCTTGTCTTCGCCGCTGGCCTTGAGGTAGTCGGCGAACGCCTCGACGCACGAGCGCCGTGTCGCGCGTGCTGTTCCAGTAGGTGGCGTGCTTGCGGTTGTTGAGCAGGTACTTCACCAGCCGCGGGGCGACTTCGCTCTTGGGCTCGGTCGCGGCGAGCAGCTTCAGGTAGTAGGCGTTGGCCTCGTACTCGCTGCCGTACCAGTACCACCAGTAGTTGTTCTCCGGCAGGTTCAGGTAGGCGGTTTGGTTCTCGTCGTCTTGCGACGACGAACTGGCTCGATGTTCTGCATGATCATCGCCAGCTTTTCCTTGTCGCCCTGCTTGTCGCAGGGCCAGGCCGAACATCGCCTTGGCGTAGACGGCCAGCTGCGTGCGGTCGCGGTAGAGGAAGTCGCGCATCGCGTCGTTCTTGACGTCGGCATCGACCAGCACCATGTAGACGAACGCGTCGATGTTGTCGGCGTACTGCTTCTACGGCTGTCTTGTCGCTTGCTTGCGTCGACGTTCTTGAGCAGCTGCGAGTCTGCTCGGTCCTGATAGCGCTTGAGCCACTCGACGCCGCGCTCGAGCACGCCGGGCACGAGGGCGACGTCGTTCTGCTTGGCGATCTGCAGGCCGTGCACGACGACCGCCGTGGTGTGCGGCCAGACTTGCTCGCCCCAGCCGCTGAACCAGCCCCAGCCGCCGTCGGAGAGCTGCATCTCGGTGCAGCCGTTGACGCCCGCCTTGACCATCTCGTGCGAGCTTCGGCCTCGTCGAAGACCGGGTTGCGATCGAACCGCTTCCAGCCCTTGGCCCGCTCGGCGTCGTCGCCGATTTCCTGGGCGTTGAGGTTGGTGCGCTTCTCGCTGGATCGCCTTCAGGTCGAGCTTCATCTCGAGCAGCGATCTTCTGCGTGATCACGGTCGGCAGGAAGCGGTTGAGCGTCTGCTCGGTGCAGCCGTAGGGATAATCGACCAGGTAGGGCAGGGCATCGACCATCGCGCCGGCCAGCGTCGGCGAGTAGCGGACTTCGAGCCGCGATTGCTCGGCGCGGCGCTCGTGCGGCACGTTGAACGTCGAACTTGCGCCGAGTCCTTGTCGGGCCGGATCGTGCCGGCGTAAGCTTCCGGTCTTGAGCATGCCGTGGACGTAGACGGGGAACTTCATCTCCATGGCGTCGGATTCTTCGTCGGTGAGGGCCTTCATGCGGACGACGGCCTCGCCTTCGTGCGACGACCTTCACGCGCCAATCGACGCGCTTCTCGCCGCCGGCGGGAATCTCGACCGTTCTGCTCGGCGGCGCGTCGGCAGCTTCGAGCGTGTTGCCGTCGAGCTCCAGCGCGACCGTCACTTGCTTCGCGGTCGTCAGGTAGTTGTGGACGTTGGCCGTGAGCACGACTTCGTCCTTCTGCACGAAGAACCGCGGCGCTTGCAGGCGGACGATGAGGTTCTTGCGCGTGACGACCTCGGCTTCGCCCTGGCCGACGCTGGTGCCGTGGCCCATGCCCCAGACGCGGATCTTCCACGTCGGTGAGATTCTCGGGCATGTCGAGCTCGACTTCGGCGATGCCGTCGTTGTCGGTCGTCGAGCGAGCCGACCCAGAGGGCCGTGTCGGCGAATTTGCTGCGGACCGTGGGCTGCGACGAGCGGCGCGCGCGGCTGCCGCCGGCTCGCCGGCTGCGCCGTCGCGGTTCTGTCAGCGTCGGCATCGGCCGAAGCCGTTCGCCGCGGCGGCGCGGCGCTGCATCGGCGCCGCATCGGCTTCGGCGACTTCGCGCAGTGGCCACGCCGCCGCGCATGCCGACCGCCGCCGCCACCGCCGCACCGTTGCCGCCGATCGCTCGCCGTCCGCAAGTCGTCTGCGCGTCCAGCTCATCCATCTCGTCGGCCACGCTGTCGCCGAACACGCCGAGGTTCTCCATGCCCGTCTGGCTCGGCGGCGACGAGGTTGTGCGAACCAGCGGTCGAGGTTCGTTTCGACGTTGCGGCTGATGGTGCCGCCGCCACTTCCAGAAGAACTCTTTGATGTCGCGGCACGTTCGAGCCGCCGGAGATGTATTCGACGGCTCTTGTCGTAGATCGTCAGCACGGTCGAGCCGACGAACGGCTTGCCGTCGAGTCGGTGAGCTTGACCTTCACCTTGGCCTTCTGGCCCGGCTTGTACGTCGTCGGCCGACGGCATGACCTCCACGTTGAGCACCCGCTTTTCCGGCGGCACGAGAATCTCGCGTACTTCGGTGTGACCGTGCCGTCGGAGACGGTCACCGCTTCGACGAAAAAGTTCGGCATGTCCTTTTGCACGACGCCGATTTCGTCGACCGTGCTCTTGCCGTTGAGCCGCAGCACCTTGCGGCGGCAGGTAGACGCCGTTGGTCGGCCGCACGAACAGCAGCACGGTGCTGTCCGGCGCGGTTGGTGTTGAGCTGCAGCTTGACCTTCTCGCCGGCGCGTATTCGCGCTTGTCGGGCATCGAGCTCGAGATCGTTGAAGCGGAACTCGCTGCCGTCGAAGCCTTCGCCGATGATCGTGAAGAGGTAGCCGCCTTCGATTGCGTGCTCCTGCTTGTCGGTCACTGTGTACGACAGGCGATACTGGCCCGCTTCGCGAGGCCTTGATCTGCATGCTCGGCCTGGCCTTCGGCGTTCGGTGTCGAGCTCCCAGTCTGCGACCTGCGGTTTCGACCGGCTTGCGTCGTGCTTGTCGTAGGTGATTTTCAGCAGCGTCAGCTTGCCCTTGCCTTCGACCGGTTTGCCGTCGAGCGTCGGGCCGCGAAGTTGGCCTTGATCGTGTCGCCGACGCGGTAGTAGCCGCGGTCGACCCAGGCGAAGACCTTGAACGGCTTGCGGGCGACGAGCACGTTGCCGGTGCCGACGATCGTGCGGCGCGATTGATCGACGACTTCGGCCGTGATCGTGTACTGATGGTCGTGGTCGCGGATGAAGTGCCTTGGCGAGCGACGTGTCGATTTCGACGTCGACCGTGCCGTCGGCGCCGATCGGCACTTCGCGCTCGGCGACGATTTCCGGCGGCTGCTGGCTGAGCCCCGACCACCACGACGGCAACGGCCGCCGGCAGCCCCAATCGCGCCAGCCCGGGTACCAGGCGTAGTCGTAGGCGAACCACCAGTAGCCGGGGCCGTAGAGCCAGTCCCACGGGCCGGGCGGATACCAGCGTGCTCGTGTGCTCGCTGCGCATGACCTTGTACTTCACCTTGGCCTTCGTGACCGGCGAGCCGAAGTAGTACTTGGCGCTTGATCGTGGCCGTGATCTTTTCGCCGAGCATCACCGGCTCGGTCGGCGCATCGACCGTGACTTCGTATTCGGGCTTCTTGTATTCCTCGACGCGGAACGTGCCGCCGCCGCGGTTGACGACGATGAGCTGGTATACTGCCCGAGCGTGGCGTCGGCCGGCAGCTCGAATTCGCCGCGATGCCGCCGTAGTCGTCGGATGTGAAGCGTCTTCGTGAAGACCTTTTCGCCCTTGGGATTGTGGATTTCGACGGCGAACGTCTGGTGGGCGAAGTCCGACTTGTCGTCCTGGTCGTACTGGGCGTGCCGGATCCAGAACTTGAACTGCACCTTCTGGCCGGGCCGATAGACGGGCCGATCGGTGATCGCGAACATCTTGACTTCGTTGTATTCGGCGTCGTAGTACTTGCCGTGCCAGACGTTGGTGAAGCCGAGGTAGGCGAAGCGGCCGTCGCTCGGTGCGTGGCGGTGACGAGCCATTGATAGTCCTGCGCTCGTGCTCTTTGGTCTCGCGATGATCAACTGGCCGTCGGCGTCGGTGGCTTCGGCGAAGTTCTGCGTGTCGATCTGATAGCGGTTGCCGTCGACGTGCCGCTGCCGGTAGCCGAAGAACTCGACGTTGGCCTTGGCGATCGGCTCGCCGGTGACGGCGTCGGCCGACGAAGTAGAAGCGACTTGCCGTTGAGCGGCTTGTGGACGATCGCCGTGTCGGCGACCCAGAGGACGATCTTGCTGGTGTTGCCGTCGGCCATCTTGGCCGTGACGCAGATACGCGCCGGCTTTTTGCAGCGGCGTGGTGACCGTGATTCGCTTGTCGAAGTGGTTCTCGCGCGGCTCGAGGTCAAGTCCCACTGCGGCGACCTCCGCGCCGATGTACTTCGCTTGCTTCTTCTGCACGAGCCGATAGCCGATGTCGGCGATGTTCATCTTCTCCCAATCGAATTGGGCCGGGTCGACTTGAGATAGGCCTTCACGTCGGTCAGCAGCTTCGGCACGTTGATCTCGTGGGCGTCGAACTTCACCTGCTTGCCGTTGCGGAAGCGGAACTCGACCGTCGCGCCCTTGCCGGCGGGCTGCGTGGCGATGCGACTTCGAACCGCCCCCAGTTGCCGACGATTTGATCGAGCTGCTGCTGCTTCTCGGGCTTGGCGCCGTATTCCTTGATGCTGCGCCGCCAGTACTCGGCGGCCGTGTCGTATTGCCGGCGGTTCTCGAAGACCTGGGCCAAGCCGTTCAAGGCGTCTTCGCCGTGGCCGGTTTTCGGATCGTCGGCGATCTGCTGATAGAACTTTGATGTAATTTTGCTCGTCGGGCAGCTTGAAACGCTTGATGCCGGTCGCCAGCCGGGCGATCGTTTCGTCTTCCTTGAGCGTGTGCAGCGCATAGGTGCCGCTTTCGTCCTTTTTGTCACCGTCCTTGCCGTCGTCAGCTTCGTCTTGGGCCGAAAAGAAGTTGCCATACTCGGCCATCGTTTGCACGCCGAATTGGCTTAGCAGGAATTGGGCCCGTTCGTAACGGCGCATTGTTCAAGCGGGCTGGAGCGAATTCCACGGCCTGGTTCAGGGCCCAGCGCCAACGCTCGCCATCGTTGACCGCCGCTTCGTACGACTTGGGGGCCGAGTAATATATGGGCGTCCCTTTTTCGTCCACGGGTGCCGCTCGGTTTGCTGGCCGAAGTACCAGCCTTTGTCGTAATCGGGCAGCTGGCCCAGATCCGTCAGGTATTGCAGACGCCAGGCCTCTTGGTAGCCACGATTGGACAACAGCAGCCGGCCAAAGGCGAAATAGAATTCGCCCGCCGCCGCATGGTCTGGCTCGGCTTTGACGAGCGGCAAAGCCTCGACCATTAACTGCAAGGCACGCACGCGATCGCGCTCGTAGCAATTGACCGCTTCGCCGCCCCCCCGCTGTTGACCACGGTAAAATTTGCCGGCCACGATGTAGCCGAACGATTGATTGTTCAGATAGCTCTCGGCGGCGGCTTGCAGCAGTCGCCAGTTCTTGGCGTGGGCTTTGATCACCGCCTCGCGGAAATCATCGATCTCTTCCACGCGACCCAGGTTGTTCAGGCATTGAATGGCCTGGTTCAGGTCGTCGCCCACCAATATGAGGCGCGTCCGCCGGATCGAGCGCCAGCTTGCGATAATCCTCGTAAGCGTCTTTGAAGTTGCCGCTTTCCATGGCCTTTTTAGCCGCCGCACGATTGGCGTCGGAATTAGGGACCGCCGAGTAGACACTGGCCGCCACAATGACCAGGACCAGGGACAGCAGGACGGAAAGCGAGAGCATTTTTCGATTCATGGCAGTGCGTTTCGCTGGGCCAGAAGTGGGGCGTTTCGCATGGTGAGACGAGCGAACGTCTGTACGACGCCGGATACCCGCCAGAAGTTCCCACGCGGCAGAAGGTTGGAGCGTGCGAAAGTTTATCGGAAATCGGCCAGAGGCACGAGCGTCCGGCGAGAAGATTCGGCACGGCGCAGATAGACAAGATTTCAAACGTCTTCCTAAATCAACCCATCGCGACTTTATTTCCCTCGGAGAGCCATCTCCTCTTTCCTATCCTCTTTTCCTTCGCACTCTATACGTCCTTCGCGGTGATATTCGCATTTGGCGCTTCCGCGTTTTACACAGATTGCCGTCGGGGTTTGTAAAGGTTACACCCGACTAGCTCGCCGAAGGCTGCTCTGCAAAATATCAAAACGGTGCTAAGCAGCCAGATTCATTCAAGTTAAGTGTCTTGCCACGAACCTTGAACTCCGCCATTCGGCTCTTGGCACGGTTGATGCTTTAGAGTGAGTCGCTCATGTTCGACCCAGTTGAGCCGCCACCCGCGGCGGCTCAAAACAAGACCCACACATGACGCACCGTGAATCTTAGTAGCCGCAGCCGCCGAGGTATGGTGGCACTTATATCCCGCTTCGGGATCTGCCGGTTTTTCACGGTTAGAGGGCCCGGTAGGCTAAACCCGCACAGCCCACCGGGCCCTTTTTTTGTTTCTCGGATGGCGTTTACACCGTCCCGCCGCTTCTGAAGCCTCTTGAGACGCCGCTTCCCCAAGCTATAATTTGGGGACGTCCGCTTGCATCCCTGCCGCAGACGGTTGTAGCGATGTTAGCAGAAGCGACCTTCGCATGAGCGCAATGTCAGGGAAGGGATAAAACTCCAGGAGTACGGCATTTATGGCGACTGCTATGAATGAATCTTGCGTGGCTCACATCGGCGAGACCGCTGGCCAGGTTTGGCACGTGCTGTCCGAAAAAGGCCCGTTGACCATCGCCAAGCTGGTGAAAGAAGTTGACGCTTCTGCGCGACGTCGTGATGCAAGCCTTGGGCTGGCTGGGAGCGAGGAAAAGATCAACATCGAAGAAGACGCCCGCACCCGGGTCGTTTCGCTGCGCAAAGAGGTTTAAGCGGAACCGAGCAAAGCTCTGTTGGCCTACCTCGCGGCGAATCACTGCCAACCGCCGCTTAATGCCCGATCTTGACCGAATCGTAGATCGGCAAATGGCGATAATAGACCTCCAGCGAGAGGAGGTTCATCGTCGTCACGTAGATTCTGCCGCCATGCGGGCCCCAACGGTCGGGCACTGGGTTTCGGGGATCCCAGCTGCCGGTCATCGGGCCGTCCTGAACCTGCGAATTCACCAACAGCGGGTGCAGCCGTTCGTTCCACTTCTTCCAGGCATCGCCTTTCATGTGGTACATGACCTGGGTGGCGTAATACCAGTAGTAGGTGTCACGCTTGGAGGTGCCGGCGTCGTTGCCGCTGCCTGCCTCGGGCAAGCTGGCGAGCAAATGGTCGACGCCGCGCTTCAAGTCCGGATTGTCGTGATTCCAACCCGTGTACATCCGCATCAGCAGGCCCACTGCCGTCATCGTGCGATTTGGCTCGCGTCCCTGACGCCGTGAATCGTCCGCCAGCGGGTTGTACACGTACTGTGAGGCGTCCCCTTTTGTCGCCTGGGCGGAATCGAGCCATTTGCGAATATTGCCGATCGTCTCGGGCGGCACTTTCAAATGCGCCAGTTCGCCGCTCTTGAGGGCCATCAATTGCCAACCGCTCACCGACATGTCCGAGCTGATCCGGGGGCTATAGCGCCAGCCGCCGCGCGTAGGATGTTGCGAGGCAACGATGAAATCGAGCGCTTTTTGCGCGGGCACGCGCAGCTTTTCATCGCCCGTCATGCCGAACGCCTCGCACAGAGCGATCGAGGCGATGCCGTGACTATAAAACCAGGCGCTCTGATTGGAATCCGAATCGGCGGCGATGTAGAGGTCGCCATTTTCTCGCTGATTTTCCAACAGGAATTCCAGCCCGCGCCGGACGACGTCTTTGTATTTGTCGTCGTAGTGATCGTAACCGGCGCCGAGGAAGGCCAGCAGCGCGAGGCCCGTCGCAGCGGTATCTGAAACGATCGAGCCCGCGTCGGCTTCGGTGGCGCCGGGGAAGTCGTTCAAGCTCCAACTGCCATTAGCCGACTGATGCTTGGCGAGAAATTCCAGACCTAGTTCGATGGCGTTTTCGGTCCGCGCCGAGGGACGCCCGTCTTCGCCATCGCCCGGGCCGCGTTCTTTACGGCCCTTCCGCTCGAAGGACTCGGCGCTTTGCGCACCCGGCCATCAACTGCTAGTAATCCGCCGCCGGTAGGCGTGGAACGCTGCAAGAAGCGGCCTTCCTGGGACACCACCACTTCGCCGTCGCGCCGTGCTTGCCGGCTCAGAGAACCGACGTGGGGAGTCAGGTCGGCGCCCAGGCCCCCCGGCCCTTCGGCGGCAGCCACTTGCACCGGCAAACCGCCCCCCTTCGTGCCGCGCCGGAACGCCGGACGCTGGACCGATGTCGTCCCCTTCCGCGCTGGTCGCCACGTCGGCTGTGCCGCCGCCACTGGGCGAACCGCTGGGGAGCTTGGGCGAAGCAATCTCTTGCGCCATGCCATCAGGCAATCCCACGCCAGCCGCTGAACGGGCTGGGCCGGTGCCCGTCTTGCCTGAGACCGAGGGACCAACGTCCTCTCGCCCGCCGGGATTCAAGCCGGTGGGCAACCCGACCGTAGCACCGCCCGCTGGTCCGTCGGTCGCCAAACCGCCGCCGGCTGAATCGCCCGCATTAGGCGACCGCACGCCTGCCGATCCCTCAACCCGCCGCTGAACTCCGGAGCCAATCGCGTCGACGCCGCCATCTTTTAAGCCGCCACCCTCGCCACCGCCGCCAGTCGTCCCTGTCGAGGCGATCTGTGGTGTTTCAGCTTGGGTGCCAATGGTCAGGCCCCCCGCGCCGCTACGAGCCGCCGATGGGCCCAAGCCGCGACCACCGCTACCCAGACTGTTCCCGGTGCCATCGCCGGCGATGCTGGATGTCCCATCCGGGCCGTCGGCGCGGCCAATGGACAGCTGTCGCGACAGGCGCGTCCCCCGCGCCAGGTTCGCCCGAGCCCGAGCCGCGTTGCGATCCCGTTGGCAAGCCTCCGCCTCCACCACTTTTTACCGCCACGGTCCCGATCATTTCCGGACCGATCGCTGGGCGTCGGCGCCGCCTCCTTCGCCAGCATGCGGCGCGGCCGGCAATTTACCTTCGACCGTGGTGGCGATGCCCGGGGTTGCGCCGCCGACCGACGAACGGCCTAACGGACCACCCGCCACGCCAGCTGTGATCGTGGGTTGCCCATCGCCAGCCCCTTGATATGCGGAATTGCCTCCCGGTTGACCTCCACCGGCCGAATGCGAGCCGGGGAGGGTGGTCGCTATCGAGGTCGGTCCCGATCCCACGTCGCCACCGCCGACCGGCCGCACATTGATGATCGAATTACGCGGGCCCTCTTCGTTGCGCGCCGCCAGCCCGCTTGGTCCCGGTTCCGGCGAGGTCACGTTCCCACCACCGGTCACTTCGCCTGACCTGACGTCCTGAGCGACCAAAGCAGCGGTGGGTGCGCCCTTACCGGCTGGCGCTCGCGAGATCACGCCGGGACCACTAGCCACGCCCGACATTCCTTGAGCGGTGGGCTGAGCGGTGTCCGAACGAGGCAACGTGGCGGCCACCGGACCGACGCCGCCGGGCAAGCCGGAGGACAAGCCCGAATCGAGCTTCACGGTCGATCCAAAGCCGCCGGGTCCGCTGCCCAATCGACCCACGGCCACTTGCCTTGGCTCGACTGCCGCTGGCTTGGCCGAAGCTGACGCCGCTAGCGGCGGACTGTCGATATTGATGGGCGACGTGGGAACCGCGGCAATGTTCGCGGCTCGCGTAAGCCACCGCCGGGATTGACCGCCGGTTGACTTCCCGCGCCCGCCGGACCTTCGACGCGCGTGGGCGACAGGCCGGCCAGCGCAGTTCCGCCGGGGGTGGCTGGTTCTACATCCATCGGACCATTGGCCGGGCCGCCGGATATGCCGCCAGGCGCGCCCTTCGATAGCTTAATAGTCCCGGGCTTGAGCGCGGACGAGCCTTCGCCTGCGCCGCTGTCGGCCAGCTTCGGACTGCGGATCGCCGAATCCAGGATCGGCGCGGTAGTCATGGCGAGCGGACCGGTACTCGAGCCGCGGGGCCTGCCTTGCCGGGCGCCAGTTGCGGCTGATCTTCGGCGGTGCGCGGCCTGTTGCCGGCGGCTTGTGCGACGACGGCTGGCGTATTGACGCCAGGATCCGAAGTGCCGCGAGCCACTCGCAACCGCCATCGGACTTTTGAGCGCCCGAAGCGGCGGGGCCAATTTCGGGAGACTTCGCTTCGCTCTTTTCACTCAGTTTGGGAGCGCCGATTTCCGCGGTCGCCGGTGACGCGATCTTGGCGATATGCTCGAGCGCGGCTTCGGCGCCGCTTCGGTGGGCTTCTGGTCGGGCAGTCCGCGTGGGATCGCCTCGCGCGGCACCAGGGCCACGGCCATCTTGTCGTCTAAACCCTCGGGTTTGGACGAGCGTTGTGACACCCGGGCGTCGGCTTCGCGCCGTGCCGGCGCGGTGGCCGTGGCGTCGAGCGCTGATCCGTAGTCTGCGTGGATTTTGGCGATTCGGGGGCGGCGACCTGATCGATAGGCAATGCCACCTTGGGCGTGGACTTACTGAGCTTCGATTCCTGATCGCTCTTGCGCGGGGCCGCGAACTCGGCCGGCTTCATCGAAGCCATCGCCAGCGTGTTCGGCGAAGGGATGGGCGCGGCCTCAACCATCTTCGTGGGCGCGACCGGAGGCGCTGGCCTCGGGGTTGCGCTCCGGACGCGGGGCGACCTCCACCGACTCGCTGACCGGCGCCTGAGTCGCCACGGGGCGATCGAAAACCTCGATCTTTTGCTCCTGGAAAGGCCGCACCACGGTGCTCAAGTCGTGCAGGACGATCTTGGAGTGCGTGCCTTTGTTGGCGTCCGCTTTGTCCGCCAAGGGGAGCGGAAAGTCGGAGATCGCCAGGTAGAAAAACAGAGCGCCGTGCCCAAGTAAACTGATCTGCGCGGCGCCTGTAAACGCAACCCTCGTTTGCCGCCGAGCCACATGGCCACGATCAGCAACACGCCGCTGGCGGCCAGCAACCCAAAGTGCGTCCAGCCATTTCGCCAAAAGTTGGGCGTTTGGAAATCGCTCCGCGCGACGATCAAACCGGCGATGAAACCGCCCAGCACCAACAACGCGATGTTCGCCGGCCACAGCGGCTCGTCCCGCTCGGGATCGATCGCTGGTTGCGTGCGAAGGTGGCGCTGTTGTGGAATCATGCAAAGCGTTCGAAGTTCTGTTGACGGTCTCTGAACTTAAATTGGATCGCCAGAACGAGCCTAAAGTCAATCGCGTCTCGATTATTCGCCGCCGATCTCGACTTGGTATCCCGCCAAATGGGCTTTGCTACATAGGTTCATCACCGCCACGGTATGCGCCACCGCGCCACGCCGATCGGCCCGAATCGTCACCGATTGGTTAGTTGGGTTGTTGGCGGCCGCCTGCATCAACTCGGTATCGAGCTCCTCCAGGTTAACCTTTCGCTCGCCCAATAAATACTGCCCGGCTTGATCGATGGTCACGATAAAGGTCTGCGGCTTGACGGTCAGCGGCTGGGCTTCGCTGGCTTGCGGCAGAAGCACCGGCAATTGACTTTGGGTGACCTGGATTTCGGAGGCGATGAGGAAAAAAATCACGAGCTGGAACAAGATGTCGATCATCGGCATCATGTTCACGCTGCCAGCCAGCGGACCTTTAACATCGACGGACATAATCGCTCACCCGGAAACTGCGTAAAGTTGATTGACCTTCCGACGGAGAATCGAGTGACCGATCCTCCTTAAGACGTCGCGACGACGATTAAGTTCCACCGCCGACTTGCGCTTCGGCTTCCGCTGGCTCGCCGACGACCGCGGCCATTCCCGTCCCGCGGCGTGGTTCCTTACTGGCGGTTTTGGCCGAACCCGGCTCTGAGCCCGACAACTGCTGGCGGTTGACGCGGAGCTTGCCTTCGTATTTTTCCACTTGCGGCAATAGGCTGTTGACGAATTCGGCAATTTCCCGCATTCGGGCATGTACGCGCCCTTCGAGCACGTGAGCAATGATCAAGGCCGGGATAGCAACGGCCAAACCGGCGAACGTGGTCATGAGCTTGGCATAAATGCCATCGGCCAAGGCGGTGGCTTTGTCTGCCCCCGGGGCCAAGGTGGCCATCGCTTGAAACACGATGATCATGCCATACACCGTGCCTAGCAAACCCATGAGCGGCGTAACGGTCACCGTGAGGATCATCGGCCGCAGATTTGTGCTCAGGCGCGTTGACTCGCGCGACAGTGAAGCTTCGACGGCGGATTCGACTTCGGGCTGCGGCCGGCCGGCCTTCAACAACATGGAGGCGCACGACATTCGAGGCGGTGGAAGGAAACTGTTGCGTCAGGCGATAGGCCTTGCGCAGATCGAGGCCGGTCGGCGAGGCCGACAATTCACCGAAGGCTTCGACCAATTTCGGCGGCAGATTGATCACGCGACGCAGCCCCAACGTCCGCTCGATCGCGAAGATGATGGCGATGATGGACATGGCCGCGATTGGCCACATGACGAAGCCGCCCTTTTTGAACAATTCCCAACCGTTGACCGACTGCGGCTTAATGCTCGTGTCGGCGCTCTTGTCCGCCTTGGCGTCCGACTTATTCATCATTTCGTCGAACTTTTGATCCGCGGCCTTGGGATCCGTGGCCGCCCCTGCCTTGGGGGACGCCGCCTTCGGCTCGGGACCGGCGGCGTCTGCGCTCGGTTTATCCGCCGGTGCGGCCTTGGCCGGGTCTATCGCCGGCAGAGCTTGGGCGAACGAAGGATCGCCACGCGCAGCTCAGCGAAACGATCAGCAGCGCCCCTAACAACCGGCATATCCGCTGGAATGAATTCTTCGTCAGCATGAAAGCCTCTCACTACTTACACACGTTCAGACTGAGATACGAAGGTCTTTCCCGAAATGTCCGATTAACCCCCCAAGGCTTGCAGCTTCTGCTTGGCCAAGGGGACTTTATCGCTCTCGGGATATTTCTTTATCAATTCAGCATATAGTTTCTTGGCCTGATCCGGCTTTTGCATGATCTCGAAGCAAAACGCCGCTTCGTAGATCGATTCGGCTTGCCAGACCTCAATGGGCTTGGGCAAATCGCTCCCGAATCCGTAGGCTACTTTAAAGTAATTGCGAATCGCTTCCTTGTGGTCTTTTCGCTCGAAAAATATTTCGCCCATCATGAACCGCGCTCGAGCGCTGACTTCGCTCACCGGGCTTTCGGCGACCACTTCGAATAGCTTGAGCGCGTCGTCCAGCTGGCCGAGATTCTTCTTGGCCCAGCCTTCCTCGTAACGGGCTTCGTTGACGTAGGCCGAGTCGGGCAGTTCCTTAATCAGTTGCTCTAGCAGTTTTAAGCTCGGTTCCCATTGCTTGAGTTGGCCAGCGGATTGGCCCGCGTGTAGTAGGGCCAACGCCTCGAACGATTTGGCCAGTTTCCGCGTGGCCAATGCTTTTTCGAAGGCAGCCAGCGCCGGGGCATACTTGTTTTGCTTGAACAGGCATTCTCCGATCATAACCTGGGCGTCGGTGGCTCGCTCGCCCTGCGGATAGGTCGCCAGTTGCGACTCGAACGATTTTTGAGCGGCTTCGAAGTTGCCTTGCTGGAATTCGGCCCAGGCTAGCTTGTGCGCGGCCTTCTCGCCCAAGTCCGATTTCCCAGCCTTCGCGCCCGTCTGTTCGTAGGACGTGGCGGCGGCGGCGTAGTCTTTTTTGGCGTATTGACGCTCGCCAATATAAAACAGCGCCTCGGCGGCCAAGGAGCTGGCAGGGTATTGAGAAATCAACTTTTGAAAACTGTCGGCCGCTTCGTCAGGCTTGTTCAGCGAATCGCGGGTCCAGCCCAACTCATAGAGGACTTTGTCGCCACTCGGATATTTGGGCGAGACCTCGGTGATCGATTCCAGCGTCTTGACCGCGTCGTCGTACTTCTTCAAACCCTCTTCGCACAGCCCACGCAGGTATAAGGCGTCGGCCTTTTCGTCGGCCGGCGGATTGCTGTCGATAAAGGCTTGCAAATCCTCGATGGCCGGCGCGAACTGCTTGAGTTGCTGCCGAGCCGTGGCGCGGGCGAAATCGAGCCCGGGGCAGCAGCGCCGCGTCGGGCTTTTTGTCGAGCAGTGCACCGATGGCCTTCTCCGCTCCCTCGTTGTCTTGCTGCGACAACTTGGCCCAGGCGAGTCCTAGCTGAGCGTGCGGAGCTACCGCACTATTCGGCCAGGTGTCGAGCACTTTTTGATATTCGGTCGCTGCCTGCTTGAAGTCGTTCGCGGCGTACAAGTATTCGCCCAGGCGATAATGCGCGCGATCGAGCGCTTTGCTCTGCGGAAAGTCCGCAATCAGTTTTTCGGCGGTCGCACGAGCGCCCTGGATGTCGTTCTTTTGCCGCTGCGCGAGCCAGATTGAGTAGGGTCTCATCGGCCTGCCGCCATTTCGGCTGCGCCTTCAAGGATGCTTGCAGCGAAGTGATCGCGGCATCGGTTTGCTGCATTTCCAGCTGTGAGCTGCCGAGCAGGTATTGCGCTTCCGCTACGTTGTCCGGATTTTTAAGCTGTGGCAGCAGCGTCTTCAGTGCGGTCACGACGGCGTCGTATTTCTTATCCAGATACAGGGCCAACAAGCGGCGCACTTGCCACTGCTCGGCCTCGGCATGGCCAGGATGCTTGGCCAGCAGGTCCGCGTAGAGCTTTTCCGCTTCCGCATTTTTGCCGAGCAGCAAACTGCTTTCGGCAGCCACGAAATTCACGTCGGGCGCAGCGCGTGGTCGGGATGCGCCTTCAGAAACTTCTGCGCTTGATCCAGCGCCGTCGCCGCATCTCCATTGCCCAGCGCGGCAAAGCCAGCCATGTATCGGGCTTGTGGGGCCAACGGGTCGTTAGGGAATTTATCGGCCACGGCGGCATACTGTCCCACTGCGGCACTGCGACGGTCGGGCAACTCGAACGAAGCATCGGCCTGATCCAACAGCAACGAGACCGGCTTTTTATCGGCCGGGGCATCGGCTAATGCCTTTTCGATGACTTTGAGCGCTTCGGCCGGTTGCTTCTCTTTCAATAGGCTCCGAGCAGCCCAGTGCGTGGCGTCGGCCGCCGTCTCGCCGCCCAGCCCTCGGGCTTTGTCGAGCCATTTGCGCGCGTCGGCATAATTGCCGGCCAGGTAAAAGCACTTGCCGGCCGCCAGTGTGGCGTCTCCCACAT
Organism: uncultured Chloroflexia bacterium; assembly: GCA_963759495.1. GTDB lineage: Bacteria > Chloroflexota > Limnocylindria > Limnocylindrales > CSP1-4 > DASTYU01. The sequence continues at coordinate 8,010 of CAVWZL010000016.1, read as the reverse complement.
TTTTCGACTTGGGGAATTTCTCGATCAAGCCGGCGTACACGGCGGCCGCTTCGGCGTACTTCTTTTGATCGTACAAAGCCGCGCCTTGCCGCAGCATGGCATGATCGGCCAGATCGAAATCCTTGATCGAAGCGGCGCTGGCGAAGCGTTTTTCCGCTTCGGCGAACTTGCCCTGCGCCATCAGCGTTTCGCCCTTGCGAATGGCCACTTCGTTGGCGTGCGGATGCTGGGGAAAATCTTTGAGGAAGGTGTCGTAGGTGGCGCCGGCCTGATCGTTGTGCTTGAGCTCTTCTTGCGTCACGCCAGCGCTATAGAGGGCCTCGGGCAGCAGGGGACTGTCGGGATACTTCTTGACCAAGTCCAGCCATTGTTTGACCGCATCGTCCTTCTTGTTGCGGTCGTACAGAGATTCGCCGAGGTAATACGTGGCCGCGGCGGCCTGAGCGCTTTTCGGAAATTTAGTCAGGACGTTATTGAACGCTTCGGAGGCCTTGTCGAACAGGTCCGGCTTGCCAGCCTGGGCCAACGTGAGATAGGTCGAGCCGAGATTCAAATAGGTCAGGTCGAGCAAATCCAAATCGGGATACTTGGCGATGGTTTTCTCATAAGCGGTCCGGGCGTCGTCCAGTTTTTTCTCGGCCTGATAGCAGACTCCGGCATAATGCTGGGCCTTGCCAGCCAGCGGGTCGGTGGGGAATTTTTCCAGGAATTTTTCCCACTCGTCGACGGCCAGGTCGTAAGCTTCGCGATTCTGGAAGGCCACCGCCTCACGGAACTGGCGCACGGCAGCATCGGATGAGCCTTCCGCGACCTTGGCATCCCCGGCCTTGGTATCGGTCGACTTCGGGTCGGCCGGCGGCGGCGTCTTGGGCTTGGTGTTGGGGGGCGGATTGACCGGTGGCTTGGCCGGAGGTTTCGCTGGCGGCTTGGTTTGCGCGAAGGCTGAGGACAGGCTGAGGACTAAGCTGAGCGCAATTATCAGCGATCCCATTAGGCCATGGGATTTATAAAACATCGCACACCTCATTTTCGTTCCGTTGGGCGGGACCGCGAGCGAACAGTCCGTTATTATTTCAGTTACCGCCACAGGTTTCCAGTAGTTTGTCCGGTTTGCCTCGCGGCATTCGCCTGGAAATGGAACGGCCGACAGTCCCAGGCGTCGACCCAGACCGGTCGAACCAGCGCGGAAACGCGTCACCCTCTTGCTGCACTGGACCGACGTTAATGACTTTGGAGTTTTGGCATTGGCTGGCCTTTTCCGGCCTCGTCGCGGTGCTGCTGGGCCTGGATTTAATGCTGCTGGCCCGCCGTAAGACCGAGCCGACGTTGCGCCAAAGCCTGGTTTCAGTGGTCGTGTGGTGCCTGCTGGCCGCCGGATTCAACGTCCTCATCGGACTGTGGATGGGAACGGAGGCTGGCCTGCAATTCTTGACCGGCTATTTGGTCGAATGGTCCCTCTCGGTTGATAACGTCTTTGTCTTCGCCGTGGTTTTCACCTATTTCAAAGTCCCCTTGCGGCAGCAGCGAGGACCTCGAGCGGCTGAAGGCGCTCGGCGACGGCGAGCTCGGCGTGAGCCGGTCGGAGCGCTCGGACCGCCGCTGGTTGGTCAGCGTCGCGCCGTCGGACGGTCCCGGTCGCGTACTACGCGTACGACCGCGAGACCGGCGAGGCCACGTTCCTGTTCCACCACCGCGAGGCGCTCACGTCGTACCAGCTCGCGCGCGATGGAGCCGTTCGTGTTCACGGCGCGGGACGGGCTCGAGGTGCACGGCTACCTGACGTTCCCGCCGGGCCTGGCCGCGGACCGGACTGCCGGCCGTGCTCGACGTGCACGGCGGCCCGTGGGCCCGCGACCAGTGGGGCTACAACCCCGAGGCGCAGTGGTTCTCCAACCGCGGCTACCTCACCGTGCAGGTCAACTTCCGCGGGTCGACTGGCTATGGCAAGGCGTTCACGAACGCCGGGGACAAGCAGTGGGGCGCGGCGATGCACGACGACCTCATCGACGCGGTCGAGTACATCGTCGGCCAGGGCTGGGCCGACCGGAGCCGGATCGGGATCTACGGCGGCTCGTACGGCGGGTATGCCGCGCTGGTCGGCGCGACGTTCACGCCGGACGTGTTCCGCTGCGCGATCGACGTGGTCGGCCCGTCCAACCTGAACACGTTGATCGAGACGATCCCGGAGTACTGGCAGCCGCAGATCGCGCTGTTCCACCAGCGGGTCGGCAACCCCGAGACCGAGCGCGACTTCCTGTGGTCACGGTCGCCGCTGTCGAAGGTCGACCAGATCACGATCCCGCTGCTCATCGCGCAGGGTGCGAACGACCCGCGCGTCAAGCGCTCCGAGGCCGAGCAGATCGTCGCGGCGCTGGTCGAGAAGGGGCTGCCGCACGAGTACCTGCTGTTCGAGGACGAGGGTCACGGCTTCGCCAAGCCGGCGAACCGTGAACGCTTCTACGCCGCCGCCGAGCCGTTCCTCGCCGAGCACCTCGGCGGCCGCAGCCAGGAGTGATCACTGGTGGGCAGGTGGGTCGTGGCGGAGCGCTTGATCATCGTCGCGCTCTTCGTCCCTTGCCGCCTGCTCCGACGACCCGCCGGCCACGCCGCCGTCCTCCGCGCGGCTCCCAGCTCGACGACCACCGCCGCACCGTTCGCGCTCGAGGGACTGCCCGATCGACGATCAGCCGACGCGTGCGCGTTCGCTGCCGTCGTGGCCGGCGCCCTGGTGGCCGGTGACGCCGAGACGATCACCGAGGCATCGCGGGCCGCCGACTTCGTGTGCGACGACGAGACCGACCTTCCGTTGCCCGGCTGCGCGCCGGGGATCACGCTCACCGGGCACCCCTTGATCGACTCCCGGCCGGTGATCGAGGTCCTCGACGGCGAGGCGTACGCGGCGCAGAACCAGGCGATCCTCGGCAACGTCGATCCGTCGTTCACCGACGATCAAGGTGACGGCGCCATGCAGGTGCTCGGCGTCGGCACGTGCGGGCCGGACATCCCCGAGCGGAGGTCGTATCACGTGGCCTTCACCGCGGCCGTGACCGCCGAGGACGGTGGCACCGAGCGGCTGGTCGGCTCGTACGAGCTCAACCTGCTCGACGGTGACCTGGCTGATCGGCACCGCATTCCTCGACACGTACGAGAACTGGCTCGAGACCTACGACTGACCCGTTGCGCGAGCACGGCTGCCAGCCGATGCGCTGGCGAGCTATTCCGATATCCGCGCGGCGTGGACAGTTGATGCGCGGATCGGATATCGCCCGACTCCAGACGGGCACCATGGCATCACGACGCGCCAGGGGGGCCTTGGCGCGCATCACTCGGGGAGACAACCATGTCTCGACGCATGTTCATGACCGCTGGCGGTGCGCTCGCTTTGTCTTCGTCGCCGGAACCATGCCGGCGCAGGCGACCGACGCCGCCAAGCCCAAGCTCAAGGACTACGAGGCGCGGTTCCAGGGCGTTCCTGGCGCGAAGGACCACAGTACAAGTATTCGACCGCGACGAATATGGTCGTCGTGGCGATCACGATGCAGGGTCGACCAACCTCGACCTTGATCTCTACAGCGACAAGCCGGGAACACCTGATCAAGACCAGCGTCTCGGCCAGGGGTCTCCGACTTCATCGCGGTGGACTCCAACCACCGCGACTTCGCCACGTACTTCCCACGCGTCGAGACCGTCTCCGGCGGCGGCACGTACAACATCCAGCTCGCGCAGGGCAGCGACATCCTGGACGGCACGCCAGACGAGGTCGACATGACCAACGACGAGGTCGTCGCCATCCGCGACACGTTCCTCGAGGCGGGCACGACCTACCGCTTCACGCTCACGCCGAGTCGGGCCTCATCGACGCGACCTGTTCCTCATGGACAGCCTGCCGACCACGGAGAGCACCTGGGTGAAGTCCGCTCGCAGGCGATCGACAGCGCCTTCGCGGCAGCCGGGTCACCTGTCGTCATGGAGTTCACGCCTTCGCGCACCGACTGGTACGGACTGGTGATCGTCCGGGAAGGCGTCTTCGGGACGTACGACCTGGTCCGCACGATCATCTGACCACGCGCTGACGTGGCGTGGTCCGGTCGGCAACCGCCGGCAGGACCACGTCCCGCGTCGCGATCTCCGAAACCGGACGGTCACTCACTGCTACTTTCGACTACGTAAGGAACTCGGGGGTGAGTGCGCAAGGTCGAGAAGAGAGCCGTAGAGACGGTCCTGCCACCTCGACTACGGCGGCCCCGTCCGGATCGATCCGGTGCCGCTCAAGGACTTCTTCCTCGTGCAGGTGCCGTTGGCCGGCCAGGCGCGGATCCGGTGCGGGAGCAAGGAGATGCTCTCCGACCCCGGGCTCGCCTCGGTGCCGCATCCCGATCACACCCTCTCGATGGAGTGGAGCGCGGGCAAATCCGCAGATCATCTTCTACGCCGAGCGAGGGGCGTTGGAGACACAGCTCGGCCGTCGCCGTCGCAGACCCTGGACCCTGGCCAGCCAATAAGGCCAGTCGGGTCGGGGCTCAGGAGCCAGCGGGCGCGGCGTACGGTGCAAGGTCCGCGGCGAGATCGCGGGAGACCCGGCCGGTGATCCGGGTGCCGTCGGCCATGTGCTCGAGCTTGTCGATGTCGCCGTCGTCGTGCATCCGCGACACCAGATCGCCGCGGGCGTACGGGACCAGGACGTCGACCGGCACCGCGGGGCGGGGCAGGCGTACGGAGATCAGCTCGCGCAGCTCCTCGAGTCCCTCGCCGGTCCGCGCCGACACCACCACGGACTGCGGCTCGCGCAGCCGTAGCCGCTCGAGCACAACGGGGTCGGCGAGGTCGGACTTGTTGATCACCACCAGCTCGGGGACGTCGAACGCCTCGAGCTCGGCGAACACCTCGCGGACGCTGACCAGCTGCTGCTCGGGATCTGGCTGGGACGCGTCGACCACATGCAGCACGAGATCGGCCTCGGCTACCTCTTCGAGCGTCGAGCGAAACGCCTCCACGAGCTGGTGCGGCAGGTGCCGGACGAAGCCGACGGTATCCGTCATCGTGTACGTCCGGCCGTCCGGCGTCTCGGTGCGGCGGACCTTCGGGTCGAGTGTCGCGAACAGCGAGTCCTCGACCAGCACGCCGGCGCCGGTGAGGCGGTTGAGCAGCGACGACTTCCCCGCGTTGGTGTACCCGGCGATCGCCACCGACGGCACGTCCCGGACCCGCCGCGAGCTGCGCTGGGTCACTCGCGCCTTCTTCATGTCCTTGAGCTGGCGGCGCAGCTTGGCCATGCGCTCGCGGATGCCGCTGCCGGTCGGTCTCGATCTTGGTCTCGCCCGGCCCGCGGGTGCCGATCCCGCCGCCGCCGGCGACCCGACCACCGGCTTGGCGAGACATCGACTGACCCCAGCCGCGCAGGCGCGGCAACATGTACTGCATCTGGGCCAGCGCCACCTGCGCCTTGCCCTCGCGGCTCTTCGCGTGCTGGGCGAAGATGTCGAGGATGAGCGCGGTCCGGTCGATCACCTTGACCTTGACCACGTCCTCGAGCTGGATCAGCTGGCTCGGGCTGAGCTCGCCATCGCAGATCACGGTGTCCGCGCCGGTCGCCAGCACGGTGTCGCGCAGCTCGGCTGCCTTGCCCGACCCGATGTACGTCGCTGAGTCGGGCTTGTCGCGGCGCTGGTAGAGCGCTTCGAGCACCTGCGAGCCCGCGGTCTCGGCGAGCTGCGCGAGCTCGCGCATCGACGACTCGGCGTCGGCGACCGTGCCCTCGGTCCACACCCCGACGAGCACGACTCGCTCGAGGCGCAGCTGGCGGTACTCGACCTCGGTGACGTCGGTGAGCTCGGTCGACAGGCCGGCGACGCGACGCAGCGCCTGGCGGTCAGCCAGGTCGAGCTGGTCCCCGTCGTGGGAGGCCGTCGTGGTGAGGCCGTCGTCGAGGCGTCGTGGTGAGGCCCGTCGTGGTGAGGCCTGTCGTGGTTGGACGCGTCGTGGATGGCCGTGTCGACACCCTCGGGTCGCGGTCGGATCGAGTGCCCGAATCGGGATGGTGCCGCCCGCGTCGGGGTAAGGGTCAGGAGTCATCGTCGTTCGATCTTGACACGCGTGGCTGCGAGGCGCATCCGCGTATCACGGTCGGTGACATCGCGCGCCGACGGGCAGCGTGTGCTCGGGGCACGCGGCCCGCCGGTCCACACGCAATGCGCTAGGTCGACGCGACCCGCGCCGTGGCCCGCGCAGCTCGACGGGCTCGACCGACGACGGTCGGCGACGTGACGCTGCAGCCACCGGAGTCGAACGTCCCGGTCGCGACCAGGACCGCCGGACCGGTCAGGTCGACGCGCCGTCCGGATGGATCGTGACCACGAGCGATCCGCCGGGCACGTCCACCCGGACGTCCAGCGCCGCGCTGGACGGCAGCTCACCGACGTGGTGCGCGGCGGCGATCGCGGCGGCCGCAGCGCCGGTCCCGCACGAGCGGGTCTCCCCGACGCCACGCTCGAAGACCCGCATCGCGACGTGGCGTGGGCCGACCCTGACGACCAGCTCGACGTTCGCCCCGTCGGGCACCGCCCCGCTCGGCGTGACCGTCGGAGGCTCGTGGAGCCCGCCGGCGTGGTCGAGATCGTCGACCATGGCCACCAGGTGCGGATTCGGCATGCGGACCGGGTGGCCGGTCCACGTCCGCGGCCCGATCGTGATCTCGACCAGCCCGAGATCAGGGCGCTCGTACGGCCCGAGGTCGACCGTGATGTCGCCGGTGGCGCCGACCGTGGCCACGCGGAGACCCGAGCGGGTCTCGATCGGGACGGCGCCGGCTGCGGCCAGGCCGGCGTCGACCAGATAGCGGGCGAAGACCCGGATCCCGTTGCCGCACATCTCCGCGATCGAGCCGTCGGCGTTGCGGTAGTCCATGAACCAGCGAGCGGGTGAGCCGCGCGAGGCCGGGGTCGACGCGGAGCACGCCGTCCGCGCCGATGCCCGCGTGCCGGTCGCAGATCGCGGCGACCAGCTCCGGGGTGAGCACGAGCTCGGTCAGCGACGTCCGGCAGGAGGACGAAGTCGTTCTCCGTGCCGTGCCCCTTGACGAACTCGATCTCCACCCCACGATCGTACGAGTCGAGCGGTCATCCGTGCAGCCGCGATCGTGGCCAGCGCACGATCACGAAGGTCCGGTGCGTCGGCCGGCAGCCAGACCACCCGCGGGTCCGACCCGAACCAGGTCGCCTGCCGACGGGCGAACTCTCGCGTGGCCCGCACCGTCGCCGCGCGCGCGCCGGCGTCGTCGAGCGTGCCGTCGAGGAGTTCGAGCACCTGGCGGTAGCCCAGCGCGCGCGACGCGGTCGGGCCGTCGCGCAGCCCGTGGCGCTCGAGCTCGCTGACCTCCGCGACGAGGCCCTGGTCCCACATGCGGTCGACGCGGCGCGCGATGCGCTCGCGAAGCTCCGGGCGTCGACCGCGAGCCCGAGCACGACGGCGTCGACCACGGGCTCCGGCTCAGGCGGCGGCAGCCGAGCGGTGAACGGCGCCCCGGTCACCTCGACCACCTCGAGCGCCCGCACGATCCGGCGGCCGTTCGACGGCAGGATCCTGGTGGCCGCGGCGGGATCCACCGCCGCCAACCGCTCGTGCAGCGGCCCCGGACCGAGCGCGGCCAGCTCGGCCTCCAACCGGGCGCGGACGACCGGGTCCGTCCCCGGGAACTCGAGTCGGTCGAGCACCGCACGGACGTAGAGGCCCGAGCCGCCGACCAGCACCGGCACCGCCCCGCGAGCCTGCACGCTGGCGATCTCGGCTCGCGCCGCCCGCTGGTAGGCGGCGACCGAGGCGCGCTCGGTGACGTCGAGGACGTCGAGCAGGTGGTGGGGCACACCACGCCGTTGGTCGAGCGGCAGCTTCGCGGTCCCGATGTCCATCCCGCGGTAGAGCTGCATCGAGTCGGCGTTGATCACCTCGCCGCCGAGCGCCAACGCGATCTCGACGGCCAGGTCGCTCTTGCCGGTTGCGGTCGGGCCGACCACG
>CAVWZL010000015.1:0-77141 GCA_963759495.1 uncultured Chloroflexia bacterium | reverse complement strand
CGGCCAGCGCGGTCGCTCCGTGTTGCTGCTCGAACAGTCGCCGACGAGGCCGATGTCTTCGGTCGCTGGGCGGCTGCACGCGTCCGCGAAGGGATCGAGACGAGCCTCGCCCGGCTTGGCGTCCGCTTCGACGTCTGGATCAGTGAGGGACGGCTCCATTCGGAGGGCTGGGTGGAGCGCGCGGTCGAGCGGCTTCGGGAGCGCGGGCACGTCTACGAGCAGGACGGCGCGACCTGGTTCCGGTCGACGACGTTCGGCGACGACAAGGATCGGGTCATCATCCGTTCGAACGGGGAGCCCACGTACTTCGCGTCAGACATCGGCTACGTCACGGAGAAGTTCGGCCGCGGCTTCGACCGGCTCATCTACATCTGGGGCGCCGACCACCACGGCACGGTGGCCCGGGTGCGCAACGCCGCCGAGGCGATGGGCTACGACGTGAACGCCGTCCAGATCCTGCTCTACTCGTGGGTCCGGTTCGTGCGCGATGGCGTTGAGGTGTCGATGTCGAAGCGGGCCGGCGAGTTCATCACGCTCGATGACCTGCTCGAGGAGGTCGGGGTGGACGCGGCGCGCTGGTTCTTCGCGTCACGCGGCGCGACGACCGCCATCGACTTCGACATCGAGCTGGCGAAGAAGCAGTCGAACGAGAACCCGGTCTACTACGTGCAGTACGCCCACGCCCGGATCGCGTCGATCCTGCGCAAGGCAGCCGAGGCCGGGATGGCGCCGGCGCCGACAGTCGAAGGCGCGCTCGGCGGCGGTCCGGAGGCCACGCTCGCACGAGCGGTCGTCCGCCTGCCAGAGGTCGTCGAGGACGCCGTCGCGGCCGAGGAGACGCACGGCATCACCGCGTACGCGACCGAGCTCGCGACGACGTTCCATGCGTTCTATCGGGATGCGCGGGTGGTCGATCCCGATGCGCCGGAGCGGTCGGCCGCCCGCCTGGCGCTCGCCGACGCGACGCGGATCACGCTCGCCAACGCCCTCGGGCTGCTCGGGATCTCCGCGCCCGACGTGATGTAGGTCAGCCCGCGAGCCCGAGCGCGCCTGCGACGGTCCCGAGCGCGGCGTCGTCGCTCGCGACGAGGACCCACCGGACGGTTCCGCCGGCACCGGGCAGAACCGACGTGGAGCCGTCCAGCGACTCCAGCGAGACCTTCGCTGCCGTCTCGAACTCGGCCGCCTCGTCGGCGCTGTCCCAGTCGGTCGACAGCACGACGGCCCAACCCTCGTTCGGACCGTTGAGGACCGCAACACGGTCGCCGCCCCAGCCGGCCGCGGCGTCGTTGGCGGCCGGTGCGTCGGTCTCGCGCAGCCAGATCCCCATCTGGAACTCGCCGAACGTGTCCTCCATGCCGATGCTCCAGCCGGTTCCCAGGTTCGCCTCGAGATCGTCGGGGAGCTGCACGTCCTTGGGCGCCTCACGCGCCTGCCACTTCTCGGGATGCATGATCTGCTCGGTCGATTCGGGCATGTCGTCGTACAGCGCGTCGACACCGGGCCAGCCGCCCGCGCCGATGTACGCAGCCTGGGCGAATACCGCGCCCTGCTGGTACGGGTAGAGCAGGGTCTCGCGCATGATCGCCGGCATGCGCTCGAGCAAGGCCTGGGCCTCCGGATCCGCGCTCAGCCGGAGCAGCTCCTGGAATTCGGCCGGGGTGAAGTTCTCGCTCGCCCAGAGCGTCATGAGCAGGGTGGCGTCGCCCTCGTAGACGGCCTGGCGGGCAAGGATCCAGTCGGAGCGGTCCATGACCTTGTCCTGATCCTTGAAGACGGTGTAGTGCTGGTCCTGCAGCGCATGACCGAACTCGTGGGCGAACGTGATCTTCTCATTCACGCCGACCTCGCCCGTCTTCGACACGACGTAGAGCTTCTTCTCGTCGTCCCGGTAGAAGCCCGCCACGCCCCCGCTCAACAGGTCGATCGTGAGGTCCTCGAGGCTCTCGTCGGCCGGCATGAGCCCGAGCGCCTTGTAGAAGCGCTCGTTCGCGGCAGTCAGCTCGGGCGGCGTCTCCTCCCGGTACATCGTCTCGATCTCGGTACGGAGGTCCGCCTCCGACGAGGGTGGCCCGCTCAACCTCACCCGTCGGATCCAGGCCACGCATGGCGATGACCTGCTCCTGGATCTCGTCGTAGATCGCGTCGGTCGCGGGATCCGCGGAGCCGCTCGGTGTCTCCGATGGGGCGATGCTTGACGGCGCCGGCTCACTCGGCACGGGGGACGGCGAGGGGGCATCGCTCGGCGAGACACTGGGGGCTGGCGCTGTCGCAGGCCGCAAGCGCCAGCGTGGCAGCGAGGATGAGGACCGCCAGGCGGTCGGGGCGTGCGCGGCGGTCGGTCATGGTCGGCCGATTGTGCCATGGACCCCCTCGATGACCATCCCGCCGAAGGTCCGGGTGCGGCACGCACGGGACGCCCTCGACCCACCCAGTTGGGTCCGATGTCGCTTTCTTAATCGCTTGGCGTCTTGGCCCGCAACCCGATGTGGATAGCGTAGTCATCGGACCGAACCCTTGAGGTTCCATCCTCCCTCCCCTCAGACCGGGGGCGCCGATTGGGCAGGCGCCTCCGGTCTTTTCGCGTCCGGTGCCGGTGAGCGGCGGTGCAGGCCGCTGTGTCAGAATCGAGCGCGATGGAAGTCACCTGGTACGGGCGGTCGTGCGTTCGACTGCGAGGTCGAGACGCGGTCGTGGTGAGCGACCCCTACCAGGCGATCGTCGGGCCGACCGGCCGCGGCATCACCGGCGACATCGTCACGTTCAGCCGCGCCGACGACACCCCGCTGCCCCGCGCCAAGGGCAAGGCGTCGCGCGACGGCCTGACGCTGCTCCCCTCCAGCCTCGAGAACGCCTTCACCCTCGACGGTCCGGGCGAGTACGAGGTCAAGGAGGTGCTGCTCACGGGTGTTCGCACCTACCGGGACGACGCGCGCGGGGCGGAACGCGGCAAGCAGGTTGCCTTTGTCGTCGAGCTCGACGGCGTGCACACGATCCATCTCGGAGATATCGGACACCTGCTCACCGAGGAGAAGCTGGGCGACATCGGCTCGGTCGACATCGCCTGCGTCCCGGTCGGCGGGGCGCTGTCGGCAACGCGGGCGGCGGAGCTCGTGGCGCAGCTCGACCCGCGGATCGTCGTCCCGATGCCCGTCTGCGAGGACGAGGCGGATTGCGCGGACGCGCTCGCCAAGTTCTTCCACGAGATGAGCGCCGAGCCGGTCATCCAGTCGAAGCTGTCCGTCACGGCGTCCAGCCTTCCGGCGGAGACCGTCACGGTCCGCCTGGAGCAGCGCGGCAAGGTCTGACGTGAGCGAGGCCGCTGGCGGGCGCGCGGACCGTGTCCGGCTCCGCGACGTGACCCTCGAAGACGCGGACATGCTCGATGCCTGGAACGACGACCCGGCGAGTGCCGGCGGGTTCAACGACTTCGGTGTTCCACGCGAGCCGACGCCACGCGATGCCCTCGCCCGCGGGCCACTGCGCAACGAGCGGAACGGCGTCCTCATCATCGAGCTGGTCGAGGACGGGACGCCGATCGGAACCGTCGGCTGGCACCGGGTGACGTACGGCCCGAACCCCGAGTCCGGCGCGTGGAACTTCGGGATCGACCTGCTGCCGCAGTACCGCGGCCAGGGCTACGGGACGGAGGCACAGCGACAGCTCGCCGGCTGGCTGTTCGAGCACACCGAGATGAACCGGGTCGAGGCGTCGACCGATGTCGAGAACATCGCCGAGCAGCGATCGCTCGAGAAGGCCGGCTTCCAACGCGAGGGCACGATCCGTGGAGGGCAGTACCGGGCGGGTGCCTACCGGGACCTCATCACGTACGCCCGCGTGCGGGGCGACCCCGACTGACGGGGCTACGAGCGGTCGACGACGACCCGCCCGCGCTTGACCACGGTCCGGACCAGCGCGGCCCCTGGCCAGTAGGGGATCTGCGTCGTCGTCGGGACGGACCAGATGACGAGGTCCGCCTGGCGGCCGGGCTCGAGCGAGCCGATCTCCTCCCCCAGCCCCAGCGCGTGCGCCGCGTTCACGGTCACCGCCGCCAGGGCCTCATCCGGCGTCAGGCCGAGCTGGAGGCAGGCCACGGTCATGACGAGCGGCAGGCTTGCCGTCGGTGAGGTGCCGGGATTGAAGTCCGTGGCAAGGGCGACCGGGACGCCCCGCTCGATCAGGGTCCGCGCGGGCGCGTAGTGATCGCTCATGAGGAACCAGGTCGTCGCCGGCAGGAGCGTGGCCACGACGGGGCTCTCGGATGCGGCCGCGGCCGTGAGCGCGTCGAGACCTGCTTCGGACGGTGCGGCCAGGTGGTCCGCGGAGGCCGCACCAAGCTCCACGGCCAGCTCCGCGCCGCCCGAGGGCGCGAGCTCGTCGGCGTGGAGGCGTGGCTGCATCCCGTACGCGGCGGCTGCCTCGAGCACACGCCGTGACTGGTCGACGGTGAAGACGCCCTCCTCGCAGAACACGTCGCAGAACCGGGCGCGTCCGTGGGCGGCGATCCCAGGAAGCTGCTCCTCGATCACCGACCGAATGTAGGCCTCGGTGCCCTCGGGCCGGGCCCGGAACTCGGCCGGGACGGCGTGCGCGCCCAGGTACGTGGGCACCACCTCGACCGGGCCCTCGAGCCCGAGCCGGTAGGCCGTCTCGACGAGGCGCAGCTCGGTCGAGAGATCGAGTCCGTAACCCGATTTCGCTTCGATCGTCGTGACGCCGTGGCCGAGCATCTCGTCGAGCCAGCGCCGGCCGTGGGCCATCAGCGCGTGGTCATCGGTGTCCCGGGTCGCGGCGACCGTCGAGAGGATGCCGCCCCCGGCGGCCAGGATGTCGAGATAGCCCGCGCCCTGTTGACGCAGAAGCAGCTCTCCCTCGCGGCTCCCACCGAACAGGAGATGGGTGTGGGCGTCGACGAGTCCGGGCGTGACGGCACCGCCCGCGGCATCGAGCCGGGCAAAGCGTCCGAGCGGGTACCCGTCCGCCTCGAGGGCTGTCTCCACCGCACGACGTGGCCCCACCGCGGCGATCCGGCCGTCCCAGCACGCAACCACGGGCGCATCGATGCCCGCCGGCCCGTCGTCGCCATCGGCCACGAGCCGGCCAACCTGGTCCTGGCTGCTCCCCATGCGAAGTCCGCCGACGAGCGTCGCGACCTCGGACGCGCCGTGGATGAGCAGCCCCGGGACGGGCTCCTCGCCGCGGCCGCCTTCGATGACCCGGAACGGGCCACCGGTCATAGCTCGTCCCCGGTCGGGCCGTCGCGGCGCGCGGCCTCCAGCCGCAGCTCCAGCGCCTGCAGCGGCGAGAAGTCACGAAGTCGCAGATAGACGGCCGCCGCCTCAAGGCGGGTCGCCGTCGCGGCGGCACGGTCGGCACCCGCGTGATCGGCCACGGCAAGCAGTGCGGCCAGCGGCGCGAGACCGATGAGCTCCGACTCGGCCATGGCGACGCCCTCGTCGCCGGCCAGCTCTCCGACGGCATCCCAGACCGCCCACATGGGCGTCGTTTCGAAGTCGAGCAGGTTCATCGAGACCTGTGCGCAGCGAAGCTCCTCGATCCAGAACCCGCTCGCCTGCACCTGTGGCAGCCCGCCACTCGACTCGCGGATACGCCGGGCGATGCGCTTCGCCAGCTCGAGGTCCTCGGATTCGAGATTGATGTTGTAGGCGATGAGGAACGGCCGGGCGGCCACCGCGAGCGCACCAAACGTCGGATGGACACGCGACGGCCCGAACTCGGGCTCCCGCCCGTTCTGGCCGATCTCGTCGCGCAGACCTTCGAACTGACCGCGTCGGACGTCCGCGAGTCGAACGCGGTCCGGCCGTCGAGCCGCATTCGCATAGAGGAAGACCGGGATCTCGTGCCGCTCCGCGACGAGCCGGGCGAAGGCGCCCGCCAGCTCGACACAGGCCTCCATCGATGTGTCGCCCAGCGGGATCAGCGGCGCCACGTCCACGGCACCGATCCGCGGGTGCTCGCCCTCGTGCTGGTTCAGGTCGATCAGGTCGATCGCGCGGGCAACCAGCCGCTCGAGCGCCTCGATGACGGGCTCGTGCTCGCCGGCCAGCGTGAAGACGGATCGGTTGTGGCTGGGATCGCTGGTCCGGTCGAGCAGATAGACACCCTCGACCGCGGTGATCGTCGCGGCCAGCTCGTCGACGACCTCGAGTCGCCGGCCTTCCGAGACGTTGGGGACGGACTCGATCAGCACCTGCCGATGCTAGCGCCCCGGAACGGCGCGAGCCGGCCCCGAAGGACCGGCTCGCTGACCCGGTGAGGAGCGTCGCGCTACTTCACGAAATGCACGGCAACGGTTCGGTAGGTGCCGTCATCGAAGGTGACCTCGAAGACGCGACAGGTGTTGGCCCACGACTTCAGCGTCTTCCAGTCGTAGGTGTACGTGCCGTTCGAGGCTCGGGTCAGGCCGACGGTGGCAGTGGTGTTCGCCGGCGACCCGATGGGCTCACCGGTCGAGCAGCTGACCTGCCAGCTCACTGCGGGCACGAACAGCACGTCGAGGCCTGTGGTGCCGGGCAGTCGGAACTTGACTGGCAGCGTTGAGCCTGCGTTCGCCGTCACCGTCCCGGAGGGACCGACCGGCGACAGGAAGCCCTCGAACTCGAAGTCGAGGAGATCGAGCCCCACGACCAGGGGATCGTGGTCCGACGACCGGTACGGATCCGGCGCGTACAGGGTGTTGACGTGGTTCGGCGACTTGAAGTCGTCGTTGTAGTCGAGCACGGGCGGCTCGTCTGCGTTGATGTGCCATTCGGCGGCGCCGGTGACCTGGGCGGCAAGCGTCGGGGAGGCGAGGGCGTGGTCCAGGTAGCCGGTCTGCCCCTGGAAGACGTAGCTGTACGCGTCGGTCCCGAGGGACGCGGCGAGCGTGTCTGTGTAGCCGGCGTCGCGGAAGACATCGATCGGGTCTTCCATCGCGTACGAGTTGAGGTCGCCGATCACGAGCACGTCCCGGTCGCCGCTGGCAGTCGGGTCGGTCGCGATCCAGTCCACGAGGGCCTCGGCCGCCATGGTCCGGGTGACGTTGCAGTTCCCCTGACCGTCGCCGATGTCGGGGTCGCCGGCGCACGCCGAGCCCTTGGACTTGAGGTGGTTCACGACAACCGTGAAGCGTCCGCCGCCTGCGGCATCGAATGTCTGGGCAAGCGCCGGGCGGCTGCGCGTGTCATCGAAGCGGGGGTCGACGTCGGAGTCGAGGATCGCGTGCGCACCAACGGGGGCGACATCTGCCGGCCGGTAGATGAGCGCGACCTTGATCGCGTCTCCCCCGATGGTCCCGGTATCGATGAACGCCCACGTGCCGGGCGCAGTGGCGGCGTTGAGGCCGTTCACGAGGTCCTGCGTCGAGGCGCTCGCGTTGTTCTCGATCTCCATCAGCCCGACCACGGAGGCGTCCAGGCCGAGGATCGCCTCGATGACCTTCGTCCGCTGGCGGTCGAACTCGAACTGCGTGTTCGCGCCGCGGCATTCCTGGCTCGCGAGCGGTCCGCAGATGTTCGGGCCGTTGTTGCTGCCCCGCGTCGTATCGAACGTCGTGAAGTAGTTGAGGACGTTCATCGCGGCGACGCGGAGGTCACCCCCGACGTCCGGCGGTTCGACGGGGCGCGGATTGGTCGACGTGAAGTCGGGCAGGTCGCTGGTCGGCTGGATGCGGTAGAGACCGAAGCGCTGCTCGAGGACGAAGGCCCCGCCCGTCATCGTGTCGCCGACGCGCAGCGTGTTCGCGGCCGAGAGCCCGCCGTCGGGGAAGAGCGTGGGGTCGATGTTCTGGTCGTTGCGGGCGTCGTCGAGCACGATCCGGTCACGGTCGTTCTCGGCCTGCAGCGCCTGGGCTGGCGCGCCCGGCTCGACGATGTGGGTCGGGGTCCAGAGTCGCTCCCCGGTCGTGAGGACCAGCTCCCCGAAGCGACCGAAGTTGAACGTCTCGGTCACGACGAGCGGGTCATCCGTCTCGAACGTGACGAGCATGCCTTCGTAGCGCTCGGCGAACGTCGTCGAGTCGAACGGCATGTCGACGACGGCAGGGGTGACGGACACGGCCTCGTCGCACACCACGACCTGCGTCACGTTCGTGATCTGGGTCATGTTCTGGCCGGAGGAGAGGAACTCGCCGACCGTGCCGCTGACCCGGACGACATCGCCCTCGGCCACCTCGACGGCGCTGCTCCCCTCGAAGACGAAGATGCCTTCCGACGTCGCCTCATCGGTATCGACGTCCTCGTCCTCCTCCTGGACGTGGAAGCCGTTGAAGCTCGTGCCGCTCGGCTGGTAATCACCGACGACGACGCCCTCGATGGTCACCGCGCTTCCGGCCATGCCGGTGGTGGCCCCGGAGCCCTGGATCTGGCTGATGGGCGTCGCGAGGGTCCCGCAGACCTCACCGGCGACCGTCGCAAAGCTGAAGACATGGTTCGCCGCCATCGAGTTGGGCGGATCCTGCGTGTCGACGTCGAGGATGCCGCTCGCAGCGATGGTGACCGTGCAGACGTCGTTCTCGACGAAGTCCGTGTCGGGATTGAGCGCGTATGTGGTCGGGCCGCCACTCAACCCGGCGGTGTGGGTGCCACTGAGCGAGCAGGAGATCGTGAACCAGTTGCCGTTG
Source organism: uncultured Chloroflexia bacterium (assembly GCA_963759495.1). Lineage (GTDB taxonomy): Bacteria > Chloroflexota > Limnocylindria > Limnocylindrales > CSP1-4 > DASTYU01. Next base: position 68,521 of record CAVWZL010000015.1, on the reverse strand, counting down.
ACGGTCACGGGCTCGCTGAACGTCAATGAGATGTTCGAGTCGAGCGTGACCTCGGTTGCGTTGTTGGCGGGAACGGTCGAGGTGACGGTTGGCGCGTCGTCGGGCTCCTTGGTTCGCGGAGCCGGGGCAGCGACCGCGAAATCGGCGGCATTGTTGTCGGTATCCGTGTCTCCGTCGTCGAGACGGAACGCCGCCGTGGTGTTGCTCAGCGTTGGTGTCGGTCCAGCGCCTTCGAAGTCCGTCGCGGCGGCTCCGTATCCGACGTAGTCGCGCACGCCAGCGGCGGTATCGCAGTTCGAGCCACAGACCGTATTCAGAGCCGTGGTGTTCGTGACCAGCGCGACCTTGCCCGCTGTCCCGCTCATTGGGATCGAGCCCGTGGCACTCGGCTTGGGCAGCGCCTGCGTGCCACCTGCCCCTGCTGCTTCCTGCACGAGGTAATACGCACCCGGGCTCGAGCGAGCCGTTCAAGGCGGTCACCTGCCAGCTACTGCCTGCGGACGACGCGTACTGCACCGACCATCCGGTGAGGTCGACGGCCGAGCTGCCGCGGTTGTAGAGCTCGATGAAGTCGTTGGTCAGCGTGGCGCCGGCATTGCCACCGCCACCGTAGACCTGGCTGATGACGATGTCGGGAGAAGCTGCTGCCGCCGGTTGAATCGGGGCGCCGGGCAGGATGGTCAGCACCATCGCGGTGATGAACGCGAACACGGCTGGGCGGAGCGGTGCGCGGACCATGGGCAGGGTCTCCTCGTCGCGGCGCAGGTGTGCCGGGCTGGCGGCTGAGGGCGCGTACTGGAACCCTAGCGGATCGCTTCTCCTGCGTGTCAACGCCGTGACAGCAATCTGTTTACCCGTCGTCCGGGCGCATGGGGATCCGGACGCCCCGCTCCCGCGCAACCTCGATCGCCCGCTCGTAGCCCGCGTCGACGTGGCGCACCACACCCATGCCGGGATCGGTCGTCAGGACGCGCTCGAGCTTCTCGGCTGCAAGCGGCGTCCCGTCGGCAACCACCACCATCCCGGCGTGCTGGCTGTAGCCGATCCCGACGCCGCCACCGTGATGGATCGAGACCCACGTCGCACCGGCGGCCGTGTTGACGAGCGCGTTGAGCAGCGGCCAGTCGGCGATGGCGTCGGAGCCGTCGCGCATCGCCTCCGTCTCGCGGTTGGGCGACGCAACGGAGCCCGCGTCGAGGTGATCGCGGCCGATCACGATCGGGGCCGCGACCTCGCCGGTGGCCACGAGCTCGTTGAACGCCGCACCGGCGCGCGCCCGCTCGCCGTAGCCGAGCCAGCAGATCCGCGCCGGCAGACCCTGGAACGGCACCCGCGCCTGCGCCATCTCGATCCAGCGTCGGAGGCCCGCGTCGTCGGGGAACAGCTCGAGGATCGCGCGGTCGGTCCGCAGGATGTCGGCCGGATCGCCCGACAGCGCAGCCCAGCGGAACGGGCCGCGGCCCTCGCAGAACTGCGGCCGGATGAAGGCCGGCACGAAGCCCGGGTAGTCGAACGCGTCCGCCACCCCGGCCTCCCTCGCCTGCGCCCGGAGGTTGTTCCCGTAGTCGAACGACGACCGCACCCGACGCGCCGGAACGCGAGCATCGCCCGGACGTGGTCCGCCATGGCGCGCATCGAGCGGCGGACGTACTCCTCGGGCTGGGCGTCCCGAAGTGCGGCCGCGTCGGCGAGCGCGATCTCGGCCGGCACGTACCCGACCGAGGGCGTCGTGGGCGGAGGTCTGGTCGGTGACAACGTCAAACCGCTCACCCGCCGCCGCCCAGCCGGGTTCGATCTCGGCGGCATTGCCCGACGAGCGCGATCGAGACCGGCTGGTTCGTCGGCGGCCGCCGCGCGCGCCCAGGCCAGCGCCTCGGCCGGGTCCTCGGTGAGCCGGTCGACGTAGCCGATCTCGAGCCGTCGGCGAGCGCGCTCCGGGTCGACCTCGATGGCCAGGCACACGCCGTCGTTCATCGTCACGGCCAGTGGCTGCGCACCACCCATGCCGCCGAGCCCTGCGGTCAGGACGATCCGCCCGCGCAGCGAGCCACCGAAGTGCTGCCGGGCCAGCTCGGCGAACGTCTCGTACGTGCCCTGCAGGATCCCCTGCGTCCCGATGTAGATCCACGAGCCGGCGGTCATCTGGCCGTACATCGTCAGGCCGGCACGCTCGAGCTCACGGAACGCGTCCCAGGTCGCCCACTTGGCCGACCAGGTTCGAGTTCGCGATGAGGACCCGCGGCGCCCAGGCGTGCGTCCGGAACACGGCCACGGGCTTGCCCGACTGGACGAGCAACGTCTCGTCGTCGGCCAGCGCGCGCAGCTCGCGCACGATCGCGTCGAAGGCGGCCCAGCTTCGGACGGCGCGACCCGTGCCGCCGTACACGACGAGCCGATCCGGATCCTCGGCAACCTCGGGGTCGAGGTTGTTCATCAGCATCCGGAGGGCCGCCTCCTGGCCCCAGCCACGGCACGTCAGCTCGGGACCGCGCGGTGCTCGAACGGGACGGGCACCAGCTGTCATGGCGTCCGTCACGTCCTCATCCGTTGTCGCGTTCGGGGTCGGCGTCGGGGCGGATGTAGGCCGACTCATAGAGCTGCAGCGGGTTGCCTTCCGGGTCCCAGCAGAACGCGAACTGGCCCCACGCTGTCTGCACGACCGGCTCGTGCCGCACGCCGGCAGCGGTGAGCCGTTCCATGGCAAGCCGCAGGTCGTCGACGATGAGCTCGGGGACCACGCCGCCACGCCGGTAGTCCTTGGGCGAGGCGCTGGCCACCCCACCCGCCACGAGGGAGATGCTCGTTCCCTGGGTCGCATCGAACCGCACGAAGCGCGGCGTCCGATACAGCAACCGGAGGCCGACGACCTCCCGGTAGAAGCGCGGCTGCGTCTCGATGTCCTCGACGAAGATCAGCGCGCCGCGGACCTTCGTGACGCTCCCCATGGCCCGGATCGTGGCCATCGCTCCTCCATCCACACGCCGTCCCGATCCGGACGGTAGCACGCCCGAAGGGTCAGCCGAGCTCGCGGCGCATGACCGGGAAACGCTCGTCGGCCACCGCGAGATCGAACCCGGCGCGCAGCCAGAACGCGGGTGTTGCCGCACTCGTCGCGTCCGGGGGCGCGCCTTCCACCGGGTACGTCTCGACCGCGGTGAAGCCACGCTCGCCGAGGTCCGTGACGACGGCCTCGACCAGCTCGAGCGCGTAGCCGTGGCGACGGGCATCGGGCGTCGAGGCGATGCACGTGATGACGGCCGGGAGCGGCGCGTCCGGCAGCTGGGGATAGAGATCCCGCGACGCGCTGAGCACGGGGATACGCCGTCAACGGCCCGAACTGCGAGTACGCAACCGCGACCTCGTCGACGAGCAGGACCTTTGCATAGCTCCCGAAGACGCCGAGGCCGCGGGCCAGCAGCCGCAGCTTTGGCGGCGCGCCCTCCCCGACGGACGGTCGCGCGGCGCGGCGAGGTGCGAACGGGTTCTCCTCGGCACCTGCGTCGGGGTCGACGGCGAACGGATTTGCCGCCGGGGACGCTCCGGCGAACGGGTTGAATGGCGAGCCGATCTCGAGGTCGGCGAGGAAGGGGTTTGCCGGAGCCGCGCGAGCGGGGCGTGGCTCAGGGGCCGGAGCAGGCGCCTCGAGCCACGACAGGCGGACCGCCTTCGAGCCGCGGTCCGCGTCCTCCCAGTAGTCACAGCTTCGGTGGTCGAACCCGGGGTCGGCGCAGGGCGGGACCAGGGCGAGGGCAGCGGCATCGGTGACGTCGAGAATCCGGATCGCGGACATGGCCAGCAGTCTATCGAGCGGGGCGGGAAGGGCCGTTGCTTGGTACAGTGCCGCGGATCATGCGAGGACCGGCCTTCGAGGGGCTGCCGGGACGGGGAGGCGAAGCGGTGCCCAGCCAGCAGTGGCCGGTTCGGAACGAGGATGCCTACGCCATCCTTGGCGTGCCGCCCGACGCCGACGACGATGAGGTCGCGGCGGCCTATCGGTCACTGGCGCGGCGGCACCATCCCGATGTCGCCGGTGAAGACGCGACCCGTCGCATGTCCCGGATCAACGCCGCGTTCGACCTGCTTCGAGACGCCGTCCGGCGCGATGCCTACGACATGGAGCTCGATGCGGCCGACGAGGCTGCGGGGCGTGCCGGCGGTCGGGTGGCGCGGCGGCGGGCGCGTCGGGCGCAGCAGGAGGCAGCAGCGGCTCGCGCCGCGGCTGACGGGGCGCGGCGCACCCCGCAGGGCCGTCGATTTGACTCGCCGGTCTCGGACATCGACGGCCCGCGGCCGGCCTATGGCTGGACGGCAGAACGCGACGGGACGGGTGGGGCAGGCCCGGCACCCGGCCGCCCCTCGGGATCGGTTCTGGACTTCGGTCGGCACATCGGCTGGTCCCTCGGTGAGATCGCCCGCGTCGATCCCGGCTACCTCGAGTGGCTCGAGGGCCGCCGCGAGGGCAAGCCGTACCTCGACGAGATCGATGAGGTGCTGCTGCGGACGGGGTTCCGAGCGGTCGCCAAGCGCCCCGCGAATGTCCCGCCTCCCGTGAAGGGACGCCGGCGCCTTCGCCGCGCCTGAGAGACGCGGTTCAGGCGGGCGCGACGAGCGCCGACAGGACACCCGATCGGACGAGATCAAAACCAGCAGCGAGGTCGGGGCCGGGCTCGCGGTCGGCGTCCAGCCGCGAGACCCGCTCGCGAACCAGCCGGTGGGCCTCACGCACACCGGCCCCGGGCTCGGGCGCGACTGCGCCCTGGGCGTCGCCAGCGGCCAGCGCCTCGAGGCGCAGGTCGAGGGCCTGCGCAGCCACGATGAGCTCGATCGCGAGGATCCGCTCGACGTGCTCCAGGACGCGTCGTGCGTGGCGCGCGCCGATCGAGCCCATCGAGACGTGATCCTCCTGGTTGGCACTCGTCGGGATCGAATCGACCGAGGCCGGATGGGCCAGCACCTTGTTCTCGGACGCCAGGGCGGCGGCCGTGTACTGGTAGAGCATCATCCCCGAGTCGACTCCGGACGAAGGCACGAGGAAGGCCGGCAGCCCGCCGTTCAGGCGCGGATCGACGAGCAGAGCCGTCCGCCGCTCGCTGATCGAGCCGAGCTCGGCGAGGGCCAGCTTGGCGAAGTCGAGCGCCAGCGCGACGGGCTCTCCGTGGAAGTTGCCGCCTGAGATCACCCGCCCGCCCCCGGTTGCGACGGTGTCGACGCCGGCGACGCCACCGCCCGGGAACACGAGCGGGTTGTCGGTGGCCGAGTTGAGCTCGATATCGAGGACGCGCCGCAGGTGGTCGAGGGCGTCCCGGACGGCGCCGTGGACCTGCGGCACGCACCGCAGCGAGTACGGGTCCTGGACCTTGTGCTGTGAGCCGTGGTGGCTGCGCTGCACGCCCGAGTCGCGCAGCAGATGGCGCAGCTCCCCGGCCACCGCGATCTGGCCGGGGTGCGGGCGTGCGAGCTGGTAGGCCGCCGCATACGCCACGTCCGTCCCCAGCAGCGCCTCGAGGCTCATGGCGGCCGCAACGCTGGCAGTCCGGACCAGCCGATCCGCGTCGGCGAGGAGCAGGGCGCCGATCGCACTCATCATCTGGGTGCCGTTGAGGAGCGCCAACCCCTCCTTCGCCTCGAGGACGAGTGGCTCGAGACCCGCTTCGCGCAGCGCGAGCAGTGCCGGCATGACGTGTCCGTTGACCTCGACCTGGCCGCGTCCGATCAGCGGCAGCGCGAGATGCGCCAGTGGGGCGAGGTCGCCCGACGCGCCGACGCTGCCCTGCTCCGGGACCGTCGGGTGGATGCCGTGCTCGAGCATCGCGAGGATCCGGTCGACCAGGATCGGGCGGCAGCCGCTGTGCCCCAGCGCCAGCGTGTTGGCGCGAAGGAGCAGCATCGCGCGAACCACGTCGCGCGGAAACGCGGGGCCCACGCCGACCGCGTGGCTCTTCAACAGGTTCTCCTGCAGCTGGCGCGACCGTGCCGGCTCCACGAAGGTCGTCGCGAGATCGCCGAACCCGGTCGTCACGCCGTAGACGACGGCGCCCTCGGACACGAGACCATCGATCACGGCCCGGGCCTCGTCCATCCGGTCGCGCGCGTGCACGTCGAGGGCCACAGCGGCACCGTGCCTGGCCACGGCCTCGACCTCCTCGACGGTGATGTCGGCGCCGGTCAGGACCACGGTGCGGGGGGCTCCGGCCTCCTGCGCGCGGGGGTCGCGATGCGGTCCTCGTGACGGGTGGGAGGCGGCCATCGGCCGAGGATAGTCGGCTATGCTGCGGCCCGTGTTCGACTTCCTGAACGGCCCCGTGCGGGATCTGGTCACGCAGCTCTACGCCACGGTCGGCTACCTGGGCGTGGCCTTCTGGGTCGCGCTCGAGAGCGTCATCATCCCGATCCCGTCGGAGCTCGTGCTCCCGTTCGCCGGCTTCCTCGTGGGCGAAGGCACCGCCATCGAACCACTCACGGGCCAGCCGTGGAACCTCGTGCTCGTCACGTTGTTCGGGACGATCGGCGCGACGATCGGCGCCCTCATCGCCTACGCGATCGGGATGTACGGGGGCCGGCCGATCATCGAGCGCTGGGGCCGATACCTGGGCATCTCGTCGGCCGACCTGGATCGCGCCGAGACGTTCTTCGAGCGCCACGGTGACGCCGCGGCGTTCTTCGGGCGGCTCGTGCCGGTGATCCGCTCCCTCGTGTCGTTCGCGGCCGGGGTCGCCCGGATGCCACTCGGGCGCTTCATCCTGTTCACGTTCCTCGGATCCCTGCCGTTCACGCTCCTGCTCGCCTCTGCGGGCGTCGTCCTGGGCTCGAACTGGGCGACGGTCGGCGGCGTCCTCAAGCAGTTCGAGTACGCGATCGTCGCGCTGCTCATCGCCATCGTCCTGGGCTGGATCTGGTTCCGGATCGTCAAGCCGCGCAGGGCCGGTCGCGTGGTCTGAGGCACCCTCGGAACCGATTCGGCAGGCAGGTCGTCAGGGGAGGCATCCGTAGCCGGAGCCCCTGCATGCCGAAGCGCAGTCCCTGGTCGTCACGCCACGTTCGTCGGGTTGTTGCCCTCGCCTGGTCCCTCGCACTCGCGTTGAGCGCGTACCTGGCCACCGCCGTCCCCGTCGCGGCGTGCGATTGCATGGCCATGGAGCCGATGAAGGCCTACGCCGGGCAGCCGTCGTGGACGATCTTCAGCGGAACCGTGCAGGCGCCGCAGCCCGCCGGTGTCCCGGTCCTCGTCACGCGCTGGTTCCAGGGCGAGGGCGCTGCGCCCGTGGTCGCCATCCAGGGGACGTGGGGCGTCGGCGGAGCCGCGTGCGAGACCTCGCTGCCACCCGCGGGCTCCGAGTGGATCTTCCTCGCGTCACGACGCGAGACCGGGGAGCTCGACGTCAACCTGTGCACGCCGCACGCCGCCGTCGCCTCGGACGCCGGCGCGGCGATGCTCAAGGATGCGATTGCCACGTTCGGTGCAGGCGGCGGGCCGCCACCCAACCAGGGCGGTGTAGCCGAGCCGGCCGCCGGACCCGGTGTGCCCGCCAGTGGGGAGTCACCCGCGCCGCTCGAGGTCTTCGACCCGATGGTGTTGGCCGTCGGCGGCGGCGCGGCCATAGCCATCGTGGCAGGCGTCCTGCTCCTCCTTCGCCGGCGACAGGTGGTGTGACGCAATGCCGGCGTTCCGCTGCCAGGCGAGGCCGATCGTGCAGAATGGAGCCGGAGGTACCGCACGCCGATGACGCACGCCGATCCGAACGCCGCACCCCCTGGCCCGCCGCACGACACGCAGACCGAGACGCACAGCGAGCCGGCCGACCATGACGAGCACGGGCATGCCGATGAGGCGATCGGCCCGGTCGACTGGTGGGCGTGGGGCGCGGGCGCGCTTGGACTCCTGGTCGCGGTCGTGATGGTGCTCGTGTTTGCCGTCGCGACCGAGCCGATCCCGCCCGGCTAGGCGGTCGCGTGCGGGCAGTGCTGGTTCGGCGACTGGCGGCGATTCCGCTCGCGCTCGCGCTTGCGCTGTTCCCCGGCGTCGGGCCGCAGATGGCCTTCGCGTGCTCGTGCGCCATGCTCGAGGATCCCGTTGGCGAGGCGGCCGCCGATCCCGGCACCGTGGTGTTCGCGGGAGTCGCCCAGCCACCGGGACCCAACGGGGACGTGCCGGTCACGGTTACCCGCTGGTTCAAGGGGTCGCCGCCCGCCACCCCGGTCGTGCTGCTCGACGGTGCCGGCTTCATCGACCCGATGGGCGGCTCGTGCGGCACGCACGCTCCAACGCTTGGTCAGGAGTGGGTCTTCGTCACGGGCCTAACGGAGCGGGCGACGTACGGTGTGAGCATGTGCACGCCGCACGGGCCCGTCACCGAAGCGCACGGCGCTGAGCTCCTGGGCGCCGCGATCGCGCGCTACGGTCAGGGAACGATCACGCCCGTCGAGGAGGATGCGCCCCAGGGACCGAGCGGCATCCCACCCGAGCTGGTACTGGGCGCAACGCTGGGCTCGGCCGCCCTCGTCCTCGGCCTTGCCATCCTCGTCCGTGGTCGGACGCGCGATGCGGAGCCGCGCCCCTAGAAGAGGCCAACGATATTGCCGTCGGCGTCGATGTCGATCTTCTCGCCACCGGGCCTCGACGGCAGCCCGGGCATCGTCCGCATCTCGCCGACCAGCGGCGTGATGAAGCCTGCGCCCGCCGAGAGCCGGACCTCGCGGATCGGCACGCGGAAGCCCGTGGGTCTGCCCTTCAGCGCGGCATCGTGGCTGATCGAGTACTGCGTCTTCGCCATGCAGATCGGAAGGCTCCCGAAGCCGAGGTCTTCGTACAGGGCGAGCGCCTTGCGCGCGGCGGGCAGGATGTCGACTCCGTCGGCGCCGTAGACCCGGGTCGCGATCGTCTCGATCTTCTCGACGAGCGGGGCACTGTCGGGGTAGAGCAGCTGGAAGTCGGGCGCGCCCTCTTCGGCAGCGTCCCAGACCGCCTCGGCCAGCGCGGCTGCTCCCTTGCCGCCGTCGCTGAAGTGGGTCGCCACCACCGCGGATCGAGCGCCTGCCGCAAGCGCCACCTCGCTCAGGGCCTCGACCTCGCGCGGCCGTGTCGGTCGGGAAGGCGTTGATCGCGACGACGACCGGGACGTTGAACAGGCGCACGTTCTCGATCTGCTTCGCCAGGTTGGCGGCACCGGCCCTGACCGCCTCGACGTTCTCCGCGAGCAGGGCCGGATCGAGCGGCTTGCCCGCCACGATCTTGCCCACCCCGCCGTGCATCTTGAGGGCACGGATCGTTGCCACCATGACGGCCGCATCCGGTCGAAGCCCGGACGCGCGGCACTTGATGTTGAAGAACTTCTCGGCACCCATGTCGGCCCCGAAGCCGGCCTCGGTGCACACGATCTCGTTCGTGGCGAGCGCAAGCCGGTCGGCCAGGATCGAGTTGTTGCCATGGGCGATGTTGCCGAACGGCCCGCAGTGCACGAACGCGGGACCGCCTTCGAGCGTCTGCAGCAGGTTCGGCTTGATCGCGTCGATCAGCAGCACGGTCATCGAGCCGGCGACGCCGAGGTCCTCGCAGGTCACCGGCGTCCCGTCGGTCCTGATCGCGAGGACGATCCGTCCCAGCCGAGCCCGGAGGTCCTGGAGGTCGGTCGCGAGTGCGAGCACGGCCATCACCTCGGACGCGACCGTGATCACCCATTCGGTCTCGCGCGGGATCCCGTTCTCGCGACCGCCCATGCCGATGACGGCCCTGCGCACAGCCCGGTCGCTGATGTCGACGACGCGCGGCCACAGGATCGCGTGCTGGTCGATGCCCAGCGCGTTCTTGTGGTGGAGGTGGTTGTCGAGGAACGCCGCTGCGAGGTTGTGGGCTGCGCCGATCGCGTGGACGTCGCCGGTGAGATGGAGGTTGAAGTCCTCCATCGGGATCACCTGGCTGTACCCGCCCCCGGCGGCCCCACCCTTGATCCCGAAGACGGGACCCGAGCGACGGCTGGCGAATGCAGACGGCCGCCTTGCGACCGATCACGTTGAGGCCCTGCGCCAGGCCGACCGTGGTCGTGCTCTTGCCCTCGCCGAGGGGCGTCGGGGTGATCGCCGTGACGACGACGTACTTGCCTTTCGGCCGCTCGGTCTCGAGGCGCCGGATCGCGTCGAGGGTGACCTTCGCCTTCGTCGGCCCGTACAGCTCGAGCTCGTCGTCGCGGATGCCGAGGTCGCCGGCAACGTCGGCAATACGCCGCGGCCGGACGGATCGGGCGATCTCGAGATCGGATGGGAAGGTCATGGGGCTCCTCGGGTGACGGGGTGTCGTCGGTCGGCCTGGGCTTCGGCCGCGCGGACCAGGTGGCTCAACAGCAGATGCGTTCGTGAGGGGCCCGATACCACCGGGAACCGGGGTGATGGCCGACGCGACCCGGCGTGCCGTCTCGAAGTCGACGTCACCGACGAGCCGGCCCCCGACGACGTTGATCCCGACGTCGACGACGACTGCACCGGGCCGAAGCATCGCGCCGGTGACGAGACCCGGATGCCCCGCGGCGACGACGACGATCTCGGCCTGGGCGACGTGCGCGGCGAGATCGCGGGTCCTGGAATGGCACACGGTCACGGTGGCGTCCTCGCGCACGAGGAGGAAGGCCGCGGGCATGCCGACGACCGCCGAACGCCCGATGACGACCGCCGTGCGGCCCTCGATCTCGATCCCGGACCGTCGCAGGATCTCGACGGCGGCATGGGCCGTGGCGGGGAGGAAGCCGTCGTAGCCGAGCCGCAGCAAACCGGCGTTGAGCGGATGGATCCCGTCGATGTCCTTTGCCGGATCGATCGCATCGATCACGGCGCGGAGCCGGATCGTGGCCGGGAGCGGCATCTGCACGATGACGCCATCGACGGCCGGGTCCTCGTTGAGCGCGCGGATCTGGTCGGTGACGCTCGTCTCGGTCGCCTCGCCCTCCAGCTCGACGAATCGCGCCGTGATCCCCACCTTCGCGGACGACCGCAGGATCTGTTCCAGGTAGACGGTCGATGGCGCGTCCTTGCCGACGATGACCACGGCGAGGGACGGAGCTCGCCCGTGGTCGCGCCCGAACTGCTCGACATCCTCGGCAACGGCCTGACGGATCTCGGCGGCGATCGGGGCGCCCTCCAGCAGCCGGGCGCCCGGCACGGGCACCGTCAGCCTTCCGGGGCCGGGATCGGGTCGCGGGCTTCGCCTCCGAGGACGACCTGACGGGTCTCCGCCGCCAGCTGCTCGATCTCGTCGAGGAGCTCCTGCACGCGCGCCGTGGCCTGACCCTCGAACTCGCCGTCACCGATGGCGCCGAGGTTGACGAGGACGTTCGCGGCGGCGCCACGTGCCGCGGCCTCGCCGAGGAGCACGGCGACGTTGAGGTCGCTCGATGCGTTGACGTTCGTTCGACCGGCCAACGCCTCCGCCGCACCGACGAGCGTCAGGCACGCCTCGACGCAGGCCAGGGGCACGTCGGCTGCCCCGCGTGCAGCTCGTTGGGTGGCCACCGTGCGCACCGCCTGCGCCTCCTCGGTGTCCTTCGGCAGCTTCAGGGCCGAAGAAAAGCCGGCGTACGCCGCGGAATCCTCGTCGGCGAGCTCGAGAAACCGACGGCTCAGATTTCGACCCGTCTGCGCAGCCCAGACGTGGAGGTCCGCGTGCTGGGCGTAGCGCGGCCGGTCCAGCGACAGCTCCGCGACCATGGCGACGAGCGACGCGGCAAGGCTCGCGGCCACGGCCGAGGCGCTGCCACCGCCCGGGACCGGGTCGGCGGAGGCGAGTCGCTCCACGAACGTGCGAAGGGGCAGCTCCCCAAACGACGGAGAGGCCGACGGTTCCTGCACGGGCCGATTGTAGGCAGCCGCGGGAGCCGCGCGACGCGACGAGCCGCAGTGCGTCCCGCCTGACGCGTCATCCACAGCTCGCGTCGGGAACGGGGGCGAGCACGGTACCGGCGTGCCCGCCCCCGCCGTCCGACAGAACCGGCGCGACGGGGGAGGGCCCGTGGCCGGCGGGAACGTTCGGCGCCGCGTGTGTCAGGCGGCGAGTGTCAGCGCGTCGTCCAGGCCGGTGACCGTCCAGCGTCGTGATCGATGGAGATACGTCAGCGAGAGGCGCGCCCGAGGCGTGTCGACGATGAAAAGCGTGCGTGGGCCGGTGATCACGGGGTAGGCGGCGGCCTCCTCGCGAACCGATGCAAGTGCAGTGATCGGCAGCCGCTCGTCACCCCAGGTGATCTCGCGCGGGCTGCCATCGAACCAGTCGGTCCTCACAAGGACCTCGACCGGCTCCACTCGGGTGAATGCCATCGAGATGGCTCCTTTCCGGGGGCAGGTGGCGGGTCGGGTCTTGTCGACCAGGGCACGAGGACGACAGAACATCTGTTCAGTTACGACGTGACTCTAAGGTGAACACCTGTTCGATGTCAAGCGTCGCAGGTGCGAATGTGGGGTCCGGCTGTGCCACCTAGGCTGTCACGGCGGAACGGCAGTCAGCCTGTCTCATGTGTTCGTCCCGCGAGCAGTGCGATCCCGGGAGGCCACGCCGTTCGCTGGCGTGCTCGCTGCTTGAGCGGACGGGCGGTCGAGCCCCTGGCGTGCTCACCCGGCGGACCGACACGCCACCGCGGCCGACGCACTGCTCGCTGTGCGAACCACGCGGGCCGGACACGGGACTCGGGCCAGGGCGCGGAGGCGAGCCCCAGGTCAGTCGTCGTCCTCCGGGACGGCCTCCAGGTCCGGATCGACCGCGGTGACGTCATCACCACTCGAGGCCGACGGCTCCACGACCGCATGCACCCCGCGACGCTCCAGCGAGGTATGGGGGTCGCGCTCGAACGGCGCGGGCAACCCGGTGTTCAGCAGGCGTGCCCGCGTCACCGCACGTTCCCCGAAGCGCCGGCGGATCCGGTCGGCTGCCTCGATCGCGCTCCGGCGCCGCGGATCGTCGGCCGGGAACAGGCCCAGCTGCTCGCGCTCGCCGAGGTGCGACGCGCTCACGCCCAGGAGCCGGATCCGGAGCCCGCGCACCTCGGGTCGAGCCAGCTCGAGCGCGACCCGAAAGATCGGCTCGGTCAGGTCGGTGGGCTCCGGCAACGTCCGCTGTCGGGTGATCGTCCGAAATGACGAGTCGCGAATCTTCACGGTCACCGTGGACGCGCGCACGCCGGTCGACCGCAACCGGCCGGCGACACCATCGGACATGGCGAGCAGCGTCCGCTCGATCGTCTCCGGATCCGAGGTGTCGACGTCGAACGTGTGCTCGTGCCCGACCGACTTTGCGGCGTCGCCCTCGCCGACGACGCGGTCCGCATCGATGCCCCGGGCGCGATCGGCCAGCGTCGCACCGTGCTTGCCAAACCGGCGCTCGAGCAGGTCGACCGGCAGGCCTGCCAGATCACCCATGGTCCGAACCCCGTACTCGCGCAGCGCGCCAGCCGTCTTCGCGCCGACGCCCCACAGCCGAGCTATGTCGAGCGGGGCGAGAAACGCCGCCTCACCGCCCGGTGGGACGATGACGAGACCGTCGGGCTTCTCGAGGTCGGACGCGATCTTCGCCACGAGCTTGGTCGTCGCCACGCCGACCGAGATGGTCAGGTCGACGTCGTCGCGGACCGCCTGCTTGATCGTTCGCGCAATGGTCGGCCCGTCCCCGAAGAGCTCGCGCGATCCGGTGACGTCGAGGAATGCCTCGTCGATCGAGAGGGGCTCCACGAGCGGCGTATAGCGCCGAAGGATCGCCATCACCTCGCGGCTGACGGCCTGATATTTGCGGCCATCGACCGGCACGAAGATCCCCTCGGGACAGCGACGGCCGGCCTCGCGCAGCGGCATCGCGGAGTGGACCCCAAACCGGCGCGCCTCATAGCTCGCGGTCGAGACGACGCCCCGCTGGTTCGGCCCGGTCCCCCCGACGATGACGGGCTTGCCCCGCAGCTCGGGCCGATCGCGCTGCTCGACGGCCGCGAAGAACGCGTCCATGTCGACGTGCAGGATCGCCCTTTCGACCATCCGTTCATTTTGCGCGCCGGACCGAGCGGCGGCCAGCCCGAATTCCGGTCAGGGCGTGGTCTGCAGCACCTGGCTGACCCGCTGGCCCCCGGCGTTCACGACGAACAGCTGACCGGACGACCGCCGTGCAAGGGCCCCTGGTCGGTCCAGCACGTCCGGGGCGGGCGGCGCCACCGTCCCGACCACCGTTCCGTCGTCGCGGTAGACGAGGACGCTGTTCGTGACAGGGCTCGTCAGCCAGACCGTGCCGCTGCCGTCCAGCGCGACGTCGGGGCGGCCGTCGCCCGCGTCATGCCACTCCGGCACCGGGAACTCGCGGAGGTGCTGGCCATCGACGTCGAAGACGACGACCCGCGCATTGCCCGTGTCCGCGACGACGACCAGCCCCGACCGGACGGCGAGCCCGGTCGGGCCCTGGAGCTGACCCGGACCGCTCCCCGTGCCGCCAAATGACGTGACCGTCCCGTCCGCGTCGATCCGCGCGACCTGCCCGGTGCCCGCATCCAGGGCGAAGACGAGGTCGTTGTCGACGTCGATGTCGACGAGGTCCGCGAACCCGGTCCACTCGCGCACGAACCCGCCCTCCGCATCGAGCTGCTGCACGCGACCGTTGCCGGCATCAGCCACGTAGAGCTGCCCCACGCGGTCGACCGCGACGCCGACCGGCCGGTCGAGCTGCCCGGGCCCGCCTCCCGGCTCGCCGATGGTCTCGATCGGGTTCCCGCTCGACGAGAACCGCTGGAGTCGGTCGTTGCCACTGTCCGCGATCGTCACCGTGCCTCGGTCGTCGACTGCGAGGCCGCGCGGCGCATCGAACTGGCCGGGCTCGGTACCTGCGCCGCCGGTGTACATGTCGTGCGGGGGCGCGTCGGGCATTGCCGCAGCGGTGCCCTGCGGCGGCACCCGGTAGATCGTGAGGTTGTCGTAGGACCGGTCCTCGTCGACGAACGCGGCGTCGAAGTGGTCCCGGAACACTTCGTCATTGACCCGCGGGGCGAACCCCCGGCCACGCAGGCCGTCGTCGATGGCCACCCAGTCGATCCCGGCAGCCTGCAGCCGTTCGGCCACGACCTTCGGGCTCCGCTCCGCGAAGAGCGCCCGGTACCAGTCCTCGCGTTCCGTGACTGCGTACCCGGCCGACCAGGCGTAGTACGGCCAGCCGAAGTGCAGCCGTCGACCCGACAGCAGGATCCGATGGACGACGTAGATATCGCTGAGGAACACGTCGGTGGGGCGCGTCTCCGTCACGAGCCACTCGGTGAGCCGGTCGTCCTTCATGCGGGTGCCGATGATCTGCTGGTTCTTCACCGGGAAGAGGTCGATCACGCCACCGATCACGATGATCCCCGCCAGGGCGATCGCCACGTATCGGTTCGGGAAGTCGAGGATCGGCCGCGCCCGCCAGAGCCGCACCAGCCCGTACGCGGCGAAGAGGTTCGCGACGATGAGCCAGGTGTTGATGAACTTGTGGTTCGCGAGCACCTCGACGCTGAGCTGGATGAGAAACGCGACCCCGATCAGCCCGGCGAAGATGACGAAGACGCGCAGCTGCCGCCACGACCCGACGATGAGGGCCACCGCGACGAGGAGCAGCTTCGGCCCGAACACGAACGCGAAGTAGCGCGCCACGTTGAACGGCGTCGGATCCTCGACGATGTAGCCCCAGTACAGGTCGGGGTACGTCTGCTCGCCGGCCATCGTCCCGGGACGGACCCACAGGAGTTGCGGGATCGCCGGGATGGCCGCCGCGATCGCCAGCAGGAGCATCGACGGGCGGTTCGGGAACAGGACGAGCCATGCAGCCAGGACGGCCGCGGCGGCAATGAACATCGCGCCGTTGTAGAGCGGCAGGAGACCGGCCAGGAACCCGCACAGCAGGTACCCGGGCAGCGCGGGATCGCGCAGCGTCCTCGTCACCGTGGTCCGGATCGTGTGAGCCGGGCCGCCGGACAGCCGCACCGAGGCCCCCGACGACGTCGCGTGCCCCGCCGGCCATCCCCGCGAGCCGTCCCGGAGGGCTTGGCTCGACCGTGCCATCCTCGCCGATTGCTGCGACCGCCGGACGCCCCGGGACCACCCCACGCGGCAGCCGATCGAGCAGGAACAGCACGATGATCAGCAGCACGCCGATGGCCGAGGCAAGGTGGCGCTGATTCAGGAAGACGATCTGCGACCAGATCCCCCACTCCTCGCCGCGGTACGGGAAGCCCGACGACAGGAACGCGCCGAGTCGCGGGACCTCCTCGAGCCACCGCTCCGGGCCGAGGTTCACGAGGTACGGGATGAACGAGAGCGACCCGTGGACGAAGAAGAACGCGGCCCCGATCCGGCCGACGAGCGGTGAGCCGAACAGCCGCTCCCCCAGCGCCATTACGAGGATGAGCATCGAGACAAGCGATGTGACGCTGAGCAGGTTGTTCGCGAGGGCCGGATCGAGCCCGAGGAACGTCAGGTTCCCGACCTGGAAGTAGTACAGGAAGTGGTAGCGGATCGGCTCCCCCGCGTAGTGCGGGTACTCGGTCGGGAAGTTGTCCCCGAGGGCGAAGTTCTGGGCGATCGCCGTCGTGGGTCCGAAGTCGCTCCAGATGTCGACCGCGATCCGCAGCTCGCCGTCCACGAAGCTGTAGGTCGTGAGCATCATCCAGCCGACGAGCGCCACGAACCCGGCGACGACGAGCCGGTCCCAGCCCAGCGGCCGGTAGGTCCGACCAGCCGCGGGGGCCGGTCGACGCCGGAGCACGATCGCGCCCAGGACGAGCGCCCAGGCAACTGCGAGGTTCGCGATCCACAGCGACTGGCCAGCCGTGTCGAAGGCGAGGCCGACGAGGTATGACGCCCACGTCGCGCACAGCAGCCCGACGATGAAGGCGGTCGCGAACCGGTGGAGCCACGTCACCGAGGAGAACCAGCGCGACGCGAGGGCATCGCCGAAGAAGACGACCGCCGCGAGGTACAGGAGCGCGATCACGTCGCGGGCGCGCTCGGGGGTGTCGATCGCCCGAGGCGCCGAGCGGCCTCTTCGACGTCCTGGCGAAGCTCTTCCTGGAGCACGGCGATCAACGCGGGCGACCGGTATCGACCCGTCGACCAGTTCACGCGGATCGTGGCGATGTCACGGAACGCGGCCAGCGAATCCTTCACGACCCGGACCGAGCTGGGTGCGTTGCGCTCGAGACGGACGGGGATCCGCTTCACGTCGAGCCGGTACTTGAGCAGCAGGTACAGCAGCTCGACGTCGATCGCAAAACCCGGGATCCGGCTCAACCGGAAGACCTCGGCCGCGACGTCGCCACGGAACACCTTGAAGCCACACTGCGTGTCATAGATCCCGCCCGTCACGAGGGTTCGGAACGCGAAGCTCGCCAGCTCGGACACCAGCGTGCGCAGCGGTCCCGTGCTCTCGTACGCCGAGCCCGGCAGGGTTCGGTCACCGATCACTGCGTGGTAGCGGCGTTCGCGGATGTACGTGAGGGCCAGCGGCAGCGGCTCCATCCCATACGGAAGGTCGCCGTCGGTGAATGCGCGGATCTCCCCCGTCGCGGCCGTCATGCCGGCGCGGAGCGCGGCCCCCTTGCCGGCATGCGCGATGCGGACCACCCGGACGTCATCGTGCGGGCGGATCGACGCTGCCGTCTCGTCGGTGCTGCCGTCGTCCACGACGATGACCTCGCCGTCGATCCCGTTCGCTTCGAAGAAGTCGAGGACACGCCCGACGTTCGTATCGATGTACCGGGCGCTGTTGTACGCCGGCATCACGACCGAGACGGCGCGGGTCACGGCACCGGCCCCGCGACGGGCGCCTCGATCGAGCCGTCGTCGCCATCGGCTGCATCGGCGATCGAGGCCGGGCGCACACGCAGGAGCCACAGCGACACGAGGCCCGCGATCGCCGGCGGGAAGGTGGAGAGGACACGCATCAGGAGGATCGTTGCCAGTCCCTCCTCGGCCGTGAACCCAAGGCTCGTCACGATCGCCGTGCCGACGAACTCGTACGTGCCGAGCGCCCCGGGTGCGGCGGGGATCGCGAGCGACAGCGCGATGCCACTGGTGAAGAGCACGACCTGCGGCACGCTCAGGGTCACGCCGACCGCGTTCGACACGGTCCACGCGACGAGCATCGCGGTGACAGCGACCGTCAGGGTGAGCCCGATGACCGAGGCCGCGCCTCCGACGGTCCGCATCGTGCCCGCGCCTGCGGCGAGCCGGCGCACGAGCCCCTGGACCATCGCGCCGAGTCGGGTCGACGCGACGGCGGAGCGCGACACCACGATCCACGCGATGGCAAGGGCGACGAGCCCCGCGACCCCCGCGACGAGCGCAAAGACGACGAGGTTCTGGAGCTCCGCGATGCCCGCGACAAGGACGGTCGATACCAACGCGAGCCCGAGCATCGTCAGGCCGTCGCCGAGCCGCTCGACGAGGATCGTGGCGAAGATCGCGAGGCGTGGCATGCGAAAGGCCGTCGCGGCCAGCACGGCCCGCGCGACGTCGCCGAGCCGCGCCGGCAGCACGGCGTTGGCCGTGAAGCCGATCATCAGGTAGCCGACCGCGAGCCGGTACGACGGCCGCGTGCCCGCCTCCTCCACGCCGTTGAGCAGGAGCCGCCAGCGAAGCGCCCGAAGCGCGAGATCGACGACGACGATGGCAAGCGCCGCCAGCAGCCCGATCGGCGCGGCGCGCGAGATCGCGTCCGCCACCCTGTCGAGCTTGACCTGGGTCAGGGTCAGGTAGAGGAAGACGGCGCTGATCGCCACGCCGACGAGGAGCCGGAGGAGGACCGACCGGTTCACGGAGCCGCCACCGCGGCGTCCGAGCGGAGGTACAGCTCGAGCTCGACACCGGGCCGCAGCTGGTACGTCCCGACGCTCTCGTACCGGCCCTGGATCGCCGGCGCCAGCTCAGCCTGCTGGGTGACGTCGGCGAGGATCATCGCCTCCTCGGTGTCGACGATCGAGCCGAAGAACGCGGCCTTCGGGTAGTCGCGCAGGTACCACGGCAGCGGCCAGTAATCCCGACTGACGATCGTGATCCCCGTCTCTCGGCCCGTCCCGAGCCGCTGGCCCGTCGCCTCGATCTCCGCCACGAGGTCGAGCGCCTCGCGCGTCGTGTGGACGAACACGTACGGATATGTCTCGTCGTCGTAGTGGCGGTAGTTGAGGTCGTACGCCTGGTACGAGCTCCACGCCAGCGCACCAGCGACGAGAACCGTGGCGGCGACGCGCAGCACGTCGCGCTCGGAGACGAGTCGACGGATCGCATGCCCGGCCAGGAGCGCGAGCGGCAGCAGCATGTTCACGATGATCCACGGGGTCTTGTACGAGACGAGGGAGTACGCCAGGGTCACGCCTGCGGCCCACAGCCCGATGAAGACCCACAGCCGGTCGCGTCCCCGGATGGCGGCGATCAGCCCGCCCATCGCGCCGAGGAGCAGGATCGGGCCGTCGGCGCCTGCCATCCAGACCAGGTACTGCTGGAACGGCTGGACCTGCGTCTCGGCGCTGGTCTGCGTCCAGATCGTGAACGTGGCGAGCGAGTCGACGAGTCCCTTCGGGAAGTTCGTGAAGAACGACGAGAAGAACAGGACGTACACGCACGCGAACACGATCGCCGCGGCCGCCAGCAGCTCGCCGGTGGGCCGCCGCGACCCGAGCCAGCCCGGCTCCGTGGACCGCGGCTCGTCGGTCTGCGGCTGGGATTCAGGGGCTGCCCGGTACTCGATGCCGTCGACCCAGATGGACTTGGCCGGACGCTTCACCCTGGACCCGGGGGTTGCGCCGCGGCTCCACGGGGAGCGGCGCCACTCGAACGCGGGACGGCCCGTCCGCAGGTTGACGTACACGACGCTGACCACGGCCGCGATCGCGAGGACGACCACCGTGATGATGCCCGTCTCCTTGGTCGTGAAGATGAAGGCCGCGGAGGCAGCGGCCGTCAGGGCCCAGGCAGGCTTTCCGGACCGGAGGTACAGCAGGAGCGCAAGCACGAGGCCGAGGGAGAACGCGACCAGCAGCGCCTCGTGGATGAAGTACCGCGAGACGTACACCGAGCCCGGGGAGACCGCAAGGAGCGCGGCTGCGACCAGGGCGGGGATGGACCCGAGGACGGGTCGCAACGCGAGGACGCCGGCGACCGTCAGGAGCCCGAAGAACACCGGCACGAGTCGCATCGCCTCGGTCGTGAGCCCGAAGAGGATCTCGGACGCAAGCGCGAAGTAGTACAGCGTCGGCCCGTGGTAGTTGGCCGGGTCGTACACGTAGGTGCCGCTGCGAACGAGGTTGGTCGTGAACCAGCCGTTGACGCCCTCGTCGTGGTGGAACGGGTTGAGGGCGAGCTCCGGCAGCCGGAACGCAGCCGCGACGAGCAGGATCAGCAGCGCTGCGGGCACGAACAGGCGCGAGACCCACGCATCGATGCCGCTGTCGTCCGGTTGCGGCAGCGTGGTCGTTCCGGCGGCAGTGGTGGCGACGGCTGTGGCGGCGACGGCTGTGGCGGCCGGACCGGGGCCGGCGCTCTCCTCGCCTGGCTCCGGTGTCCCTTCGTGCCCGGGGGAGGGCACGGCCGGGGAAGGCCGTGGCTGCGTCGTCGGGCGCCGCGTGCGCCCGTCCCTACGACCGCGGGACTTCATGGATCGTGTACTCGCCGGAGCGCCCGAGGACGGGGAACGCCTCGAAGAAGCCCTCGTTCACGGTCAGCTGCGTTCGTTCCATGGGACTCAGCACAACGTAATCCACCTCGTAGCGGTCCAGCAGGGCCTGCGCGTCGGCCTCGCCCGCGTAGATGCGCTTGATCTCCGCCTCCCGGTCGTAGTAGTTGACGCCCGACGACCACAGGTGACCGCCGTAGCCCATCAGCGAGCGCCGGCCGGTCAGGAACACCGGCGCGTTCCAGGTTGGTGCGTGGAGGACGATCGCCCGCGGGTCGGTTTCGGTTCGGAGGATCTCGGCGACGGCGAGTGCATCGGCGTCGAACTCGCCGAACTTGGTCTGGGCTGATGCCACCCGCCACACGTCGAGCGCGCCGGAGAGGGTCAGGGCAAGAACGACGGCGACCCCGGCTCCCCGCCACGCGCCGCCTCGCCGGAGGATCGTCGCGACCCCCAGCGCCACGAGTGGGGTCAACCCGACGAACCAGTAGACCAGCACCTTGATGTTGTCCCAGATCCAGGGCGCAAGCCGGAACACGTTCGGGACGATGAACCACACCACGAAGATCGCGCTGACCAACAGCAGGGCCGTCCGTTCCGAGCCCCCCGGCTCGTGGCGTCGCGACCAGAGCCAGGCCGCAGTGACGATGGCCGCGGGGATGAACAGGCCGGTGTTGGCGAGCCAGAAGCCGAGCGGGTCGAACTCACGGTGATCCCACCACAGCTCGATGCCGAAGAACGAGCTCGAGCTCGACTCGCTCCCGGCGGTGGACCACAGCACCAGCGGGATGGCGATGAGGAGCGTCACGACCACGTACACGGCCCACGGAAACCAGCGCCCGTGGCGCCATTCCCGGAACACGAGCCCAAGCAGGAACGCGGTCCCGAGAACGACTCCGAAGGTGTGGGCGTGGACGAGCGGCATCAGCCCGGTCAGGATCGCTGCGACGATCGGTAGCCGGTGCCTTCGAAGGATCGCGACCAGATCGCTCCCGCGACGTGGCATCGCGGGCACAGGCCACGCGCGTTCCTCTCGCACAAATCGCCACAGCACGATGAAGACGATCAGCGCCGCCGGCAGACCCAGCGCCAGGCTGCGCTGCGTGACCAGCAACGTCGTGATCATGTTTCCCCAGCGCAGCGGTCCATCGCCCGTCAGCGTGTAGTCCTGTGGGAGCGACCCGAGCACCGCAAGGATCCCCTGCTCCCCCGCACGCGCGTGGTCGAAGAGGAGCAGCCAGCCGGCACCACCGCTGAACAGCAGGATCAGCGGCGCGACGAAGGACGCAAGGCGGTCGCGGGTCAGCAGGTAGGCGAATCGCATGAACACGGCCACGAGTGCCAGGCCGAGGACGAGGTTCTGGAGAAAGAACGCGTCCCGCAGCGAGGCGCCGAGCTGGACGAGCAGCGCTGTCGAGAAATCGGCGGCGTAGGGGTATGAGAAGCCGGTTCCGGCGTAGATCGGGTTCTCGGGCGGCAGGTTCCCGCCATACACGAAGCTCGAGACGATCCCCAGGTGGAACGGCAGGTCCCCCAGGTTGTTGACGAACCCGGTGGCCAGCGTCCCGTCCTCCTCGATGATCACCCGGTCGAACGCGATCCACAGCAGGGCCGCGACCGCCACGGCGAACACGACCGGGCCGGTGGTGGCCAGGGAGGGCTCGCGCACGGCCCGTTCGAGCGTCTCGCCCAGCTCGTGGATATCGCGAGCGACCCGGCGCCTGAGGGTCGGATTGGCGAGGCCGAGCAGCGGCAGGGCGGCGAGGGTGCCCGCAACAGCCGGTGCTGCCCCCATCCCGACGATCAATGCCGCGATGAGCCCACCGAAGGCCAGCACGAGGAAGCCGGTGACAGCGCCATACCCGAGGCGAACGGTCAGACCGGCGTCCCTGTCATACACATGGCTCGCGACCGCGCCACCGGCAATGGCGACGAGCACGAGCGTCACCGCCAGCGGCAACTCGATCCCCTCGAGGGTTCCTGCGACAGTCGAAGCGCAGGCGAGACGCTATCACACGCCTCCCGGGCACCGGACATGGCCCAAAGGGACCAGCCGGGCAGTGGCGTCGCGACGTGCCCGGGGCCGAGACGCGCCCGCGGCCGGGACGCGCCCGGCGCCAGGTCAGCCCTTGGGCTCGACGACGATCGTGACCTCGGGGGTCATGCCCGAGAAGACCTTGATCGCGACCTTGTACGTGCCGAGCGTCTTGAGCGGCTCGTCGAGATCGATCTTGTGGCGATCGACCGTGATGCCGCGGCGACCGAGCGCGTCCGCGATGTCCTTGTTTGTGATCGAGCCGTAGAGCTTGCCGCCCTCACCCACCTTCACGCCCATCGTCAGGGTCGTGCGAGGCGATGCGGGTCGCGGCGATCTCGGCTTCCTCGCGCTCGCGCTTGCGCTTGTCCTCGCGGCTCGCGATGTCGTGCTGCCAGGCACGGTACGCGCCACCGGCGGCGGGAACGGCGACCCCCTGCGGGATGAGGAAGTTGGTGGCGTAGCCGTCGGCCACCTGCTTCATCTCCCCGCTCTTGCCGAGCTTGGGGACGTCCTTCGTCAGGATCACCTTCACGCGATCGATTCCTCCTTGGAGATCCAGGCCCGCAGGCGCGGCCCGAGTCCTGTGTCGTTCAGTGCGCGACCGGCGCTCTCGGCGAGACCCGGCAGCCGGCGGATGATCCGGCGGACGGGGCCGGGCGTCAACCGGCGGATCTGGGCAACATCGTGGTCAAAGGCTCCGCGGTCAATGCCGAGGTCGACGAGCTTCTCGTCCAGCAGGTCGCCCGGCACGCCCTCGAGAAAGAGGTCGACCGCGAGGACGACGACGACCAGGTCATCGAGCCCGCCGAGCAGCGGGACCTCGTCGGGGACCAGGTCCTTGCCGACGAGCAGGTAGCCCAGCGCCCCCGCGAGCATCGCCTTTCGTGCCGGCGGCATCCGCCCGTCGACGATCAGGGCGAGGATCAGCTGGGTGTAGACCGGCGCGCGGCTGGCGACTGGCAGGAATGCGAGCAGGGACGCCAGACGACCGACGGAGAGCGCCCGGGAGCGACTCTTGCCGGCCTTCCCGCCGAACTTGCGCTTCTCGTCCGTGATGACTTCGCCGCGGGCCATACCGTGCCGCCTCCTGGTCCCGGGCGCGTCGCCGCCTCGTGCGACCGTCGGGGTCGCCGAGTGTACCAGTCACAGCGTGAGGGCCCCCGCCAGCGGGCGGGGTGGGCGGCTGGCTCGCCGGCGGAAGACCTCTCCCGTGATGTTTGTTCGCGACATATCGGTGCGGTGTGATGCCGGGAACTCGCATCGCCGCCCGAAGACCGATGCAGTGTGATGCCGGGAACTCGCATCGCCGCCCGAAGGCCGTGCCGGGGGCGCCGACGCCCCGAAGGCGCTGCCGGGGGGACGCGGCCCGCTCCCTCGCCTCGGCCGGTCCCCGCGGCCGCTTCCTCCTCGCCGTGCTCGCTACATGACCTTTTCGAGCTCTTCGGGCCGACAACACCTCGAATTCGGACCCGACGGAGGCCCGACGGCCACGAGCCGTGCGTGACGCTCCGCTCGTCCCTGCTCGCGAGGGTCCAGGGCTGTCCCTTGAGCCGCACGTAGCCCGATTCTGGTCATGTCGCGACCATGGCCAAGAACACCGCCCTGTTCGGGGCTCAGGGGTTCGAGATCCCCGCAGGCGGCGGCAGCCCCAAGGCTCGCGCCGCCCAGGGCAGCGCCGTGCGCGATTGCATGATCTGGAGCCGCCGAACGTGCAGCGCTTCGGGGATCGGCGGCTCCCCGGCACGGGCACAGAAGAAGCCGGCCGTCCATGCGGCGAGCTCGGGCGCATCCGGCAGCAGCGTCTCGGGGGCGGGGCCGCCTTCGGCATGGAGGCTGGGCAGCCAGAAGGCGACGTCGAGGTCCGGGTTGGCCGGCCGGGCATGGTTCCAGTCGAGGATCACCGTTCGCCCGTCGCGGAAGCACAGGTTGTCGCTGCGGACGTCGAGGTGGACGAGCGCGTCACCCTCGAGGGGAGCCGCCGCGGCCGCTGCGATGAGGACCGGCAGCGCGGCATCGAGCCACGCTGCCGAGCACAGCCCGAGCCGGAGGAACGGTTCGAGGTTGGCCGCGACAGTCCGCCAGTCGTCACGAGGAATCGGCTCGGCCTCGAGGTGCGCCGGCACGGGCGTGGCCCGGATCGCGGCGAACGCCTCCATCACCGCGTCGACACGCGCGGAGTCCCACGGCGGCGGCCACGCGGCGTCCGAGAGTGCCTCGATCGCCAGCGCCGGTCGGGACCCGTCGTCATCCCACCCGACGACTCTGGGCAGGAACCACCCCTCGAGCGATCGATAGTTCGCGTACTCGGTGCGGATCCATCCGGCCGACTCCGCCGTCGCCCCGAGCTTCACGAAGGCCGCGTGGCCCGCGTCGTCGCCAAGGACCCACCGTGATGCCGTTGCGGGGCTTCCACGGTCGGGTGTCGCGTCGCGAAAACGCGTGGGACGCCAGCCCACCGCGCGCTCGATGCGGTCGATGTCGTCAGGCGGCGGGCGATGGCCGGCGTCCATGGCCCGATCCTGCTGCGCCGCGCGCGCCCGCGCAAGCGGCGTCACCTTGACATCGAACGTCCGTTCGGTATGATACACGAGCAAGGAGGCGCGAGTGACCAAGCACGATGCCGAACGGAAGGTCAAGATCCTGGACTTCATCGCCGCGACGCTGCGCGCGCGAGGGTTCCCGCCGTCCGTTCGCGAGATCGCCAAGGCGGTTGGCCTTGCCTCCACGTCGGCGGTGCACCATCACCTCCAGATCCTCGAGCGCGAGGGCTACCTGGAGCGCGGCGCCGCGCAGTCACGCGCGATCCGCCTGACCCCCACGGCAGCCATGCGGCTGGGCCTCAGCAGCGAGCTCGTGCCGCAGTCCGGGATCTCTGACGCGCACATGCTGCCCGTGATTGGCGAGATTGCCGCCGGCGGTCCGATCGAGGCATACGCAGACGCCTCCGAATCCATTGCGATCCCGGACCTCCTCGCCCCGAACGGCGACGCCTACGTGCTCAAGGTCCGTGGTAACTCGATGATCGAGGCGCACATCGCGGACGGCGACTTCGTCCTGATCCGGCCGCAGACGACTGCACGCAACGGTGACATCGTCGTGGCCCAGGTCGAAGAGAACGCGGTGACGCTCAAGCGCTTCTTCAAGGAGAAGGACAAGATCCGCCTCCAGCCAGCCAACCCGGAGTACCCGCCGCAGTTCTACGACGACGTGCGGATTCAGGGGAAGCTCATCGGCGTCATCCGCCGCCTTGATTAGGCTGGGCCGCTGGGCGGCCCAGGCGTGCGTTGACGACCTCCGCGCCTCACTCACGCACCTGCGGGTGCGCTCGCTCGGGTGATACCCACAGGTTCTCCACAGTGGAGTCGTGCATCTCCACCGGGTTCTGGGTGAGTGACTGACAAGTTCTGGATAAGCCGCTGGTGATCGGCGGCGCCAGCAGCGACCCTCGTTCGACCACCCCGTCATCGGAGTCCCGTCGCGCGTGATCGACCGTCTGCCCCCGCAAAGCATCGAGGCCGAGCAGTCCGTGCTCGGGGCCATCCTGATCGACCATGACGCGGTCATCGAGGTGGCCGAGATCGTCCGGCCGGAGGACTTCTACCGGCAGGCGCACGGCCGCATCTACGCGGCCATGCTCGATCTGTTCGAGAAGCGCGAGCCGGTCGACGTCGTCACCGTCGCCGAGGCGCTCGAACGCAACGACGAGCTGGAGGCGATCGGCGGACGGGCGTATCTCTCGAGCCTCTCCAACCAGACCCCGACGGCGGTCCACGTCGAGCAGTACGCCCGGATCGTCGAGCGCAAGGCCGTCCTGCGCAATCTGATCGGAGCCGCCGGGCGGATCGCCGGGATCGGTTACGAGGATCCCGCCGAGATCCAGGAAGCGGTCGACCGTGCCGAGGGCGAGCTGTTCGCGGTCAGCCAGCGTCGCGTCGCGTCAGGGTTCAGCCCGCTCAAGAAGCTCCTTCACGACGCCTACGACCGTCTCGACTACCTGCACGCGCACCGGGGCGAGATCAGCGGCGTCCGCACCGGCTTCACGGACCTCGACGCGTTGACCACCGGGCTGCAGAAGAGCGACCTCGTGATCCTCGCGGCCCGGCCCTCGGTCGGCAAGACGAGCTTCGCGCTGAATATCGCGGAACATGCCGCGGTCAAGGAGCGCAAGAGCGTCGGCGTGTTCAGCCTCGAGATGAGCAAGGAGCAGCTGGTGGTCCGGCTTCTCTCGAGCGTCGCCAACATCGACTCGCATCGGCTCCGGACGGGCTTCCTCGAGGAGATGGACTTCGCCCGGATCGCGCCGGCGATGAACGCCCTCTCCGAGGCGCCGATGTACATCGACGACACCCCGAGCATCTCGGCGATGGAGCTCCGGACCAAGGCCCGCCGCCTCCAGGCCGAGTCGGGGCTGGATCTCGTGATCGTCGACTACCTGCAGCTCATGCAGGCAACGACCTCGAGCCGGGATGCGAACCGCGTGCAGGAGGTGTCGGAGATCTCGCGCGGCCTCAAGGCGCTTGCCCGCGAGCTGTCGGTGCCCGTCATCGCGCTCTCGCAGCTCTCCCGGCAACCCGAGATGCGGGAGTCAAAGGAGCCGCGCCTGTCGGACCTCCGGGAGTCGGGCGCGATCGAGCAGGACGCGGACCTCGTCATGTTCCTGTGGCGCGACAAGGAGCGTGGCGCGGACGATCAGGACCAGGAGGGCGAGGTCATCAACCTCAAGCTCGCCAAGCACCGCAACGGCCCCACCGGCGAGATCCAGCTCTGGTTCAAGAAGGCCCAGACCCGCTTCGTTGGGTACGCGGGGGAGCGCTTCGCGGAGGCCAGCTGAGCGGAAGACGGCGGCCCGGCCGTAGGGCCGAGCCGCCGTCGTGGCACG
This sequence comes from uncultured Chloroflexia bacterium, assembly GCA_963759495.1. Taxonomy (GTDB): domain Bacteria; phylum Chloroflexota; class Limnocylindria; order Limnocylindrales; family CSP1-4; genus DASTYU01. The sequence goes on along the minus strand of CAVWZL010000015.1, from coordinate 40,963 downwards.
TCGGTGGAGAAGTCCGATATGCCGTTAGCTGGTTTCCCCCGGGAGCAGCGGCCGAACGGCGACGCTGTAGCTCTTCTCGTCACCCTCGGGTCCCAGCACCGTGAGGCCCTGAAAGCCGCCTTCGATGCCGTCGATGCCGAGCACGCTCAGCTCCTCGGCGGTCATGACCCGGCTCGGGAAGAACTGACCCGACGGCTCGTTCACCTTGAAGTCATCGGGCGTGATATCGGCCCACGGCCAGTTGACCGGTGCGTCCCCCGGGAAGCCGTTGGTGTCGATCAGGACGACCCGGTAGCCGCTCGGCGTGTAGCTATCGGTCGGGATCGTCCCGTTGTTGTCGAAGTTCGTGAGCCGCTCGGCAAGTGCCTTGAACTGGGCCCGGGCGGGGAGGTCGGGCACACCCTCGCCTTCGAGGCCGAGCGCGTAGACGTTGACCGTCTTCTTGAGACCGCCCGCGTCGACCGAGAAGATGGCCGTGCCCGCGTCCGCGATCATGTTGTTCTCGTAGAGCTCCTTGGCCGTGGCCAGACCGCCCTCGGTCAGGGCGAACTCGAGGAGCTCCTGGATCTGGTCCTCTGACAGGGTCGCGATGCGATAGGGGTTCTGGAGGAAGATCGGCCCGACTGCCGGCGGCGCCTCCTGCATCGGGTTGCGGAAGACCACCGTGCCATCGCCGTAGAGCGTGAAGTGCGGGGCCTGGGTCGCGACGAACTGCGGCATCATGAACCCGCCGCCTTCCTCGTAGCGCAGGACGATGTCGTCGGCACCCGTCTCGTGGCCGATCGCCCCTGGTGTCGCGACGGGCGCCTCTGAGGGAGCCACCGAGGCAGGGGGCGAACTGGCGCCGGACGGCGATGCCTGCCCAGGCGAGCCGGAGCAGGCGGCCAGCAGAGCGATCAAGGCAAGCAGCAGCGCGGGGCGCGAGAGTGTTGACATGCGCCCAGAACGCCGCAGCCCGCGCCACGGTTCCATGAGCCGGACACGAATGGCGGAGCCGGTTGGGGCGGTGGCGACGAATTTCGCGCCGGCTACCCCTTGACGGCGCGCGTATCTTCACCGAACGAGTCCCGGTACCCAGAACCGGGCTTCCGGACGAGCGCACATCCAGCCCGTGTCGCGCCACTGCGGACGCCCCTGTTCGAACGCCGGTTCTCGACCGTCACGCGGCGATCGAGCGAGGAGGAACCGGAGAGGGTGAACGAGGATCGGACCCTGACCTGTCGTGACTGCGCGGAGGAGTTCATCTTCTCCGCCGGCGAGCAGGCCTTCTACGCCAGCAAGGGCCTGCTCAACGATCCGCAGCGATGCGCCTCGTGCCGCTCGGCCGCCAAGCGCGCCCGCTCGTCGGACGGTCCGCGCGAGTTCCATGCGGCCATCTGCGGCGCGTGCGGAGGTCAGGCCGTCGTGCCGTTCGCGCCTCGCAACGACCGGCCCGTCTACTGCAGCTCGTGCTTCGACAAGGTGCGCGACGGCTCACTGGGTGCGCCTGCCACCGCCTGAACCGAACGTCCACCGGGGCAGGAGAGCCGAAGCCGGTCCACCGGGAGGGCCGGCTTCGTGTCTTTTCCGGTGCCTAGACTGCTCGAACAGCGCCGAAGAGCACGGCGTAATGCAGGAGGAGTGGAGCGTGGGCGTGATCATCATTCGCGAGATGGTTGGGACGAGTCCGCAATCGTGGAGCGATGCGGCGCGTGTCGCTGTGGCAACGGCATCGCGGACGGTGCGCAACATCCAGACGGTCGAGGTGGTGAAGTCGACGGCGGTGGTCGAGGACGGCCAGATCGTCGAGTACCGGGTCGAGCTCAAGATCGGCTTCGAGTACGAGGACTGAGCCCGACGGCCGGGGTTGTCGCAGCTAACGGTCCGGTGAGCGCTGCGCGGCACCATGCCGCACATGCCTCGATCCCTTGACGCCGTCGACGGTGCGCCTTCGTCTCCCTCGTCGTTCGCAGGGCGGGACCAGTCGATGACCACGTCGCGCGCGCGAGCGGAGCGGGTGGCGGCGCCCGAGCGTGACGACACGAACGGGTTCCCGATCCAGACCGCGAAGGTCCAGCGACCACCGCTGCGCGACGACATCCTCGCCAGGGACCGCCTGCTCGACTGGCTGCACGTCAAGATCCACCACAAGCTCGTGCTCGTCCTGGCCGAGGCGGGGTACGGCAAGACGACGCTGCTGGCGGACTTTGCGGGTCGAACGCGGCTGCGGACTCTCTGGTACCGCCTTGACGAGGACGACCGCGACTGGGTCACGCTCCTCCATCACCTCGTCGCCGCGGGTCGCGAGCACGATCCCGCCTTTGCCCCGCGGACCGGCGCGATGCTCGCCGACAGCGGCGTCAGCGGGCCGTCCCGCGACACCGTCCTGGACACATTCCTGCGCGAACTGACGACCATCGCCGAGCACGGTGCGGTGCTGATCCTCGACGACCTGCATCTGGTGGACGACGCACCCGACGTTCGCGTTGTCGTGCGGGAGCTGATTGCCCGGACCCCGGAGCGGATGACCGTCGTGATCGCGAGCCGTCGAGCACCATCGGTGTCCATCGCGAAGCTGCGCGCCGGCGGGGAGGTCGCGGAGCTCCGAACGGATGACCTGCGCTTCGACGCAACCGAGACAGCGCGATTGTTCAGCGAGTCATACGGCCGGCCGCTCGACGCGGACGTCCTGGTCGAGCTCTCGGCCCGCACGGAGGGATGGGCTGCCTCCCTGCAGCTGGTCCAGGCCGCGCTGCGCGACCGATCGCCCGCCGAGATCCGACGCTTCGTGCGGAACCTCACCGGCGCTGACCAGGACCTGTACGACTACCTGGCTGAGGAGGTCGTCGGCGAGCTGCCCGAGGAGCTCCAACAGTTCCTGATGCGGACGTCGCTCCTCCAGATCGTCCGACCGGACCTCGCCGAAGCAGTCACCGGACTTCCGACGGCACAGGTGCGGGCGCTGACGTCGACGGCAGAGCGCTTCAGCCTTCTCAGCCGGCGCGGCTCGACGCACCGGGACCACCTTCGGTATCACCCGCTCGTTCGCGACTTCCTCGAGGCACGGCTGGAACGCTGGGTCGCCGACCACGATGAGGTCGTGACGCTCCATCGAACGGTGGCCGAGGCAACCGAAACCACGGACTGGCGTGTCGCCTGCCATCACTACGCTTCAATCGGCGACGACGCCGGGATCGTCCGCACCATCGACGCCGCGGTCGAAGAGATCGTGGCCCGCGGCGATGTTCTGCTTGCTGAAAGCTACGTTCTACGCCTCTCGTCCGAGGGCACAGCTACGAGTCGGGAAGTCGTCCGGTCACGAGCAGATTTCAAACGGGGAAATACGGGGGAGGCGCTGCAGCGCGCGATCGAGGCGCGGAAGAGGGATCCCGCGTCCCCAGTAGCTCTAGCCAACCTTGCGTCGATTGCGCATAGATCGGGGGAGCTGGACCTGGCGCTGGACGCTGCCACAAACCTTGCAGCCCTTAGGGGCGAGTCGAGCTTGAAGGCGATCGGGGCCGGCCTCGTTGCCATGATCGAGTCGTCGCTGGAGGGTGATCTGCGAATCGCAGTTTCTCAATTCGAGAGGCTGCGCCAATTACAGGCCGCGCGAGGCCACAGCCATCACGAAGGGACGACCGTACTGAACATCGCGCTTTTCCAGAAGGCTCAGGGCAATGCTCGGGCCGTCGAAGTCGCCACAACAACGGCTCTGGCACTCCTGAGCGACGATCCGCTTGGGGCCGAATTCGTGTCCGCGCTGGCCGCGAAGGGTTGGTCGACCGCGCATCTCGGAGATTTAGCAACGGCTCGGAAGATGTTTGAACGGGCCATGGCCTCCGCTGATGGAAGTATCCGGAGCGAAGCTCTCGTGGAGGCTGCTGAGACCGAGACCTGGTACGGCGCTTCGGAGCGAGCTGCCGACCTCCTGGATCGGGCGTTGCCGCTCGCGGCGAACCCAGCGGTCTTCAGCATGGCCGCATCGACTACTGCGCAGCTAGCCCTTAGACGTCACGACCTCAGCCAAGCTGCCGCGTGCGTGGATCGATTCCGTACTGGGAAGCCCGACTGGGTTCCCGCGAATAAGACGCAACAACGAGCCATTCAGGCGCATCTAGCGGTTGCGATGGCGAGGCCTGATGCTCCGGTGGTGGCCGGGCAAGCCTTGGCCGATGCCGAGCGCCAAGGCGCCGACTTTTGGGCACACCAGATGCGCCTCTTGCTTGCAATCATGGGCGACACGGAGGGCCTCAATAGGCATATCCGGACACTTGCGGCCGAGAACCGCGTCTACCTCACCATCCTCGCCGAACGTGTCGCCGAGAAGTTGTCTGTCCTCACGGGCGAAGCGGCAGATGTCGTAGCCGCTGAAGTGAGGGTCCGTCCCGAGCGCTGGCGGGACCCGCTGAGGTTGGCGGTCGACCTCCGAACTCCCTCCGCACTCGTTGCCGCCGGCATCCTCGACGAGATCGGCACCACGGACGACATTCCGCGGCTGCGGCGCTTCAGTCGAGCATCAGGTGGCGCCGCCAGCACCGTCGGAAAGGGCTTGGCGCGGCGCCTGGCGGCTCCGGTCTTCGTTGAGGACCAGGGGCGGGTCGGGATCCGCATCGGGGATCGTCATGTCGAAGGGACGTCAATCCGGCGGAAGGTGCTCACCCTCCTCTGTTTCCTCCTAACCAAGCCGCGGTTCTCGGCGACACGCGATGAGGTTCTCGAAGCCTTGTGGCCAGACTTCGAGCCGGCCATCGCCTTGAACTCGCTTAACCAAACGGTCTACTTCTTGCGACGGGTAATCGAGCCCGCCTACCTGGAGGACACTTCGCCCGGCTACGTTCGGCACGAATCCGACGTGGTGTGGCTAGATCGACAACTCATCTCCTCGCGCAGCCAACGTTGTGCTGACGCGATCCGGGGCTTATCTGTCCGCCCAACGCCGGGCGATGTCGACCACATCGCGAACATGTACCAGGGCCGCTTCGCCTTGGACTTCGCCTACGAGGAGTGGGCGGTCAATTTCCGGGACACGCTGCACGCGTCGTACCTTCAGATCATCGAGAGCGCTCTCAATGCGGACCTGGGCTCCGGCCACTTCGATCGTGGCGTTGCCCTCGCCCGCCGAGCAGTTGCAGTCGACCCGGATGCTGAGCAGCTCGAGTTGTCCTTGCTAAGACTCCTGCGCGCGACCGGCGCACATGCTGCTGCGGCTGAGCAGTACTCACACTATGCGGCGAGTCTCCGGGAGAACCTAGGAGTGGAGGCACCGCCGCTGGAGTCGCTGTAGAAATAGGTAAGGTTACGTATTGACCGGTCTAGACAGGCGTTCCTATAGTCCTGATTACTTACTAGTACCCCAGTACTGGTAAGTACGTCACCTCGGACGCGCTGAAGCCCCGCCTGAAATGGGCACTTAGGGTGGGGTTGAGCGAGTAGTGCAACCGACCGACTTTTAGTCAGGTCGGTTTTCGTGCGTCTTGACGCACGAAGGCCGCTAAGGAGGAAAGCGTGGCAACCGAGTCCGCCGCCAAGGGCTGGTAGAAAGACCTCAGGAGAGGATCGACCAATGAAAGCCCGCATCACGCGACTGCTTCTTACGCTTTCAAGCGTGGGCATGATCGCACTCGCCGGAGGGGCATCCCTCAAGGGCTTCTAGTACGCTTGGGCCACTACTCGCCGAGTTCGGAGGGATTAGAGTTCGACGAGTTGGCCCATCGCAAGGGGCTGTTATGCCTAAGTCCCTGAAGCTCTATATCGCAGGAGTCGCGACCGCTAGCGCAATTGCGTTGGCCGTCGCGACTCTTTTGTTTACGCGAGTAGAGGCGATCGCACTTGTTCCGCTCGGCCAGACCGCCGCGCCGAACATTGCCCAGATCCTGCTCGGCGTTGCGTTCTGGACTTTCCTGACCCTCGTGTCATCTGCACTCCCTGTGCAGATGCCGAGAGGTACCCAACAAGCTGTCTCAATTGCTCCCATTCTCGGAGCAATCTTCCTAGGCGGTCCAGCGGTCGGAGGCTGGGTGGCCGCGATCGGTACCACCGAACTCAGAGAAGTCCGGGGGCGCATCCCCTGGTATGGGACCCTCGCGAACCACGCTGGTGTCGTCTTACCCGCCGTGACCGCAGGCGTGCTCTACGAACTCGTCCGATCTGTAGGTCCAGCTACCGAAATTCACTTCATCGCGGCAATGGTCGCGAGCGTCACCTTCTATGTCTTTAATCAGTTTCTCGCCGCTTACCTCATTTCCCTGAGAACGGGCGAGTCGGTCCAGGCGGTGTTCGTGGGTGACTCTCGTGACACCGCTGTCACCAACGCCGCCCTGGCTCCTCTGGCTTGGCTGATGGCCACGGTCTACCAGAACATTTGGTGGGCAACGTTGCTGTTCGGACTGCCTCTGTACACGACTCGGCTCGGCTATCAGAAGTTCATGGAGATGCGGCTGATGTTCACGCAGACCATCGGCGCGTTGGCCGAGGCCGTGGACAAGCGGGATCCGTTCACCGCGCGGCACTCGCAGAACGTGAAGAGCATCTCGGTCGAGATTGGGCGGGCGATGCGGCTCGGTGATGGGGAGCTGGAGGCGCTCGAGTGGGGCGGCCTGCTGCATGACGTCGGCAAGATCGGCGTGCCGGACCACGTCCTCAAGAAGGCGGAGCGCCTCAATAAGGAGGAGCGGATGATCATGAACTCGCATCCGGTTCTCGGGGCGGAGATCATCGCGCCGGTTCAGCGGCTCGCACCCGAGCTCCCGATCATTCGCCACCACCACGAGTGGTACAACGGCTCGGGCTACCCGGACAGGCTCATGGGCGACGAGATCCCGCTCCTGGCCCGGATCCTCCATGTTGCCGACGCCTTCGAGGCGATGACCGCCGCCCGCCCGTACCGCATGACCCCCCTCACCGCCGAGCAGGCTCTGGGCGAGCTCCGCAAGTTTGCCGGCATCCAGTTCGACCCCGTCGTGGTCGACGCCTTTGTTCGCACCCACTACGCCGACGGCGTGCCCGACCCGGGCAGACCCGCCGAGCCGCGACCCATCCCACTGATCGGCCAGGCGGCGAGCACGATGTCCACCGCCCGAACCGACGGAACAGCCCATACCGCGAAGCAGGCCTGACGAAATACGGCACCACCGACGGGGGACGCGCCGCCGCAGCGTGACGTCGCAATGAGCCCGCCATGCTGACCGTCGGTATCTTCGTCGGGCTGCTGCTCGGCCTCCTCGCCGGCGGCTCACTCGCGAACCTCGCCTCGATTCGGCTGCGACTCGTCTGGGTCCTGCTGATCGCGGTGATCCTCCGGTTCGGGACCGAGACAGCGCTCGGCGCCGGGATCGGGATCGTCGACACGCTCAGGATCCCGCTCCTCGCCGCCTCGTTCGGTCTCCTGCTGGCCGCCCTCTGGGCCAACCGCTCGTACCCGGGCATGAGCATGGCGTTCGTCGGCATCCTCTCGAACGCGGTCGTCATCCTCGTCAACCGCGGCTACATGCCGATCTGGGACCGGAGCCTCGAGCTCGCGGGCTTCACCCCGACGAACCTCGAGTCGCCGATCCACTTCGTCATCGGGTCGGATCTGGGCGCCGACTTCCTCCTGCGTCTCGGCCTCTTCGGCGACATCATCCCGATCCCGATCCCCTTCCTGCAGAACGTCGCCTCGGTCGGCGACATCTTCCTGACGGCAGGTCTCGCGTTCTTCCTCTTCGCGGGCACGGTCCGGTCTGCCGTCGAGGCCGAGGCGGAGACCGCCTACGCCAAGCGCGTCCGTCAGCGGCTGGCGGCCCTGGGCGAGCCCAGCTTCGTCGCACGATCGCTGGACAACGCCTTCGACAGCTCCCTGATGCACACCGAGACGACGCTGAACTACGGGCTCGTCGACGCCGGCGCGCTCGAGCGAGGCACTCCGATCGAACCGGGGCTCGCGCAGCCGGGCGTCCAGACGGCGCGGCGCCGCCACCCCTACGTACGGCTCGCCCTCAATCCCTCGTTCGCCGCGCTGTGGACGGGCCAGCTCATCTCGCTCTTCGGCGACCGTCTCCATCAACTTGCGCTCGCGCTGCTCGTTTTCGTCGTCACCGATTCCGCGATCGCCTCGGGCGCGGTCTTCGTGGTAGCCACGCTACCCAACCTGTTCTTCGGTCCCCTTGCCGGGACCCTGGTGGATCGATGGGAGCACAAGGAGGTGCTGATCGTCAGCGACCTGCTTCGGGCCGCCGTCATCCTGCTGATCCCGATCGCCTCGGGCGTGTCGATCTGGCTCGTCTATCCGCTCGTGTTCGTGGTCGCGTCAATCTCGATCTTCTTCAGGCCGGCCCGCGTGGCAGTCCTCCCGCGGATCGTCGACGAGGAGGACCTCCTGACAGCCAACTCGGCGCTGTGGGTCGCCGAGACCTCCGCGGACGTGATCGGGTACCCGCTCGCAGCGCTGTTCCTCGCGGCTCTGGGAGCGGCGCTGCCACTGGCGTTCTGGATCGATGCGGCGACCTACGTCGGATCGGCTGTGCTGCTCTCCGCGATCGTCGTGACGCCGCGGCTTGTGAGCTCGGAGGGTGCGCGCGAGCGCAACTTCACCCAGGAGCTCAAGGACGGCTGGCGCTTCCTTCGGGGCGAGCCAACGCTCCTCGCGAACACGATCCAGGCCACGGTCGGACAGATCGCCATCGGCGGCACGATTGCCCTGGGCGCCGTCTACGCGAAGCGCGTGCTCGATGGCAGCTGGGGGCTCGATTACGAGGCGATCTTTGGCTTCCTCGAGATGGGGATCGGCGTCGGGAATCTGCTGGGCGGCGTCGCAATCGGGCTCCTCGCCGCGCGCCTCGCAAAGGGCCACCTGATCATCGCCGGGTACACGCTCATGGGCGTGTGCATGCTGCTGCTCGGCTTCGTCGGCGACTTCGGGCTTGCGTTCGGCCTCATGTTCGGGGTCGGTATCGCGAACATGGTCTTCGTCATTCCGAGCCAGACGCTCTTCCAGGAGCGAACGCCGAACCCGCTGCTGGGACGCGTGATCAGCTTCCGCTTTGCCCTGGTCGGTGGCGCGATGACGCTTGCGATGGGCGCGACCGGGGTCATGGCCGAGCTCATCCCGGTCGCTGCCGTCATCGGCGGCCTTGGCGGCCTGACGATCGCCGCCGGCCTCGCAGGGCTGTTCGTTCCCGCGATCAAGGACGCCTGACCGACGACGGCGAGACTGCTTCGGTACACTGACGCCCGCGCTGCGGCGCCCGAGGGCAGCCCGCGCAGACCAAGGAGTGACTGCACCGCATGACCGACCGATCCGCCGGCACGCCCGACGATCCGACGCCAGAGCTCCCCCAACGCCGAGCCGGTCGACGAGGAGATCATCGAAGCCGAAGCCGAAGATCTGGCCGCCGACGACGACTCGGCGTCCGACGAGCTGGCCGACGATGAGGTCGTCGAGGCTGAATCGGCGACGACCGTCGTGCCGGTCGACGCCGCCGCAGGAACGGCCCGCGGTCGACGCGGAGGAGCGGCAGTCGCGACGCAGGCGGGCCGTCCCGGGACGCCAGCCGATCAGGTCGTTCGCCGCCGCGACGCCGTCTCGACCTGGTTCGTCGCCGCGACGGCAATCGTCTTCGCGCTGATCCTGCTCAACGGGATCTTCCTTGGCCGGGGCGGGGTGTTTGCGCCGAAGCCGTCGGCTTCGCCCAATCCGGCGGCATCGGAGAGCCCGGCCATCTCGGCAAGCCCCTCGGCAGGGGCGAGCGCCTCGCCATCCGGGAGCCTGGCGCCGTCCGCAAGCGCCGTGCCGTCCGTCTCTCCTGCGCCCTCTGCGGCACCCGCCATCTCGGGGTCTCCCGCCCCTTCCTGATCCGAGACGGCAGGCCGCAACTCGGCGCGTAGACTGCCTCGCATGACGCCAATCACGCCTCCATCGGCGGGGATCGGCGCGCAGCCCCTGCGGCTGTCACGTCACCTCATCCCTGGAGCTGCGGCCGGGTTCATCGCGCCATTCACCGGTGTGGCGTGGCCGTTCGCGATCCTGGTCGGATTCGTGATCGGTGGTTCGCGCGTTCGCCGGTTGCAAGGCGTCGCGACGCGCCCCTTGACGTCGGTCATCGAGGTGCTCGCCGTCACGGGCGGCGTGCTGGCGATGCTGTTCTTCGGCGCGATCCTCGGCGGGCTCATCTCGTTCCTCATCGCCGCACTGGCGGGGTGGTCGGAGGAGACGGCCGCGCCCGCGACGCAGGCCGATCGAACCCTGGCGCGCCTGACGTTCGTCGTCGCGGCCGCCGTCACATTCGTCGTGCTGGCACTCCTGCTCAACTACCGGTTTGACCTCCGGATCGGCTGACCTGGCGACGGCACGGTGGGTGCTGGGGTGATGCGCCGGCTCGCGCGTATCGTGGACGCCATGACAGGCGGATTGGACGATCCGGCAGCGGCGCGCGCCAGGATGGTCCGCGCCCAGCTCCGGGATCGCGGGATCGCCGACGAGCGCGTCCTTGCTGCTATGGAGACCGTTCCCCGCGAGCTGTTCGTGGGCGAGACGCAGCGGTCGCTTGCCTATGCGGACGAGGCGCTGCCGATCGAGTCGGGGCAGACGATCAGCCAGCCGTACGTCGTCGCCCGCATGACCGAGCTGCTCGGGATACGCCCGGGGGATCGCATCCTCGAGATCGGCACGGGATCCGGCTACCAGGCGGCGGTGCTGGCGGCCCTGGGCTGCCTCGTCACGTCGATCGAGCGTCACGCGGACCTCGCGGAGCAGGCCCGGAGCCGCCTGGCGCAGTGGCCGCCCGCAGACTCGGTGGAGGTTCGCGTCGGTGACGGCACGCTCGGTGCCCCCGACGGCGCGCCGTGGGATGGGATCATCGTGACGGCGGCCGGACCAACTGTGCCCTCGACCCTGCGCGAGCAGCTCGCCGACGGGGCGCGGCTCGTGATGCCGGTGGGAGATCGGTCCCGGCAGGAGCTGATCGTCGTGAGGCGGCACGGCAATGAGTGGACCGAGCGTTCGGATGGGGCCGTCGTATTCGTGCCACTGATCGGTCGGGAGGGTTTCGAGGGCTGACCTTTGGCGAGTTGCGACCCCCATGGTGGTCAAGCACACTCCGCCGCGTGGTCGTCCTCTTCAGCGTCGCAGCCTTCCTCTCGGCCGCGCTCGTGTTCATGGTCCAGCCGATGGTCGCGAAGGCGATGCTGCCGACCTTCGGTGGCACGCCGCAGGTCTGGACCGTGTCGATGCTCTTCTTCCAGGGCGCGCTCCTGGTCGGCTACGGTTACGCGCACCTGCTGACGCAGCGATTGACCGCCGGACGGCAGGCGCTCGTTCACGTTGCCGTCCTCCTGCTGCCCCTCATCACGCTGCCGATTGCGCTGCGTGGCACCGGCGTGGCCTCGAGCCTGACGCCGGCACTGGCAGTGCTCGCGATCCTCGCGTTCAGCGTCGGCCTACCGTACGTGGTCGTTGCCGCAACCAGCCCACTCGTACAGCGCTGGTTCTCGGCGACAGGCCACCCCCATAGCCACGACCCGTACTTCCTGTACGCGGCCGGGAACGCCGGCAGCCTCCTCGGGCTCCTCCTGTACCCGTTCCTGATCGAGCCGAACCTGCGTCTTGCGGACCAGGGCCTGCTCTGGTCGATCGGCTACATCGCCTTCGTCGCTGCCTGCGGTGTCTGCGCGTACGTGCTTGCCCGACGGCGGACGGCGGGTGAGGTCGCAGCCGCACACGTAGCATCCCGGGTCACCGATGACGCGGATGCCCCGCCCACGATGCGGCGGCGTATCAGCTGGGTGGTCAAGGCGTTCATCCCGTCGAGCCTGCTGCTCGGGGTCACGACGCATGTCCAGACGGACGTCGCCGCCGTGCCGCTGCTGTGGGTCATCCCGCTCGCCCTGTACCTGCTGACCTTCGTCATCGCGTTCTCGCCAAGACGCCCGTTCGGGCCGCGGGCGGCAGGACGCCTGCTGCCATTCGCAGTCGTCCTCATCCTGCTCTCGTTCCTACGCGTCCTCCCGGTGCCATCCTGGGGAAACATCGCCATCCACGACGCCGGGTTCTTCCTTGCCGCGATGCTCGCCCATGGCCTGCTCGCCGACGACCGGCCGTCGCCCCGGCATCTCACGTCCTTCTACCTGCTCCTGGCGGTTGGCGGCGTATTGGGCGGCCTCTTCAACGCAATCGCGGCGCCGTTCATCTTCGACCAGGTGCTCGAATACCCGGCGATGCTGACGGTCGCACTCCTCCTCAGGACCGGTTCCTCGAACGCACGAGGCCGACCCGCACGAAGGGAGTTCCTGCTCGACCTCGTGGTCGGCGCGATCTACCTCCTGATCCTCGTGGCGGGACTCGTCGTCCTGCGGCTGGACGATCCGGCGGTGTGGGTCGCGATCGTCGGGCTTGCGACCCTCGTCGTCGTGCGAAGGCCCACCCGTTTTGCGGCAGCGGTCGGCCTGGTGCTCGCACTGACATTCCTGTCAAGCGGGGCGGGGCTCTTCGCAGACCGGACGTTCTTCGGGGTCAATCGGGTAGCGGATGACGGAGAGGGTCGGCGCGTGCTCCTGAGCGGAGCGACGGTACACGGAGCGCAACGAATTGATGACGTGGCCGGAACACGACCGCTTGCCTACTACCACCATTCGGGACCCGCGGGGCAGGTCCTGGATTACCTGAACCGCGAGTCGATGGTCCACGACGTGGCCGTCATCGGACTCGGGGCTGGAAGCCTTGCCGCTTATAGCGGTCCGGGACAGACCTACACCTTCTTCGAGATCGATCCTGTCGTCATCGAGATCGCCAATGACCCCGACCTGTTCACCTTCCTTCGGGGTGCTGGGGGCCAGATAAATGTCATCGAGGGCGACGGTCGTCTCCGGATGGCGAGTGTCCCCGCGTCCTCCCTGGACCTCGTCGTACTTGATGCCTTCAGCTCGGACGCGATCCCCGCGCACATCGTCACCGGCGAGGCCTTTGCCTCGTACCTGCAGGCACTGCGACCCTCGGGCTTGATCCTGGCGAACGTGTCGAACGCATACCTGGATGTCCAGTCCGTCGTGGTCGGGGCCGCGCGCGCCAACGGCCTCCTTGGGTTTGCTCGTACCGACACGAATCTGGCTGGCATTCCCGAGGGCGACAAGGAGATCTCGTCCTGGGTCGTCCTCAGCAGGGATCCCGGCGCCATTGCGTTCCTTGCCGATGAGCCGGGATGGGTGACTCTCGACACGCTTGGAACCGGTCGCCTCTGGACCGACGACTTCTCCGACATCCTGAGCGTGATTCGGTAAGACGCGGTCGGCTCCGACCGTCGCTCGGTATACTCGGGCCGCCATGACCCACGTGTTCGTCGCGCCCCATCCGGACGACGCCGCCCTCTCCTGCGGTGGCCTGATCGCGAGCCTGCGCGAGCTCGGCCAGACCGTGACGATCCTGACCGTCTTCTCGGGCACGGGCGGCGGCGACACCCTGTCGGACTACCAGCGCGAGGCGCTCGGGTTCGGAACGAAGGCGATGTGGCCCGTGACCGAGGCGTTCAACCGCTCGGCCATCCTTGCCGACCAGCCCAGCGCGGCGCTCGTGCCTTCGTGGGCGGCCGAGGAGGATCGGCTGGAGGCAACCCAGACCGACGCAGATGCCGCCGCGAAGCGGTTCTGGCAGCGGTCCTCGTGGTATCGCCGGGCCAGCATTCGCAATCAGTCACTGGCGGGCCAGCCGGTCATCGACGACCTCTCGACACAGGGCGCCATCTACACCGACGCACTGGCGGAAGCCGCCGCGGCCGGCGACCTCATGGCGCGACGGCGGATCGAGGACGAGCGGTACGCGTACTACGCCGAGGCCTCGGTCGTCTTTCTCGACCTGCCCGACGCGGTGTTCCGCGGCTATGAAGGCGATGAGCAGCTGCTCGGCGGCCCGCGCGTGGACGACGAGGCGCCGTTCGAGATCCTCCGCCGCGAGATCGCCCGGCTCGAACCGCAGCGCGTGTACTTCCCGCTCGGGATCGGCGGCCACGTCGACCACCAGCTGTGCCGGGAGGTTGGCCTTCGCCTGCTCGCCGAGGGCCGGCGCTGGGTCATGCCGGGGCCGGACTACGTGGGCAAGGCCGTCTTCTACGAGGACTTCCCGTACGCGTGGTGGAACGAGTTCCGGCGGATCGAGGACCTTGGGCCCGCCGCGCTCGAGACGCTCCCACCAGACCTCGCGCTCGCCCCGCAGTACGCCGACGTGACCGACCAGATCGAGACGAAGATCACCGGCGTCCGGATCTACGAGAGCCAGGTCGAGCGCCTCTTCGACGGCGCGAAGGACATGGCCGACGCGGTCCGGAGCCAGGCGCGGATCATCGCCGAGCTCGGCGGCGTGTCCGGTCTCGCCGAGCGCTACTGGGCCTCCGAACGGGTCTGACCTGGGGGGCGGCCAACAAGCCCAAGGGACCTGGCAGTACCGACGAGGCACTTGCGCACGCGCGCCCTTGCTGGATCATGGCGCCGTGGCTGACATCGACCATGAACCAAACATGGGCGCGCCCTACCGCTACGGGGCGGGAGTCGCACTGAGCGACCGACCGTCATCTGCGCCTGCATCACGCTTTGCCGTGTCCAGGCCGGTAGCGATCGCCCTCTCACTCGGTGGGCTCGCCTGGTTCCTGGTCCAGGTGTGGATCCTGCGCGAACGCTGGGCGATCCCCGGTGGGGACGTGATGATCTTCCTGAACGCTGGCGTCGACCTTCGCAACGGCGTCACGCCCTACGACTATGGGACGGTCCCACTGCCGTGGCTGTACGGGCCACCGTGGGTTGTTCTCTTCGCTGCGATCTCGCTGATACCGCCCGAGGGCGGCTACTTCGTCGTCTTCGCCGCACAGGTCGCCGCTCTTCGGTACATGGCGCGTTCCTGGCGGGGCGTCGGCTACCTGTTGTGGCTCCCGATCATGCCCTTCGAGTTGATTGGGGGGGCGGTCAACCTCATCGTGGCGGCCGCGATCGTGGCTGCCGTCCGCGGTCAGCCATGGATTGCGCTCATGGGCACGCTGGCGAAGCTGGGACCGTTGCTGGCTGCCGACCCGCGCGACTGGCGGCGCTATGTCGTACCCGCGCTGGTGCTGGGCGCCATCACGCTTCCGTGGCCATGGCTGTGGGGAGCGTGGTTCGAGACGCTCACGAGCGCAGTGCGCGGCGCCCCCATCGGTCCGCAAATCCCGGTTCCACTGCTTGTGCGACTGCCGATCGCCGCCGCCCTGATCCTGTACGGACGTCCGTGGTCGCGGGCACTGGGTGCCGTGGTCGGCATGCCGGCGTTCTACTACCAGAGCTTCGTCCTGCTCGCGGCCCCGGTGGCCGTGTGGCTCTTCCAGCACAACGACGATCAGCCGAATCGGGGACGTCTTTTCTCTCGCAAGCGCCAGGCCTCCGTCGCGGCGGTGTGACCGCAGGAGATCGGCGACCTGCTCCCCGGAGGGCGCAGGAGGGGTCCGGCGGACGATACTGTGCGCGGACCCCGCCGGAACGGGCGGTGAAGGACCACCCTGACGAACTCGAGGGACGCGAGCGCCGTGCATTCGGACGAGGGGATCACTCCCGCGAGCACTGATTCCTCGACAAGGTGGTCGGCACGGCTCGTCCTGCTGCTGGCCGGCGGGCTGCTCGTCGGGGTCGCAATCCGGATGGCCCTTCTCTGGTCACCGGGCTTCCGGGACGACACCGATGGGTTCGCTGTGTGGGTGAGCCACATCGTTCGGAACGGCGTACCACGTGCCTTCGACGAGAACCTCTCGTTCGGGCCGGTGATGGCATACATCTGGGGAGTCCTGGGCGCCGTCGAGCCGGGTTTTCGAACTGCGACCGACGCGTCAGATCCGGCACTTGGCGCCTGGTTGAAGGTACCCGCCGTGCTCGCGGACTTCGGTCTGGCCGCCGGAGTCGGGTTCCTTCTCCGATCCCGCCCCATGTGGGCAGTCGTTGGCGCGATAGCCGTTCTCCTGCATCCGGCGACCTGGTACGTCAGCGCGTGGTGGGGCCAGTACGAGTCGGTCTATGTGCTCGCCGCCCTTGTGGCCATCATCCTCGCAGTGCATGGTCGAGACGGACTTGCGGCAGCCTTCCTGGCAGTCGCCGTCCTGACCAAGCCGCAGGCGGCACCACTGCTCGTGCCGTTCGCCGCATGGTTCTTCGCGCGGGGCGGCGTCCGCGGACTCGCCCGTGCGACCGTCGCAGGATCAGCCACTGCACTGATCCTGTGGCTCCCATTTCTTGCCGCCGGCGGACCTTTCCGCTACCTCGAGAACCTGGCGGAGTACCAGGACGACATCTTCTCGGTCCTCTCGCTCCGGGCATGGAACCTGTGGTGGCTTGCGCAGGAATACGGAGCCGGCGGCGACTTTGCCTCCGATCGGGTGACCGTCATCGGCCCGATCTCATTCCGGCTCGTCGGCCTGCTTGTCACAGGCCTGGTCTCATTCTTTGTCGCCAGTCACGTCCACCGGGACCCGCGCCCGCGCTCACTGTTCCTCGGCACGGCGGCGATCACGCTCGTCGCCTTCACCTTCCTGACCACGATGCACGAGCGCTACGCGTACGGGGCGCTCGTCTTCCTGATGCTGCTCATCCCCGAGCGCCGCGTACGGATCCTCGCCATCGCATTTGGGATCGTCCATACGCTCAACCTTGTCGCGGCCATTCCTGCGACGCCGCAACTCGGAGCGCTTGTGCCTGTGAACGGTGTGGTCGGAATACTGGGATCGCTCGCGATGATTGCCATCACCTGCAGTGCGCTGTTCCTGCTCGCCCGATCATCCCCCGGCAGCTCTGGGGTTGCCGAGACGGCGTGACGCCCCGCTGGCGGGTGCCCTCCGTCATCGCGAGAACACCAGCCGCCGCACGGAGGGCGCGCCTGACCGCCGGAAGGCCGCCCGGACTTTGAGCGCCGCGAGTCCGATCACGACGAGCGGAACAGCCAACGGAATGGGCGTCGCCAGCAGCGCGGCGACCAGTGGCCGCCCCGTGATCGCGGGAAGAACCATCGACACGTAGTAGAACTGCGTGGCGGGGAACACGGCCGGCACGCTGAACCAGTCGCCGTCATCCCGGCGCAGGATCCACAGGGCGAGCAACACGAACGGGATGAGCACCGGGAACCGCCACGCGCTCCCGTTCCATGCCGTCTGCAGGTGGCTCGCCACGCCAAGGTTCGATTCGAGGTAGAGCTGCCACGGCAGGATGGCAATGGACAGGGCCAGCACGACGATGGCGACGAGGAAGCGTCGCGGGTGGAATGCCAGGGGGAGGAGCGCGTACAGCTTGACGATGGCCGCGGCCGCCCCAGCCAGCGCCGTTCCCGCAACCAGGAGTGCGAGCATCACGGTCTGCGGATTGCCGTTCCAGACCGCGTGAGCCAGCGGTGGAAACAGCACCCACCACATCGGCAGGCCGAGCCGGCGCACCACCCACAGCGCCGCCGCTGCGCCGACAAGCAGCCACAGTGCCGTCGCGACGGGAACCGGGAGCACGGACGTCGGCAGATACGCCAGGAGCGTGTGGGGTCCTGCCGCGAACGGAATGCCCGAGTCCGTCACCGTCCATGGGCTTCGCCCGATGAGCCACGCGTTCGTCGCTCGCTGGTAGTGCCGCGCATCGATCCCCAGCGTGAGGGGGTTGACGATCCACAGCAGATCGATGGCGAGGAACCAGGCCGGGAGGCCGACCTTTCGAAGCGCCGCCTCGAGTCCGGCTGTTCTCGCCCGGAGGCCGGACGGCCGGCGGCTAGGGGCGGCTGTCACGAGGCTGCCCGCCCAGCCTTCTGAGCCTGCCGACGAATGCGACCCGATACCAGTGCAGGTAGTGCGGCAGCCACTTGCGCAGCTTGAAGTTGCTCTGGCCGGCGGTTCGGTCTCGCCACGTCGTCGGCACCTCGGCCACGCGCCGCCCGGCGATCGTCGCCTTGACGGTCAGCTCGAGCGCGAGCTCGAAGCCCGCCGCTGCTCTCGATCGTGATCGTCATCGAGGAACCGGCGGCTGTAGAGCTTGAAGTTGTTCGTGGGGTCGTGGGTCGGGACGCCGGCGAACCAGTGCAGCGTCAGGCCTGCCACCCGGCTCATCAGTCGCTTGAGCGGCGGTCCCCCGATCTGCCGGCCACCGCGCATGTAGCGCGACGCGCTGACGACGTCGGCGCCGTCGCGGGCGAGGACGACCATCGGCTCGACGACGTGCGGCTCGTCCGAGCCGTCGGCCATCGAGATCAGCACGTATGGCGCCGTCGTGTCCGGCGATGCCGGCCTTCATCGCGTTGAGGACGCCGCGGCCCAGGTCGTTGCGGAGCCCGCGCAGGCCGGGATCTCCGGCGGCAGTCGCTCGATGACGGGGACCGTGGTGTCCCCGTCGAAGTCGTACACCACCACGAGCTCGTGTGGCGTTCGAAGCGCCGCGGACAGCCCGCGAAGCACCGGCTCGACCGCCTCGCCCTCGTTGTAGACGGGCAGGACGATCGCGAGTCGATCGGCGTCGTGCGCGGTCACAGGCGCCCGCCTCGACCTCGGCGCGGATCCACGGGATGACCTCGTCGAGCATCGTGTCGAGCGTGGTCGTCGCCTCGAAGCCGAGCACGTCGCGCGCCTTGCGTACGTCCGGCACGCGGAGCTGGACGTCGTGCTCGAACGGCGGATCGGAGACGTAGCGGAACGGCCGGTCGCGGCCGTGGACCTTGCGCCAGATGCACTCCGCCAGCTCGAGCACCGTCGTGGACGCTGCGGTCGAGAGGTTGAAGTCCTCGTTGACCGCCGCGGGCGACTCCATCGCGAGCCGGATCCCGTGGGCCAGGTCGCCGCCGTACGTGTAGTGGCGGACCTGGTTGCCCTCGCCGAGGATGTGCAGCGGGTCCTGGCCCTTGAGCACCTTCAGCACGAGGTCGGGCACGACGTGCGAGAGGGCCAGCTTCACGTTGCCGCTCATGATGTCGGTGTCGCGCAACGGCCCGGCGCTCGCCGATGCCCGACGCAGTTGAACGGCCGGACGATCGTGTACGGCAGCTGGTACTGCTCGCAGGCGCCCTTGGCGAAGTACTCGGACGCGAGCTTCTGGAAGCCGTACGTCGAGATCGGCGGCGGCGAGGTGAGCTGCGCGCCCTTCGGGCGTCGGGAAGACCGTCGCCGACTCGTAGACCATCGACGAGCTGACCACGATGATCCGCTCGAGGTGCCCGTCGCGATGCGCCGCGATCGCGGCGTCGAAGGTCGAGGCGAGGATGCGCTCGTTCTCGGCCAGCAGGTCGTAGGCGAACTCGTGGAAGTAGCTGATCCCGCCGATCATCGCGGCGGCGGCGACGACCTGGTCGCAGTCGGCGGCGAGCTCGCGTCAGCAGCGCGGCGTCCTTGGCGTCGCCCTCGACGAACCGGTAGCGCGGGTGGTCGTCGTAGGACTTGGTCAGCCGGCCGTACTTGCGGAAGTCGTCGAGCCCGACGACCTCGTGGCCGGCCTCGAGCAGCTCCGGGACGAGGTAGCCGTTGATGAACCCGGCCGCACCGGTGACGAGGATGCGCACTAGAGCCGGATCCCCTCGCCGAGGGCGCCCCAGACGTCGACGACGTCCTTGCCGCCGACGTGCAGGTCGCGGTATGCCTTGTGCGGGCGCACCGAGGACGAGGATGTCGCTCTCGCTCGAGCACGCATCGAGCGTGCACGAGCCGGTCGTCCTCGACGTACGGGTCGGTCGCAGAGCACCGCGCGCGCCCGGCCCAGGCGAGCAGCTTGCGCAGCTTGTAGGTGAGCGACGCCCGCGTGTCGTCCGACTCGGCCTTGAACGCCATGCCGAGGATGCCGACGGTCTTGCCCTGCAGCCCGCCGTAGCGCCGTTCGAGCGCGGACACGATGTAGGCCGGCAGGCCCTCGTTGACCTGCATCGCGGCCTGGCCGATCGGGAAGTGGTCGCTGGTGAAGGCGGCGAGCTGCATCGTGTCCTTGAACAGGCACGGGCCGGCGGCGAAGCCCGGGCCCGGGCAGGTCCGCCGCGCGCGGGTAGTCCTCGCGGATCGCGCGCAGGACGTTGGTGTAATCGACCCCGGCCTGGTCCGGCGATCATGAAGAACTGGTTCGCGACGGCGAACTTCATGTAGCGCCACGTGTTCGTGAACAGCTTGGCGAGCTCGGCCTCCTTGGTCGTGGTGCGGATCGTCTTTGCCGCGAGGCTGTGCCGAACAGCGCCGTCGCCCGGTCGGCCGGCGCGCGTCGTCGTCGGCGCCGACGATCTGGGGCAGCGTGTGCAGCTCCTCGAGCGCATGGCCCTCGGCGATCCGCTCCGGGCAGAACGCGACGTCGACCGTGGCAGCCGCGCTGCGGCCAGGTGCTGGCGGACGTAGCGCGGTCGTGCCCGGGTAGACCGTGCTGCGCAGGACGACCAGCGCCCCGTCGCGCAGGTGCGGGGCGATCTGGTCGACCGCCTTCTCGAAGATCGTCATCGATGGTCCGAGGAACTCGTCGACCGGTGTGCCGATGACCACCACGAGCGCATCGGTCCGGCTCGATCATCGCCGCCGTCCGATGCCGAGCTCGAGGCGACCCGTCGGCAGGATCTCGCGCAGCAGCTCGTCGGCGCCGTTCTCCAGGAACGGCATCTCGCCCGCGGCGATCCGGTCCAGCGTCGCCTGGTTGGTGTCGTAGATCCCGACCCGCAGGCCGGCCTCGGCGAAGGCGAGGCTCAGGGGCAGGCCGACGTGGCCGCCGCCGCCGAGGACGACGACATCGAGGTCGTGGCTGGTCATCGCAGGCACTCTACCAGCGGCATATCGGCGGTCTCCAGCCCGATGGTCCTACTGCCCTTCAGCGGGTGATGTTTCCTGGGAGGGCGGGATGATGACGGGGCCATAGAGCGATAAGGGGAGCAAACGAAAGCGATGACCACCAGAGACTGGGCATCGCGATGCAAACCGCGACCGGAACTGTCCATCGTCGATCTGCGCGAGCCCCCCAAACGACGAGGGCGATGGCAGCCAGTAACCGCGGAATCAAGGGGATTGGTATCTCGCTTCCGGGACTGAGCTCGTTGCGAGCCGCGAGCATCGTGAGCCAGGCCTGCCAAGTTTCAGCCCCCTGGACGGCCAGCGAGACCAAGATGACGAATGCGGTAACGAGCGACACGAGCCCTAACGCTCTCCACTCACGTCGGACCAAGAACCACAGCAGGCCGACGCCAGGTGTGACTTTCGTGAGCACCCCGAACGACCACCAGGCCGGATGTCGGTAGCCGGCAACGATCATCGCCCCGTAAAGGGTGTAAACGTTCCCATAGGCCATGTCGACCCACACGGGCGGTAGCAGAACCAGCGTTAGCGCCCAGCCGCGAGCGACGTACCACAGTGCCGCGAGCCGGAGGGCAAGCCAGACGGCGTGGGCAGCGTCGAGGGGAAGGAACCCAAGTGGCGCAAACAGGAGGGCGATGGGCGGGGCGTAGCGAAAAGCTCCGTACTCCGATTCGGCGACGTATGGGTTGAGCGGATCGACGACCCAGTACGCATAGAAGTCATATCCGTGTGGAAAGAACGCGAGGCCAATCAGGAATACGAGCCCCAAAATCGACAACGGGGCCTGAAGCGGCGACCAGTCTCGCGACCCGCCGATGCGGCCAGTCCCGCTTCGCCGGAGCCTCAACACGTCAGCGCCCCGCAACGAGGATCGTCCCTTCAGACCCCTCGAACGCAATCTGCCAGCCCGCCTGCCTCAGTCGGTCAACGAAGGCGGGATCGGTGTCGCGAACTGCGGCGAGGGTTACTTCCCAGTTCTCCAGGGTTCCTTGCCAGCCGTCCCTCCCGCCGAGGACGCCCAGGTAGGCCGACCAGGTCTCGGCAGGGAACAGCTCGATCCGCGAATCGACCGCAATCGGGACGTCCGGGAGCGCGTACTCGAACCACGAACCCCAGGGCTGCGGATTGAAGAGGCGGTCGTCCGGGCCGCGCGATCGCGCTGCAGCTCGGCGGTGAGCTCGAGCGGTGCCTGCGTCGAGGAGGCCCGATCGGCGACGCCCGGCACCCGGATCGGTGGGGCGAAAGACGGGCAACAGCCCGACACCGATCACGACCAGCACCACCGCGATAGCCACGTTCATGATACGAATGGGGCGGGCGTCCACGCGGCCAGGATCGAGCCGGACCCGCTCCGCTAGCAGTGGAGCGATCGCGACGACCGCAGCGAGCGGCCACCATGCAATGCCCCGTACCGCGTACGCCCCGATCGACGAAGAAGAAGCCGAGCCACACCAGGGTCGGCCACGACACTCGCCCGCCGCGCCGCGCCATGAACGCCACGACGAGCAGCGCCGATGCGAAGAACAGGATCCCCGGCACGTCCCGCACGGACGCCGGCTGCCACTCAGTGATCCGGTCGTGACAGCGGGTTGCGCCGAGCAGACCGACGGCGTAGGCCCACACCGCCGGCCCGAACGGCGTCAGGCACGCGGCAGCGCGCTGACCAGCCGCGACGATCAGCGTCCGGTGCGCGCGGCATCGCCCGTTGCCAGGTCGTCCAGCCAGGCCAGGCCCAGGACGGCAGGCGCCAGGAAGAAGCTGCCGTGCAGGTTCGCCCAGACGAGCGACGACGAGCGGCACCAGCCACAGCCGTCGCGGGGTGGCGGCCGGTCCATCACGAGCAGCAGCGTCGACCGCGAACAGGCCATGCCGAGCAGCTGCGGCCGGAGCGCGAGCGCGAGCGCCGCGACGACGAACGCGGCGAGGACCAGCCACGACGACGTCCGCGCAGTCAGAGCCCGTGACGCCGGCAGATCGCGAGGAGGCAGCCGAAGATGACCGCGACGAGCGCCGCGCGAAGCAGCACGAGACCCGTCCAGCCGCCCGCCGACGCGACCTCGAGCACGACCTGGGCGCCCCACTGCTGGTCCAGCCACGGCAGTCCCGGCGGCCGTGAAGGTCCATGTGTCCGCCGTCGGGATGCGCCCGTGGCGAGGATCTCGGCACCGGCTCGCAGGTGGTACGTGAGGTCCGACGCCGGCAGGTCGCCAGGAGCGCGCCAGCACCGGCAGCGCGACGGCCAGGAACGCCCAGAGTGCGGGAGAGCGACACCGCGGGATGCTACTCGCCGCCGGTGCGCCGCCGCACCGCCCCGATGGTCCTAGCTCAGCCGCGCGACGACCTGGGCAGGCGCACGGTTCGGGCGCCTTCGTCGTAGATCGCCTCGACGGCTCGACCATCTGGTCCAGCGCAGAACCGGTCGTGGACGAGGTCGTGGCCGTGCCGGCCGAGCGTGTCGGCGTACGGGTGGTCGGTCAGCAGGCGGACGATGGCGGCGGCCAGGGCCGTCGGCGTCGTGCGGCGGCGACGAGCAGCCCGGTCACGCCGTCCTCGATCATCTCGGGGATCCCGCCGACGTTCGACGCGACGACCGGACGCGCAGAGCGCCATCGCCTCGAGGATCGACAGGCCCTGCGCCTCGCGGTAGGAGGGCAGCACCGCGACGTCGAGCGCGGCGGTCACCGCCGGCACGTCGTCGCGCCGGCCCGTGAACACGACGCGGTGGGCGATCCGGAGCGCGCGGGCCTGGCGCCTCGAGCGCCTCGTGCTCCGCCGCCCTCGCCGACGATGAGCAGGTAGGCGTCCGGCACGAGCGCGCAGCACAGCGGGCCAGGCCTCGAGCAGCGTCGGGTGGCCCTTCTCGGGCTCCAGCCGCGCGACGACGCCGACGATCTTCGAGCCGGGCTCCATGCCGTACTCCTCGGGCAGCGTGCAGCACGGCTCCTGTCGTCGTAGCGCGGGAGGTCGACGCCGTTGTAGATCCGTCGGATCGGCGCCTGCGTCCGGCCCTCGTCACGGAGCTTGCGCTCGATCGCCTTCGACACCGCGATCAGCTGGTCCATGTGCGGCGTCAGGCGCCGCAGCTGGTCGCGATCCTCGTCGGACCGGACGCGGCTCGAATGGACCGTCGAGACGACGTACGGCCGGCGATGACCGACCTCGGCGAGCGCGATGGCGGCGCGCGTGCCGACGAGCTCGGCGCGGTACATGTGGTTGTGGATGACGTCGGGCCGGACAGTCGGCAAGGTGTGCCGCGAGTGCACCGACGGCGATCGCGTCGTCCGGGTCGTCGATGACGAGCACCGGGACCCCGGCCCGCTGCAGCTTCCGGACGGCGGACCCGGCGGACAGCGACACGACCGACACGTCGTAGCGCGCCCGGGTCGAGCCGGGTCGTGAGCGAGTACAGGTGCTCCTGCGCGCCGCCGTTCGTGCCGGTCGCCAGCACCTCGACGACCCGGATCCGGTCGGCGGGCGCGACGGGCGCCCGCTCCACGCTGGATACGTACGGCTCGTGACGGATGGGGCATCACGCGATGCCCCCACGTCGCACGAGCAGTCGCTGGATCGGCTCGTCGACGCGCGCCCCACTCGTACTTGTACGACTCGTCGCCGCGCAGGAAGTCAACCCGCCGGCAGCCGCGACCGATTGCCCGCTCGACGCAGCTTCGCGATCAGCACCACCCCGGGCGACAGGTCGCGCGCGTCGGGATCGACGCCGGCGTTGTAGTAGAGAAGGTCGTCGTCGTTCTCGAAGGCGACGCCCGCGGCGATCCGGCGATCGCCGACCATGAGGAAGCTGAGACGGATCGGGCCGTCGACCCCGAAGAGCTCGAACAGGCGGCGGAACAAGACCCGGCTCTGGTCGCCGCCGGGCGTCGGCGGGAAGAGGCCACGCTCGGCCCAGCGCTTCTGGTGGAGGTCGATGAAGGCGTCGAGGTCGGCCAGGGGGTCGGTCGAATCCTCGAGCCGAATCGGACCTGCCGCCTCGGCGCGCCGGACCTTGCGCCGGATCTCGTGCCGCTCCTTCTTGCCGAGCGTCGCGAGGTAGCCCTCGATGTCGTGCCGGCTGGCAATGGTCACGACCGGGCAGACGTCCTCGCGCTCGACGTTGAGCGTCCAGCCCTCGCGCATCTCGCGCGCGCCGAAGGCCGCGGCGAGGGCATCGGCCGCCGGATCGCCGCAGCGCAGCCGGCGCAGGTCGACCACGTCCCAGGCCATGGGGTGAGCGGCGTCGCCCGGTGGCTCGGCGAGGTCCACGACGAGCGCCTCGGCGACGGCGGGCAGGTCGTCCGGCGCGGCGAGGATCGTCGCGTAGTCGGCGTGGTACGAGGCGCCGAAGAAGACCGCCTTCGCAGTCGGGCTCCACGGGCGTCAGCGCGATGCCCGCACCCTGGCGGATGGTCGTGTGGGTCATCGCGTCGGTTGTCTCGACCTCGTGGCGGTGCATCAGCGGGGCGATCGCCACCGGGTCCGCGTCGGCGGGCGCCGACGGGTCGACGACGACCATGGTCTGCTCGTGCGCGTTCTGCGCCGTACGCATCCCACCAGGCGCGATGGAAGGCCCACGCCGAGAACGGCGTCGCCCACGGGATTGCGAGCGGCAAGCCGGTCCCACGTCTCGCGCGAGATGGCGTCGAAGGGACGGCGTTCGGCACGCAGGACGCGGGGGCCGGGAGATGGCGTGGTGGAGGTCTCGCCGGGTCCTGGACAGGCAGGCTCCGCATCGAGTGCAGAAGTTGTCACCGCAACCGAGCATAGCACTGGGTCCGGTTCGAGGACGGCCGGCCGATCCATGGCGCGAGGCGTCGTCAGCGACCCCAGTCGAAGCAGCCGGCGGAGCAGGAAGTACTCGGGCAGCGGCCGGTCGTCGGTGATCACCGGGCCTGCACCGGCGGCCGCGTGCGCCCGGTCACCGGTCAGCCGGACGAGCTCCGGGATCGCGGCGGTCCAGCCCTCGACCGTCGCCTCGGGACCCGTGCATTCCTCACAGGCCCGATGACTGTCGTACGCCGACGAGATGTCCTCGAGGACGCCCGGGCGCTCGAGCACGCTGCGGATCCCCTCATCGGTCAGCTCGATCGGCGTCTCGGAGCCGAGCAGGAAGTTGCCGTAGCCGCCGGCGCCGAGCACCACGAGGATCTCGGGGAAGACGGCGGCGAACGTCCGGAGGTGGCGCTCGAACTCGCCCTGGTCGGTGCCGTGCGGGATCCACTGCATCATCATCCCGCCCGGGTTGAGGTGCGTCGCGGCCGGCCTCGTAGTACTCGAGGGACGAGATGACCGAGGCGCCCGAGCTCTCGATCGGCGGCGGCGGGTCCGTGACGATGATGTCGAAGCGTCTTGCCGCTCAGCTCCAGGTGGTTGCGGCCGTCGGCCACGATGATCCGGCCGTTGGGGTGAGTGCGGTAGGTCTCGGCATCGGCGTAGTAGTAGCCGAACATGTCGAGCACGGACGGCACGAGCTCGACCGCCTCGGCATGCAGCCCGGCGATGAGCGCGGACCGGTAGGCCGAGCCCATCCCGAACGCGACGATCAGCGCGTCCTCGGCCTCGGGATCGCGCCATGAGCGGCAGGATCGGCATGAGCTTGGCGTCGATCGGTGAGCAGCGTCATCGATGTGCCGGCGACCCACAGCTCGGGGGTCGAGCGGCATCTGGCCGGCCTGGACCGACGCGATCTCGTCCTCGGTCGAGGCGAACAGAGCTGCCCGTCGCGCTGCCGGATCCAGGTCTCGTTCGGCTGGACGAGCGTGCCGGGAATGAACGACACGACGAGGATCGCGAGCGCCGTCATGCCCGCCACGAGCCCGATCTGGCGTGCGGCGGGGTCGCGCCTGAGCAGCCAGCGCGAGGGCCACGGCCGCATTCGTCAGCGCGAGGAGCGCCACGACCACGGGCGAGCCGACGGCCGGCATCGAAGAAGAACGGGATCACGAGGCTGCCGACGATGGCGCCGGCCGTGTTCGACGCCGAGGAGGGTCCCCGTGCTCGTTCCGGCCCGTTCGGCCCCTTCGGGCAGCAGCGCAGAGGCCGCGGGGAAGGCGAGCCCGAGCACGATCGTGACCGGCAGGACGACGATGAGCACCGATGAGATGAGCGCGCCGATCGTGTCGAAGGGGCGGCTCGGAACGAACGTGTGCGGGTTTGACGAGCAGCCACAGCAGCGACAGGAATGCGAGGATCGCGACCGTGATCTGGGCCGCTGCCAGCAGGCGGACTGGATCGCCGATCCGGCGGCGGACGAGGTTGAACAGCACGGCCCCGAGCGCGATCCCGATCAGGAAGACGCCGAGGATCATCGTGAAGACGTACGTCGTGTTGCCCGTGCCCGAGGCCAGCAGCCGCGTCCACGTGACCTGGTAGCCGAGCGACGTCAGACCGGAGACGAAGGCCACCGCGAGGGCGAGGCGGACGCGGGATGCGGGTTGGGCGGCACCGCCGGCCACCGACGCAGTCGCCGATCGCGCCGAGGCGACGGCCTGGCTCGCGATCGGTGCCCCGCGCGCCATCAGCATCGCGAGGACCCCGGCCACACCGGAGCAGGTCGCGCCGACGATGAGGGCACCCGTGAGCCCCAGCAGCTCGATGAGGACGAGTCCCGCGGCCAGCGTGCCGAGGATCGCCCCGAGCGTGTTCGCCGCATACAGCCGGCCGAACGCGTGACTCAGATGCGCATCACGCGTCAGGTGGCGGGTCAGGATCGGCAGCGTGGCGCCCATCAGGATCGTCGCCGGGCCGAGCGCGAGCAACGAGAGCAGGAGCCGGACGATCGCGAGCGCCTGCGGTGATGTCTCGAGCGCCGGGTAGATGCCGCGATACAGCTCGCCGATCAGCTGGAACGTCAACGGCGTCGCGAGCACGACCACGACCAGCACGATCTCGATGACGCCGTAGAGCCGGAGCGGCGACTTGACCCGGTCGGCGATGCGGCCGCCGATCGACGCTGCCGATCGCCATGCCGCCGAAGAACCCGGTGAGGATCGCCGAGACGGCCTGCGTCGTGTTGCCGAAGACGAGGACGAGCTGGCGGGACCACACGATCTCGTAGATCAGCCCGGCCGCACCGGACAGCACGAAGATCCCGAGCACCGCCCAACGGGTGGGGGGCATCGTCGCCGAGGGTGTCACGAAGGGCATCGCAACAGCGTGACAGCGCGCCTCACAGCCGATACGCCCAGTACGGCGCGAAGCCCATGACGAAGAGCCCGACCAGGAACACCGCTCGCCAGCGCCACGAGATCCGGCCGCGGAACGCCGCCGCCATCGCGCACAGCGCCCAGACGAACGGGATCGAGTCGAGGAAGTAGCGGTAGCCGTACTGCAGCCATCCCCCGCCGTAGTAGAGAAGCGTCGGGATCAGCACGAGGATGGCCGCGCCCGAGCAGCAGCCAGCTCCACGGGCGGCGCCAGTCGGCCCGAACGGCGTACAGCAGCCCCGGCGTCGTCAGGAGCACGCTCATCCCGAGCCCGTCGGGCATGAAGAAGGGGAAGTCGTCGTCGAGCGCCGGCAGGTGCAGGAAGAGGTAATCGAGGTTCATGGGCACGTGCGCCAAGGCAAACAGGCCCTTCTGCCGCTGCTCCTCGAGAAACGGCGGCAGCGTCGCGAGCGCATACCCCGATTCGAGCGGCGTCCCGAACCGAACCTGGTTGTAGAGGAAGAACAGGGCGATCGCGGGCAGGACGCCGGCCGCGAGCCCGAACCACGCCCGCCACGGCACGCGCTCGATGGCAGCGCGCACGTTGTCCCGGGCGGTCCCCCACCACGCCTCCGGGAGCAGCATCAGGCCGTAGAACGGCACCGCGAAGGCGAGCGGAGCCCGGGTCAGGAACGCAGCGCCGGCCATGAGCCCGATGAGCCACGCACGGCGCTTGCCCCAGAGCTCGATCAGGCAGCCGAGCGTCAGCAGCGTCGCGATCAGGTGCCCGGTGTGCCAGACACCGCCGCGCGTCGTGATCCACAGGATCTGCGTCGAGAAGCCAAGCAGGGCCACGAGCCAGGCCCGGTCCCACAGCGAGCGAACCGCGATGCGTCCGGTCAGCCACCAGCCAAGCCCAACGACGGCAGCGGCCAGGAGCGCGTTGATCCCGGACTCCCACTGGTCGGCGGTCTCGGGCCCGACGAGCGCGACGATCGGCATCAGCGCGACCGCCGGAAAGGGTGCAAAGGGCACGTAGAACTGCCCGCCCTCGCCGATGATCACGTCGTTGGGACCGGGCGCAAAGTCGAGCCAGGTTCGGCCGTGGAGGAACGCGTCGGCCAGGTAGAAGAAGTCGCCGCGGCTATGCGTCGAACTCGCGGTTCGCGATCCAGTAGATGACGGCCGAGACGGCGACCAGCCCGAAACCGACCAGCGTATCCCGCGACAAAGACGGCCCCAAAGGCCGTCGCACGACCGACGTCACGCGGGCTGCGTCGTCGGGATCGTGATCCGGTGGGGCGGAATCGGACGCGCTGCTACGGCGGGAAGCAGCAGTATCGCCAGCACCGCGAGGGCGATCGGCGGCAGCACATTTCCAGGGAGCCAGCCCACCAGGGGGAGTGCCGCGAACGCGGGAGACAGGCGGTCGAAGAGGAACGCGGCAGGGATGATCAGCACCACCAGATAGTGAGGGTGAAGGAACGGAGCTGCCAGGAGCGTCGCGACGGTCGTGACCACGAATGCCGTCGAGGCGTCCCGGCGGCGCGCGGCAACCACGATGGCGACAATGGCAACTGCGACGCCCAGGAGAAGCAGAAGCAGGCCGAAGCCAGGGCCAAGCCCAAGGGCGATCGCCAGGGACCTGAAGCTGAAGTTGTGCTCACCGGCGCTCACGTCGGGAAGGCCGAGGACGAGCTCCACATAGCGTCCGTACGAGCCGATGCCGACAAACGGGAGCGACAGCACCACGACGACGAGGGACGTAACGGCGGCCGCAAGAAGCGCTCGCGTTCGCATCGATGCGAGCAGCAGCACCACGAATGCGCCGAACGGGATCCGCAGAAGGATCAACAGCGCGTAAAGCAGGCCTGACGCCGCTCGCTCCTGAAGGCGCCAGGCAAGGGCGGTGATGGCGAAGATGGTAACGCTGACATTCCCGATGTTGAGATCCATCAGGACAGGCTGCGAGATCGAGCCCACGCCAAACGTGGCGAGGCGCGCCGCGGGACTGACCGGCATCGCCAGACACCCAAGGCCAAGGAGTGCGATCCGGAGGACGAACCACGCAACGGTGGCCGAGTCCTGCGGAAGGGTGGCCAGCGGCACGAAGCCGAGCGCAACCGGCGGTGGATACAGGAACAGGCCCTCGAACCGCCCCGCCGCATACGCTTCCGCGGTGTCAGGGAGGTAGATCGGCAGCCCGTCGAGGAGCCGTCTGGCCGCGCTGTCGTAGGCCCGGAAGTCGTAGCCAAAACCTTCGCTCGAGGGAAATGCGACGCAGGCCAGGGCGAGGACGCCGGCGCCGAGCACTGCGACAACGAGCGCGATGACGTTGACGGGGCGTTTGGAGGTCGGGGTGCCGATCACCACGCGCAGCGTTTGGGCAGGACGCCCGCCGGGAGGGGCACGGCTAGTGCTCGGTCGAGGTCGCGGCTGCGGTCCGCTTCACGTCCCGATGGATGAGCGGGATCCGGAACAGGTCCCAGGCCACGCGCACAGCCAGACGAGGGCTGGCACGCATGCGGGAGCCACGCTTGTCGGCCCAGCGAATCGGGACCACGGCATAGGAGTAGCCCCGCTTGCGGATGAGGTAGATCAGCTCGACGTCGAACACGATGCTCGTGATCTTCTGACGCGCGAACACGTCCTGGGCGGCCGCGCGCGTGAAGCCCTTGAAGCCGCACTGGGTGTCCTTGACCGGCCCGACGACCCAGATCGATGCCAGGAGGTGAAACGCCTTGCCAAGCAGCTGCCGGTACCACGGCTGGGAGGCCCGCATGTCCGAGCCGTCGGGCTGGATCCGGGACCCGAGGGCAACGTCGTGCGTTTCGAGCGCGTGCACCAACAGCGGTATCTGATCAGGGGGAGTGGCCATGTCGGCATCGGTAAAGAGCACGATGTCCGAGGTGGCGTCGAGCATGCCGACGCACACGGCGGCGCCCTTTCCGCCGTGGGGCACAGCCAGGACGCGGAGCCGTACATCGTCCGAACTACTGCCGGTAGCCTCGGGACGCGCCTGAAGGAGCTCGAGGGTCGAATTGGAGCTGCCGTCATCGACGCAGAGCACCTCGATCGCGAGCGGAAGGCCAGCAGCACCAGGCGCTCCATCCCGGCCTTCGGTGCTTCGCCGCGTCAGGTAGCCGAACAGCTCGTCCAGCGCAGGACCGATCCGTTCTGCCTCGTTGTACGCAGGAAGCACGATCGTGAGGCTGCGGGCAGGTGCCATCACCCGGAGTCTACTGGCTGATGGGGGCCCTGGAACGAGGAATCACCGCGACATTCACGGCACCCAGTACCCGCCGAAGCTGAGGATCGCGATGACCGTGAACAGCGCGGCCGACAACGCTGGCCACCACCGTCGCGCGAAGAGCGAGCGCCGGTTCGCGAGCAGCCACACGTAGGGGAAGCCGAGCATCGTGACGCGCCCGACCGCCTCCAGTGAGCCGCTGGAAAGCTCCGCCACGATGAACAGCACCGGGATCAAGGCGTACTCGACGCGAAGCCGATCGCGTCGCACCCAGACCAGCATGAAGATCGCGCAGCAGAGAGTGAGCAGCAGGGCGCCCTGGTACGGCGTGAAGAGTGCTGTGATCGTTTCGTCTGGCGAGGATCCTCCGACACCCTCCCGTCCCCAGGCGCCTTGCGCGTCCAGGTACCCGGTCACGCTCCCGGTGAGCCAACCGACGTAGAGCACGAAGGCCAGGCTCGCGATCGGACCCAGCAGGAGCCACAGCATCCCGGGTCGAGGTCGCCAATCGCTCTGCCGAAGCATGACGATGGCGAGCGGCAGGATCAGCGCGACCCCCTGCAGACGGCACAGGCAGGCGAGCGCGAACAGGACGCCCGTCAGGAGCGGCTGACGCCGCTCGGCGGCGAGGAACGCGCCGACGACCACGAGCAGGAACAGGCTCTCGGTGTAGGCCATCCCGAAGGCGGACGCGAACGGGTAGATCGCAAGCAACGCTGCCGCGTAGCTGGATCGCCGGCGTCCGAGATACGGCTCCCCCAGCCGGGCGAGCAGGCCGAGCGCCAACAGGAACGCGACATTCGCGACAACGACGGCGACAAGCCCGGTGAACTGCGGCCACGGCGCTGACAGGACGCGGACCAGCATGGGGTAAAGCGGCAGGAACGCCGTGTCGCGGTACGGACCGAAGACCGGCTCGACGTGATAGCCATCGAGTGCGATCCCCAGGTAGTAGGCGGCATCCCAGGTGGTGAGGCTCTCGAGGATCGGGCCGCCGGCCGCCGGGATGAGCGCCGGGTTTCGGACGATGAACTGCTCGGCGACGACTGCCGCGACGACGAGGAGCACGCGCGAGACGACGAACGCGGAAAGGATGGTGGGGTCGAGCCGGAAGACGCCAACCATGCCCCTGAGGCCACGCCCGACCGTTGCCGGTGCCGGGAGCGCAGGAGCCTGCGCGGAGGACGGACTCGACATCGCGGGCAGTCTACGCGTCGGTCAACCCGGTCCGCGTCTGGACCTCCGTACCATTGCCCGGACGCACCACCCCGCGTAGGCTGCGACCGCAATGATCCGAAGACATGCCGCCGGGTTCCGCGCGCTGCTCATGGCGGCCGATGCGCTCCTGGCAATCGCGTTGTTGTTCGGCCTGTCCGCGGCGCGACTGGGTCGCGACTGGGCCGAGTGGTGGCGCCAGATCGTCCCCGTTCCCGAAGGTCTGCTGCTGATCTACGCCGGCGGCTGGATTCTCGCGCTCGCGATGAACGGTCTTTACCGGCCGCGCGCCAGATGGTCGATCCGACGCGAGATCCTCGACGTCCTGAGGGCGACCGTGGTCATGGCCCTGGTGACGCTCAGCGTCCTGTTCCTGTTCAAGCTCCCGGACGTGAGCCGCGCCTTCCTGCTCCTCCTCTTCCCTGCGCAGGCGGCCTTGACCATCGTTCTCCGCGTGCTCCTGCGGCTCTTCATGGAGCATCGGCGACGGCAGGGCAAGAACCAGCGATACGTCCTGGTCCTTGGCGCCGGACCCCGCGGACAACAGTTCTCACGCAAGCTCGAGGCGCATCGGGAGCTCGGGCTCAAGGTCGTCGGGTTCCTCGATGAGTCCGCCGAGTTCGACGTTCCCAGCCAGTGGCCGCTCCTTGGGACCCTCGACGATCTCGAACGGATCCTGCACACCCAGGTCATCGACGAGGTGGCCATCTGCCTGCCGTTCTCCCAGTGGCCGTTGATCGACGCCATTGCGCAGCTGTGCGAGGAGGAGGGCAAGATCGTCAGGATCCCGATGGACGTGCTCGATCGCGCGGTGACGTCCGCGCGGATGGAGGAGCTCGACGGGACGCCAGTCTTCTCCCTGGTGTCCGGGCCTGACCGCAGCATCGCGCTCATCGTGAAGCGCCTGTTCGACCTCGCCGTCTCGGCAGCCGCGGTCATCATCCTCAGCCCGGTTCTCCTCGCCATCGCGCTGCTGGTGCGGTCGAACGACGGCGGGCCGGTCCTGTTTCGGCAGCGCCGCGTCGGCCTGCACGGACGGCCATTCGACGTCATCAAGTTCAGGTCCATGGCGCCCGATGCCGAGGCGCGCCAGGCGGAGCTCGCCCATCTCAATGAGATTCGAGGCCGAGCGTTCAAGGTCACGAACGATCCGCGGATCACGAAGATCGGCCGGTTCCTCCGACGCACGAGCCTCGACGAGCTGCCCCAGCTGCTGAATGTGATCCGAGGCGAGATGAGCCTCGTCGGGCCGCGACCCCCGCTTCCGAGCGAGGTCGAGGGCTACGACCTGTGGCACCGGCGCCGGCTCTCGATGAAGCCCGGCATCACCGGCCTGTGGCAGGTGCGCGACCGCCACAGCGACAACTTCGACACGTGGGTCGAAGCCGACCTCGAGTACATCGACCGCTGGTCGCTCTGGCTCGACGTCAAGATCCTGGCCCGCACGATCCCCGCGGCGTTGGAGGGCCGATGAGGAGCCTCGACGCGCGCTGATCACCGGCATCACCGGCCAGGACGGCTCGTATCTGGCCGAGTTCCTCCTGGACAAGGGCTACGAGGTCCACGGACTGATCCGCCGGTCGAGCTCGTTCTCACCGGGTCGGATCGATCACATCTACCGCGACCCGCACGAGCGCGGGCCCGAGCTCGTTCTCCACTACGCCGACCTGACCGACTCCTCGTCGCTGTCGGTCATCTTACCGGATCAAGCCCGACGAGGTCTACAACCTCGGGGCCCAGAGCCACGTGGCGGTGAGCTTCGAGATGCCGGAGTTCACCGCCGACACGGCCGGCATGGGCACCCTTCGACTGCTCGAAGCGGTCCGGACGCCGACTGGCCGATCCGCTTCTACCAGGCTGGCAGCAGCGAGATGTTCGGCAAGGTCGTCGAGACACCGCAGCGAACACCTGGGGGCCGAAGCCCTGGAAGAGGGGCGGCTCCGCGCGGGCGTGGGGTTCGGGCTGGGACATGGATTGCGCAGGGTACGGTGCGGACGAGTAGCGTCGGCGCGTGGGCTTGCGCCGGATTCCGGTCGTGCTCCTCGTGCTCCTCGGGGCACTGGTGCTCGCCCGGCCCGCTCCCGCGGCGGTCGAGGGCGTCGCCCGGACCGAAGCCCGCGAGGTGAGCGGGCTGTCGCTCGCCGGCGACGCGGTCGTCTGGGGTGACCTCTCGCCCTATCGCCTCGGGCGGCACCGCACCTGGACCGTTCGGCTGGCGCGGGCGGGCCGGCGACCCCAGGTCCGGTTCACGGCGCGGATGCCCTCGCTTCAGGGCGCGTCGCTGGCGGCGTCTCCCACCCACCTCGCGGTCATGCCTGCGAGGCAGGTCGGTGCACGCGCCGGCTGGCGGCTGCTGGCCGGGCCGCTCGAGGGCCCGCTGACGGTCCTCAACGACTCGCTCGCTGCGCAGGGGCAGCTCGACTGGTCCGGAGACCGGCTGGCGGCTTCCGAGTTCTCGCAGGGCAACCCGCTCATCACGGTGCGCGACGCGGCTGCGGGCCTCGTGCCGCGCGAGCTGAGCCGCGACGGGAACGTCGTGGGAGCTCGCATCGCGGGCGACCGGATCGCGATCGCCACGGCGATCTACGCGCCCGGCTCGGACGGTGACGTCCACGACGTCCGCATCGACGTCCGGCGGGTGGACGACGGGACGCTCGAGTACTCCGTCACCGCCAGGAACCTCATCGTCTTCGACTTCGACCTCCAGGAGGACGGGAAGGTGGCCTGGATCGAGGCCGGCTACGTGGGGCGGGACAACTCGGCGGGAGGGAAGCTCTTCTGGGCGTCGCCGGCCGAGCCCGCGCCGCACGCCCTGGCCGTGGACGTGGCCGCGCGGACGCTGCGGGTGCGGCTGGCGGCCGATCGGGTGGTGTTCGGCCGCGTGGTCGGGGGCTGGACCGGCCAGGCGATCGTGCAGCCGTGGGTGGCCGACCTCGCGGGTGCCGCCCGGCGCGTGTGGTTCCCCATGCCCGCGCCGGCCGGCTCGGACTTCGACGGGCGCCGGCTCGCGCTCGCGGCGGCCGGCTGTGTGTGGATGGGCGACGTCGCCGCCCGCCGGGCGGGCCCGCCCGCCGGCACCTGTCCGCAGGCGGTGACCGGCGTGGGCCTGCGCCGCATCACACCGAGCGGCAGCCGCTACGCCTACGGGATCCACTGCCTCATGGCGCCGCGCGCCGGCTGCCGCGGCGCCGCGCGCCTCGAAGCGAGCCGGCGCGAGCGCGGGCCGCGCCGGGTCATCGCGAGGCGGCGCTTCCACGCCGGTCCCGGGGAGGCCGCGCAGGTGCGCTTCCGGGTGTCCCGGAGCCGGTTGCGGTCCCTGCGCAACCGCGCGGGCACGGTGTGGCTCTTCGTCTCGGTCCGCTCGACCGACCCGGCGGGGCTGACGAGCGTCACCGACAGCTTCGCGTACGGCGCGCGGCCCTGAACGGGCATCATGGGGGGATGGCCCCGTCGTATCGCGAGATCCCTCCGCCGCCCGGGCTCGAGGCGCACCTGGCGTG
Source organism: uncultured Chloroflexia bacterium (assembly GCA_963759495.1). Classification (GTDB taxonomy): domain Bacteria; phylum Chloroflexota; class Limnocylindria; order Limnocylindrales; family CSP1-4; genus DASTYU01. The sequence continues at coordinate 5,133 of CAVWZL010000015.1, read as the reverse complement.
CCTGTGGACGTCGCACGACCGCGCGGCGCGGGTGCTGCCCGACGCGTGCGCCGACATCGTCTTCGTCGGCGGCCGCGTCATCGTCGCCGGCCCCGCGACGACGGCCAGCCTGGCGCAGCCGACCCCGGGCCAGGACCGCTGCGGCGTGCGCTTCCGCATCGGCTCGGCCGGCGCCGCGCTCGGCCTCCCGGCGATCGAGCTGCTCGACCGCGGCGTGCCGCTGGCGGAGCTGTGGGGGCGAGCGGGAAGGCGGCTCGAGGACTGCGTGGCGGGCGCGCCGACGATCGGCGCCGCGCTGGAGGCGCTGACCCGCGGCGTCGCCGAGCGGCTCCCGCCTCCCACCGGCGGCGACCCGCTGGTGCGCGGCGCCGCCGTCGTCCTCGTGCGCGACGGCGCGTCGCTGTCCGAGGCCGGCCGCGCCGTCGGCCTCGGCGAGCGCCAGCTGCGCCGGCGCTTCGAGCGCGCCGTCGGCTACGGCCCCGCGACGCTCGTCCGCATCCAGCGCTTCCAGCACTTCCTCGCGCTCGCCGAGCGCCAGCCCGGCGCGGCGCTGAGCCGCCTCGCGGCCGAGGCCGGCTACGCCGACCAGGCGCACCTCACGCGCGAGTGCGGCCGCCTGTCCGGCCTGCCGCCCGCCGCGCTCCTGGCCGCCGGAGCGGGACCCGCCGGCGAGAGGTCCGATCCGTTCAAGCCGCCGCAGGTCGCGTTCGCGACCCTGGCGGCATGACCGATCTCGCCGCTGCCGCCCAGTTCATCGCCGCCCACGCCCGCCTGATCGACCGCCGTCGCTTCGCGGTCGTCGAGGGCGACGGCTCGGCCGACAACGTGCTCCGCGCGCTCGCCGCGTACCGCAACGACGACGGGGGCATCGGCCACCTCGAGCCCGACCTGCGCACGCCCGCGAGCCAGCCCGTGTGCGTGCTCTACGCCCTCGACATCCTCCACGAAGTGGGGTCCGCCGACACCGCGCTCACCGGCGGCGCGCTGGACTGGCTGCAGACGGTCACGCTCGCCGACGGCGGCGTCCCGTTCATGCTCCCGACCGCCCAGGGGTGGCCGCACGCGCCGTGGTACCAGCTGCCGGACGCGCCCGAGTCGTCGCTGCTGATGACCGCCGCCATCGCCGCGGCGGCGCACCGGCTCGGCCTCGACCACCCGTGGGTCGGCCCGGCGAGCGACTACTGCTGGGCGCGGCTCGGCGAGCTGGCCGAGGCCGACCCGTACACGTTCCGCTACGGCGTCGACTTCCTCGACGCCGTTCCGGACCGTCCTCGCGCCGAGGGCGTGCTCCCCGGCCTCGCCCGCCGGATTCCGGACGACGGGCTGCTGCGCGTCCAGGCCGGGACCGCGGGCGAGGTCATCCGCCCGCTCGAGGTCGCGCCGTGGCCCGAGCATGCCGCCCGCCGCCTGTACGACGACGCCCGCATCGAGCGCGAGCTCGACCGGCTCGCCGCCGAGCAGCAGGAGGACGGCGGGTGGGCGTTCACCTGGGCCGCGTGGAACCCCGCCGTCGCCTGGGAGTGGCGCGGCGCCGTGACCGTCCAGGCGCTGCGCACGTTGAAGGCCTACGGGCGCCTGCGGTAGAGCACATGGTCGCCGTAGGCCTTGTACGGCGCCGTCTTCTCGTACACGAACCCGAGCTTCTCCATCACGCGCCGCGACGCGGCGTTCTCCGGGAGCGTGAACGCGACGATGTCGTGGAGCCCGAGGCCGGCCGCGACCTCCAAGGCCGCCGCGCCGAGCTCGGTGGCGAGCCCCTCGCCCCAGCGCTCCGGCGCGACGGTCCAGCCGACCTCGACCTCGGGCTGCCCGTCGAACTCCCTCCGGCTGAGCCCGCCGCGGGCGACGGGCTCGCCGGTCGCGGCGTCGAAGAACATCCAGTAGCCGATGCCGTCGCGCTCCCATGTCTCCGCGGCGCCGGTGAGCTGCTCCGCGACCTGCTTCGCCGTCGCGATTCCGCCCATCGTGGCCCCCACCCGCGGGTCGGCGAGGATCGGCGCGAGCGCCTCCTGGTGCCGAGGCCCGAGGCGCTCGCCGCGCATCCGCGGCGTGGTCACCGTTTCAGGCGCACGCTTCACGACCGATGAGTTTGGCGGGCGGCGGCTGTCTATGCAGCAGATGTCCGCGCAAGAAGCTCACCGCCCCGCCTTCCGCGGGCCGCTGCACCTCCCGGGTGAGGCCGCCTACGACGCGCAGCGCGCGACCTGGAGCGGCAGCATCGACCCACGGCCGGCGGTCGTCGCCGAGGCGTTGACGCCCTCCGACGTGCAGGCGGCCGTGCTGATCGCCCAGGAGCACGGGCTCCCGTTCGCGGTCCAGGCGACCGGCCACGGCACGCACGTCCCCGCCGACGGCGGCCTGCTGCTCAAGACCTCGCGGATGGCCGAGGTGCTGGTCGACCCCGACCGCCGGATCGCGCGGGTTGGGCCTGGCGGGGTCTGGGGCGACGTCATCGCCGCGGCCGCGCCGTGCGGGCTGGCGCCCGTGACCGGCTCCTCGCCCTCCGTCGGCGTGGCCGGCTTCACGCTCGGCGGCGGCGTCGGCTGGCTGTCGCGCAAGCTCGGCTTCGCGGCCGACAACCTGCTGCGCGCCGACGTCGTCACCGCCGACGGCCGGCTGCTGCGGGCGAGCGCGGACGAGCACGCCGACCTGTTCTGGGCGCTGCGCGGCGGCGGCGGGAGCTTCGGCGTCGTGACCGCGCTTGAGCTCCGCCTGCACCCCGTGTCGCGCGTGTACGCCGGCACCGCCACCTTCCCGATCGCGCGCGCCGCCGAGACCCTCGCGCGCTACCGCGACTGGGCGCCGCGCATGCCCGAGGAGCTGACCACGACGCTCGTGCTCACGCGCGAGGCGCTGACCGTCCGCGCCGCGTACGCCGGCGGCCGCGACGCCGCCGAGCGCGCCCTGCGCCCGCTCCTCGAGGTCGCCGGCCCGCCGCTCACGAGCGACCTGCGCACCATGGGCTACGCGGAGACCGCCACGCTCGGCGGCACGCCGCCGCGCCAGTTCGAGCTGTTCGCGCACCTCTCCGACGCCGTCATCGCCGCCGCCGTCGACGCCACGACGCGCGCGAACGCGATCGAGCTGCGGCACTGGGGCGGTGCCATGCGGCGCGGCGACGGACCGGTCGGCCACCGCGAAGTCCCGTTCTCGATCACGGTCGACGGCGAGCCCGAGGAGCCGCTGGCCCGCCAGGCGACCGGCGGCTCGTTCCTGAACTTCCTCAAGGACCCCGCCCGCACGGCCACCGCCTATACCGCGAGCGACCACCGCCGCCTGCGCGAGGTCAAGCGCGCCTACGACCCCGGCAACGTCTTCGCCGTCGGCCTCAACATCCCGCCGGCGCTACCCCTCGGCCCAGGGCACCTCGACGGAGTCCTCCGTCGGCGAGTCGCGCGCCACGACGTACTCGGCGCCGTCTGACTCCGAGAGGTTCTGGAGGATGTGCGTCTCGCGCGGGGGACGTAGACCATGTCCCCCGGCCCCAGCTCGGCGGTCTGCTCGAGGTGGTCGCCCCAGCGGACTTCGAGCGCGCCGGAGAGCATGTAGACCGCGCTCTCGCAGTTGTCGTGGTAGTGGGGCCGCGAGCGCGCGCCCGGCGGCACGCGGAAGACGCCCATGTAGATGTTGGTCGCGCCGGTGGTGGCCTGCGAGATCTCGGCGCCGCCGACCACGCCGCGCGGGACGTCGCGATCGACGTCCGAGGGCTTGACGACTCTCATGCGCCGATCCTAGTCCCGGGGCACGGCCAGGGAGTAGTCGAGCCACTCCGACCGGTGCCCGCCAACGCGCTCGTAGACGGCCTGCGCGCGCAGGTTGTCCTTGGCCGTCTGCCACGCCAGCTCGCTCGCGCCGTGATCGGCGGCGCGCTCGCGGCAGGCCGCGATCAGGCGGTCGGCGAGCCCGCTCCCGCGCCCCTCGGGCGCGATGAAGAGGTCGTTCATGACGCCGAGCCGGGCGGCGTTGAGCGTCTGCCAGGTCCAGTAGACCGTCGCGAAGCCGACCGCTTGGCCGTCCGGCGTGCGCGCGATGAGCTGCACGCCCTCGCGCTCGGGATCGCCGATCAGCGCCCGCGAGAGTGTGAGCAGCGCCTCGTCGGACGGGGAGGCCCCGTAGAAGTCGCAGTAGGCGCGCAGCAGCGGCAGCAGCTCCTCGAGGTCCTCCTCGCCGACCCGCGTGATCAGGTGCTCGGTGCTCACGTCGTCATCCCGGTGAACTGCCCGCCGGTGATGTTCAGCACCTGCCCGTGGACGTAGTTCGACCACGGCGAGCAGAGGAAGAACACGCCGCCGGCGGCCTCCTCGGGGCTCCCCGGCCGGCCGAGCGGGATCAGCATCGCGGCCATCCCGCGGAGCTGGTCCGGGATGCCGAGCTGGACCGTCTGGCCGTCGATCTCCATCACGTTCTCGGAGTCCTTGGAGGCGGTCAGGCGCGTCTCGATGTACCCGAAGGCGACCGCGTTGACGTTGATCTTGAACTGGCCCCACTCCTTGGCCAGCGTCTTGGTGAGGCCGACCACGCCGGCCTTGCCGGAGGCGTAGTTGGCCTGCCCGGCGTTCCCCATCGTGCCGGAGACCGAGGAGACGTTGACGACCTTGCGGAAGACCTCGACGCCCTGCTCGCGCTCCTGCTTGGCGGGCTCGCGCAGGTGCGGCGCGGCGGCGCGCAGGACGCGGAACGGCACGATCGTGTGGATGTCGAGCATGCGCTGGAACGCATCGTCGGACATCTTGTGCACCGGCGCGTCGATCGTGTAGCCGGCGTTGTTGACGACGATGTCGAGCTTGCCCCAGGCGTCGACCGCGGTCTTCACGAGCTCGTCGGCGGCGCTTTCCTTCGTGAGGTCACCGGCGTAGACGACGGTCTCTCCCGCGATCTCGCTCGCCGTCTGCCTGGCGGCGTCGCCGTCGAGGTCGTTGATCAGCACCTTCGCGCCCTGCTCGGAGAGCAGCTCGGCCGTCGCGCGGCCGATGCCGCGCGCCGAGCCGGTCACGATCGCCACCTTGTCGTCCAGTACGCCCATTGACAGACCTCATTCCAGGGGAGTCAGCTTCAGAGGCGCCTAGTGTGGCGGGTCAGGCCACGGGGCGGAGGCTGCCCCGGCGCGACAGCGCCACCGCGGCGGCCATGCCG
>CAVWZL010000014.1:0-282390 GCA_963759495.1 uncultured Chloroflexia bacterium | reverse complement strand
CTCATGGATGCGGATCGCCTCGCGCATGTGCTCGCGCTCGGAATCCTTTGAGAAGTCGCGGTAGTCGATCCACTTCAGGCCGTGCGAGGCGATCTCCCAGCCGGCCTCCTGCATCGCCGCGACGGCGTCCGGGTTGCGCTGCAGCGCCGTCGCCACGCCGTAGACCGTGACCGGCACATCGCGCTCCGTGAACATCCGCCAGAGCCGCCAGAAACCGGCCCGCGAGCCGTATTGGTAGAGCAACTCCATGTTCATGTGCCGCTGCCCCGGCCACGGCTGCGCCCCGACGATCTCCGACAGGAACGCCTCGGAGGCGGCATCGCCATGCAAAATGTTGTTCTCGCCGCCTTCCTCGTAGTTGACGACGAACTGCACCGCGATCACGGCCCCGCCCGGCCATTTCGGGTCGGGCGGATTGCGCCCGTAGCCGACCATGTCGCGCGGATAGGCGGTCATTTCTGCAGGATCTCCGCGAGCGTCAGCGCCACGACCTGGGTGGCCGCATCAAGATCGGAAAGCCGCAGCCGCTCGTCGGCGCGGTGCCCGTTCGCCTCGAGGAAAGACCGCGGGCCGGCGCCGTAGGAAATCGTGGGGATACCGGCCTCGGCATAGAGCCGCGCGTCGGTGTAGAGCGGCACGCCTTCGACCTTGAGCTCCTCGCCGAGAAACTCCCTGCCGTACCGTCGGATCGGCTTGATCAGCCTCTCGGCGCCGGGAAGCTGGCGCAGCGGCGAGGCGAGGAGAGGGCGCTCGATCTCGACGCGGATTCCCGGCTGCCCGGCGACGCTCTCCGCAATCAGCGCGCGCAGGTTCGCCTCGACCTCTGCCGGATTCTCCTCCGGGATCATGCGCCGGTCGAGGCGGATGGTCACCTTGTCCGGCACGACGTTGGTGTTGATGCCGCCGGAGATCAGGCCGACCGTCAGATTGGGATGCCCGATGCCCGGATGCTTCGACATCCGATCCGGAAATCCGCTGCGCTCGGCATAGAGCGCGTTCAGGATCGCCGTCATCGCCTGGAGGGCATCGTGTCCCGTTTCGGGCGCCGCCGCATGGGCGGACTTGCCGTGCACCGTGACCTGCAGATGCAGGCAGCCGTTGTGCGCCGTCACCACCGAGTAGGAGAGCCCTGCGGAGATGCAGAGAGTCCGGCTTCACGATGCCCTGCTCAAGGAGCCGTTGCGGGCCGATCATGCCGCCGATCTCCTCGTCGAAGGTGAAGTGAAGCTCGACGCCGCCCTTCAACTCCTCCGCCGCGGATTGAAGTGCCAGCAGCGCGAAGGTGTAGGTCGGCAAGGTCGGATTTCGAGACCGCTACCCCGCGGCCGTACATGAAGCCGTCCGCCACCTCCGCCGCAAACGGCGGGTGGGTCCAGCCCTCGCCGGGCGGCACCACGTCTCCATGGGCATTCAGCGCGATCGTCGGGCCCTTCGCCGAAGCGCCTGCGCACCACGATGTTCGTGCAGGAGATCATCCCGACCGCGCGCACGTCCTTCTCCGGCACCGCGTGGCGCTCGACGTCGAAGCCCAAGTCCTTCGAGCAGACTCCGCCACGACATCGGCGATCGGCGCGCAGTCCCCGGGCGGATTGGAGGAGGGCGTCTGCACAAGTCGGGCCAGGAACGCCTCGCGGGATCGACGCGCGCGCGTCGATGTCGGCGAGAACGGTTCGGCGAAGCTCGGTAGACAGGGGCATGGCGCTAGCGGTGTTTCGGACGGCCGGGCTGATCGGGCACGTCCGTGTTCACATCGATATAAACGTCATCGACGCAGCCTTGTGTCTGACGATGGCCGCTGGTGCCGTGCCAGGCGCCGTCGCGGGCTGCCGGGTTCTCGATCGCAGAAAGGTCGAAGCAGCGCCACATCCCGCTCTTAGGCAAGCCGCCCCTGCTACCGCCAGCAAACTGAAATGCCAGGACCTTTTCCACGCCCTTCTTGTAGCCGAGGATGTAGGGGCAGACTTCGCGGCCAAAACCTTGATAGTCGAACGTCACCTGCTTCTCCCCGAGGATCGCCTGATGAAAGAGCCGGAACGTCTCGCTTTGACGCTCTGAGCTCATCTTCGTCGGCACTGTGCCTAGCCGATTGTCGCGAAGGCGGGAAAGGTCTCCAGCAGCCAGTATGACATGGCGCTGATGTGGCCCGTGATGAAAAGCACGCCCGCCACGACGAGGAATCCCCCCATCGCCTTCTCCACCGCCGGCAGGTGTCGCCGGAAACGGCTCGACCAGCCGATGAAGGCTGGCGCGAAGGCTGCGGCGAGCAGGAACGGCACCCCCAGCCCAAGCGAATAGACGAGGAGCAGGAAGGCGCCGCTGCTCACGGTGTCCTCGGCGCCCGGCGAGGGCAAGGATCGCGGCGAGCACGGGACCGATGCACGGCGTCCAGCCGAACGCGAAGGCAAGGCCCATGACGTAGCCGCCGAGAAGGCCGGGCGGCTTGCGCTGCAACTGCACGCGTGCCTCCCGGTAAAGAAAGGCGAGGCGGAACACGCCGAGGAAATGCAATCCCATTGCCGCGATGACGAGGCCCGCGACCACGGCAACGATCGGCACGTCGATCCCGAACACGGAAACATCGAACGCGATCAGCCGGCGAAAAGCCTGGCCGAAGACGCTGGCGGTCGCGCCGAGCAGGACGAAGACGGTGGAGAACCCGAGGACGAAACAGCCTGCCGAGGCAAGCACATGGCGACGCTGGGCGGCGACGGAGCCGCTCTCGGCAAGTTCCTCCGCCGAGAGACCCGCGACGTAACAGAGATACGGAGGAACCAGCGGCAGCACGCAGGGCGAGACGAAGGAGAGCACGCCGCCGAGGAATGCGCCGAGGATGCCGATGTCTATCATGCGCGCGCGCGGATCCGTTGCTTTGCCCAAGTCCAGGCTGTCAGCGGCACCGCGCTAACACGCCGGCGCTGGTGATAGTATATGCAGTGGGTCGGGGTTTTAGGGATCGTGATGCGAATTGTTGTTCTTGCGTTGCTCTGTGCGACTGGATTGGCCGGGCAGGGCGCCACCGCGCAGAGCCGGGCCGAGGTCGAGCGCTGTCGCGCAATCGACGACGATGCGCGCCGCCTGGATTGTTATGACGCAATCGTCATCGTCCCGGCGACCCGCAGCAAATACGACGCCGTGCCGCTCCCGGAGCTCATGGAGTTTGCGCTGACCTATCGCGGAGATCTCGTCGAGACGGCAGGATGGATCGAGCCCGGCGACGACGTGTTCATGCTTCGCGTCGAAGCGACCGACGAAGCGTCGCTGCCGGTCGACGTCGAGATGCTGTCCCGCCATGACCGGGAGACGTTCCTCGGCCAATGCGGCGAGGGTTGCGAGGCGACGGTGCGCGGCCGGGTGAGGCCGGTCAACTTCACGACCGGAATCGTGGCGGAGCAGTTGATCGTCCGCTGAACGCTTAGACGTCGAAGAAGACCGTCTCGGCGTCACCCTGCATCACGATATCGAAGCGATAGGCCGGGCCTGACGCGTCGTCTTCACGCTGCGCGATCAAGGTGCTGCGGCGATCCTCGTCCACGCTCGACAGGATCGGATCGGCCGCGTTCGCCTCAGCCTCGTCGGAAAAATAGATCCGCGTGTAGGCGTGCGTGAGCAGGCCGCGCATGAAGACGATGACGTTGATGTGCGGTGCTTGCACGCCATCGACCGAGCCGGGCTTCAGCGTGGTGAAGACGAACCGCTTGTCCGCATCGGTTCCGGTGCCGCATCGGCCAAATCCGCGAAACGATCGGTTCGAGCCGCGGTCGTCGGCGGGGTGAGCGTAGCGGCCCTCCGAATCGGCCTGCCAGATCTCGATCATCGCGTCGCCGACAAGTGCGCCCGCGCCGTCGATCACGCGCCCGACAATGCGGATGCGCTCCCCGGCGACCGTATCGTCGACCATTGTCCCGGAGGCGAAAGCGTCGAACGTGTATCCGTATTGCGGAGCCGTCAGCGAGAAGGCGAAGAACGGTCCGACGGTCTGCGAGGGTGTCTGCTTCAGTGTCACTCAGCGCTCCATGGGAGTGGCGAGCGGCCCCCGCAGCACGATGTCGAACACGAAGCCGAGCGCGAAGCCGGGCTCGGTGACGTCGATCGAGAATTTTGACACGAGCCGCTCGCGCGCCGGGGGCGGCGACGATTGAAAGATCGGATCGAGGTCGAGCAGCGGATCGCCCGGAAAATACATCTGCGTGACGAGTCTCGTCGCAATGCTCAGCCCGAAAAGCGAAAGGTGGATGTGGTTTGGGCGCCAGGCGTTGAAATGGTTCTGCCAGGGATAGGCGCCGGGCTTGATCGTGTAGAAGCGGTAGCGCCCGTCTCCATCGGTGACACAGCGTCCGCCGCCGAAGAAATTCGGATCGAGGGGCGCGTCGTGCTGATCGATCTTGTGGATATAGCGGCCGGCGGCGTTGGCCTGCCAGATCTCTATCAGCGTTCCCGGAATCGGACGCTCCGCCTCATCGATCACGCGGCCGGTCACGATGATGCGCTCGCCCAGCGGCTCGCCGCCCTTTGTCCCATTCTTCGTCAAATCGCTGTCGAGCGGCCCGACGCTTTCGTGCCCGTAGACCGGGCCGGTCAGTTCCGACAGCGTATGCTTCAGGGGAACCAGCGGGCGCTTGGGCCCACGCAGCGCGGTCGACCGGTATCCCGGGTCCACGTAGCGAGGGTGTTGGGTCCAGTCGCGCGGGGCAATCGGGTTTAGTTTCATCGGCTTGGCTGACATTTGGGATGGGAGCAGGCTCGCATCCTTACCGCGCGTTGGCGCTCAAGGGAAACCGCCAGTTCTCAGAAGAACCTCGTAAAGCAGGGCTCTGCCGCTCACTGGCTTCGTCGCTTCATTTCTGGAATTTTCACGTCCGCGCGCATATATAGGCGCACATGGCCGCATCCCGCTTTCAGGTTGTCCGCGTCACCGACGTCGCCGCTTCGCGCGTGCGCGAGATCGTCGAGAACGCCGAGGGGGCGGAGGGAATCCGCATCGGCGTGAAGAAGGGGGGCTGCGCCGGGATGGAATACACGGTCGACCTGGTGCGGGAGGCAAGCCCGGCCGATGACATGGTCGATCTCGGCAGCGCCAAGGTCTTCGTGAACCCGCAGGCCACCCTTTTCCTGCTCGGCACCGAGATGGATTTCGAGGTCACCAAGCTCAGGACCGGCTTCGTTTTCCGCAACCCGAACCAGACGTCAGCCTGCGGTTGCGGCGAGTCTGTCGAAATCCGCCCGGCGACGCCCGAAGCCCTCGCAGAGGCAGGCCGCTGAAGGCTGTTGCGTCTCTCCCGCCGCAGCGCTGGGGAAAGTATTGACCGCCTAAGCTTCTTCGAGCGCTTCCGTGTCGCGCGGCAACCGAGTCGCCCGAGACATGAAGGCAGGCACATGGTCAGCGAAGCCGGCAGCGCCTCGATCGTCGCCCCTATCACGCTCGCTGCGATGACGCGGCTTCGGCTCACTCCGCGGCTTCTGGGCAGTCTGTGGCGAAGTCTCTCGAGGCACCCGATTTTCCTCGGGCGACGCAGCGTGGCGGACAGGCGCTTCTGACGCCACCGCCCGTGGCTCCGCACCCTTCTCGCGACCGCGCCGGCGGCCCTCGCCACGTGTCCGGCGCCCTTCTCGCGGGCCGCCGCGAGCCGGCCGATCTTCCGTTTCCTGTGGCGCGCTAGGTCCTGGAGCGGCCGGCTTCTCGGCCCAGGAAATTTCCTTGCCGATCAGCTTCTCGATCGCCTGCACGTACTTGCCTTCAGCGCGCGTCACGATGGTCAACGCCGCACCCTTGCGGCCGGCACGGCCGGTGCGCCCGATGCGGTGGACGTAGTCCTCCGAATGGGTGGGCACATCGAAATTGAAAATGTGGCTGACGGCAGGGATATCGAGGCCGCGGGCTGCCACGTCGCTCGCCACCAGCAGCGTGATCTGGTTGTCGCGAAAGCTCTCGAGCGTGCGCAGGCGCGCGTGCTGGTCCATATCGCCGTGCAGCGCGCCAACCGAATAGCCGTGCCGCTCCAGGGAGCGGTGCAGGGTCGCAACATCGCGCTTGCGATTGCAGAAGATGATGGCGTTGGTCAGGTCGTCGGCCGCGTTGATCAGGCGGCGCAGTGTTGCTCGCTTCTCGTCGGGTCGTCCATCCGACGAGACCAGCACCTGTGAGGTGTTGTCTACCGTAGACGCCGGACGCGAGACTTCCACGCGAACGGGATTTTGCAGGAAACGGTCGGCGAGGCGGCTGATCTCGGGCGGCATGGTCGCCGAGAAGAACAGCGTCTGCCGCGTGAAAGGCAGCAGCTTCACGATGCGCTCGATGTCGGGGATGAAGCCCATGTCGAGCATGCGGTCCGTCTCGTCGATGACGAGGATCTCGACGCCGGTGAGAAGCAGCCTGCCGCGCTCGAAGTGGTCGAGAAGCCGGCCGGGCGTCGCGATCAGCACGTCGGCGCCGCGGGTGATCTTCTTGTCCTGCTCGTCGAACGAGACGCCGCCGATCAGCAGCGCCACCGTAAGCTTGTGATTGGCGCCGTAGCGGGCAAAATTGTCCTCGACCTGCGCGGCCAAGCTCGCGCGTCGGTTCGAGAATCAGCGTGCGCGGCATGCGAGCCCTGGCGCGGCCCTGCTCGAGAAGCGTGAGCATGGGCAGCACGAAGCCGGCGGTCTTGCCGGTGCCGGTCTGGGCGAGGCCCGAGCACGTCACGGCGCGCCAGGACGTGCGGAATGGCCTGTTGCTGGATGGGAGTGGGGGTGGTGTATCCGACCGCTTGTACGGCCGAAACGACCTTGTCGCTTAATCCGAGTGTATCGAAGCTCATGGGAGGATTTGGGCCCAGCCGGAATCTGGACGTCGGCAGAGCGTTTCAGTTCTCTCAAACATAAGATTGGATTCCCTGCCTGTCAAGGTGCAGCGCGGTAAGGCTCGAAAAAACAAGGAGAAAAAACGCTAAGGTCGGAGCTAGCTCCGGACTGTCGCGGGCGCGTTCGGAGGTTGGAGGCCCGTCGGTGATGTGCATCGTCGCCACCGAAAGCCCAGGTCGGCGGGCGCGGTTCTGGACATGGTCACCCTGGAACAAAGCCGCATTTGAGCACCCTAGGCTTCTAAGCCACTTCCACGGCCAGGGTCGGCTAGTTAGTTTGCCGGCATACTTCATTTGCGGCGATGAACTCTTTGCAACAACCGAGGGATATCCGCGGCTGTTGCATGGACGCTACAGACGTTGAGCCGCCCGCTGGATCATTATGCCAACTCACAGATTTTCAAACGGTAGGTCACTCACATGAAGCGCCTCCTCCTTTCCTCCGCCGCTCTCGGCCTTCTGGCCGGCGGCGCCTACGCCGCAGATATCCCGGTTTACGAGCCCGCGCCGATGGTAGCGCCCGTTCCGGTCAATTACGACTGGTCCGGCTTCTACGCCGGTCTGAACGTCGGCCACGCCTGGACCGATATCGATCGCGACACCGGCGCTTTCCAGAACAGCTACGAAGCTGATGGCTGGTTCGTCGGCGCCCAGCTTGGCTACAACCAGCAGTGGGGCTGGTTTGTCGGCGGCGTCGAGATCGACGGCGAATGGGCCGACATCGACGGCGATGATGACGGCGCCGGCGGCACGACCGACACCACCGAAATCGACTGGATGGGCGCGGCCAACCTCCGGGCCGGTGTCGCGTTGAACCGCGCGTTGGTGTTCGCCACCGGTGGTGCGGCTTTTGCAAACTTCGAGCAAAGCAATGACTTGGTCGGCACTGCCTCTGACGATCAGACCTTCTGGGGCTGGACGGTCGGCGCCGGCATTGATGTGGCCGTGACCGATCATATCGTCCTCGGTGCTGCTTATCGTTATGTCGACTTTGGCTCCGAGGACTTCGATCTCGGCGGCGGACTGGCTCCGTTCGAAATCGATGCCGACCAGCACCAGGTCCGGTTTACGGGCAGCTATAAGTGGTAGTTGCCGGTCAAGTGAGTTGACCAAGATGCCCGGGCGCTTCGCCCGGGCATTTTTCTTTGTAGTACCCTGGAGAGTCCGAAGAGTCCTGACAGCGCTTGTTGAAGCCGCATCTACTCAGACGTCGATCATTTCCTCGCTGGCAAACGCCGCGCGCTCCTGGATGAAGGAGAACCGCTCCTCCGGCTTGTTGCCCATCAGGCGCTGCACCATCGTCTTCGTCAGCACGATATCGTCGTCGACGATGCCGACCTTCAACAGCGTGCGTTTCCTCGGATCCATCGTGGTGTCCCGAAGCTGCTGCATGGGCATCTCGCCGAGTCCCTTGAAGCGGCTGGTCTCGACTTTGCCGCGGCCGGCGAACTCCGTCTTGAGCAGCAGCTCGCGGTGCGCATCGTCGCGCGCGTAGTGCACCTTCGCGCCCTGGGCGAGCCGGAAGAGGGGAGGGACGGCGAGGTAGAGGTGGCCCTGCGTGATCATTTCGCGCAGTTCCTGGTAGAAGAAGGTAATCAGCAGCGATGCGATATGGGCGCCGTCCACGTCGGCGTCGGTCATGATGATGACCTTGCCGTAGCGTAGGTCCTCCTCCCGGTAGCGCGTGCCGGTCTCGCACCCGAGCGCCTGCAACAGATCGGAGAGCTGCTGGTTCGCCGCCAGCTTTTCGCGGCCCGCACTCGCGACGTTCAAAATCTTTCCGCGCAGCGGCAGAATTGCCTGGGTCTTGCGGTCGCGGGCTTGCTTGGCTGAGCCACCGGCCGAATCGCCTTCGACGATGAAGAGCTCGGTGTCCTCCTTCGAGCCTGCGCTGCAGTCGGCAAGCTTGCCGGGCAACCGAAGCTTTCGCGTGGCGCTCTTGCGGGCGATGTCCTTCTCGCGACGACGCGCGAGCCGCTCCTCGGCGCGGTCGATGACCCAGTCGAGCAATTGCGTCGCCTGCGCGGGGGAGGCCGCGAGCCAATGGTCGAAGGCGTCGCGCACGCCGTTCTCGACGATGCGTATGGCGTCGCTGCTGGCGAGCCGGTCCTTCGTCTGGCCCACGAACTCGGGCTCACGGATGAAGACCGACAGCATGGCTCCGCAGGAGGTCATGATGTCCTCCGACGTGATGACCGCGGCGCGCTTGTTGCCGGTGAGGTCTGCGTATGCCTTGAAGCCGCGCAAGAGCACGGTCCTGAGCGCCGCCTCGTGCGTGCCGCCTTCGGCGGTTGGAATCGTGTTGCAGTAGGAACGGGTGAAGCCGTCGCCGGCGAACCAGGCAATCGCCCATTCGACCGAGCCGTGCCCGCCCTGGCGCGCCGTCTTGCCGGCGAACACTTCGCTTCCGACGAGCGTTTCGCCGGCCAGATTCTCAGACAGGTAGTCCTTGAGTCCGCCGGGAAAGCGGAATGTCGCCTTCGGCGGCGTCTCGCTCTTCGGCGCGATAAGCGCAGCGGCGCACGACCAGCGGATCTCGACCCCACCGAACAGGTACGCCTTGGAGCGCGCCATCCGGAAGAGGCGATCGGGGTCGAACCGCGCATCCTTGCCGAAGATCGCCGGATCGGGGTGGAAACGCACCTTGGTGCCGCGTCGGTTATGGACCTCGCCGACCTCTTTGAGCTTCCCCTTCGGCTTCCCGGCGGAGAATACCTGGCGGTAGAGTTTCCGGTCGCGCGCCACCTCGACCTCGAGCAGATCGGAGAGCGCATTCACGACCGAAATGCCGACGCCGTGCAAACCGCCTGACGTCTCGTAGACCTTCGAGTCGAACTTTCCGCCGGCGTGCAGCGTCGTCATGATGACTTCGAGCGCCGACTTGTCCTTGAACTTCGGGTGCGGATCAACCGGTATGCCACGCCCGTTGTCGGTCACCGTCAGAAAGCCGTCGGCTTCGAGCTCGACCTCGATCCAGTTCGCGTGGCCGGCGACGGCCTCGTCCATGCAGTTGTCGATCACCTCCGCGAAGAGGTGGTGCATCGCCTTCTCGTCAGTCCCGCCGATGTACATGCCGGGGCGGCGGCGGACGGGCTCCAGGCCCTCCAGCACCTCGATGTCCGCGGCGGTGTAAGCGCTTTCAGCCGTTGCGCCGCGGCCGTTCTTCGCCCGTGAACGCGGCGCGCCCGACGATGGCGCATTGGTCTCTGAGCGCGGCGAAAAGGTCTTCGGAACGGTCCATGGCGGCCATTGATTCACGAATCGGTAAACAAGTCTGTCATGCCCGGACAGCCGTCGGTTCGGCAATCGCGTTGAAATTGAGCCCTTCGACGGAGTGCATTGCGGAAAGGGATGGGCGCCGGATTGGCCGGCGCAAAACTAAGGCGGCTCGCCGGGCCGATCGCATCGCTCCCGTGAGCCGCCTGGGGTTATGTCTGCCGTGTCCTCACCATTTCAAGGAGGCCGGTATTTCTGGCCTCATCAACGGACTGGCTGCAACCCTGTATCTCAACTGCTTCAAACTCGCGTCGTACTCCCAGCCTTTTCCAATATCGCTCCTGTGCGCTCCCGCACCTCTTCGCGTATCGGAAGTATTGAGACAACGAACGCCGCTATGGGTCGTTGATTCAATTGTCTGGTTCTGGGGTGCCGATCTCAATTGGCCTTGTCGTCGACCTAAGAGATCGGCGCGGCTCGCTTCGGAGGCTTCATTTTTCTAGACCTCCCTCCTTTGAGATACTGCGAATCTAATCTCGCACCCGCCGCGGTCAAGTCACGATTTGTGACGCGTGGATTTTTCGGCGGGTGCATACGCGGATGGGACTACACGGCGATCTTGCCGCCGCCCTGCTTGGTGATCACCACAACCGATGGGCGGACCGGCATGTCATCCTGAAAATCCGGCCAGCGCGTCGACAGATCCTCGAAGTACGAGGGCCGCCCGAACGGCTCCCAGTCCGTGCCGCCGTCCGCCGGGTGCTGCACGGCGAGGAACATTGTCTCCATGTCCGGCGTAAGCAGGGGGCCGCACATCTCGGCGCCCACAGGCACGCGGAAAAAGAGCTTCGACGTTGCGCGTGCCTCGCCCTCCGTATCGACGGCCCAGAGACCGTCCGTGCGGCCGGTGGCGGACGGGCCTTGGCCATCGGTTGAAACCCAGAGGCGTCCGTCGGCATCCACTGCGCAGTTGTCCGGCATGCCGAACCAGCCGTTGGCGGTCGTGTCGCTCGAGAACGTCGCACCGACTTCCGCCACCGACGGGTCGCCGCACTGCACCAGGATCTCCCACGTTCCGGAGGTCGCCGCGAAGTCGCCGCCTTCCTCCGCGATTTCGATGATGTGACCGAAGGCGTTCTCCGGGCGCGGATTGGCCGCGTCTTCCTGGCCCGCCTCGCGGCGCGTGTTGTTGGTCAGCATCAGGTAGACCTTGCCGTTCGTGCCATTCGGCTGGATGTCCTCCGGGCGGTCCATTTTCGTGGCGCCGAGCAGGTCGGCGGCGAGCCGTGTGGCGATCAGGATGTCCGCCTGGCTCTCAAAGCCGTTCTCGGCGGTCAGCGGCCCTTCGCCATGCACGAGCGGCACCCAGGTGAGCGTCCCGTCCTCGGCAAACTGCGCGACGTAGAGCGTGCCCTCGTCGAGCAGGTTCATGTTGGCCGCGCGATCGTCGGGATTGAACGTGCCCGCCGTCACGAACTTGTAGACGTAGTCGAAGCGTTCGTCGTCCCCGAGATAGAAGACGACGCGGCCGTCGGGGGCGACGATGCTCTCGGCGCCCTCGTGCTTGAAGCGTCCAAGCGCCGTGCGCTTCTTCGGCGGCGAGGTCGGATCGAAGGGATCGGTCTCGACGATCCAGCCGAAGCGGTTGGCCTCGTTCTGCTCCTTTGTCACGTCGAAGCGGTCGTAGAAATTGCCCCAGGCATAGACGCCCTCAGGAATGCCCAGGCGATCGTAGTTGGCAAACTCCGGATGATCTTCCGCGAGCTCGCCCATGAAGTAGCCCTGCAGGTTCTCCTCGGCCGATACGTAAGTGCCCCAGGGGGTCACGCCGCCGGCACAGTTGTTGATCGTGCCCAGCACCTTCGTGCCGCTCGGATCGGCGCTGGTTTGCAGTCGCGCGTGGCCAGCGGCGGGGCCGGTCAACTCCATCTCGGTGTCGGCGGTGATGCGGCGGTTGTACGGGAGTCGAGTCACCGGTTGCCAGGCGCCGTCGACGCGGCGGATTTCCACGATCGTGCCGCCGTGGGCGGCCATCTCGATGTCGACCCGCGCCTGGTCGGCAGGCGAGACTTCGGGCTCGCCCTCGACGATCGTGACGACGCCCGGGAACATCAGGTGGTCGTTGGTGTATTCGTGATTGACGACCAGCAGGCCGCCTTCGGTCGTGGGGACGTCCGGCAAGGGGATGAAGCCGACGTAGTCGCTGTTGTAGCCGAACTGCCGGCGCTGTGCCTCGGCGGTCTGCGCCATCGGGTCGAACTCCGGCGAGTCGGCGAAGAGGCCGTCGCCCCAGCGCAGCAGGATATTCGCGTCATAGCCCTCGGCGACGTGATGCGTCTCGTCGACGCCGGCTTCGACCTCCGTGAAAGTGAACGCCGATGTGCCGGCCGCCCGGGCCTTGTCCGCCGCGAGCAGCGCGAGCGGGCTGACGGTCGCGGAAATCGCGGAAACGGCGAGAGCGCCCTTCAGGATGCCGCGCCGGGAGAACCGGGCGGCGATGACCTCGCCCATGGTTGGATTGTCGCTCGCATTGCGCGGCATACCCTCGGCCGCTTCAAGCTGGCTGGTGCGGAACGGCAGATGGCTGGGAGAAACATGCGCGGTCATCGACGGGCCCCTTGGTTAACTAGACTTCAGACGTCCACTTTGTTTGGAACGGTTCTAAAGTCTGCTAGAGGGGCTCGTTAACGGGACGATGACAGCCGACGAGGCACGTCTCGCTGCTGTGGAAAAGCAGCGCGGTTGAAGCTCAGGCGCGGATGCGCGTCGTGAACCAGCGCGTCAGGCGGTTCCAGATGTCGGCCTTGCCGGCGCGGTCTTCGGCGCCGTGGTCGAGATTCGGATTGTCGTTGATCTCGATGATGTAGACGCCGTTCGCCGTCTCCTTGAGGTCGACGCCATAGAGCCCGTCGCCGATCAGGCTGGCGGAGCGCACGCCGACGTCCAGGATCTCGGGCGGCACCTTGTCGATCGGCAACGTCTTGAAGTCGCCTTCGTCGGCGGTGCCGTCGTCCTTGTGGTGCACGATCTGCCAGTGCTTCTTCGCCATCTTGTACTGGCAGACGAAGAGCGGTTGGCCGGCGAGCACCCCGACCCGCCAGTCGTATGTCGTCGGCACGAAGCGCTGCGCAAGCAGGATGTCCGTCTCCTTGAAGAACTCCGCGACGGTCGCCTTCAAGGCCGGCATCGTATCGGCCTTCTTCACGCCGCGGCTGAACGAGCCGTCGGGAATTTTCACGACGACCGGGAAGCCCAGCGTGTCGGCGACGCGCTCGATGTCCGCCGGATCCTGGATGACGAAGGTCTCCGGCATCGGCAGGCCGGCATGCGTCAGCCGCTCCCACAGATAGACCTTGTTGGTGCAGCGGATCATCGAGATCGGATCGTCGATGACCGGCATCCGCTCCATCACCGCGCGCCGCGCGAAGCGATAGGTGTGGTTGCGGATCGACGTCGTCTCGCGGATGAACAGCGCATCGTATTCGGCGAGCGTGCCGAGATCCTTGCGCGTGATCGGCTCGACCTCGACGCCGAGCGGGGCGGCGAGCTTCGCCCAGTGCATCAGCGTCTCGCGCGTCGACGGCGGCAGCTGCTCGTTCGGGTCGTGCAGCACGGCGATCGAGTGGCGCGGCGCGGTGCGCGGCTTCGGCGCCCGCCATTTGCGCCCCGTGTAATCCTTCAGCTGCGTTGGTGAAGAACGTCTTCTGCTCGGCGATTGCAGCGCGCGAGCGGCGTCAGCTCGATCTTCTGGATGAAGTGCCAGCCCTTGCCCTTGAAGGTGACCGTGACCGCCGGGGCGCGGAACCAGTCGAAGAGAAGCTGCGCGAACTGCTCGAAACCCTTCCGCTCCGCCTGCCCGAACGCGACGAGCAGCGCCTGCGGCGGCTCGCCGCCGGTCGCCTTCAGGTCGCGGTTGAACGCTTCCTCGAGCTCGGGGATCGCGTGCTCGTAGTGCTGCCGGCTCCTGAGATCGAGCATGGTCTCGACGCTCGGCAGCACGCGATGCCCGCGCGCCTCGGCGAGCAGCGCGCAGTAATAGGCCTGCGTCTGGTAATTGTACGAGCGCGCCGAGGATGACGACCTTCTGCCGGCCGCCGCCGAACATGTAGGGGCGGGCGACGTAGTCCTCCGACGACACGATGACGTGCGGCAGGTCGCGCGCCTCGAGGTCGCGCGGCTGGTCGGCGACGAGGACCCAGCCTTCCATGTCAGGCCGCGCCGCTCATGCCGCACGCAGCGCCGGCGGACGGCGTCCGCGCCGGTCGAGGCTCGCGCGCATAGAGAAGCGCGGCCGCACCGTCCTGCGTAGTAGTCCTCGCGTCGCCCGATCCGCCGATATCCGCCGCCGCTCGTAAAGACGGATGCCGTCGGCGTTGTCGGCGCGCACTTCGAGCCGCAGCGTCCGCGCCCCGCGCTTCATCGCCTCCGCCTCGGCCGCGGCCAGCAGACGCGAACCGATCCCGCGGCCCGCGAGTTCCGGGTCGACCGCCAGCGAATAGAGCCGCGCCGCGCGCGCTGCCGCGCCGCATCAGCACCAACGCGTACCCGGCGAGACGTCCACCGCGCGACGCCACCAGCAAAAGCCGCCGTCGGGCTCCGGAGCATGCGCAAGGAACGCGGCGGCGGCTCAATCGGTCGGAGGCGAACGCCTTCGTCTCGAGCTGCACCAGCGCGTCGAGGTCGGATGATTGCGCCGCGCGGATGCGGAGGTCCGCATCCGGATCGGGAAGGCCCGAGTACTGTCTTCTGGCATGAAGAGGGCGGTTCCCTGCGCGGCGGGAGCGCCATGATGCGCTGCGCGAGTCGCGTATCTGATCCAACGCCCGGCGCGCCTTCAAGCGGATTTTCACAATTGCCAAGCCGGGCAAGCGCTTCCTCAACAAGGCGGATTGTCGCGCTCGCGCTTCGGCGGATTAGGGTTGCGCCCAATCGCCCTCGGGCGACCTCATGCAACGGGAGGTTCTTACATGCTGAAGACAATGACGAAACTTGCGGCCGGCGTAGCGCTCGCGGCGCTCATCTCGGGCTCCGCCTTCGCCCAGGTGGTCTACAACCGCGGCAACTCCGCCGATCCCGAATCGCTTGATCCCCACAAGACGTCGACGGTCTACGAAGCGCACATCCTGCGCGATCTGTTCGAGGGCCTGGTCATGCCCGACCAGAACGCCGAGCTCGATCCCGGGCGCCGCCGAGAGCTGGACGGTTTCCGACGACGGCACGGTCTACACCTTCAAGCTGCGCGAGGGCGCGACCTGGTCGAACGGCGATCCGGTGACCGCCGACGATTTCGTCTATTCCTTCCAGCGCCTGCTCAATCCCGAGACCGCCGCCGAATACGCGTCGATGCTCTACGTCGTGAAGAACGGCGAGGCGATCAACAGCGGCGAGATGACGCCGGATCAGCTCGGCGTCCGCGCCGTCGATCCGCAGACCTTCGAGGTCACGCTCAAGGCGCCGACGCCGTATTTCCTCGAGATGCTGACGCACCAGTCGACCTATCCGGTGCATCGCGCTTCGATCGAAGCGCTCGGCGACGAATGGATCAAGCCGGGCAACCTGGTGTCGAACGGCGCCTTCACGCTCGCCGAGTTCGTCCCGGGCGACCACATCACCATCAACAAGAACCCGAACTTCCACGACGCCGCCAACGTGCAGATCGATACGGTCAACTACTATCCGACCGAGGATCGCTCCACCGCGCTGAAGCGCTTCGAGGCCGGCGAGCTCGACACCAACGACGACCTGCCGACCGAGCAGCTCGACGACATCGAGGCGCGGCTGGGCGACCAGGTCCACATCGGCCCGTATCTCGGCACCTACTATTACTCCGTGAAGCTCGACGAGGAGCCGTGGAACAACGTCGAGCTGCGCCAGCGCGATCTCCATGGCCATCGACCGCGACTTCCTCGCGGAAGAGGTCTGGACCAACACGATGATCCCCGCCTACGGCATGGTGCCCCCGGGCATCGAGGGCTACACCTCCTACGCAGCCGACTACGGCGAGATGGATCAGATCGAGCGCGAGGATGAGGCGCAGAAGATCCTCGAGTCGCTCGGCTACACGCCGGAGAATCCGCTCAATCTGGAGATCCGCTTCAACACGTCGGAGAACCATCAGAACACCGCCGTCGCCATCCAGGAGCAGCTCCGGCCGCTCGGCGTCGAGGTGACGATGGTGAACACCGACACTGCGACTCATTACGGCCATCTCGAGCAGAAGGGCGACTTCGACTACGCCCGCGCCGGCTGGATCGCCGACTACAAGGATCCCGGAATCCTTCCTCGGCATCTCGCGCGCCGCGAGCGGCAACAACTACTCGAACTTCAACAATCCGGGGTTCGAGGCAGCGATGGACGCCGCTGCTGCTGCCGGCGGCAATCCGGAGGAGCGGTTCGCGCACCTCGCGGAAGCCGAGAAGGTCCTCGTCGACGAGCTCGGCAACATGCCGCTGCTCTTCTACAGCTACCACAACCTCATCTCGGATCGTGTTGCCGGCTTCGAGGACAACGTGATGGACGTGCATCCTTCGCGCTTCATCACGATCAACGAAGGCTAGGACTACAGGGTAGGGCCTCCTCCGGCGTGATCGCCGGGGGAGGCCGCTATCCGGCCCGAGGATCGGCGGCGTGGCCCGCTATGTGATCCGGCGATTGCTGACGGCGATCCCGACGCTGTTCCTGATCGTCACGATCTCGTTCTTCCTGATGCGGGTCGCCCCGGGCGGTCCGTTCAATCAGGAGCGAGGCCTCAATCCGACCGTCAAGGCGAACCTCGAGCGGACGTATCATCTCGACGAGCCGGTCTATAAGCAATACCTCTACTATCTCGGCGACCTGCTGCAGGGGAATTTCGGTCCGAGCTACACGCGGCCGGATTTCACGGTCGCAGATCTCTTCCGCGTCGGCCTTCCCGTCTCGATGCAGCTTGGCGCTTCGGCGCTGTTCCTCGCACTCGTCGTCGGCGGGGCGCTCGGCATCATCGCGGCCCTCAACCAGAACAAGGCCGGCGACTATGCGGTGATTGCGACGGCGACCTTCGGCAGCACCGTGCCGACCTTCGTCATAGCGCCGCTATACCAGCTGATCTTTGCTCTCAGTCTCGTTCTTGTACCTGTTGCGGGCTGGGGCGGCGGAGCCCTCGTCAACAAGATCGGGCCCATAGTCACTTTGGCGCTTCCGCAGGTCGCCATCGTCGCGCGGCTGATGCGCGGCTCGATGATCGAAGCGCTCCGTTCGCACCATATCCGCACCGCGCGAGCGATGGGACTGTCGCAGTGGTCGATCGTCGTCAAGCACGCGCTCCGCAGCGCGTTGCTTCCGATCGTCTCCTATGCCGGCCCGGCCGCGGCAGCCCTGCTGACCGGCTCCATCATCGTCGAGCAGATCTTCCAGATCCCGGGCGTCGGACGCTACTTCGTCGAGGCGGCGCTGAACCGTGACTACACGCTGGTCATGGGCACCGTCGTGGTCATCGCGATCTTCATCATCATCTTCAACCTGATCGTCGACCTGCTCTACGCGGTCATCGATCCCCGGGTCCGCTATGACTGACGCGACCTTTCAGGACGTGCCGGCCCCGGGCCGCTCGCTTTGGAGCGATGCCTGGCGCCGCCTGAAGGGAAACAAGGCGGCAGTCGTCAGCGCCGTCTACCTCGTCGTCATGACGGTGCTTTGCATTGTCGGCCCCTCCCTGACCGGTCACCTGTACACGACGATCTACCGTGACTATGTCCGCGTGCCGCCGAGCCTCTCGACCTACCCGGCCAACGAGCAGGTCGAAGGCGCGCTTGAAGCCGCGCTGCGCCGAGGCCGCGTCGAGCTAGTCGACTGGCGGGAGGAGGGGAACCGGGTTTTCGCCGACGTCCGCTCCGAACGGCCGATCGACGAGCGCATCACGCGCTATCTTGACCGCTCCAGCCTCTTCGAGAGCGGAGCGGTCGACCAGATGGCCTCCGACGAGCTATCGGCGACGCTCTCGGCCACGATGGAGGAGAACTACTTCTTCTTCGGCACCGACAACACCGGCCGCGACCTGCTGACCCGCACCCTGATCGCCGGCCGCGTCTCGCTTGCGATCGGCGTGCTCGCTGGCTTCGTCGCCGTGGTGATCGGCGTCGCCTATGGCGCGGCCTCCGGCTATCTCGGCGGCAAGGTCGATGAGGTGATGATGCGCATCGTCGATATCCTCTATTCGCTGCCGTTCATCTTCTTCGTCATCCTGCTCGTCGTCTTCTTCGGGCGAAATTTCATCCTGATGTTCATCGCCGTCGGGGCCGTGCTCTGGCTCGACATGGCGCGCATCGTCCGCGGCCAGACGCTCTCAATCAAGCGCCAGGAATATGTGCAGGCGGCGGTCGCGCTAGGCGTGTCATCGGGCGCAATTCTCCGCCGTCACGTCATCCCGAACACGCTCGGGCCGGTCGTCATCTACATGACGCTGCTCGTGCCGCAGGTCATCATCCTCGAAAGCTTCCTGTCCTACCTCGGCCTGGGCGTGCAGGAGCCGATGACGAGCTGGGGTGTGCTGATCGCGGAGGGCGCCGACAACATCCCGGCGGCCAACTGGATGCTGATCTTCCCCTCGATCTTCCTGACCTCGACGCTCTTCGCATTGAACTTTCTCGGCGACGGCCTGCGCGACGCGCTCGATCCAAAGGACCGCTGAGGATGCGCGCTCCCTCCATCTCACCCGAGAAGCGAGCGCCTTCAGCCAACGACCCCGTTCTGCAGTTCCGCGGCCTCGACGTCCGCTTCGCGACGCATGACGGCGAGATACATGCCGTCAAGGGCATAGATATGGATGTGCTGCCGCGCGAGACCGTAGCGATCGTCGGCGAATCCGGATCCGGCAAAAGCCAGACCGTCATGGCGGCGGTCGGCCTGCTCGCTTCGAACGGGCGCGTATCCGGATCGGTGCGTTATCGCGGCCAGGAGCTGATCGGCCTCTCGCAGCACAAGTTGAATGAGATCCGCGGCGCCAAGATCACCATGATCTTCCAGGAGCCGATGACCTCGCTCGACCCGCTCTACCGCGTCGGAGACCAGATCGCCGAGCCGATCATCCGGCACGGCGGTCTCAGCAAGAGCGAGGCGCGCAAGAAGGCGGTCGAGCTCCTGAAGCTCGTGCAGATTCCAAAGCCCGAGCATCGCGTCGATGCCTATCCGCATGAGCTGTCCGGCGGGCAGCGGCAGCGCGTGATGATTGCCATGGCGCTCGCCAACGATCCCGACATTCTGATCGCCGACGAGCCGACCACCGCGCTCGACGTGACCATTCAGGCGCAGATCCTCGCGCTCCTGAAGAGCCTGCAGCAGCGGCTCGGCATGGCCGTTGTGTTTATCACCCACGACCTCGGCATCGTCCGGCGCTTTGCCGACCGCGTTTACGTCATGCGTTCGGGCGAGGTCGTGGAGCATGGCGCCGTTTCGAAGATCTTCAGCGAACCGTCGCACCCCTATACGAAGATGCTGCTGGCAGCCGAGCCTGAGGGGACGAAACCACCGGTCCCGGACGATGCGCCGGCGCTCCTTGAGGCGGGTAATATTCAAGTCACCTTCCACATTCCCGGCGGGCTCTTCTCCGGCGGCGGCTTCGACCTGAAGGCGGTCGACCGCGTATCGTTCAGCTTGCACAAGGGCCAGACCATCGGCATTGTCGGCGAGTCCGGCTCCGGCAAATCGACGCTCGGCCGCGCCATTCTCCGCCTCATCCCTTCAGAGGGACGGTCCGCTTCGAGGGGCGCGACCTGACGAAGGTCGATCTGCGCAAGGAGCAGTGGGTGCGGCGCGAGCTGCAGCTCGTGTTCCAGGATCCGTTCGGCTCGCTGTCGCCGCGCATGACGGTCGGCCAGATCGTCACCGAGGGGCTGCTCGTCCACGAGCCCAGCATCTCCCGCGCGGAGCGCGACAAGCGCGCGGTGCAGGCGTTGCGCGAGGTGCAGCTCGATCCCACCATGCGCAACCGCTATCCGCATGAGTTCTCCGGCGGCCAGCGCCAGCGCATCGCCATCGCCCGCACGCTGATCCTGAAGCCGAAGGTGATCGTCCTTGACGAGCCGACCTCGGCGCTCGACCGATCGGTGCAGAAGGAGATCATCGAGCTTCTTCGCCAGCTGCAGAAGGCGCACAACCTCTCTTACCTGTTCATCAGCCACGACCTCGCGGTGGTGCGCGCGATGGCCGACGAGGTCATCGTCATGAAGGACGGCAAGGTCGTGGAGCGCGGCTCCTCCGAGGAGGTCTTCACCGATCCGAAGGATCCATACACCCAGGCGCTTCTCGCGGCCGCGTTCCAGAAGATCAGGCCGGAGGGCATCCCGGCGCTCGCCGCGGTCGCTGCCGTCTGACCATCGCCCACCCGATGATTCTTTGCCACGGCGAGACGCTGATCGATTTCATTCCGACCGAGGCGCGGGACGGCTCGCCCGTCTACCGGCCAGCGAACGGCGGCTCGCCCGGTAACGTCGCGATTACGCTTGGCCGCTTAGGCGTTCCCG
This sequence comes from uncultured Chloroflexia bacterium, assembly GCA_963759495.1. Lineage (GTDB taxonomy): Bacteria > Chloroflexota > Limnocylindria > Limnocylindrales > CSP1-4 > DASTYU01. The sequence goes on along the minus strand of CAVWZL010000014.1, from coordinate 261,842 downwards.
TCGGCTTCGTCGGCGGCGTTTCCAACGATCTCTTCGGCGATGCCCTTATCGCCTGGCTGGCCGATAGCGGCGTGTCGCTCGACACCGTCTCGCGCCTGGATCGGCCGACCATGCTGGCCTTCGTGGACCTGAAGGGCGAGGAGCCGCGTTACGCCTTCTTCGACGCGCAATCCGCTCCCCGCAACTGGTCGATCGACGCGCTGCCGTCCCTCCGCCCCGACGTGAAGGCGCTGCACTTCGGGTCGCTGTCGCTGATCCGCATGCCGGCGGCGGAGTCTTTCGAGGCGCTGATGCGCCGCGAGTCGTCGCGCCGCGTGATCAGCTTCGACCCGAACATCCGCCCGAGCCTGGTGGAGGACGAACCGGTCTATCGCCGCCGCCTCGAGACGTTCTTCACCCACGCCCACGTCATCAAGTCGAGCAAGGCGGATCTGGACTGGATTGCGCCGGGCGCGAAGCCCGAGGACCTGGCCAGGCGCTGGCTCGCTGCCGAGGCACGTCTGGTCGTCTTGACGCAGGGCGGGGAGGGCGCGACCGTCTTCACTCGCCGGGGCAAGCTATCGCGGCCGAGCGAGCCGATCGTCGTGGCCGACACAGTCGGAGCCGGCGATTCCTTCATGGGCGGCTTCCTGGCGGCGCTTCACGACCGCGATTGCCTCGACCCCGCCGCGATGGATCGCCTCTCCGAGTCCGACCTTGCCGACGTGCTCGATTTCGCTCTCTCCGTCGCGGCGATTACCTGCAGCCGCATCGGCGCGGATCCGCCACGCCGGGTCGAATTGCCGGCGCATCTCCGAACCGCTCAAACACCCCGTCATGCCGTGTGATGACCTATGGATTCGAGGCGTCACTGGACAGCCCAATCCGGGTACGATTTCTGGAAGCCTTACGAGATGAGGAACGGGAGCCCCAGGTGGCCAAACGCGGCGTACTCGGCATCAGCTTCGACCACATGCACATGGGCGACCTGCTGCGCCAGGTTGCCGAGCATCCGGACGCCGAGATCGCCGGCATCTTCGACCCCGATCGCGCCAGGATGCAACGGGCGATCGACACCTTCGGCATCCCGGACGACCGGGTTTTCACCGATCTAAGCGAATGTCTAGGCAACACAAATGCCGATCTCGCCATCCTCTGCGCGGCAACGGCCGAGCACGCGAGCTATGTCGAAAAACTTGCGCCGCATGGCCTGAACGTCGTCGTCGAGAAACCCTTCGCCTCAAGCGTGTCCGATGCACGGCGCATGATTGCGGCAATGGAAAAGGGCGGCGGCCGGCTGGCGGTGAACTGGCCGCTTGCTTGGGTTCCCGCTCACATCACAGCCAAGCGCCTTCTCGACGAAGGCCGGATCGGCGAGCTGGTAGAGTTCCACTATTACGGGGGCAATCGCGGCCCGCTCTACCACCTCGCCGACAAGGTCGAGGTTTCCGCCGAAGAGGTCGAGGTGCAGAAGCCAACCTCCTGGTGGTACAAGAAATCCGCCGGCGGCGGCAGCCTGCTCGACTACTCCGGTTATGGCGCGACGCTCGGCACCTGGTTCAAGAACGGCGAGGCGCCGCTCGAAGTTACTTCGGTCGTCGACGAGACGCCGGGCATAGAGGTCGACCAGCATTCGATCACCGTCTGCCGCTACGCCCGCGGCCTGTCGAAGATCGAGACGCGCTGGGGAACCTTCACCGACCCGTGGGTCATCCAGACACAGCCGAAATGCGGCTTCGTGCTGTGCGGCTCCGACGGCACGATCTCGAGCTACGACTACGAAGGCTTCGTCACCATCCAGACCCGCACCCAGCCGGAGCAGACGCGCATCACCGCGGATATCCTCCCGCCCGGCCGTCGCGGCCCGATCGAATACGTCCTCGGGCGCATCGCGGACGGTGCGCCGATCGAAGGCCCGCTCGATCCCGCCCTCTGCCTGACCGCCCAGCGTATCATCGACAGCGCCGTCCTCTCCGCTTCGCAGAAGCGAACCCTGGCGCTCGTCGCGTGACCGATACCCCCGACCTCGACGCCTACGCGCTGAAGACAAAGGCGGCCGCCGAAGTTCCGGCGCCGGAACTGCCGTATCGCCCGCCGATGCCGAAGAACTATCGCCCGCGCATCGCCTTGGTCGGCGCCGGCGGTATTTCGGCGGCGCACCTCGAGGCGTACCGCGACATGCGCCTCGACGTGGCGGTGGTCGCCAGCCGCACGCTCGCCCGCGCGGAGGCCCGGCGTAACGAATACTTTCCCGACGCCGAGGCGACCGACGACGTCTCGCACACGCTGGCCCGTGACGACATCAAGGTGGTGGACCTGACGCCGCATCCCGCCGAACGCCTGCCGCTGATCGAGACGGCGCTGCGAGCCGGCAAGCACGTACTTGTCCCAAAAGCCATTCGTGTTGGACCTCGATGAAGGCGAGCGGTTGTGCGCTCTGGCCGACGAAAAAGGCGTGGTCCTCGCGGTCAACCAGAACGGCCGTTGGGCGCCGCATTTCTCCTGGATGCGCGAGGCGGTGCGCGCCGGCTTGATCGGCGAGGTGCAGTCCTGTCATCTCAGCGTCCACTGGGATCATTCGTGGATCGGCGGCACGCCCTTCGAGGCGATCGACGAGCTGGTCACCTACGATTTCGGCATCCACTGGTTCGATTTCCTCACCAGCCTCATCGGCGGCCGTGCGACCTCGGTGTTCGCAGTCGCCTCACGCGGCGCCGGGCAGAGCGTGCGCCCGCCGATGCTTGCCGAGGCGCTGGTCGCTTTCGACGGCGGCCAGGCGGCGCTCCTCTTCGATGGCGCAACGAAATTCGGGCCGGAGGACCGCACCTTCATCACCGGTTCGGCCGGCACGCTGGCGAGCCGCGGCCCCGACCTCGGCAACCAGGAGGTCGTGCTGACGAACGCCGCCGGCATGGCGCGCCCGAAGCTGCAAGGCACGTGGTTCAAGGAGGGCTTTCGCGGCACGATGGGCGCGCTGCTCAAGGCGGTCGAGGACGGCACTGCAGCCCCTTAACAGCGCGCGCAGCAGCCTCGATGCCCTGGCGCTCGACTTTGCCGCCATCGCCTCCGCCCGCCGCGGCGTACCGGTGAAGCCCGGAACGGTGCGGAGCCTCGCCGCGGCTCGCGGCTGACGCTTCCAGTCCGACGCCCCGAAGCTGCTAAGCCGTCCGCCGCTCGCTCGGGGGAGATCACGACGTGAAGCTCGGCCTTTTGACCGCGCCGTTTCCGGATACGCCGCTGATGCAGGTCGCCGACTGGGCGTCGTCTTCCGGCTTCGAAGTCGCTGGAGATCGCCTGCTGGCCGAAGTCCACCGGCCCGACCCGCCGTTATGCCGGCACGACGCATATCGATGTCGCCGGCCTTTCGACGTCCGCAGGGGAAGGAAATCGTCGCCGCGCTCGCTGAGAAAGGCATCGCCATTTCCGGCCTCGGCTACTATCCGAACCCGCTGCACCCTGACCGCGATCACCGCAAGACCGTCATCGACCATCTGAAGAAAGTTATCGCCGCGGCGGCAAAAATGAGCGTGCCCGTCGTGAACACCTTCTGCGGCGGCGACGCGTCCAAGCATGTCGACGCCAACTGGCAGGATGCCCAAAAGGTCTGGCCGAAGATCATCGCCTATGCGCGCGACAAGGGCGTGAAGATCGCCTTCGAGAACTGCCCGATGATCTTCAGCGCCGACGAGTGGCCGGGCGGGCACAACATCGCCTACTCGCCCTATGTCTGGCGCCGCATCCTCGAAGCGTGGGGCGGCGACGTCGGCATGAACTACGACCCCTCGCATCTCGTCTGGCAGATGATCGACCAGGCGCGCTTCATCCGCGAATTCGGGCCGCACATGCTTCACGTCCACGCCAAGGACGTGATGATCGACCGCGACGGCCTCTACGAGCGCGGCATGATGTCGGTGGGCATGGGCTGGCAGATCCCGCGCATGCCGGGCCTCGGCGACATCGACTGGAGCGTGATCTTCTCCGGCCTCTACCGCGCCGGCTATGACGGCCCGGTCGTCATCGAGCACGAGGATCGCCGCTTCGAGGGCAGCGACGACAAGATCAAGCGCGGCTTCCTGCTCGCGCGCGACGTGCTGCGGCCATACGTAAAATAACCTCGGCCAAATTTTGCGTGGGACAGTGGATTCCGCTGCAAAAACAAGAGAGTGTGCGCAATCCGAGCCGTTGTAAGAGCTCGCTATCGGAGGATGAGGGAGTTTTCATGAGGAAGAGCAATTACTTGGCGGCCGTTTCGGCCATCGCATTCGTCGCCGGGTTCGCGGGCGCCGCCAGCCCCGTTCTGGCGCAGGACAGCTACACGATCGGCATCTCGAACACCGTGCAGGGCAACGGCTGGCGCGAGGAGATGATCTGCGCCATGAAGGCGCAGGCGCTCGCCGCCGGCAACGTCGCCTCGCTCAACATCGCGCACCGCAACACCGACGCCGCCGGGCAGCTCGAGGACATCCGCAACCTGATCGGCGCCGGCGTCGACGCGATCGTCGTGAACCCGGCCGATCCCGAGGGCATCAACCCGGCCATCAAGGAAGCGACCGACGCCGGCATCGTCGTCGTGGCCGTCGACCAGGCCGTGACCGAGCCTTCCGCCTACGTCATCTCCAACAACCAGGAAGAATACGCCTATCTCGGCGCCAAGTGGCTGTTCGAGCAGATCGGCGGCGAGGGCAGCGTCGTCTACATGCGCGGCGCGGCCGGCGCATCGGCCGACAGCGACCGCGACGAGGGCTTCAAGCGCGCGCTCGCCGAATATCCGGACGTGAAGGTCGCGCACGAGGTGTTCACCGGCTGGCAGCAGGATCAGGGCAAGCAGCAGATCCTCGACTACATCGCGACCGGCGCTCCCTTCGACGGCATCTGGACCTCCGGCATCGACAACGTCATCGTCGACGCGCTGGTGGAATCCGGCGTCGACGCTGGTGCCGGTGGTCGGCGCGGACAATGCCGGCTTCGTCGGTCAGCTGACCTCGGTCGAAGGCCTGACGGCGCGGCCGTCACCAATCCGGGCTCGATCGGCGGCGCGGGCGTGGCGCTGGCCGCTGCAGATTCTGGGCGGCGAGAAGCCGGCCGAGCAGACGACGCTGGTGCAGCCGGAGCTCTGGGAGAACGCCACCGAGGAGGGCAAGGCGAAGCTCGCGGCGGCGGCCGATCCGTCGCTCGATCCGGAATGGCCGGTGTCGATCTCCATTCCGGACTGGACGACCTACAGCAAGGAACAGATCATCGCCTGCAATGGCCCGGGCGAATAGTCGAAACGCAACATGACGCGCGGGCGGCCCAGGCGGCGCCCCGCTGCTTTTCTCATTTCACAGAGTTCGGGGCAGGCGGGCCTTTGACGACCGAGCTGCTTCTCGACGCGACCGGCGTCGCAAAGAGCTACGGCGCGGTCGCGGCGCTCCGCAACGCGTCGCTGGCGGTGAGGCCCGGCGAGGTCCACGCGCTGATGGGCGCGAACGGCGCCGGCAAATCGACGCTGGTGAAGATCCTCACCGGAGCGGTGCGGCCGGACGCCGGCCGTATCCTGATCCGCGGCGAGGAGCGCGACATCCATTCGCCCTCGCACGCGCGCCGCGCCGGCCTGGTCTCCGTCTACCAGGAGCCGGCGCTGATCCCCGATCTCGATGTCGCTCGCCAATCTGCGTCTCACCGGAACGCCGCTCGAGCCGTTCCTCGGCTGGGTGAAGGAGCTCGGCGTGCCGGACATCGACCTGCGCGAAACGGCGCGGCACATCCCGCTCGCCTTCCTGCGCGTGCTCGATCTCGCCCGCGCGCTCGCCATCGAGCCCGATGTTCTGCTGCTCGACGAGATGACCGCGGCGCTGCCGGCCAACCTCGCGGAGCGGGTTCTCGACGTGGTGAAGCGCCAGAGCCGGACCGGCCGCTCGGTGATCTTCATCTCGCACCGGCTGCTGGAGATCAACGCGCTCTGCGACCGCGCCACGGTGCTGCGCGACGGCGTGACCGTCGGCGTCGTCGACATGGGGCCGGGCGCCGAGGAGCAGATCGTCGAGCTGATGCTCGGCGCGCCCGTCGAGAAGATGCGGCGCGCTGTGCAGCGCGACAGCGGCCGCCGCGGTCACCGAGCCGTCGCCCGAGCGCGTTGATCGGCCGCGCGTCAGCGTCCGCAACCTGCAGGTCGGCACGAAGCTGGAGGATGTCTCCTTCGACCTGCGCCACGGCGAGGTGCTCGGCGTCGTCGCGCTGGAAGGGCAGGGGCAGGACGAGCTCTTCGGCGTGCTGTCCGGCTCGATCCGGCCGTCCGGCGGGCACCGTCGAGGTGGAGGGCAAGCCGGTTGCCTTCGGCCACCCGGCGGACGCGATCCGCGCCGGACTCGTCTTCGTGCCCGGCGACCGCACCGAGGCGCTCCTGATGCAGCGTTCGGTGCCGCGAGAACATCGCCCTGCCGTTCAGCGCGCGGCCGAGCGGCTGGGGACCGATCCGCAGGTCGCGTCGGAGAACCCGCGGGTCGACGGCGCCATCGCGCGCCTGCAGATCGACACGCGCGCGCAGAGCGAGGTGCAGCGCCTCTCCGGCGGCAACCAGCAGAAGGTGACGATCGCGCGCTGGATCGCGACCGGCGCGCGCACCATCCTCTGCTTCGATCCGACGCGCGGCATCGACATCCGCACCAAGCGCGAGATCTACCGGCTGCTGCGCGAGCTGGCCGGCGCAGGGCGCCTCGATCCTGCTCTACACGTCGGAGCTCGAGGAGGTGCAGCTCGCCTGCGACCGCGCCGTCGTCATCTTCGGCGGGCGCGTGGTCGACATTCTTCCCGCAGATATCGCCGACGAGCCGGCCCTGATGCGCGCCGCCTACGGCCTGCCGCGCGACGCGCACCCTGCCGCTGCTGCAGGTGCCCGCGAAGCTCGGACGCAGTCACGCCCGCAACCTCGCCATGATGCGCACCATCCGCCGCAACGGCTGGGTCGTGGCGCTCTTCGTGCTGCTCGCGCTGCTCCTGGTCTTCACCCGGATCATCCAGCCGAACTACGGCGCGGCCGGTTTCGGTTCGCTGGCGCGCGCGGCGCTGCCCTTCGCCTTCGCCGCCGCCGGCGCAGACGATCGTGGTCATCGCCGGCGGCGTCGATCTCTCCATCGCCTCGATGATGGCGCGTGTCGAGCGTCACCGCGGCCGTGCTGATGGACGGCGCGAGCGAGGAATTCGCCATCGTCGCCGTCGCTGATCGTCCTCTGCTTCGGCCTGCTGATGGGCGCCATCAACGGCGCGCTGATCGTGGTGAGCCGCGTTCCCGACATCGTCGTGACGCTCGCCATGCTCTTCGTCTGGGAAGGCGTTGCGCTGCTGATCCTCGAGGCGCCGGGCGGCGCGGCGGCCGAGTGGCTGAAGGGGCTGATCGTCGGCACCGTCGGCGATCCCCGGCGTGCCGGCATCCGATCACGGCCTTCATTCCGAAGGCGCTGATCGTGCTGATCGTCGCGTCGCGCGTCGTCTGGATCCCGCTGGTGCGCTCGCGGCTCGGGCTTTCGATCTACGCCATCGGCAGCAACAGCCTTGCCGCGTTCCGCAGCGGCGTCGCCGGTGGCGCGCACCAAGATCGTCGCCTATGCGCTGGCCGGCCTCTTCGCGGCGATGGGCGGCCTGGTGCTCACCATGAGCACCGGCATCGGCGCGCCGATCCCGGGCCCCTACCTGCTCGCCAGCGTTGCCGCGGTCGTGCTCGGCGGCGTGACGCTCGGCGGGGGACGGGGCGGCATCGTCGGCCCGATCGTCGCGGTCTTCATCCTGCGCCTGGTGCGCAGCGACCTGACGTTCCTGTCGGTCGATCCGAACGTCACCACCATCATCGAGGGCACCATCATGGTCATCGTCGTCATGCTCGGCGCGCTGGTCGCGCTGCGGGGCCGCTCGCCATGAGCGACGGCTGCGGCCGCAGTCGCCGCCGGTGCCGTTCGGCCGTCGCCTCCGCCGCTTCCTGGCGGACCGGCCGCTCATCCCGCTGATCGTGCTGCTGGTCCTGCTGGTCGCTGCGCTCGAAGTGCTGCGGCCGGGCATCGTCAACGAGCGCTGGATCGCCAACACCATCAAGTTCGCGATTCCGCATCGCCATGCTCGCCGCCTGCCAGACGCTCGACCATGCTGACCGGCGGCATCGACCTTTCCGTCGGCACGGTCGCCACGATGGCCGCCTTCATCGTCGCGACGCAGGTGACGCAGCACGGCCTCGCCGCGGCGATCCTGATCTCGATGATCCCGGCGGTGGTGATCGGCGTCGTCAACGGCATCGGCGCCGGCGTCTTCCGGGTGCATCCGCTGATCATGACGCTCGGCACCAGCCTCATCGGCATCGGCGTGCTGCAGGTCTACCAGCGCACGGTGATCGCCAGCGGCTCGGAGGTGCCCGACGTTCCTCGACCTGGCTCGGAACGGGCCTGACCTACGGCGTCCCGAATGCGCTGCTGGTGTTCGTGCCGCTCGCCGCGCTGGTCATGTTCATCCTGCGGCGCACCGGCTTCGGGCGGCTGCTCTACGCCGTCGGCGACAACGAGCGCGCGACGCGCATCGCCGGCGTCTACTACTGGCAGGTCATCCTCGCGCTCTACGTGCGTCTCGGGGCTGATCGCCGGCATCACCGGGCTGCTCTATGTCGGATTGATCCGCGCCCCGTCGCTGTCGCTGGTCGAGCCGCTGGTGCTGGTCTCGGTCGCGGCGGCGGTGATCGGCGGCACCTCGATCTTCGGCGGGCGCGGAGGCTATGCCGGCGCGATCGTCGGGGCGCTGGTGCTGCGCGTGCTCGACACGATGCTGACGCTGATGCAGATGCCGGAAGGCGTGCGCCGCGTCCTCTTCGGCCTGATCATCCTGGCGGTCACAGCCGCCTACATCCGCATCACCGAAGAGCGTTGAGCCGGAGGGACGGCGTCTCGCCGTCCCATGCCACGACTTGCATTTGCGACGAGCCCCCCGGCGGTCGTAGCTCCTGGTCCTCGCCTAGAATCGCTCCTCGATCCAGCTCTGCATCAGGTCGAACAGGTTCTTCGTGGCGTTCGAATACTGGTCCGGCGTCTCTTGGCAGTCCTCGCAGGGGGTGCCGCCATGCGTCGCGCCTTCGATGACCACGAAATCCTTGTCGGCCGAGGCCGCCATGTCGAAGAAGATCTCGCTGTCGCGGATGAAATAGTGCCCGCCCATCGCGGTCACGAGCAGCGGGATCGAGACGTTCTGCAGGTTGCAGGGCGTCGAGTTGTTGCTGGTGCACCAGTCGATGCCGTCCATCGAGTTGGTCGAGCGGATCGCCCGCACGCTCAGAAACGATTTTACCGTCAGGAACATCGTCGTGTCGAAGCTCTTGGCGTCCTCCGCGTTCATGCCGGGCACGCGAACGCTCTCGACGATCGCGCTGGCGTCGACCGTGCCGTCGTTGCGCAGCAGCTTGCGCGGCTCCTCCGTCGCATGGTGGATCGACACGTCGCCGTCCATCAGCCGTGCCCCATCGGCGAGCGGCACCACGAACGGCGCGTCGCCGAGGTCGTTCTCCTCCACGACCGCGAGACGCCCCAGCGCCTCCTCGATCAGCGTGTTCATCCGCTTCGACTGCGCCTCGAAATAGCGCGCGCGGAAATCCTCCGTGAAGGCGGAGCCGTCATCCGCATAGCCGTTCGCCTCAGCGAATGGATCGAGCGCCGCATCCGTCTCCGGCTCGGCGCCGTCGTTCAGCACCGCCACGTCGTTGGTCACGGCGCCATCGATGCTTCTGACCGCGTTCACGCCGTTGCCCGGATGCGCATCCATCAGGATCAGGCCATCCGCCGGTGGCAGGTCGGCGAGATCGTCGTCGCATTTGATCAGCTTCTCCTCGGCCTGGCAGAAGCCGACGCCCTCTTCGGCGACCGCCTGGTAGAAGCTCATGGTCGGGCCGCCGCCGCTGTGCCCCAGCAGGACGACGTGCGTGATGCCGGGCAGCTCGCGCAGATATTCGACGCCCTGCTTCACGTCGAGCGCGTTGTTCTCCCAGGGCGCGCAGCGCGCCTCGTTGTTGTCGCAGCGCGGGTTCATGCCGAGCACGACGATGCCGCGCTTCGGCAGCTCGCGCGTGCTGATGTGGGACATGTAATTGGAGTTCCGATGCATCACGACGACGCCGACATGCGGGTTTGGAAATTCCGCCGGGTCGGGCAGGTAGAGCGCACCCTTGGTAGCGCTCGGCGAGAACTGGATGAACTCCGGAGGCGGGGCCTCGGCGAAAGCGGGGGTGAAGGCGGCGAGCGCGAGCAGGCTTCCAAAAAGCGTCTGGCGTTTCCTCGTCATCGTTGTTTTCCTCGTGCTGTGGGGCATGGCACAGTGTCGGCTCCGCGGGCAGACGGCCAAGCGTATCGCAGGCAGGATTGTTGACAAGACGCGGACAGAATTTGCGATCTGGCGACAGCTCGCCGTGCGCAACGATGCCGCCGCGGCGAAAGCGGAAGCCGCCGGCATTCGCGTTGTGATGAACCGCTGTCCCTAGATTGAATATGGCCGGCTTTCGGGCGAGATAGGCTGGGCGGGCGTCGATTCCGCCGTGCCGTCGTCGCGAAAGCCATTTCTCGGCGAGGGTTTCAGAGCCGGCGCCTCAGCGAAGCCTCGGGAGAAAAGCGATCGTGACCGTCTCGGCCAATCTTGTTCTTGCGCTCGCCGTCCCGATCTTCATCCTCGCCGCGTCGCTGCAGCGCGTCTACGTCGCCAACGGACGCCTGGCGCTGATCGTGCTGGCGCTGATCCTCTTCACCGTCGGCAACATGCTCATGATCCGCGTCATCCGCGACATGGGTCTCGGCGTGGCGATCTCCGTCGCGACCATCGCGCAGTTCGTGCTGATCAACATCGTCGCCTACGCCTGGTTCGGAGAGCGCCCCACGGCGCTTCAGCTCGCCGGCATGGCGTTCGGCGCCGTCGGCATCGTGCTGATCATGCTCCCGCGCGGCAGCTCGTAGCGACTCGGAGTATTGCTACCGGCACAGCTCCTCGGCCTGTTCAACCAGGTCGTCGACGTAGACGATGTAGCCGGCGAGCGACTGCTTCAGTTCCGGGTCGCGGCAGAAATCGTCGCGGTTCTCGTCGACCAGCGCGAGATCGCCGAGCTCGGCCAGCTTCTCGCTCCAATAGGCGTCGAGCCTCTCGATCACGTCGCGCGCGACGCACGCCTCCACCACGCTGGCGATGCGGGAGGCGGCGTCGGTGCTGTCGCCGCAGACGTTGAGCGACGCCTCGTAGATGACGAGCTGGTCCATGCGCTCGCGGGCGTAGCGCTCCTGCGCCGGCGTCACGTCGACGCTCGGCTGCGCATGCGCGGCCCCGGCGAAGAGCAGCGCCGCCACCGCCAGGAAATTTCGGCTCGCCTTCAGCACGCCATTCCTTCTTCACGCCCTCCGACAGCGACTGCCGGCTCGCACCCGGCTCCCGCCGCGCAACAACCTGCTTTGCCCCTTCGGCTCAGCATAAGCTAAAACGCCGCGAACAGGAGAGGGAAGGGACCATGGCCGAAGAACGCACACCGGGCTTTGCGACGCTCGCCATTCACGCCGGCGCCAAGCCGGATCCCGCCACCGGCGCCCGCGCCACGCCGATCTACCAGACCACCTCCTTCGTCTTCAACGACGTGGAGCACGCCGCGAACCTCTTCGGCCTGAAGGCGTTCGGCAACATCTACACCCGCATCATGAACCCGACGACGGCCGTTCTCGAGGAGCGCATCGCCGCGCTCGAAGGCGGCACCGCCGCGCTGGCGGTGGCCTCCGGTCACGCCGCGCAGTTCCTCGTCCTCCACACGCTGATGCAGCCGGGCGACGAGATCGTCGCGGCGAAGAAGCTTTACGGCGGATCGATCAACCAGCTCGGCCACTCCATCAAGAGCTTTGGCTGGAAGGCCGTCTTCGCCGACACCGACGATCTCGCCGCGCTCGAAGCGGCGATCTCGCCGCGCACCAAGGCGGTCTTCATCGAGTTGATCGCCAATCCCGGCGGCATCGTCACCGACATGGAGGCCATCGCCAAGATTGCCCATCGCGCCGGCGTGCCGCTGATCGTCGACAACACGCTGGCGACGCCATACCTCTGCCGGCCGTTCGAGCACGGCGCCGACATCGTCGTGCATTCGCTGACGAAATTCCTGGGCGGGCAGGGCAACTCGATGGGCGGCGCCATCGTCGACGGCGGCACCTTCAACTGGTCGCGCGAGGGCCGCTATCCGATGCTCTCCGAGCCGCGGCCGGAGTATCACGGCATCGTGCTGCACGAGACCTTCGGCAATTTTGCCTTCGCCATCGCCTGCCGCGTGCTCGGGCTGCGCGACCTCGGCCCGGCGCTCTCGCCCTTCAACGCGTTCCTGATCCTGAACGGCATGGAGACGCTGCCGCTCCGCATGCAGCGCCATTCCGACAACGCGCTCGCGGTGGCGAAGTGGCTGACCGGGCATCGCGAGGTGAGCTGGGTGAGCTACGCCGGCCTCTCCGGCGACCGCTACCACAACCTCGCGAAGAAATATGTGCCGAAGGGCGCCGGCGCGGTGCTGACCTTCGGCGTGCGCGGCGGCAACGCCGCGGGCATCGCGCTGGTCGAGGGCGTAAAGCTCTTCTCGCATCTCGCCAACCTTGGCGACACGCGCTCATTGATCATCCACCCGGCCTCGACCACGCACAGCCAGCTCTCCGACGCGGAGAAGTCGCAAGCCGGCGCCGGCCCGGATGTCGTGCGCCTTTCGGTCGGTCTGGAGGATCCGGAAGACATCATCGCCGACCTCGATCAGGCGCTCGCGGCGGCTGCGAACTGAGCCGCCGGACGCCAAACCGCAGGCAATTCCCCGGAACGCCGCGCGTGCGTCCGATTGGCGCGTGGCCGTCCCGCCACATTTGAAGGAACCGATTGACGTATCGGAGACTTTGCACTCGCCGGGCTGTGGACAGGCTGTGGATAAAGTGCCCGTATGGCCTCGGGGCGCAGGAGTAACGCGTATGTCCGGGACCCACGGCGATCTGTTCAGGGAGATCGGCGCCATCGTCGTCGCCGCCCATGAGGGCGAGCCCATCGAGCTCGATGTGAAAGCCGAAGACCTCGCCCAGCGCTACGCCCATCTGCGTGTGTCGCGCGAGATGGTGGCGCGCGCCATCGCCCGCTCCGCCGGCGCCGTCGGCGTGTCCTTCGCGCTGGTGCAGCTCTCGAAGGACAACGCGATCGCGGGCGGCGACACGATGCCCGACGAAGAACTCAGCCAGCCCGAGGATGCTGCCGCCGGGGGAAACGGGAAGTCGATGCTCTTCCCCTCCGGCGTCCGCCTCGCCGTCCTGTCCTAGAGGAAGGACACGCCAACCCCTCTGCCCGTCATCCTCGGGCACGCGGAACGCGTGACCCGAGGACCAGAGATCGAAGTGCATTCACGCAATGCAGCGCGTAACCTCCCCCTTGAGGGGAGGTCGAAGGTTGCGGAGCGTAGCGACAGCAAGCTTCGGGAGGGGGTTTAGACGTTGGCGCGAGAATACCCCCTCCCGGAGTTTTCCGCGCCTTCGGCTTGAAAACTCCGACCTCCCCTCAAGGGGGAGGTTACGCGGCCGCGTCTGCCGAACTACCCGACGATCTCGTCCGGCTTGAAGAAGAACGCGATCTCCTCCTTCGCCGTCTCCGGCGCGTCCGATCCATGCACCGAGTTCTCGCCGACCGATTGCGCGTATTCCTTGCGGATCGTGCCCGGCGCGGCGTCCTTCGGATTGGTCGCGCCCATGACTTCGCGGTTCTTCGCCACCGCGTTCTCGCCTTCGAGCACCTGCACGACCACCGGCCCCGAGATCATGAACTCCACGAGCTCGCCGAAGAACGGCCGCTCCTTGTGCACGGCGTAAAACCCTTCCGCCTGCGCGCGCGTCATCCTGATGCGCTTGCTGGCGACGACGGAGAGCCCCGCGCTCTCCAGCTTGTCGATGATCTTGCCGGTCATGTTCCGCTTCGTCGCGTCGGGCTTTATGATCGAAAACGTGCGCTCTTTCGCCATGAAATCTGTCTGCCATCGTTGGGATGCCGCGGCTTATACCGGCCCCCCGGAACGCCCAGCAAGGCACGCGCCAAACCTTCTCCCGAGACCGGGAGAAGGTGTCGTTCGGCTTGCCGAACGACGGATGAGGGTTCACCCCTCCAGCACAAGCCCCAAACATCGCCGCACTCTCTGCCGCCTCACACCGATCGCGTCAGCCCCCCATCGACCCGGATATTCTGCCCCGTAATATACCCCGCCGCATCCGACGCGAGGAACGCGATCGTCGCGGCGATCTCCTCGCTCGTGCCGTATCGCTGCATCGGCACGCCCTGCCGCCGCTCCTCCGTCGCCGGCAGGCTGTCGATCCAGCCCGGCAGGACGTTGTTCATGCGGATGTTCTGGGCCGCATACTGGTCCGCGAAAATCTTGGTGAAGGCCGCGAGCCCGGCGCGGAACACGGCCGAGGTCGGGAACATCGGGCTCGGCTCGAACGCCCACGCCGTCGAGATGTTGATGATGGCGCCCGCCTTCTGCGCGACCATCGACCGGCGTCACCAGCCGGACGGCGCGGATCACGTTCATCAGGTAGACGTCGAGCCCGGCGTGCCACTGCTCGTCGCTCAGTTCGAGAAGCGGAGCGCGGGGACCGTGACCCGCGCTGTTCACCAGCACGTCGATACGGCCCCAGCGTTCCAGCGTCAGGTCGACGAGCCGTTGCAGGTCGGCGTTCGACTGGTTCGATCCGGTGACGCCGATGCCGCCCAGCTCCTCCGCAAGCGCCTCGCCCTTCCCCGAGGAGGAGAGCACCGCGACCCCGAATCCCTGCTCCGCCAGCTTGCGCGCCGCCGCCGCGCCCATGCCGCTGCCGCCCGCGGTCACGATCGCCACCTTCCCGGCCATGTCTCCGTCCTCGCGCCTGTTTCAGGACGCGACCCTAAAGACGTGGCGCTTCAGATGCACGCGGCTCGCCGGCGTGCCCTGCGTCGATTGCTTCCAGCCGAGCAGCCCGAAGGCGTTGTGGCGGAACGGCCCGCGGGTGATCCCGGCCCGCACCAGGCTCTGCGGCCGCCCGGCGTGGCTGTAGCTCCAGCTGGTGGTCACGCCGTTGTTCGTGTCGGTGAGGATGTTGCCCGCCCCGTGTTCATCAGCAGGTGAACGGGGCCGCCATTTTCGGTCATCACCACGTCGGGAAATCCATCGTTGTTCAAATCTCCCACCGCCAGGCCGCGAGCGGAATATCGTCCCTCGAACGTTGTCCGGCCGCAGCACCCAGATTGACCGTCTTTTCACCACCGATGTTGTGCAGAAGAAGAAGGGGCTGTCGGTAATGAATTCCTGAATTGCGATCGTCAACCTGGTCGTCAGGATGGCCGTTCGACAAAATCAGATCTGGCCAGCCGTCGTTGTCGTAGTCGAAGAATCGCAACCCCCACCCGCTCAACATGCGGGTGGCGGAGCCGACTCCGGTCTTGACATTGATATCGTCGAAGCCTCCGTGCGCCGTGTTGCGATACAGCGACGCGGTCTGCGTGATCGATATTTGCCACGATCAGATCTTCGCGCCCATCGCCGATCAAAATCGCCAGCATCCACGCCCATTCCCGAACGCGCCATGCCTTCGTTGCTGTAGCCAACTCCGGCGATGAACCCTCATTCCTCGAAACGCTTGCCCTTTTGGTTCATCCAAAGAAAATTTGGAGTCAAGATCGTTGACGACAAATAGATCGGGATATCCATCCCCATTGATGTCAGCCGCCACCACTCCCCAGGCCCTTCCGGCACGTGTGGAAATCCCCGTGGTCTCGACTAACGTCGGCGAATTTCCCTCCTCCAAGGTTGTGATAAAGATGGCTGGGCATCGGCTTCAGCACACTGGGAACGCAATAGAAGGACTGTCCCTGAATCGCGCCCTTCTCGGCGCCGCCGTAAGATTCGTTTACCCCGCATATCCGGTTGCCGGAATAGTCAGCGAACTCCCCGACAAATAAATCCAGTCTTCCCGTCGCCGTCATAATCAAACCAAATCGCGCTCGTGCTCCATTGCGAGGCGGCAATTCCGCTGGATTCGGTGACATCGGTGAAGGTTCCGTTGTCGTTGTTGTGGTAGAGAACGCACTTGGCCATTCCGGAAATAAAAATGTCAGGATAGCCGTCGCTATCGTAGTCACCCATGGCGCGCCCATGCCGTAGATTTCGGTGTTCAGCCCGGCTTCTTTTGCCACTTCGGTGAACGTTCCGTCGTGATTGTTGCGATAAAGTGCCGAAAGCAGCGGGGCGGGGGCTTGTAGAAACTGGAAGCTCCGGAATTCACCAGCAGAATGTCCATCCAGCCATCGTTGTTGTAATCGAAGATGGCAACCCCGGCGCCGGTGGTCTCGGGCAGATAGCGGTGTTCGGACCGGCCATTTTGGTGGGTCCAGGTGATGCCGCTTTCACTGGAGGGAACTTCGCGGAAAATCTGTGCGGTGGCCGTAGCTGCAAATAGCACTAACGAGGAGATAGTGGCCGCCATCCTGAACATTGTAAGCCGATTGTATAACGAACCCTGCCGCATTCGAGATTCGAAACGAATTCCGATTTGGCCGGAAGGAAAGCGCGCGCAGTGAGTTTAAGATGTCCTGCATGCTAATCTTTCACGAAGAACAAGTGCGGGAACTTTTAACCCTGGAAGACCTTGATTCCAGTGGTCGAGCAAGCCCTCATCGATTTCTCAGCCGGACGCATTCAGCAGCCCGTGCGCAGCGTTCTCCCGGTCTCCCAGCACAACGGTCTATGGGCTCTGATGCCCGCCATTTTCGACGATGTGATGGGCGCAAAGCTGGTTACGCTTTATACCGAGAATGCGATCGTGGCATTCCGACTCATCAGGCAAGCATTCATCTTTTCAGCGCGAAGACTGGCGAACCGTTGGCCACTCATGGATGGCCGCCTGATCACCGAACTCCGAACGGCCGCAGTTTCGGCCGTAGCCACGCGCTTGCTGGCGAAGCCGGATGCGAGAGTCTTCGCCATTCTGGGCAGCGGAGTGCAAGCGCAGTCCCATGTGGCCGCGCTTCGACTGGTGACTAAGTTTGAAGAGATCATGGTCTGGAGCCGAACTCCGCAGCATGCCAGACCGCTTCGCGGCATCGATTGGCGCACACTCCATCAGCCGCGAAGAGGCAATTCGAGGGGCGGATGTGGTGGTTGCCGTTTCTACACGCGTGAGCCGCTCGTCGCGGGCGAGTGGCTGAAGCCGGACGCCATGTGAACGCCGTTGGTACTGTAGGGCTAAATCAACGGGAACTCGACGACGCCGCCATGGCGGCAGCGGTCGTGGTGGAGTCACGCGAATCGGCAGTTCGAGGAATCAGGCGATGTCGTGGACTCGGGTGCGCCAATTTACGCTGAGCTCGGGGAACTGCTGGCCAGAAAAATCCCTTCCCAACCGCCGTGTGGTGTTTAAATCCCTGGGTATTGCCGCAACCGATATTGCCGCCGCCCGCCTGGTCTATCTGTCAAGCCACGGGCAAAGGGAGCGGTCTAGCGGGCATATTTCCGAATACCGTTTAGAATAGACGGCCAGTGCCCGCCGTCCTAGAATTCGACAATCTCACCAAGGAATATCGGAATTTCCCCAGCCGCAAGCGTTTCGGGCCCTGGATCAGTTCACCTGAAAGTAGAGCAGGGGGAAATTTTTGGATTTCTTGGTCCCAACGGAGCAGGGAAAAGCACTGCCATTCATCTGGCCATGGGTTTTATGCGGCCGACCGAAGGCAGTGGCACGATGTTGGGCGAGCCTTTCGGTCACGCCCGGACGCGCCGCCGAGTGGGTTTTCTGGCAGAAAATGTCGCCCTTTATCACCGCCGCGCCGAACGCCTTATTCGCTTCTACGGCGCGCTTAACAGCATGGGAGGCAGCTATCTGAAGAAGCCGGGCGCGCGAGGCGCTGCAGGCCGTTGGCTTGCAGGATATCGCAAGCCGCAATGTGGGCAAGTTCTCCCGCGGAATGTTGCAGCGTATCGGCCTGGCCCAGGCGCTGGTGAACGATCCGGAATTGTTAATCCTTGACGAACCCACTTCGGCATTGGATCCCTTGGCGCGCGTCGCGGTGCGCGAATTTCTTCTTGCATGTCCCGCCAACAGGGGAAGACGATTTTCCTGAGTTCCCATTTACTCTCCGAAGTGGAACTGGTGTGCGACCGTGTGGCCGTCCTCCACCGCGGAAAACTTATGCGCATGGGTACTACTCACGATTTGCTTCAGGCCGGAGAGCAAATTGAAATCCTAATTCGGGGAATCGCGGCCGATGCTTTGCTGGTTCCGTTGATAAAGAAGGGGTGGTCAGCTATTACGGTCGCCGCTGCAACCTCAGCGCCAGCTCTGGAGCAAATCTGGTCGCTCGGGGGAATGTAATTAGCTTGAACCCGGTGCGGCGCTCGCTCGAACAAATGTTTATCGAAGTGACTTCAGGAAGGGAAATTCGGAAGGCAAAGCGTGAAGCCCGTACTCTGATCGCAATCAATTTTGTCCGCGAACAGCGTTGGCCCATTTTCGTGTTGTTGCTCTGGGTCCTCTCATGGCGTTTCTCGGTCTGGTCACCGATATTCCCCGTGAGCGTGATGAACTCCTGTTCATCTTCAAGCAGGTCGCAGTGTACGTCGTGGTGTTTAGTATCTTCTTTGGCGGGTCGGCAATTTACAACGAGCGCAAGTCGCGCCGAATTCTTGCCGTGCTTTCTAAAGGCATCGCGCGCCAGCAATATCTTTCCGGACTGATCATCGGGATTACCATCGCCTGCGGCATCTATTGCTTCGACTCTGGGATTTACCGGCAGCTGGACCCTGGGACAGGCCGGCTTCCCCATGCAGACCATATGGTTCTTCATGGCGTGTCTGCTCTCCGCCTGCATGCTGGCGGGAACCATCGCATTAATGTTTTCCACGTTCCTGAATCCATTCTTTGCCGCGGGAGCGACCGCCATCGTCTGGAGTGCCGGCGGTCGCGCTGAGCATGCCCGGGCTTTTCAGCCACGCCGTGGCCGTTCGTTGGGGCTACTCCAGTCCCGGTCTACGTGCTCACCGCCACATCATGCAGTCCTCGTTTCAAAACCCGGGACATCCCTACTGGTTTCCCGTAGGACTAGCGTTGCTGGAGACTTTTATCTTTTGGGTTTTGGGGCCTGGATATTCTCCCGAGTGGATGTAGCCGTCGCCGTGGAGTAGTTCCGCTTGTTTGCGTTGTGTTCGAAGCAGCCAGAAAGCTCGCCTCCAGCAGAATGCGGGCGAAATCAACTACCGTGCTGACATCTTCGGTTTTCGATAGTACCCAGCTCACGCCGGCGTAAAATGCCTGCTGCTCGAGGAACCGGTCTTTGAAGGCCGTCAACATCACGATGGGAAGTTTGGGCTGGTTCTACGTAATGCCGATGCGGTCTCCAAACCATTCATTACCGGCATGGAAAAATCGACGATCACCAAATCAGGCTGAAGCTCATGTGCCTTCTCCAGTGCGTCGCGGCCATTGGAGGCCTCCCCGCAGATGGTCCACTCTTTGGTTTTCCTTAAACAGGTAGCGCAGGGTGCGGCGAATCACTTCGTTATCGTCGACGATCAGCACGTATTTGGACATGGCAATCCTTCAACCCGGATAGAGAGTGCGATCATAAGTGACCGCAATCAATACGGTTGATAGGGTATTACCAAGTACGGTGACTTTGGTGTTGAAATCGCTAGTAGATAAGCTTCAGGGAGAACTGAATCTGGCGCGAATTTCCCGCAGTCTTGCTGATCACGCCAAACCCGCTTCCCCTCACGATGTTAGAAGGCAAGCCAAAATTCACTATATTAAAAATGTTGAAGAATTCGGCCCGGAATTGCAGAATTCCATCTCCTGGTTGCCCCGCCGACCAAATGGAGTGTCTTTGATCAGCGCGAAATCATAGTCCTGAAATCCCGGACCGCGGAAGGTGTTGCGGGCCAAAGTCCCGAATCGCCCGCTATTGGGGCCGGTTCCACCCGGCACATTAATGGGAATGCTAAGAAGGAAGTATTGTCGCTGCCGCGGCCGAATAGTCTTCCCGCACCGCGCCACTGGTGGAGAAGTGCGGCTGTTCGACCAGGTCAGGGCGGTCTGCGCCACTCGCGCCTAATCCCGTCTGTTGCACCCCAGAGAATACGGTGAACGGAGATCCCGTGAAGAATGGTGGTGATATTCAGTAACTGCCACCCTGAGGTTACTGGCTTGGGGACGGCGCGAAAGAAAGCCGAGTCTTTCCAACCCAAAGCCTGAATCGCGCTGAAAGTGAATACATGCGTCACATCGTAGGTGGAAGGCCCTTTTTCGGCGGCAGGGTCCCAAGGATTCTGCGGACCGGTCTGCAGGACGACGCCAGCGCTGTCCACAGCCTCCGCCCAGAGCGGCGCTAGTGTCATCCAGCGACTTGGAATAGGTGTACTCGCCTGAAAGCCTAACCCCAGACGCGCAGAGTTCTTGCTGAGGCTGGATTGCAGCGCGTGATACGACGAATGCGACCCGCTGGTGATGATGCTTTCTGGCCCGATACCCGCCGATGGCGCGCCCCGAAGAATCGAATTCCGTAAAGGGCGCGAACTGCGGATCGGCGCCACCGTAGCTGTTCGGGGAAAATACCCGCGTCAGGTGAATGCCGGTCGTGGCCACGTAGGCTGCGCTTAACTTTACGTCGCCAAAGCTGTGGTCCACTCCAAGCCGTCCAGCTACCGATATACCCATTCTTGTAGTTCTTGGCGATGCCGGAAATATTCAGGAGTTGCACCTGGTTTCCCGGAGTGATGTCGCGCAGGTCATTCTGATAACGCGCCAGATCCACCACGGTGTTCGGAGCCACGTGGCTAGCATCTCCGTTGGGAAAAGCGGTAAGCACCATCGACGGTGAAGACCTGCGGTAACACCAGAGGCGTAAACGTATTGTGAGAACGGAATTGGAGTTCCCGGCAAAGCCGAGATTAACGGAGTGGTCACCAACGGGGTGGGACCGGTGAGGAAATTGTCCTGCCATAGATTCATCAGGATGGTGGTGATGGCCCCGCCGGCGTGCAATACCGTGTTTCTACCCAGCCCGTAGTCGAATGAGAGGCGAGGCCCGAAACCGCTCCAGTCCTTGTCATATGGCGGCTGAGGATTGTAGACGAAAGTCTGCTGGCCTATGGTCCAGATACGAAGCGGGTTTACCGTCGGCAGTAAGAAATCGTGGCAATGCCGTGCGGCTGTAGGCTTCCTTGATGTGGCTTTTCATTTCATAGCGCAGCCCATAGCTCACCGTCAGCCTGGGCGTCGCCTTCCATGTGTCCTGGAAGTAGAACTCATAGGCTTGTCGCCGGACTGCCGCGGCGTCGAATCGGTCTCCTACCTGGGTCCGGCCGCAGCCGCCGCGATGGTGAAGGAGTATGGAGTCGCCGTCAACAAGCCCAACAAAGAATTCGGTAGCGGATCTCCAACATTGATTTTATGCGTCCCGCTCGCGGACGGGATGAAGACGGGCGAATACGCGGTCCCTCCGCCGAAGGTATAAGAGCCGTTGGGAGTCACGCCGAAGATCGTCTGATCCAAGTTGAATCGAATCTCTGTGCCCCATTTGAAGCTGTGAGAACCGTGCACCCAACTCATGTCGTGACGGACCGGACCGCCCGAGGGCAAGCGCGTGCTCGTCATCGAGGGCTTCGTGATCGGCAACCCCCGAGAGGCGGGTGTGGACGTCCGATCCACCGAGGTCCTCGGCCGACACGTCCTCCCCGGTCGCGGCCTTCACGAGCGGCGGGCCGCCCAGGAAGATCGTGCCGGTGCCCTTGACGATCACGGTCTCGTCACTCATCGCGGGGACGTACGCCCCGCCGGCCGTGCACGAGCCCATCACCAGTGCGACCTGCGGGATGCCGAGCGCCGACATGCGTGCCTGGTTGTAGAAGATCCGCCCGAAGTGGTCGCGATCCGGGAACACGTCAGCCTGGAGGGGCAGAAAGGCGCCACCCGAGTCGACGAGGTAGACGCACGGCAGCCGGTTCTCGAGCGCAATCTCCTGCGCCCGGAGGTGCTTCTTGACCGTCATCGGGTAGTAGGTGCCACCCTTGACCGTCGCATCGTTGGCGACGACGACGCAGGTCGTGCCCTCGATGCGGCCGATGCCCGTCACGATCCCGGCCCCGGGCGCATCGCCCTCGTACATGTCGTTGGCCGCGAGCGGACTCAGCTCGAGAAAGGCGGTCGCTGGATCGACGAGGCGATCGATCCGTTCGCGAACCGGCAGCTTGCCGCGCTCGCGGTGACGGGCGATCGAGCGTTCGTCGCCACCTGCGCCTCTGCCCGCCGCCGCGGCCTGTCGCTCGCGGAGGTCCTCGACGAGGGCTGACATCGCGTCGTGGTTGGCGCGCGTCTCGTCGCTGGCGGGGTCGAGCCGGCTGCGCAGGACGGGCATCGGCCGATGATATGCGGTGCCAGCAGGCCCTCGGGGCGGAACCGGGCGGTCGGAGCGGCCGTCCTGCGCGACATGCATCGACTGTTCGCCACCCTGCTGCTCGTCGCCCTCTTCGTCACCGGCTGCTCGCTCGTGGAGGCGCCGCCGACGGGTCCACTCGTCACGGTCCAGGTCCGCGGCGGCGAGTGCCCGGAGGGCGCCTGCGGCGGGACGACCGCCATCGAACGGGATGGTCGCGTGCACCTCGTCGCGCCCCGGGCCGAGGAGCTCGGACGGGCGCCACAGGAGGCGGTCACCGCGCTCGACGCGGCGATCCGTGCCACCGACTTCGCCGCGATCAAGGCGAAGCCCTTCACCGGGGAATGCCCGGTCAACTTCGACGGCCAGGAGCTCATCTACGAGTTCACGACCGCGTCCGGGACGCAGCGGATCGCCTCGTGCGAGGTCGAGGTCGACCCGGCGCACCCGCTCTTTGCCGCGGTCGAGGCGGCTCTCGACTCGGTGCCCTGAGCCCCGCGCGTGCCCTGAAGCGTGCTACCCTGCCATAGCACGTTATGACTGACACCAAACAGACGAACGGGAACGGCCGCAAGAGCTCCGTCACTGCCGAGTCCATCCGCCTGGATCTCGCCGAGGCATGGGGCGAGATGGGCGCGGCCTGGGGCGTGACGCCCGCGATCGCGCGCGTCCAGGCGTACCTCATGGCGCGCCAGGAGCCGCTCACCGAACGCGAGGTTCGAGAGGCGCTCGGACTGAGCCATCGGGCCGCCAGCCTTGCGCTCGCCGAGGCCGAATCGTGGGGCATCGTCGAGCGCGTCCCCGAGCCTCGACGCGTGGGCCGCCGCGGACCCGCCGGCACGGCCTACCTCGCAGTCGGCGACCACTGGCAGTGGTTCGGGCGCGTGATCGCCGAACGCAAGGTGCGCGAAGGTGACCCGATCGTCGCGATCCTCGTGCAGAAGGCCGGAGAGGCGGCACAGGCGGCAGAGGCGCAACCCGATGACGCCGAGCTCGCCGCCCTGCAGGAGTGGCTCTCGACGTTCCTCGTGTTCGTGAAGCTGTTCGACCGAGCAGTTGGGCTCGTGCCGCAGCTCGAGCCGCGCGAGCTGGAACGGTCGCTCAACCTGCTCGGGCGTGTGCCGGACAAGACGATCTTGCGCCTGTTCGACCTGCTGGGGTCGTTGAACGACGACGACGTGCTCGACCTCGTGGATGCGGTCTCCCGACTCTCACCGACCGCCGCACGCCGCGCGACGAAGCTGATGTCCGGGGTCGTCCGCACCGTCTCGCGCTGATGTCTGTGGTTGCCGCGCTGGTCTTTGCGGCGGCGATCCTGAGTGTGATCGCGTTCCAGGTCGCGCTCGCGTTGGGTGCGCCCTGGGGCGAGTACGCGATGGGCGGCACGATCTCCGGGCGGTTTCCGCCGGCGCTGCGGGTCGTGGCGCTGGTGCAGGCGGTGCTCCTCGCCGTGCTTGCGGTCATCGTGCTGGGTCGAGCGGGGATCGGCGTTCAGGCCCTGGAGCCGTGGCTGATCTGGCTGCCGGTCGGGGTGTCCGCCGTTGCGGTGCTGCTCAACGCGGCGAGCCGGAGCAGCGGCGAGCGACGGATCTGGGTGCCGGTGTCGCTGGTCTTGCTCGTTTCGAGCCTGGTCGTGGCGGTGACCGCGCCCTGAGGGGCCGAGTCGGCCTTCTCGTTCAGTCGCTGCGGGACTGCTAAAGACGTTGCCCCAACCGATCAGGCCGTGCCGCCACGTTTCGTGAGCGTGGCGAGGAGCGCCTGGCGGCCGCGCCGCGGTCGGTTGCCTCCGTACGAGTCCTGGTGAGACTGGCTCAGAGGGGAACCTGTGCGGAGAGCACCTGCGCGCCGCAACGGCGACAGATGCCCACCGGAGGAACCTTGGACCCGGTTTCGGCCCATCCTGGCCACCAATCGAGGTGATCCGACGCTCAGCTGGAGCGTGCCCACGCACGCGCGGCAGGTGCGGGGTGCGCCGGATCGTCCCGAAGGTTCCCGGGATGAACATCTGTCAGCAAACGAGCGCGATGACCGACCCGACCCCGGATACCGTCCGTCCAGTGAACGTGTGGCAGGAAGCCCCGCCCGCGCCGGGGCCAAGGGACGAGATTTGGAGCCTTCGCGTGCTCGTGCGATAATCCGGACGCGCGAGGGGCCCGGCCGACTCGAACGGGCGAGGACCCCGGGGCCAGACCCGGCCGGCGGACCGAGCGCAGCACCGGAAGGAATCCGTTCCACCATGACAGTCGAAACGTCCACCTGGGCGACCAAGAAGGGTCTCGCCCAGATGCTCAAGGGTGGCGTCATCATGGACGTCGTCACGCCCGAGCAGGCGAAGATTGCCGAGGACGCCGGGGCCGTTGCCGTCATGGCCCTCGAGCGTGTCCCGGCGGACATCCGCGCCGCCGGCGGCGTCGCCCGCATGAGCGACCCGTCCATGATCGAGGGGATCATGGCCGCCGTGAGCATCCCGGTCATGGCCAAGGCCAGGATCGGGCACTTCGTCGAGGCCCAGGTGCTCGAGGCGCTCGGCGTCGATTACGTCGACGAGTCCGAGGTTCTCACCCCGGCCGACGAGCACAACCACATCGACAAGCACGCATACAAGGTCCCGTTCGTGTGCGGCTGCCGAAACCTCGGCGAGGCCCTGCGCCGGATCAACGAGGGCGCCGCGATGATCCGCACGAAGGGCGAGGCCGGGACCGGCAACATCGTCGAGGCCGTGCGCCAGCTGCGCGACGTCCTGTCGGAGATCCGCCGGCTCGAGTCGATGCGCGAGGACGAGCTGTTCGTCGCGGCGAAGGACCTCAACGCGCCGTACGAGCTGGTCAAGGACGTCGCTGCGAACGGCCGCCTGCCGGTCGTGAACTTCGTCGCGGGCGGGATCTCGACGCCGGCCGATGCCGCGCTCGTGATGCAGCTTGGCGCGGAGGGCGTCTTCGTCGGCTCGGGCATCTTCAAGAGCGAGGAGCCGGCCCGGATGGCCGAGGCGATCGTCCAGGCGACCCGCTTCTACGACGACCCCAGGAAGATCGCCGAGGTCTCGAAGGGGCTCGGCAGCCCGATGCGCGGCATCGCCCTCGAGGCCATCCCCGAACAGGAGCGCCTTGCCGTTCGCGGCTGGTAGCGCCGCTCCATGAAGATCGGCGTGCTGGCCCTGCAGGGGGCCTTCCAGGAGCATCTCGACACGCTCCGCGCAATCGGCGTGGACGGCGTTCGCGTGCGCGAGCCCGCCGATCTCGATGGGCTCAGCGGTCTGATCCTGCCCGGC
Source organism: uncultured Chloroflexia bacterium (assembly GCA_963759495.1). GTDB lineage: Bacteria > Chloroflexota > Limnocylindria > Limnocylindrales > CSP1-4 > DASTYU01. Next base: position 236,170 of record CAVWZL010000014.1, on the reverse strand, counting down.
GGCGAGAGCACGACCATGCGTCTCGGGATCGAACGCTGGGGACTGCGCGAGCCGCTGCTCGACTTCGCGGCGAGTGGCGCGCCGGTCTTCGGCACGTGCGCCGGGATGATCGTCCTGGCCCGGGAGATCGCCGGCGGCGAAGCGCCGATCCTGCCGCTGCTCGACGTCACCGTGGAACGGAACGCGTTCGGGCGGCAGCTCGACTCGTTCGAATCGGACCTGTCCGTGCCCGTCCTCGGCGACACCCCGGTCCATGGCGTGTTCATCCGCGCCCCGGTCATCGAGCGCACCGGGCCCGATGTCGACGTCCTCGCGACGCTCGATGACGGCCGGATCGTCGCCGTGCGCGAGCGAAACGTCGTCGCCACCGCGTTCCATCCCGAGCTCGCGGGGGAGACGCGCTTCCACCGGCTCGTGGCCGCGATGGCGTCCGAGCACGACGACCCCGGTGAGGGCTCCGGTCGCAGGCCGCACCCGACGCGGCGGGCGAGGAACCGATCGTGACCGAGGCCCGGGCGCGCACGGGCGGCAAGGTCCGCATCGCGCGCCTGACCGATCTCGCCGCCCTCGGCGAGCTGTCACGGCTGTGCCAGTCGGCCGATGGCGCGACGCGGTCGCTCGGGTTGCCGGTCAACGGCCCGCCGATCGGTGTCTTCAGCCTGTTCCGGCTGCCACTGGGGGCGTTCCGGCCGCACGACCTCATGTACGTGTACGAGCAGGACGGCCGCATCGCGGGGCTCGTGCGAGTCGAGCGCGAGGCGAGCCGCGACGAATGGACGATCGTGGAGCTGGACGCGGTCGGGGTGTCGAACGCCGGCGAGATCCGCTTCCGGCTCGTTCAGCAGCTCATGCGCGAAGGGGCGAAGCGGGGAGCCGCCCGATTCCACGTGGCCTGTGCCGACGAGGACGACAACGTCGAGCTGTTCATGCAGGCCGGCTTCATGCGCTACGGCGACGAGCGAATCCTGTTCCGTTCGGCCGGGGCGGAGCTGCCCGAGCCATGGAGCGACGAGCACGCCGCTGAGTGCCGGATCCGCCCGACGGCGGCGATCGATGCGCTCGCCCTGTCCCGGCTCTATGCATCCGCCACGCCGCATCCGGTCCAGCGTCTGGAGGCCGTTCGCATCGCCGACTGGGAGCGCCAGGGAACCCATTCGAGGGTGCCCCGATCGAGCCTCGCGCCGATCCTGCGTTTCGCCGATGTCGAGTCGTTCGTGCAGGAATCGCTCCGCGGCGGCAAGGACGGAACGGCGCTGGACGGCTACATCCAGGTCGGGATCGCGAACGAAGACCAGCCACACTATCTCAAGGTCATGGCCCGAGCCGATGCGGAGGTGTCATCTCTCGTCGAGTACGGTCTCGGTGTGATTGCGGCACGAACCGAGCGTGACGGTGGCCATCGTCACGACCACGGCGTCATCGCCCCAGTCCGCACGTACGAGTCGCCGATCGACCGGCGATTGGAGGAGGCCGGCTTCGAGACGATCTCCAGCGTCACGCTGCTGATGAAGGAAACACTCGTCCGGGTCGCCGAACCGGCGCTGGTCCCGGCCGGGGTCCGCTAATGGAGGCCAGCGTGGGTTCCGAGGACCGCCACGGCGAATCGACCGACGATCTCGAGGTCCTGCTCGCCGCCCTGCCGCCTGAGATCGTCGCCGCCGTGCACGCCACCCCGAACCGGGAGGCGCTGATCGAGGTCGTCCTCGACCTGGGTCGCCGGCCGGAGGCGCGCTTCCCGAACTCCGAGGCCACGCTCCTCGAGCGCGAGATCACCGACGCGGACATCGCGTTCGTGGTCGAGCACATCGGCACGTTCGGCGACGACAACCGGGCCGGCATCGAGCGCACGCTCCACCGCATCAGCGCCATCCGGAACCGGAACGGGAAGATCGTCGGGCTCACGTGCCGGATCGGGCGGGCCGTCTACGGCACGATCGAGATCATCAACGACTTCGTCGAGACCGGGAAGTCGATCCTGATCATGGGCCGCCCGGGCATCGGCAAGACGACCATGTTGCGCGAGGCTGCACGCGTCCTGGCGGACGACCTGGGCAAGCGCGTCGTCGTGGTCGACACGTCGAACGAGATCGCGGGTGACGGCGACATCCCGCATCCCGCCATCGGCAAGGCCCGGCGCATGCAGGTCCGGACGCCGTCGCTTCAGCACGAGGTGATGATCGAGGCGGTCGAGAACCACATGCCGCAGGTCATCGTCATCGACGAGATCGGTACGGAGCTCGAGGCCGCGGCGGCGCGCACGATTGCCGAGCGCGGCGTGCAGCTGATCGGCACGGCCCACGGCAACAACCTCGACAACCTGATGCTCAACCCGACGCTGTCCGACCTGATCGGTGGCATCCAGAGCGTGACGCTCGGTGACGAGGAGGCACGCCGCCGGCGCACCCAGAAGAGCGTGCTCGAGCGCAAGGCACCGCCCACGTTCGATGCCATCGTCGAGATCCAGGATCGCGAGCGGGTCGCCGTGCATGCCGACGTGGCCGACACGGTCGATGCGCTCCTGCGCGGGGATCCGGTGGCCCCGGAGCTGCGCTGGCGCGACGAGGAGGGCGTGCACCGGTCGCAGGGTCGCCCCCGCCCGTCGCCGCGCGAGCAGATCGGCGCCGAACGGTTCGCCGGTCTCGTCGGCGGTGGATCCGGGTGGCGGACGGAGCCAGGCTGGCGCGGCGGCGGTGAAGGAGCGCATCGCTCCGGCAACTTTCGCGAGGCAGAGCGGCCTGGATTTCGATCCGGCTATCGACCGGGACAATCGGGCGGGTGGCGCCAGACGCGCGGCGGACCCGGGCGCGAGAGCGCGACCCGGCCATCCGAAGACGGCGGTCCACCGGGGACGATGCCCGGGGAACGGTTCGCGTCGCCACCGCTGAGCACCCTGGACAACGCCCGAGCCGAGGACAGGCCCTTCGTCGCAGGTGACCTGGCCGATCGCGGACCACTGGAGCGGAGCGCCGCTGCCGCGGCGGCAGCCGTCGAGACCCGGGCTCGCGAGGCCCGTGAGCTGGAACGACAGAGGGCGTGGCGGGACCAGGCCTCGCGCGCGCTCAACGCGCTGCGGGCCGAGGAGGGAACGGGGCCGGTCAACGCCGACGACCTCGAGGAGGACGATCCGGAGGACGATCTGCCGATGGGCGTCGCCGAGGGCGAGCGCGGTGAGACGTTGCTCGTGCCCGGCGGGTCGCCCCTGCCGACGCTGCGGATTCTGCCCCAGGGCATCAGTCGCAAGCGGCTCGAGCAGGCGATCCGGGACCTGCAGCTCCCGGCGGTCATCGCACGAGAGGTCGACGAGGCCGACGTCGTCATGACCCTCAAGAACGAGTACAAGCAGAAGACGCCGCTCCTGCGCGAGGCCGAGGAGCGGGCGATGCCGATCTACGTCCTCAAGAGCAACACCGTGCCGCAGATGCAGTCGAGCCTCACCTCGATCTTCTCGCTGGAGATCGACCCGCGCGAAGCGGCGATGCGGGAGACCGAGGAGGCGATCGAGGTCGTGCTCAACTCGTCCGAGGCGGTCGAGCTGTCGCCGCAGAACGCGTACATCCGCCGGCTGCAGCACCAGATGGCCGAGCGCGCGAACCTCGTGTCGCGCTCGCGCGGCCGCGAGCCGTACCGTCGGGTCCGGCTCTACCCCGACTCGGCACGCTCGGCCTGGCGCTGAGCGGGTGACGGCCACACCAGAGCTGCCGCGGCAAGGGATCCGGCTTCGGCGGGCGGCCGACTTCATGAGCCGTGGGCTGATCGCCTACGGGGTCATCGGGCTTCTCGTTGCGGCGGTCGGGCTCGGAACGCTGGTCTGGACGGGGACGACCGTTGCCGCGTTCGACGCGCGGATGACGCGGGAATCGGACGAGCTGAGCCGGACCCTTCGCCGGGCGGCCACCGCGCTCGAGGACGCGTCGACGAGCGCGGAATCGTTCCGCACGACGCTTGACGCGACACCGCCGAGCATCCGCCAGGCCGCCCAGACGGTCCGCAACCTGCGGCCGAGGCTTGTGGGCCTCCAGGCGCAGGCGAGTGCCATCAACATCCTCGGGTCGCAGCCGCTTGGCGGGATCGGTGAGCTGTTCGGCCAGATGGCCACGGACCTCGAGGGGCTCGATGAGCAGCTGGACGGGATTGCCGGCCAGCTCGGGACGAACCAGGAGGCGCTCATCCGGAATGCGCGCTCGCTGGGCGACACGGCGTCGCAGCTCGATTCGTTTGCGGAGCGGATCGACGACGGGCTGATCACGCAGAGCATCGGCGACCTTCGGACGATCCTCGGGGCAGTGCTGGCGATGCTGATCGTGGCCATGGCGCTGCCATCCGTTGGGGCGCTCGCGTTCGGCCTGTGGATCCGGCGTGAGCTGGGTCTCGGCAGCCGGCGGGTTCCTGCGTTGATCGTCGTGGAGCGCTGACCGTCGCTCCGGGGCCTACCCGGCCGGCTCCACCGTTGTCGGGACGCCGGCCGCATCGAAGGCGGTCATCACCTGGGCGGCCATATCGATACCGGCACCGGCGTCGCGGGCTGGCACCACGACCACCGAACCGCCCGCTTCGGCCAGCGCTGGGGCTGCCTCGCGCAGCTCATCGAGGGTTGCCGGCTCGGGCGCACTGCCGTCGACGCTCGCAAGGATGGAGCCGTCGTCGCCGATCTCGATCCGAAGGGCGGGGCCAGGGCCTGGGGTGTCGGGCGTGTCGGGCTCGGCCGCCGGTGGCGCCGACGTGGCCGAGGACAGTGGGGCGTCGTCCGAGAGATGCGTGTGGCCGGCCGCCGCGGTGATCGGGCGCGTCAGAACCGGGTCCGGAGCCACAGGACGCGGGGTGGCGGGGCGGGGGCACCGGTGCGGCGCGACCGGCGGGGGCGCGACCGGCGGGACGGGCGCGACCGGCGGGACGGGCGCGACCGGCGGGATGGGCGGCTCGACAGGTGGGGGCGCGACCACGGGCGGCGCGACCACGGGCGACGCGACGGCCGGCGCCACGACCGGGGGCAGGGCATCGGGCCGGACCGGCGGGCCCGCGTCCATCGCGCTCGTCGGGTCGGGCCCTGCCGGGGCAAGGGAAGCATCCGGGTCGACGATCGTCGGGGGCACGAGCGTCCCGGCCGGCACGGAGGTGGCGGGGGGCCGAGGTCCGGGAGCGGGTGCCGGCTCGCCGGGACGATCGGGCCGGAAGGAGATCTCGGCGTCAGCGGGCAGGTCGCGGAGCCCGGCCATCGTCCCGGGTTGCAGGTCGGTGGGGAGAGCCGGAGCGGGCACGCCCGCGAGCTGCTGCTCGCGGCGGTGCGCGATGCGTCCCTCGATCCACCAGATGAGCGCGACGAGGAAGATGGCACCGCCCAGGACGAGCAGCGTCGAGAAGAGGCGCACGATCACGAGTCCCGTCGCCCCGCCGTCCGAGATGTTCGCGCCGAACAGGCCGAGGTAGAGCCCGACCCGCGGCAGCAGGATGCCGCCAAAGAGGCCGATCCACGACGCGTAGATCAGGACGTCGCCGCGGCCCTCCGCCGGCTCGAGCCGGCGGATGACGTCGCGGAGGATCGCCGGGATGCGCATCAGGTTGAGACCCGGGATGAAGACCTCGAGGAAGGCCGTGGCCCCGGTCGCGGCCGGGTAGCCCAGGCCGAGCGCCGGCATCGACGCCACTGCGCGGCTGAGCCACAACGCAAACGCGACGAGCGCGGCCGCGGCCGTCACGTAGGTCGGGATGGCGAGCGGGCTCAGCGTGTCGATGGTCGCCACGGCGAACCCGAACTCATCCACGGTCTCGACGACCTGGTCGACGGACAGGATGCTGTTGGCGGCCTGCACGACGGCCACGGCGACGATCAGGACGCCGGCGAGGATGGCGAACAGGCGGGAGGGCTGGTAGTCAGGCAGCTCGATCTCCCGCAGCTGGCCCTTCGTCGTGCCGTCGATCTCGGACGGGTCGACGGCCGCGCGATCCTTGGGCGTGCGGCACTGGTAGCACTGCTTCGCCCGCAGGTTGTTCACCGACCGGCAGTTCGCGCAGACCCAGATGTCGGTCATCGCCGGTTCCTCCCGTGCTCCCTCAGTGCTCGGTGGCGCCCGTGAACGTCCAGCCCTCGATCCGGACCGCGGGGACGACGACGCCGCCAAGGAATCCCTTGAGCGTGCGCCGTTCGCGACCGACCGCGACCGTGCCGGCGAGGGCATCGAGATAGCTCTGCGTGTAGCGCAGGTTGCGCACCGGGCCCACGATCCGGCCACCCTCGACGAAGAAGGTTCCGTCACGGGTCATGCCCGTCACGATCGCGAGCTTCGGATGGACCGGGTTCGTGTAGTGGAAGCGCGTCACGAGCAGGCCTCGCTCGAGCCCGCCGATGAGCTCGTCACGGCTCGAGGTCCCCGGCTCCATCACCATGTTGAGCGGGAACGGCCCGTAGGGGTTCGGTGCCGGCAGGCCGTGACCGGTCGAGGTGACGCCGTCGCGTGCCGCGGTCTGCGAGTCGTGCACGACGCCCTGGCAGACGCCGCGATCGATCAGCGGGACGCGCTGCTTGGCGACGCCCTCGTAGTCGAAGGCCATCGGCATGCCATGCGGGTCCATGCCGTCGTCGCGGATCGTGATGAGCTCGCTTCCGACGCGTCGCCCCGGCTCGACGAACGAGCGCTCCTCCTGCACGGCGAGCGCGCTGAACCCGAGGTAGCCGAGCATGTCGAGCAGGTCGATGACCGCGTATTCCTCGAGCACGACCGGGTAGTCGCCGGGGTCGAGCGCGACCGCATCGGCACTTGCGCGCGCCTTTTCGGCAGCCTCGCGTCCGAGCGCGCGGGGATCGATGGTCGTCGCGTCGACGCTCGCCGCCTCCGCGTAGCCCGTGCCGCCGCCCGGTCCCATCGAGACGGTGATGAGCTCCGCGGCGGTTCGTGATCCAGCGACCCGAACCCCGTTCGAGTTCGCAACCGCGTTCGTCTCGGTGCCGGTCTGGAAGGAGCCATAGGCGGTCACGCCGGCCTCGTCTGCGGCCGCGATCACCGCACGGACGGCCTGCGCCCGGAACTCGGGTGTGGCCCCCGCCGTGTCGGTGCTCCAGGCTTCAGGGATATCGGTCACCGGGGTCGGCCCGGGGAGGCCGCCCCAGTCCTCGAGCTCCTCGACCACGCTCGCGATCGCAACCGCGTTCTCCGCGAGCCGGCGCAGGCCTTCCGCATCCGTTCGTGCGGACGAGGCCACCCCGACACGCTTTCCGTTCACGACGCGCAGGTTGATGGACACGTCGGTCATGGCGACGTTCTGGTGGATCTCGCTGTTGGCGAACCGGGTCAACGCCCCGTCCTCGCGCATGACCAGGGCCTCTGCCTCGCCGGCCCCGGCGCGGAGCGCGTGCTCGAGCGCGCGTTCGGCAAGCGCGAGGGCCTCCGCGTCGGCCACGTGTCTCACCACTTGCCCACACCCACCTGGACATTCCGAAAACGAGCACCAGGCACCGCATGGCCGACATGGCCGGTCTGGCCCGGCTCGCCCTTGCCGCAGTTCGGCGTCCCGAGCATCACGTAGCTGCGCTCGTCCCCGACCGCGTCGCAGGAGCGCCAGAAGTCGTACGTGATGCCGGTGTACGTCGGGTTCTTGAAGAGCCGGCCCTTCCTGCCGCCCTTGACCTCGTACGCGACCTCGGTGGCGAACTGGAAGTTGAGCCGGCGATCATCGATGGACCAGCTCCGGTTCGAGGCCAGGTACAGCCCGTCATCGGTGTCCGCCACGATGTCGTCGAGGCTCATCCCGGGCTTCGGCAGCAGGTTGATGTTCGTCATGCGGATGAGCGGGATCCGGTTCCAGCCGTCGGCCCGCATCGCCCCGCCGCTCTGCCGGCCGATCCGGGGCGCGGTCTCGCGGCTCGACAGGTAGCCGACGAAGATGCCCTCCTTCACGAGCGGCACCGACTGGGCAGCGACGCCCTCGTCGTCCCAGCCGAACGTTCCCATGCCGCCCGGCGCCGTGGCGTCGGCCACGATGTCGATGAGGTCGGAGCCGTAGCGGAAGCCCTCGTCGAGCTTGTCCGTGGTCAGAAAGCTCGTGCCCGCGTAGCTCGCCTCGGTGCCAAAGACGCGGTCGAGCTCGGTCGGATGACCGCACGACTCGTGCAGCTGAAGGTAGAGCTGCGAGGGGTCGAGGATGATCGTGAACTGACCGGACGGACACTGCGGCGCGCTGAGCAGCGCAACGGCCTCCTCGGCAAGCGCCTCAGCCCCGCCGGCCAGGTCGAGCCCCCGGATGTACTCGTAGCCGCCGGCCTGCCAGCCACCGCCCGCGTCGGGCAGGCTGCGGCGCTGGTGCTCGTCGCCCTCGACTGCGTTGGCCTCGATGCCGGCGCCGACGTGGGTGATCGTCTGCTCCGTGAAGCTGCCGTCGCTGGCCGCGAACGTCTTCCACTCGCGCTGCGCCGCGTAGGTCGACTCTGTGAACGAGATCCCCTTCACGTGGGCCGCAGCCGCGTCGGCGGCGAGCAGGTCTGCGATCTTCGTCTCGAGCCCGATGCCGAACGGGTCCTCGCCGACGGGCGTCTCGAACGTGCCGTGGGCCGGTGGACGATCGTCGAGCTGGACTGGGTTGCGCAGCGCCGTGGCGGATGCGCGGGCGATGCGCACGGCTTCCCCGGCGATGCGATCGGCCTCCTCGCTCGTCAGGACATGCTGAGCTCGCAAAGCCCCACGCGCCGTCCACGAGGACGCGAACTCCGAAGCCCTCGGTCTCGCCCGAGGCGACGCCCTCGACGCGACCGGTCTTGATCGAGATCGACTCGCTCAGCCGGCGGACGACCCGCACATCCGCGTAGCCCGCGCCGAGGGCCGTGGCAGTGTCGAGGGCCCGGTCGGTCAGGTCGCGCATCGGCCGGAGCCTAGCAGAGGCATGCCGCGCTGCGCCGGTCGGTCGTCGAGCCTAGAGCGTGGCAGGCCCGACGACTGCCTGGTACGACAGGAACAGGCCAAGCCCGAGCACGATGCAGGCCGCGCCAAGCGGGACCCAGGCACGAAGGCGGCCGAACGTGGAGTCGCCGGCGAACCGGTCGAGGCGGCCGCGCGCCGCGATCATGATCAGCCCGACGCCGGCCATGACGGCCGCCATCCCGAGACCGAACGCGACGACAAGCACGATGCCGAACGCGGGGCGACCGGTCGCGATTGTCCCGAGCAGGATGAGCAGCGCGTTCGTCGACGGAATGATCCCGCCCGCGAGCCCGAGCACGAACAGGCTGCGCCAGGTGATCGCCGAGCCAGCGGGTGGCAGGTGGCTGTGCCTTACGCCGCCGTGGCTGTGCTCGCCCGGGTCATGGTGGGCGTGGTGATCGTCGTGGTCATGCCCGAGCTCGTGCTCATGACCGTGGTCGTGCGCCGCCGTGTGCGCATGCTCGGCAGCCCGGACCGCGGCACGCCGGCGAAGCTCCGCGGCGAGCATCCACACGCCGATCGCCACGATCGTCACCGCCGCAACGATGGGCGCGAACCGGACGACGAGATCGGGACTCAGCACGCCCTGCGCGCCGATCACGAGGAGCGCCAGCAGCAGGATGCCGAGGGTGTGCGAGATGCTGACTGAGAGCCCGAGACCGAACGCGTGCACTGGTGTCCCGCGGGTTCCGACCAGGTAGGCCGCCATGAGCGTCTTGCCGTGTCCCGGCGTGAGCGCGTGCCCGGCACCGAGCGCTGCTGCCGTCAGCACGGAGAGGAGCAGCACGAGCGGGGTGAGGTCGGCGGTCTGGAACAGCGCCGGGATCTCCCCAGCGACGCCACCGGGGACCGCGCCCGCGGCCAGGACGGGCTCGTCGGTCGGGTTGGGCGGCAGAGACCCGTCGTCGACGGGCGTCGCGTCGGGGATGACCGGCGCGGGCAGCGTGGCGCCACCGGGTGATGCCGTGACCGCGATCCGCTCGTCCGCCAGGGCGGCGTCCAGCTGGTCCGCCGGGTAGGCCGTCAGGCGCGCCGACTCGGTCTCCGTGCGGAGCTCGCCGTCCTTGGGCGTGATCGTGACTCCCGAACCCCCCACCACGATCTCGCGCCAGCCGAGCCGGTCGCGGTACGAGCCGTCCTCGAACATGATCTCGGTCCCTTGTTCCAGGGGACCCGAAAACGACAGCTCGAAGCCGCAGACGAGCCGGAGGGTGGGCAGCCCGCCCGAACCCGGCGGAAGCGTGAGCCCCGCGGCGATCAGCCGGGGAGTGGCGGGCTCGCCATCGACGGTCAGCCGCAGATCGGGGGCCAGGGTCTGGCAGGAGGCGATCCGGCCACGCTCGAGCTCGGGGTCCGAGAGTTGGCCGTCCTCGTCGAGGTCAAGCGCCTGACGTGCCTGGAATGCCGGGATCTCGGCCTGGTCGATGACGATGTCGAGGAGCACGCGGTCGGGCTCGATCCGAATGCCCGCGTAGTGGTTGATCGTGAAGTTGCCGAGCGGGTGGGCGAGCGCGGCGACCGGCAGTACGAACGCGGCGAGGACCGCCAGGAAGACCGCCCGCCGGAGCCGCTGCGTCACGGCAGGTCTGCCAGCGTGGCCCGGGCGACCGCGACGGCGGCCGGATCGAAGCTCGGATCGGTCGCCAGCGCGTCCTCGAGGAAGGACCGGGCGGCAGCGGTGTTGCCCAGGGCGGCCTCGATCATGCCTGCGTGGAAGAGCAGCCGAGCGTCTCGGGTTCCCAGGGCGAGCGCCTCCGTCATCGCCGTGCGGGCCTCCTCGGCTCGACCGTTGGCAAGGAGCGCCCAGGCGAGGGCATCGTAGCCGTAGACGTCCGTGCGGGCGTCGAGCTCGGTCTCGGCGAGGGTCAAGGCACGCGCCACATCCTCGCCCTGCGACGAGAGATAGAGCGACAGCGTACGGTCGTAGATCCCCGTGGCCTCCCCGGCCAGGCTGCCGATGGCGAGCACGGTTGCCCGATCGGCACGCTCGAGCCGGTCGTCGCCGGGGGCGCTCCGGAGCGCGTACAGGTCTGCGCGGCGCGCCACGAAATCGGGGAGGGGCACGATCCCGATCGCGACGCCGAGCTCGTCGATGGCACGGTCCCAGTCCTGACCAGCCCCGGCAATTCGAGCCAGGCCCCAGTGCGCCAGTGCGGACGCCGGATCGTCGGTACGCGCAGCGGTGAAGGCCGTCTCGGCACCCGCGAGATCACCGGTTGCGGCCAGCGTGTCGCCAAGCTGGTAGCGGTACCACGCCAACGCCGAACCCTCGAGCCCCTCATCGACCGCGGAGGCGACCGCGTCCCGGGACAGGGCGACCGCCTGCTCGGGATCGCCGTCGAGGAAGGCAAGGTGGCTCGCCCGAACGCGCGCCGCGGCCGAATCTGCGACCAGCGTGAGCTCCTGGAGCGCACCCCGCGCCGCGTCCATGTCGCCGAGGGCGATCGAGGCGTCGGCGAGCGTGGCAAGGGCCCCGGCATCCGCGGGGAGGAGCTCCAGCACAGACCGGGCGTGGTCGCGCGCGGCCGTGAAGTCGTGAAGTGCGACGAGGACCGCGCCTCGCGCAGACAGCGCCGGCAGGTACTCGGGGTTCGTCTCCAGCGACCGATCGAGCGCCTCCTGCGCGGCCACGTATCGGGTGACGTCGCCGGTCGCCCGGGCGAGCTCGATCTCGGACGCGGCCCAGCGCGCGTTGCTCACGAAGTCGGTGGGCTGGCTCAACGCTCGCGCAGACCAGAATGTGACGTTCTCGCGGATGCGCTCGAGGTCATTTGCGTCGGCGCCGAGTGGCGCGCCATCGAGCGGATTCGTGAAGCCGTCTGAGCCTGGAGCGTTGTCGCCAGTAAGGGCGGCGACCGGTTCGGGCCGGTCACTCGGGCGACCAAACAGGCTGGCACCCTGACCGGCGATCGCCACGACGACCGCGAGACCGAGCACGGCCAGCGGGCGGCGGGGGAGTCGGGCGGGCAGCGGGGATGCGCTCATCGAACGGGCTCCAGGCTCTGGATGGGGAAAGGGAGGCGGCCGGATCGGGGCCGGGTAGGTCCCGATCCGGCCAGACCGCTCAGTGCGGAGCGGCGAGGTACGGGAAGGTGGCCAGGAACGCCTTGTCGTTGGCATTGACGCCGTCGGACGTGACGTTGCCATTGGTGAGGACGCTGAACTCGATGTCGATGACGTCGTCGGCGAGTCGGCGCCCGTTGAGGAAGCCGCTGGTGTCGCCGAGCTTGATCGTCAGCGTGTCGGGGAGGAGGATGTCCGCGATTGCCTGGATGGTCGCTGCGTCGTAGGACGGTGCGCCATTGACCTCGAGGACGTTGTCGATTGCCTCGAGCACGCCCACGACGCGCTCGCGATCAGCCGCACGATCGCCGGCAGGGCTGCGACGGTTCGCGGCTTCCTTGTCGGCATCGGTGTGATTGAAGACGGTGTTGATCGCCGGGCGGCCCATCCGCTCGACCTGCGTGTACTTGCCGTTGGAGCGCTTGGACGTGGTCGCCCACACGCCGACGGTCTTGTCGGTGCCGCCGAGGCGGGCATTCGGCAGCTCGATCACGATGCTGCTGATGTTCGTGCCGGCGAAGGTGTCGGAGCCGGTGAAGCCGCCCAGCAGGACGCCCAGGTCGGTCGAGCCGCCGAGCAGCTGCGTCTTGAACTGGACGAAGCCCGGGAGGTCGAAGAAGAACGGGTCGTCACGGGGGCCCACGAAGACCTTGCCGCCACCGCGGATCGAGGCGACCTTCGGCGACTTGCCGTAGGGAGTCGTCTTGCCGGTCGCGACAACCTCACCCGAGAACTGGTTGCGGCCGACCTGGGTCTTCGTCGCGCGCTTGAGCTGATACGACTGGACGGTCGAGCCGTTCGCGGTATAGGGCTTCGAGAACCGGAGGCGGTACGCCACGTCGGCCTTCGCGTCGAGGTTCGTGTCGACGTTGAACTGGTACAGGGCGTCCGGATTGAAGCGAGCACCGGCGGTGTCGGCCGGGCTCGTCAGCGGGTTGACGTTGAGCACGAGGCTCGTCCCGCCGGCCGATGCGAACGCGTAGATGTCCGTGATGTCGATGCGCGGATCGGACTTCGCGGTCGGAGCGTCGAGGTGGTCGGCGCCGGTGACGAGGAGCGGGCCTGCTCCGAGGGCGGCGACGAGGGCGGCTGCGCCAAGCAGTCCGGCCGTCGTGCCAATGCGGCGAATGTCCATTGGGGTGGCTGTGACCTCCATGCGTGCGCTCCGACGGGGAAAGGGCGGAGCGTCTGGCGGGCATACGCGCCCGTGAGGCGGGCGGATCATTCACGGACCATCTGCCCCGGAGCACGCGGCGATCCCGGGCGGGCCGGGGCGGGCCGGGCCGCTACACTCGCCGCGTGACGGACACGCGCGCGGGAGCCGGCGGGGGACGGTTCATCACCATCGAAGGCCCCGAGGGCTCGGGCAAGACCACGCAGGCGGAGGTCCTCGCCGCGCGGCTGCGGAGCGACGGCCTGCGCGTGCTCCTGACCCGGGAGCCGGGCGGGACCCGGCTCGGCGAGCAGCTCCGCGCGATCCTCCTCGCTCGAACGCCCGATGACCAGCCGAACGACCCACTGACGGACGCACTGCTGTTTGAGGCGGCCCGGCGGCATCTCGTTCGGACGGTCATCCGGCCGGCGATGGCCGACGGCGTAACCGTGATCTGTGCCCGCTACGCGGATTCGACGCTCGCCTACCAGGGCTACGGTGCCGGCGTCCCGCTGGCCACGCTTCGTTCGATCGACGCTGCGGCAACCAGTGGGCTCGTCCCCGACCTGACGATCCTGCTCGACCTGCCGGTCGAGGAAGGGCTGGCCCGTAAGGCGCCCGACGACCTGACCCGCTTCGAGGCCGACTACGACCTTGCGTTCCATCGCCGGGTCCGGGATGGCTTCCTGGATCTCGCCGCGCGGGAGCCCGGTCGGTGGGTCGTCCTCGACGCGAGCCAGCCATTCGATGTCGTGGCGGGATCACTTGCGTCTGCCGCCGAATCCCTGCTCGCTGGCTCCGCGAGTGAACCGCCCGAGCCGATCGTGCGCAGTAGCCGATGAACGCACAGGAACCCAGCGGCTCGGTCTCCACCGCTCCGGTCGTCGATCATCTCGACCGGGCGGCGCTGGCACGGGTCGCCGACGGCGAGCTGCATGCGCTTGATGAGCTTTATGACAGGTACCGCACGATGGCCTACTCGATCGCACTCAGGGTGACTGGCGACGCGACGCTCGCCGAGGACGTCCTTCAGGACGCGTTCCTCGGTGCGTGGCGCCATGCCGGTCGCTACGCCGAGGGGCGCGGCAGCGTCAAGACGTGGCTCATGGCGATCGTGCATCACCGCGCGATCGATGCCATCCGCCGCCGGCGCCCGACGACCGCCCTCCCCGAACGCGAGGATGCACCCCCGCCGGCACTCACCCTTCCCGACGTGTGGGGCGAGGTTGCTGCCGGGCTTGACGCCGATTCCGTGCGCGGGGCGCTGGGGCAGCTCCCCGAAGCGCAGCGGGAGGCCATCGAGCTCGCCTACTTCGGCGGGCTGACGCAGCAGGAGATCGCGGCACGAACGGGCGCACCGCTGGGCACCGTCAAGGGCCGGATGCGGCTCGGGCTGCTCTCGATGCGGCGCGTCCTGGTCGAACAGGGAGCCGAGGCATGAACGCCGTGCTGTCCTGCGACGAGATCAGCGAGCTCGCGGCTCCCTTCGTGCTCGGTGCGCTCGAGCGCGACGAGATGGATGCCGTTCGCGCACATCTCGCCGACTGCCCCGAAGCCCACGCCGAGTTCCTCGAGCTCGGCTCGGTCGTGCCCGCGCTCGCCGAGACCGTCGAGCTGGGCGAGCCACCGGCCGCGCTGCGCGGCCGGATCCTCGCGGCTGCGGCGGCCGAGGTCGGGATCCCGTTCCGTGCCGAGGCCGGGGCGGCGGCTTCCCATTTCGTTTCGGCAGCAGCCGTGCCTCGTACCGACGTCGTGCGTGAGCAGGCGCCTGCTCCTCGTGCGACGCCGCCACCGACCCCCTTCCCGTCCGCGGCGGAACGCACGCTACGTGCGGAGCGGCGCGGCGCATCCTCCGGCCTCGGCTGGGCGTTGCGCATCGCGGCGGTGCTGGCGATCGTGGTCCTGGGCGCCTGGAACCTGCTCCTGCAGGGACAGCTCGGCGCCAGCGAGACCTACAACCGGGATGTCGCAGCCGTTCTCGAGGTTGCGTCGCAGCCGGGCGCCATGACCGCGGTACTCGCACCCACCACGCCGGGCGGTCCGCGCGGGCTGGCCGCGCTGTCCCCGGACGGCTCGCTGACGCTCGCCGTGCGCGACCTCGGCCCCACGTCCGGAAGCCAGGTCTACGAGACGTGGTCGATCGTCGGGGACGAGGCACCTGTCGCCCTGGGTGGTTTCACCGTGGGCAATGCCGGCACGGGCCGGTTCGACGGGCTTGGCGTCCCTGCCCAGGCCGGGCTGACGGTCGCGCTCACGCTGGAGCCGCAGGCCGGTGCGACGGCGCCAAGCTCGCCGCCTGTCGCGGCCGGCGCGATGACGGCTCCCCCGGGCGGCGAAGCGGCACGTGGGACGGATCTGCTGCGCTTCGTCGCCTCGGTTGGCGGACCGCTGCAAGGCACGGTGGCTATCGTTCGGCCATGAAGGGCGATCGTGTCGAGGCCGTTGTCGACACCGGCCAGGGCACGCAGACGTTCGAGATCGAGGCGACCCGCGCGGGACGCCGCATCGAGGTGACCACCGCACGCGGCGTGGTCGAGGTGACCGAGGTGACCCGCGGCGGGACCCCTGTTCGGACCGGCCGGTTCATGGCCTCCCGTCTCGTTGCGCTCGTTGAGCACCCGGCCCGCGAGACCGATGGGTCGCGCGTCGACGTCACCACGCAGCGCCGCATGCGGGGCTCGCGCGCCGAGGAGTCGTAGGCCGGCGGCGATCCCACCGGGCTGCCCGGATTCCGCTCGCTGTCCGGCTACCAGCCGAATTGGTCCGCTCCGTGCTCCGGGTGCACGATCTCGACGTGGCCTTGCATGAGGTGCACATAGCGTCCATCCAAGCCCGACTCGCTGCCCCGAACGTGCGTCCCGTGCAAGAAGGGCGCCTGAGGCCGTTTCCTTCGCTCAGCGTGTGCACCGGGTGCACGGAAGAGGCAGGAATCCGTCGTCACCGGCTCCCGGCAACGTCGCTACATGCATGTGGTGCAAACAAGCGCGGCTTGGCGAGGGCGAACGACCTCGCCCGGTCAGCTCTCCGCGGGGGTCGGGCTCAGGGCTGCCTGGCCCCGACCGTCAGCACGGGCCTGCGTGAGGGCGGCAGTCGCGGCTTCGATGAGCGACTGCGCGTCGGTGCCGTCCGTTGGGAAGCGCGCGACGCCCGCCGACACCGACACAGGCCGCCCCGCCACGGCGGGCAGGGCAACAATCCCATCAAGCACGCGGCGCGCGACGGTCAGCCCGGCGGATCCGGGCGCGACCAGCACGAACTCGTCGCCGCCGATGCGCCCGACGGTGTCGACCAGGCGGACCGACTCCGCAAGCACGGCCGCGACACGCCGCAGGACGTCATCGCCGGCCTGGTGGCCGCCATCGCGGTTCGTCGCCTGGAAGTCATCGATGTCGAACATGACGATCGAGACCTCGCTGTCCTGTCGGCCGGCGCGGGCAAGCTCGAGCTCGAGAATGCGCCCCACCGTCCGCTCGTTCGCGAGCCCGGTGAGGGGATCGGTGTGGGCCATGCGCTCGAACCAGTCCGACCGCTCGGAGGCCGTGGCCGCCATGCGCGCACGATCGACGCCGACCGCCAGGAGGTCGGCGATCGAGCCGAGAACGGCGCGATCCGTCTCGTCGAATGCCCCACCTTCGGGCGCGTGCGCGACGAGCACGCCGAGGATGATCTGGATGCCCGAGGTCGTGATCGCGAGCGGCAGGTGGATGGAGCCATCACCCGCGTCGGCCCCACCGATCGACTGCCCGGCCGCCACGCGCGCGATCGGGTGATCGGCGGCGCCGTCGGCCACGGAGGCGGCAAAGCGCGCCGCGTCATCGGGGGCGATCCCGACGGATGCGCCGAGCTGCAGCTCCGGTCGGTCGGGATCCTGGAGGAACACGGCGGCGGCACGCGCGCCGGTCGCATCGATGCCCACGGCGAGCAGTGCGCTCAGCGCCTCGTCAAGATCCGACGCACGCGCCAGGGCGGCTGCCGAGGCGGTCAGGACGGCGAGCGGGTCGCGGACGGGTTGGGTGGCTTCGGACACGAACGGCTCCCTGCGTGGTGACGGCGCCGGCATCGTACACCGGCCCTGCGCCTCGTCGCGGGTGCGGGAGCGTGCGATTCGCGTTGACCGGGACTCCCCGTGACGCGGATACTCGCGGCGATGAAGCTCATCGTCGCCATCGTGCACAACGAGGACGCGGGAGCCCTCGTCGATGCCCTGCTCGATCGCGAGTATCGAGCGACACGGCTTCACAGCTCGGGCGGCTTTCTCAAGCAGTCGAACGCGACGATCCTCCTGGGCGTGGAGGACGACCAGGTCGATCCCGTCGTCGACATCGTCCGCGCCAACTGCACGTCCCGATCCCAGATCGTCAACCCGATGCCGCCGATCATGGAGCCCGGCGAGTTCTTCATGCCCTACCCGCTCGAGGTCGAGGTGGGCGGCGCCACGGTCTTCGTCGTGCCAGTCGACCGGTTCGAGCGCCTCTAGCCGGCGGGCTCGCTCAGTAGCGGTTCGGGACGTACGTCTGCGTCTCGCGCGGCGGCCGGACGTAGCCGGGATCGGCCTGGCGTTCGGGCAGGGCCAGCTCGGGCGGGGTGATCTCCTCATAGGGGACGAGGCTCAGCAGGTGACTGATGACGTTCAGGCGGGCCCGGCGCTTGTCGTCGGCCTCGACGACGTACCAGGGTGAGTCGGGCGTGTCGGTCCGCTCGAACATCGCGTCCTTCGCCTTCGAGAACTCGACCCAGCGGGACCGCGCCTCGAGGTCCATCGGGCTCACCTTCCAGCGCTTGATCGGGTTGGCGAGCCGCTCCTGGAATCGGCGCTCCTGCTCGTCGTCGCTGACCGAGAACCAGTACTTGACCAGCTGGATCCCGGACCGCATGAGCATCTGCTCGAACTCGGGAACGGTCCGAAAGAACTCCTCGACCTCGTCGTCGCTCGCGAAACCCATCACGCGTTCGACGCCGGCCCGGTTGTACCAGCTCCGATCGAACAGGGCGATCTCGCCGGCCGCGGGAAGGTTCGCGACGTAGCGCTGGAAATACCACTGGGTCCGCTCGCGGTCGGACGGTGCCGGCAACGCGACGACCTTCGCAAACCGCGGATTGAGCGGCTCCATCACCCGCTTGATCGTGCCGCCCTTGCCGGCCGCATCACGACCCTCGAACAGCACCACGATCCGGTGCCCGTTGGCGCGGACCCACTCCTGCATCCGAACCAGCTCGATATCGAGCCGGGCGAGCTCCCGTTCGTAGGCCTTCCGCTTGAGCCCGCCGGGGATCTTCGTGTCCTCGACGGCCTCGTCGGGCGCAGGGCCGTTCTTGTCCTTGTCCTTGTCCTTTGCCATGACGCGAGCATGCTGACCGCGCCTTGCAAACAGCCAACCCAAACGACCGTCCGAGCCGCCGCGCCCGTGCCGACTGGTAGAATCGGTCCAAGCTCACCCGAGTGAGGCGCGCACGAGGAGGGGCACATGCTCGACCGGACCGAGGCGACCCAGACCCACGAGCCGTCGCCGGCCGCGAGCCGGCGGATGTTCCGCTCGAAGGTGGACACGATCCGGCCGACGTACGGCTTCGAGGACGTGTCCCTCGCCCCGGGGACCGAGACGGTCGAGCCGTCCGACGTCGATCTCGCCCAGACGTTTGCCGGGCTGGAGCTGCGGATCCCGATCCTTGCCTCCGCGATGGACGCGGTTGTCGACGCGCGGTTCGCGGGTGCGCTCGCGGGGCTGGGCGGGCTCGCGATCATCAACCTGGAAGGCGTCCAGGCGCGCTACGAGGACCCGGATGCGGTCCTGGAGCGGATCGCCAACGCGGCCGACGGCGATGTCCAGACCCTGCTCGCCGAGGCCTACCAGGCGCCGATCCGCGAGGAGCTCATCGCGCGCCGCATCGACGAGATCCATGCCGCCGGATCGCCTGCCGCGGTGGCGGCCACCCCGGGCGCCGCCCGCCGGTTCGGGCCGTTCTGCGCGGAGCATGGCGCCGATCTCTTTCTCGTCCAGAGCCAGGTCTCGTCGGCACGGCACCTCGCCACCGGCTACGACCCGTTGTCCCTGGCCGAGTTCACGCGGTTCATGCCGATCCCGGTCGCCGTCGGCAACACCACGAGTGCGGAGGCTGCGTTCCAGCTCATGGAGCAGGGCGCCGCAGCCGTGTTCGTCGGCGTCGGACCCGGTGCCGCGTGCACGACCCGCGAGGTGCTGGGCATCGGCGTCCCGCAGGTCACCGCGATCAGCGACGTGGCCGCTGCCCGAGACGCATACCACGTCGAGTCCGGTCGCTACGTCCCGGTTGTCGCCGATGGCGGCATGCGCCGTGGCGGCGAGCTCGCGAAGGCGATCGCGGCGGGCGCGGATGCCCTGATGCTCGGCTCGCCACTGGCGAAAGCGCAGGAGGCGCCCGGTCGGGGCACGAACTGGGGCATGGCGGCCCCGTCGCCGACGCTCCCGCGCGGGACCCGGATCAAGGTCGGCACGTCGGGCCCGCTCGAACGGATTCTGTTCGGCCCCGCCGGCGTCACGGACGGCTCGGAGAACCTTGTCGGTGCGCTCCGTCAGTCGATGGCGGCCCTCGGCGCACGGACGATCCGAGAGATGCAGGCCGTCGAGATGATCTACGCGCCTTCCGTCCAGACCGAGGGCAAGTCCTGGCAGCGGAGCCGCTGACCGGCGTGGCCGGAAGGCCGCTGGATGACGACCTCGTTGCGGCCGGCCGATACGCCCGGATCGAGATGGTCGGCCGGCGGACCGGTCTGCCGCGTACCGTGACCGTCGGGTTCGTGACGACGCCGGCCGGCGAGATCCTCATCGCGGCACGACAGGGGGCTTCGTGGGCGGAGAACCTGCTCGACGAACCGCGCTGCCGGGTGACCATCGGCGACCGGACGTGGAACGCGCTGGCCGAGCCGCTCGTGGGTGACGCGTTCGGCTTCGCGATTCGCGAGTCGATCCTTCGCTACGGAACGCCGGCCGAAGCCCTCGGAACCGGACCGGCCTTCCGCCTCATCCCCACCGACATGGAGCCCGAAGGAGCCGCATGACGATCGCCGCCCAGCTCGAGACCCGGATCGCGCGATCGGTCCCGGCCGTCTTCGCTGAGCTGACCGCACTCGAGCGGTATCCCGAGTGGCTCGTCGAGTCGGGGATCGTCCAGGTCGAGCGGATCGTCGGCGAGCCGATCGTCCCGGGCGCCCGGATCCGGGTGCAGCAGCAGATCGCGGGTCGTGCGGCGACGCTCGACGGCACGATCACGGTCGTCGAGCCCGGCCGACGGTTCGCCTTCGAGGCGCGCGACCAGGAGGGCGTGAAGATCGACATCGAGGCGGCGCTCGCACCGGACGGACCGGCGACGTTCCTGCGCTGGTCGATCCGCGTCGGACTGCCGCTGCGCTACCGGATGTTCGAGGGGATGATCGCCCCGCAGGCCCGTCGCGCGGCGACGCTCGATCTGGAGTCGTTCAAGCGCCGTCTCGAATCGGTCGCCGAGGGCGGCGCTGAGGCCACGCCCCAGGCCTAGGCGGACGCCCCGGTGTAGTGCTTCAGGCCGGTTCTCCAGAACCAGCGCGAGAACAGCAGGAAGCCCGCCGCCACGGACAGGGCGATCACCACGGTCGTCGGCTCGAGACGACCGACGAGGCTCTCGACGGGGATCGTCACCGCGAATGCGACCGGCGCGGCAACGGTCAGGGCGATCCGCAGCCACGGCGGATAGATGCCGACCGGCCAGCGCCCCGCCTCGTACATGCTCCCGAAGATGACCAGGATGTTCTCGAGCCGCACCAGCCAGAACGCCATCGTCGCGAGGATCAGCAGGAAGCTGTAGAGGATCGCGAGACCCGCGAGCAGCAGGACCCCGAACACGATCGCCTGCGACGGACCGACCCGCGAGCCGAGCCCGACCAGCGCGAAGACCAGGATCCCGGTTCCCAGCGCGATGTCGATCAGGCGCCAGACGTCGACCTGGCGCGTGCTCACCATCACCTGCGCGTCGACAGGCTTCGTCAGGTCGAAGTCGAGCGTGCCGAGACGGACGCCTTCCATGAGCCGCTCCATGCTGGGCCGCACGACGAGACTCATGAGCCCGCCGACCATCTGGAAGACGCCGACGAGGGCGATCAGCTCCTCCTGGCGCCAGCCGCCCAGCTCGTCGGTCTGGCTGAACACGACGGCGACGCCCGCGAGCGAGGTGAAGAGCCGCACGCCCGACTCGACGAACGCGATCCAGAAGTCCGTCCGGTACTGGAGCGCGTTGAGGATGCCGAGCCGGAGCGACAGCCAGGCGAGCCCGAACGACCTCATGCGCCCACCGCGGCGTAGCGCCGGATCCCTGCGCGCCAGCCGATCCGCAGCAGCACGAGGGCGATCGCGATCCAGGCGATCTGCGCGAGGAAGCCGACCAGGACGGCCTGGGCGTCGAGCCGGCCCAGCGCAAGCTCGACGGGGAAGGCGACCATCCAGCGGAACGGCAGGACGTTCGCGGCGATCTGGATCGGCTCCGGGAAGAGCTCGAGTGGCGCGACCTGCCCGGAGAGGAACAGCACGAGCACGAAGTAGGCCTGGAGCAGCGCCCCCATGCGCGTGATCCAGAACGCGAACACGCCGACCCCCCATTCGACGATGAAGCGGAGGGCCATGGCCAGGAGCAGCGCGGGGATGAACGCGAGCAGCTGCCATGGCTCCGGCTCGAAGCGGGCGTCGAACGACACCACCAGGAACAGCGCAACCGGCACGATGAGCGTGAAGGTCAGGAGCTTGAAGGTCAGGTTCTCGGCGACGTCGGTGTGGATGGGGTGCACCGGCCGGAGCAGGAGTGGCGAGAAGAAGCCGTTCCGGATGCGCCACTCGAACTCATAGGCGTGCCAGTCGAACGTGAGCTGGTTGACGATCATCAGGACGGTGAAATACGCGGCGAAGTCGCGCGCCCCAAACCCGGCCACCTCGCCACCCTGCTCGCCGGCCACCGTCGTCCACACCACGAGCGAGACGACGGGGCTGAGGACGAGCCCGAGCAGCCAGATGGCGAGCGCGCCGCGATACGCGAACTGGAGGGCGATCTCGGCCTTGAACTTGGCCCGGTAGATCCCCGGCAGGCGATGGATTTGGGTGGGGGTGCTGGCACTCACCGGGGGGCGGCGTCCGCGGGCTTCGTGACGGCTGCCATCTCGGCCGTGCCGGCGGCCTCGGCCGTGCCGCCCGCCTCGGCCGTGCCGCCCGCGAACACGAGATCGATCACCTCGTCGATCGGCGGCTCCTCCACGATCAGGTCGAGCACCGGCAGCTCCGCGAGCAGCCGGGTCGTGACGATGGCCGTCTGATTGCGGGGGACGCGCAGCGCGATGCGGTCGGTGCCCTGCTCGGTCACGTGTCCGCCGGTGCCGTCGAGCGCGCGCAGGAGGCTCGCAGCGACGTCGGGCACCTCGCCGTCCAGGTCGAGCACGATCGTCTTGTGTGGCGCGAAGCGCGTGACGAGCCCGCTGAGGTCACCGTCGTACAGCAGCCGGCCGTGGTGGATGACGATCACGCGCTTGCAGAGGGCCTCGACGTCGGCCATGTAGTGGCTCGTGAGCAGCGTCGTCGCCCCGGTTCGCGCGTTGTACTCCGCGATGAACGAGCGGATCCGGCGCTGCATCGTCACGTCGAGCCCGATCGTCGGCTCGTCGAGGAAGAGCACATCGGGCCGGTGCAGCAGCGAGCCGGCGATCTCGACCTTCATCCGCTCGCCGAGCGACAGGTTCCGGACAGGCTTCCGAACGAGGTCGCCGAGCTCGAGCAGCTCGATCAGCTCATCGAGACGTGTCCGGAAGTCCTCGCGCGCCACCCCGTAGATCGCGCGGTTCAGCTCGTACGAGTCGACGACCGGGATGTCCCAGGCGAGCTGGTTCCGCTGGCCCATGATCAGGGTCATCCGCCGGAGGAACGCGTCCTCGCGGCGCCATGGCACGTGACCCAGGGCCGTCGCCTCGCCGCCGGTCGGGTAGAGCAGCCCGGACAGCATCTTCAGCGTGGTGGTCTTGCCCGCCCCGTTGGGACCGAGGAAGCCGACGATTTCGCCCGGCTCGACGTCGAAGCTGATGCCCGCAACCGCCTTGACCTGCTTTGAGGTGCGCCGAATGAGGCTCTTCGTGGCCGCCCGGACGCCGCCCTCGCGCTCGGGAACGTCGTAGGTCTTCTGGAGATCGACCACGTGGATCGATGGCGGGCGAGGCGAAGCGGACACGTGGCTGAACCTCGGGTCGGGGTCGACGAGTCTAGGTCATCGCCGGCAGGCGGTCCGCGAAAACGTCTCGCCCGGCGGGGACCACCGGCATCGTCATCCGTCCATCCGATTTCGGCGTCGGACGTCGATGGGGACGAGCGTGGGGGCGGACTACCGTTCGGTCATCGGGACGACGTCCCGCACAACTGAAGAACAACTGAAGAACAACCGAATACCTGACCCGTCCTCCGATGGCCGGACGCTGATTGCCCACTGCGTCCGGCCATTCCCTTGCCCTGACCGGGGGCCTCGCCCGCCCCGGACCCAACACACACGTCCACTGAGGAGCCTCCCGAGCGATGACCGCTTCCACCGCCACCCGCACCACCGGTCCCGTGCCGCGTCACGCGCTCCGCCGCGGAACGCGTGGCTTCGCGGCGTTCGTCCTGTTCCTGACCGGGATGACCGTGCTGGCCGTCGCCTTCTTCGTCCTGCCGGGCTCCTCGATCGACGGAGCCACCCTGGCGATCCTCGTCCCGCTCGCGATCGCGTTCGGCAGCGCCCATCTGGTCGCGATGTACGGCGTCGTCCGACGGCGCGCCTGGGTCGTGCCGCTGTCGCTGTACCTCCTCGCGATCGGGCTCGGTGTTGCGGCGTTCGAGATCCTGCTCCTCCGTGCCGGCATCGAGCCGCTCCTCCCCGCCGGGGCCGAGGCGACCTCCGTGTCGCGCTTCGAGGCGCTCGGTCTGACGGTCTGGCTTGCCGGCTCATGGCTCGTTGCGGCGCGGTTCGTGGTTCGCGGGATGGCGCCAGGCGGCACCCGTTCGGTCACCCCCGTTGTGACGGTCGTCGCGGAAGTTCCCGCTCCGGCGGTCCACGCCGGTCGCGGCGTCTTCCCGATGGGCGCCTACTCCGCCTGATCCGGGCGTTTCGGCGGCGCCCAGCACGCTCCGAGTACGACCGCTACTGGTTCGACCACAGCCGAGCACGAAGGGGTGCACGAAACGGCCGGAACCGGCACCGGGTCGCGCTCGTTTGTGCCCCAACGAGTACGAGGGCTACTCGGCCTAGAATTGGCCCACCGTGACCGACGCCACACCGACCACGACCCTGTACGCCATCGCGGGCGGCATGCCGTTCTTCGAGCGCCTCGTGACGCGCTTCTATGATGGTGTCGCCGCCGATCCGCAGCTCAGACCGCTCTATCCGGAGGAGGACCTGGCAGGGGCAACCCGTCGCCTGACCTTGTTCCTTGCCCAGTACTGGGGCGGCCCGCGGACCTACGACGACGAGCGCGGTCACCCCCGACTCAGGATGCGCCACTTCCCGTTCGGGATCGGTGCAACGGAGCGCGATCGGTGGCTGGTCCACATGCGGGCCGCGATTGCCGATCTCGCGCCACCGCCCGAGGTTGCCGAGGCGCTGGAACGCTATTTCGCCCACGCCGCCGAGGCCATGCGCAACCGCGACTGACCGGGCTACCCGAGCGGGCGTCTCAGCCCTGGGGGCTCGACGTGGATGCCGCAAGCGACGCCCTGTGGGTGCTGACCTCGCTGGCGGTGTCCGACCTGCTGACGAGCCTGCGCGGGTGGTCCGACGAGCAGTATCGGAGCTGGCTGGCCGACGCCCTCGGCGCGCTCCTGCTGGAGCGGCGGCCGGTAGACTGACGGGGATCGGGGAGCAGGGGAAGGCGGGATCGAGCGTGGTGGAGCAGGCCGGCGAGGACAGCGAGGACAGCACCGGGGCCGCCACTGGCCGGCCGGCCGAGCGCGGCAAGACGGTTCATGGCGAGGCGGCCAACGCCGGCCACCGGGTGCTCGCCCCGGACGACGCAGAGGTCGAGGCGTATCTCGAGACCGCGCTGAACGCGCCGGCACCCGATCGCACGACGGTCGAGCCGGCCACGACCCCCGAGGTCGGTCCGGTCGTGATCCTCGATTTCGGCAGCCAGTTCGCGCAGCTCATCGCCCGGCGCGTTCGCGAGCTCGACGTCTATTCCGAGCTCCTTCCCTTCGACACCCCGTACGCCGAGCTCGAACGGCGCGGCGCGCGGGCGATCGTGCTCTCGGGCGGTCCGAACTCCGTCTACGACGAGAACGCGCCCAAGCCCGATGGGGCCGTCTGGTCGGGGCGGATCCCGGTCCTCGGCATCTGCTACGGCGCGCAGCTGATGGCGCGCGAGCTGGGTGGCGACGTGGTCCCGACCGACCGGCGCGAATACGGTCCGGCCAACATCACGATCACCGACGACGACGGCCTGTTCCAGGGCGTCAGCCGCGAGCAGCCGGTCTGGATGAGCCACGGCGACTCGATCACGCGCCTGCCGGAGGGCTTCCGGTCCACCGCCCAGACCGATTCGAGCCCGTATGCAGGCCTGGCCGACCCCTCCCGCCGGCTGTACGGCATCCAGTTCCACCCCGAGGTGGTCCACACGCCGCGCGGGCGCGACATCCTGCGCAACTTCGTGGTCGGGATCGCGGGCGTGGAGCAGACCTGGACGGCCACCTCCTTCATCGACACGACGGTCTCCGGCATCCGCGACCGTGTCGATGCCCACGCCCGCGAGACCGGCTCCGACGGCAAGGTCATCTGCGCGCTGTCTGGCGGCGTCGATTCGGCCGTTGCGGCGGCGCTCGTCCACCGGGCCGTCGGCGACCGCCTGACCTGCATCTACGTCGACCATGGGCTGATGCGCAAGAAGGAGTCCGAGCTCCTCCGGGCGACGTTCGAGCGCGATCTCGGCATGCAGCTGGTCATGGTCGATGCGCGCCACCGCTTCCTGGCCCGGCTGGCCGGCGTCGAGGACCCCGAGCAGAAGCGCAAGATCATCGGCGACGAGTTCATCCGGGTGTTCGAGGAGGAGGCGGCGAACCTCGGACGGATCGACTTCCTGACCCAGGGCACGCTCTACCCCGACGTCATCGAGAGCGCCACGTCCGAGACGAAGGCCGCCCAGAAGATCAAGACCCACCACAACGTCGGCGGGCTGCCGGCCGATCTCCGCTTCAAGCTGATCGAGCCGCTGCGGTACCTGTTCAAGGACGAGGTCCGCAAGGTCGGGATGGAGCTTGGGCTGCCCGAGGCGATGGTGCTCCGGCAACCGTTCCCCGGTCCCGGGCTGGCCATCCGGATCATCGGCGAGGTCACCGCTGAGCGGCTCGACACGCTGCGCGACGCGGACTGGATCGTCATCGACGAGATCAAGGGCGCGGGCCTGTACCGCAGCCTGTGGCAGAGCTTCGCAATCCTCACGCCCGTGCGCAGCGTCGGCGTCATGGGCGACGGGCGGACCTACGCAAACGTCGTCGCCATCCGCGCTGTGACCTCCGAGGACGGCATGACCGCCGACTGGGCGAAGCTCCCGTACGACGTCCTCGGCAAGATCTCGTCACGGATCGTCAACGAGGTCCCGGGTGTCAACCGGGTCGTCTACGACATCTCGAGCAAGCCGCCTGCGACGATCGAATGGGAGTAGGCAGCGCGCCGGGGGATCGTCGCTCCGTACGAATGGGGTATTCCGCGAGCTCGCCGGCACGCTAGCATTCGGGACATGGCCGACGAACACGCGACCGGGGGCGGTGTCGCCGCCTTCCACTGCCCGTGGTGCTCCGCGACGCTGCCTTCGACCGATCTGGAGACGTGCCCCTCGTGCGGCGCGACCCTGACGTCGGCACCCGAGACGGCGATGCCCGGGATCACCTCCATCGATCACGAAGCGATCCTGCGTGCGAGCCGCGAGCCCACCCGGCCGCAGCGGAGCCGGATCCTGTCGTGGCTCAGCGGCGACTACGTCGAGGAAGGCGTCACGCCGGTCGCGACGCCCGACGCGATCGCACCGCCCGCTGCCGCGGTGAAGCGCGAGATCCTCCGGCTCGAGATCGAGGCCGAGCTCGCCGACCGCCAGGCGGAGGCAGATTCGATCATGGCCGACGCCGCGGTCGAAGGCCGGCCGATCCCCGATGTGGACGAGGAGCCGCTGATCGAGGACGTCGAACCGGCCGAGGCGGCACGCACCGAGCCCGTCCTTGGCGATGACCTGCTCGAGGACGAAGGCGCCGTCGAGCCTGGCACGACGCTCGATCCGGTCGACCCCGACACGACGCTCGATCCGGTCGACCCCGACACCGAGGCCGACCGCCGGGTCTGAGCCCTGTACCGGCGGGCTCGATATGCTGCGGTCGTGCCCGACCGATTGCCGCTCCCCGGTCCCTCCTACCTGAAGGAGCTGCCGGTTCGAGCAGGCGACAAGACGTACCGGCTCGGGATGGCTCGACCGTCCGAGGCACCCGACGGCTGGTGGCTCGCGATCCTGTGGCTCGCCGACGACGAGGCGGTCATCTCGTTCACCGATCTGGCGCCGTCCAGCGGCCCGCCGCCCGACCCGCCGCTCGGCCGCATCGGACCGGCTGTGTCGGGTGCGCTCTCCGGCATGATCCTGGAGGACGACGGACGTCTCCAGATGCGCATTGCGACCGTCGCGCCCGCCGAGAACCCTGACCGACCGTGGCGCGTGCCGGTGGCGTTGCGCGTCGCGTTCCGATTTGAGCCCGCCCGCGCCGCCACGATGCGGCCCAACGAGCTGGCCGAGACGGTCCAGGACGCCTTCGGGCGCGCCTTCGCGGGGCTTCACCGGCACTGACTCCCGGCTGGGAGGCTGCGCGACGAAGCAGCGGCTATGCTCATTCCTGCATGCGCGACCTGTTCGACGATTTCATGGACGAGCTGCGGCGGCGTGAGGCGGCAGCTCGGGGCGAGGACCCGGACTCGGTCGCACCACGAGGGCCGCGCGAGCCTCGTCAGGTTGGCCCGGACCCGGACGACGGGCCAACCGAGGACGACCGCGAGAGCCGCGACGCCGATTCCGAGCCGGTCGGGCCACGCCCCCGGCCACGGCCCGTGATGGGCAGTGCGGGCGGCCGGGGTTCGCGGTGGTGGGTCGCGCCGCAGGACAGTCGGCGGTTCGAACGATGGCGGAGGCGTCCGCGGTTTCGTCGGCCGTGCCGGGCGCACCGCCGCGCTGGCCATCGCGGCACTGCTCGGGCTGGCCCTGCTGATCCTGTTCCTCGTCGGGATCGAGCTCTGGACCGACGCCCTGTGGTTCCAGAGCGTCGGTTTCGACCAGGTCTTCTGGACACGAATTGGCGCGCAGCTGAGCCTCTTCGCCGTCGGGCTCGTGGTCGCGCTCGTCGTGCTGCTGGGAAACCTGTGGCTTGCGGGACGGCTCACGCCGCCGGCCGGCGAAGGTGGCGGCACGATCCGCTCGCTCTTCGAGCGGCTCAACGAGGCGGCCCAGGCCGCCGACGGTGGTCGCACCGGAACCGGTGGCGCCCGACGCTGGGATCCGGGCGGCGAGCGGCGCCCGCCACCGCCCACCTTCACCGCCGACGACCTGCCCGACCTGACCCCGGTCGCCGGTTGGGTGCTGGCCGGACTGGCGATCTTCGTCGGGCTCGGCGTCGCGGGCTCGCTATCCGGTGCGTGGGAGACGATCCTGCTCTGGCAGAACCGGGTGCCCTTCTCGGAGACCGCGACCGTCGCGGATCCGATCTTCAACCGCGACATCTCGTTCTTCCTGTTCGAGCTGCCGTTCCTGCGCCTCGTCCAGGCGCTGTTCAACGGGCTCGTCGTCGGTGGCCTGCTGATCGCGGTTGCGCGCTACCTGGTCGGGGCCATGCGCGGCGGCCCCGTCTTCAGCACGCCGGTCCGGGTCCACCTCGGCGTCCTTGCCGCGCTGTTCCTCGTATCGGTGGCGATTGGCTACCAGCTGGACAAGCTCGAGCTCGTCTACAGCACGCGGGCCAGCGTCACCGAAAGCAACGTCAGCATCGTCGGGGTCAGCTTCACCGACCAGAACGCGCAGTTCTTCGCGTTCGATGTCCTGACCGTGGTGTCGGCGCTCGCGGCCGCCCTCGTGCTGGGCGGTGCGTTCACCCGGATGCTGTGGCCGCTCGGTCTGACGCTCGGCGTCTGGTTCCTCGCCTCGATCATCGTCGGTCGCGTGTACCCGACGGCTGTCCAGGCCCTGACCGTCCAGCCCAACCAGTTCGCCCAGGAAGAGGCGTACATCCGGAACAACATCTCGATGACCCGCCTCGGGTTCGGCCTCGAGGCGTGGGACGACACCAGGCCCTTCGGGGGCGAGGACGTCCTCACCCAGGAGGCGATCGACGCCGAGCAGGACACGTTCCGCAATGCGCGCCTCTGGGACTACCGCCCGCTGCACGACGCGATCGATCAGCTGCAGGCCCTTCGGCCGTACTACGGGTTCACCGACGTCGATACCGATCGCTACACGATCGACGGCGTCCAGCGCCAGGTGATGCTCAGCGCACGCGAGCTGATCCAGGGTCGAACGGGTGGCGGCTGGGTCAACGAGCGGATCATCTTCACGCACGGGATCGGCGTGGCGATGGCGCCCGTGAACGAGGTGACGAACGAGGGCCAGCCGCGGCTGTTCATCGGCAATATCCCGCCCGCGGCGACGAGCGGTGCGCCCGAGATCCCCGAGCCCCGGATCTACTTCGGCGAGCGGCCCAGCGGCTACATCGTGGTCGGCGCCCGACAGCAGGAGTTCGACTTCCCGCGCGGGGCAGGGCGATGCCGACGCGGTGACCACGACCTGGCAGGGCGACACCGGCATCCGGCTCGACAACACCATGATGCGGCTGCTGTTCGCGGCCCGGTTCCGCGACCCGAACCTCCTGATCAGCGACCAGGTCACGGCAAGCAGCCAGCTGCTCTTCGACCGCTCGCTCAACGAGCGCCTGCCGAAGATCGCGCCGTTCCTGCGCTATGACAAGGACCCGTACATCGTCATCGACGAGGACAGCGGGCGGCTCGTCTACGTCCAGGACGCCTATACCGTCTCGGATCGGTTCCCGCATGCGAACTGGTTCAACCCGACCGATCTCGTGGAGACGACGCTGGGCGACGACCCGTTCAACTACATCCGGAACAGCGTCAAGATCACGATGGACGCGTACGACGGGACCATGACCTTCTACGTCGCCGACCCGACCGATCCGATCGTCCGCACCTACGCCCGGGTCTTCCCGACGCTCTTCCGCCCGCTCACCGACCTGCCCGAGAGCCTGGCCGGCCACCTGCGCTTCCCGGAGGAGCTGTTCAACGTCCAGACGCGGGTCTTCGGGCGCTACCACGTCACCCGCCCGCTGCAGTTCTTCTCGGGCGAGGACATCTGGACGGTGCCGAGCGCGGAGACGACCGAGCAGACGCTGCCGTCCGAGGCCTACTACGTCGTGATGCGGATGCCGGGTGAGGCCGAGTCCGAGTTCCTCCTGCTCCAGCCCATGGTGCCGACGAACCGGCCGAACATGATCGCGTGGGTGGCCGCGCGCAACGACGGCGAGAGCTACGGGACCACGCGCGTCTACCGCTTCCCCGAGACGAACAACGTGTTCGGACCGGAGCAGATCGAGGCACGGATCGACGCCGACGGGGCGATCAGCGAACAGCTGACGCTCTGGAGCCAGGCCGGCAGCTCGGTCATCCGCGGCAACCTGATCGTGGTCCCGGTCGGCGATTCGGTCATCTACCTCCAGCCGTTCTATCTCCAGTCCTCGAGCACGCGCCTGCCCGAGTTCCAGCGGATCGTGGTCGCCTCTCCCCGCGAGGTGGTCTGGGCGCGCACCCTCGGCGAGGGTCTGCGTCTGCTCCTGGAGGCAGAGGCGGAAGGGACGCCCGGCCCATCGCCGACACCTGGCGGCGAGCCGTCACCGGCCCCCGAGCCCAGCCCGACGCCCACGGCGCCGCAGACGCCCGGCCCGGACCAGACGCCACCGAGCGGTGACGTGACGGCGTTGATCGACTACGCGAACGAGCACTTCGAGCTTGCCCAGCAGGCACTCCAGGACGGCGACTTCGCGCGGTACGGCGCGGAGATCGCGCTCGTGGAGGAGGCCCTGCGGGAGCTCGATGCACTGACGAGCAGCCCAGCCCCATGAGCTGGGGGGCAGCGATGATGGCGTCGCTGCTCGTCGTCCTGCCAAGGCCGGGCACGTGGGTCGTCGCCCTTGCCGCGTTCCTCCTGCGTGGCGGCATCCTCGTGTTCCTGGTGCCGATCCTCGTGCTGCCGTCGGCCGTGGGTCTTGCGACGATCCTCGGCCCGACGATCACCGCCTTCTGGCTGGGCGGGCTGTCCTTCGGCTTCGCGGCGGTCGTCGCCGCGATCTTCGGCGGGTTCTTCCTGTGGCTCGTCGTCGGCGGCTGGGTGGCCGCGATCACGGAGCGCGACCTCATCCGGGCCGTCGCCGCGGACGAGGACCTCGGGTTGGGCCGGCACCTGCCACCGGTGCCGGCCGCACGCCAGCGTGGCCGGATCTGGCGGATCGTGCTGCTTCGGCTGGCGGGTCACGTGCCGCTCGCGGTGGCCCTCGGCTACGGCTCCATGCGGCTCGTCCAGGCCACGTACCGGGAGCTGACGCTCCCCAGCGACGTCCTGACACCGATCGGCTGGCGGGTCATCTCCGCGGCACCGGATGCGGTCATCGCGATCGCCCTGGCCTGGACCCTGGGCGAGGTCCTGGGCTCGCTCGGTGCGCGGCGGCTGGTTCTGTGGGGCCAGTCGATCGACCAGGCCTACGTCGGTGCCTGGGCCGATCTCGTGCGACGGCCGCTCACCACGATCGCGACCTACGTTGTACCGACGGCCGTCCTCGTGGTGGCCACCGGACCGATCGTGGTGGGGGCTGGTGCTGCCTGGAGCATGCTCCGGGCCCTGCTTGTGGAAGGGCGGCCGGGGACCGAGGCCGCGATGGCCGGCACGCTGCTCGTGTTCCTTGGCACCTGGTCTGCGGGACTCGTGCTGGCAGGTCTCCTGACGGCGTGGCGACAGCGCCGCGTGGACCGCCGAGGTCCTGCGCGTCCGCGGGACATATGGGGCATCGATCGCCAGCCGACCGGGGGAGTGGAACGACCTCGACCCGTCTGGCACGGTGTAGCGGACCGGCCATCCGGGCCGGGATCCGAGAGGTACCGATGCTCGCCGAGTCGTTCGCCTGCCCCGCCTGCACCGAAGGCATTCCGCCTGGCCGGCTGTCCTGTCCGCACTGCGGCACGGTGCTTGCAGCGGTTGCGCGGAGCTTCCGTGCTGCCGAGCCGACGGGGTTGGCGGGAGCGATGCCGCCGGCGCGCTCCTGGCTCGATGCGAACTCTGGTGTGGAGCCGCAGATCGAGCCCGGGCTCGACGCCGAGGCGTCGTGGGACCCCGAGCCCGTGCCCGCGCCCGTTGCGGCGCTCCTTGCCTCGTCCGACACGCCGGCCCGGACACTGGAGCCGGTCGGGCTCGTGCCGGGTTCCGCGGCAGGCTCTCCCATGGACCGCTGGGCGCAGATCGCGGCGGTCCCGGTGACGCCAGCAGCAGCGGCGCCGCCCCCGAGCGAGCCGCTGCCCGCGAGCGCAGCATCGTACGTGCCGCCCAGCCCGGCCTCGGCCGAGTCCGTCGAACCGCCGGCCCGGATCCTGCCTCGAGCCTGGGGCCCGGCCGGCCCGGCTGCCACGGAGCCCGCGACCGAGGCCGTGTCCACTGCCCGGCCGGGCCGCTTCGCCGTGCCAACGATCGATCGCCGGCGTGTCGACGAGGCTGCCGGCGTCCTGGTCCTCGCCGGGTCCATGGCCGCCGCGATCGGCTTCCTGCTGCCCTGGTCACGGATCGTGATCGGCGCGACCTTCACGGGCAGCTACCTCGACACGTGGGGCCTCGCGGGCGCCGCCCACGTGGTCGTGTTCCTCCTGTCGCTCGGCGTCCTCGCCCTCGCCGCGATCCCCAATCAGCTCGGCACGTGGCTCAGGACCGGTGTGGCCGGGATCGCGCTCGGCGCCCTGCTGCTCGGGCTGGCCTGGCCGTACGCATTCGGCCGGCTGGGGGCCGGTCTCGGGGTCGTGCTCGAGGTCGCGGCGGCGGCCCTGCTGCTCGGCGGCGGCCTCCTCAGCGCGCTCGTCCAACGTCACGCGGAGCCCACCCCGGGCGTCTGAACCCGGGTTGACCGCCCGACCGGGGTAGCCGACCTCCCCTGCTACACTGCCCCGACGCGGACGCCGGCTGGGGCGGGCTGACGAATTCACACCGGAGGCACCCACCCGGGCATGGACGACATCCTCGCGAACATCGGCAAGACGATCGGTGACATCTTCGCGAATCCGGTCATCCAGTTCGGGATCCGCGCGATCCTCGTCTACGTCGGCGTCGTCTGGCTGGCCACGTCCTACTGGGCCTTCCGGGACATGCAGCAGCGTTCGGACGAACCCGATCGCACCCGTACCTCGCGGCGGCCGGGATCATCCTGTTCACCCCGTTCTTCTTCGTGTTCGCCGTCTGGGTCTACAAGATCATCCGGCCGCACGAGAAGATCGGCGAGGTCTGGGAGCGGAACCTGGCCGAGGAGGCGCTCCTGGCCGAGGTCGAGGCGATCCACCACTGCCCAACCTGCGACCGGCGGGTCAACGAGGAGTGGATCATCTGCCCGACGTGCCGCACCCGGCTCAACCGCGTCTGTCCGAACTGCAGCCGGCTGGTCGGGCTCGACTGGTCGCTGTGCGCCTGGTGCGGCAAGGACTTCGAGCGGCGGAGATCGCGGCCGCCCGCGGCGATCGAGGCATTGCCGGGTCGGGCCTCGACGCCACGGGCCGGATCGCGGCACCGGCGCCGGGTCGCCCGCTCCCTGCGATCGAGCCGCCCCGGGCGGTCCCGCGGAGCGCGCGCTGGCCGCGTCGACCGCCAGGACGCGCTGCCGGAGCGTTGATCCGTCGGCCCGAAGGCGGCGGGCGACGACCGTGCGACCGGCCGACCTCGCGTCGCCACCGGCCGATCCTTCGACCGCCGCGTCCGGGAGCGCGGACCTTCACCATCGAGGGCCGCGCGGCGCCGGCGCTGTTCGTCGTCGGCTGGCTGGCGACGCTCATCGGCTGGCGCGCTCCTCTTGGTCGCGGTCCATGGCCGGTGGCCGGGGCGTCGCAGTCCGTCCTGCTGATCCTGGCCCTGGTCGCTGCTGTCGGTCGGGCTGATCGCCGCGGCCGGCTCGCAGGGTCATCGAACGGCGGGCCGCGCGGCGTGCGGGCCTACGCCGGGTCCATCGCCGTTCCTGGTGTTCGCGGCGTCGATCCCGACCTCGGCCGTCGCGCTCGTGCTCGTCGGCGTCCCGCTCGGCGCTCGCTCGGCGTCGACGCGTCCGAGGGCCCGATCGGGCACCTGGCTCGGTCGTCGTCGCAGGCACTCATCTACTGGGCGGTCTGATCCGGCTGCTCGTCGTCGACAGCGGCGCGCTGACCTGGGCGCAGATGGGGTCCGCCGGCCGGATCGACGGCGGCCCTGCGCGAGCTGGCCATCGGCGCGGCTCTGGGCGGTGCCGGTCATCGTGGCGACGATCCCGGTCGCCCTGCGTCCTGCAGCAGCTCCTCCGGTCACGCCGGTCAGCCCGCTGCCACCCGACCGGCGACACCGGCGGGTTCGTCCTCCAGCCTGCTGCCGCGGGCGCGATCGTCGCGCCCGATCGCCGAGGAGCTCCTGTTCCGCGGCTTTGCGACGACGGCCTGGGTCCCGGACTACGGGGCGCGCGCGGTCCTCTGATCCAGGCGGCGCTGTTCTTCGCGCTCGTGCATGTCCTGGACGCTCGGCGGCGACGGCGCGGGGAGGCGTTCGGGCTGGCGCGTCGTCGGCTTCGCGACGCGGATCCCGGTCGCGCTGGCCCTCGGCTGGCTTTTCCTCCGGCGCGGGTCGATCTGGGCCCCGCTCGGGCTGCACGCGGCGTTCAACGGCGTCCTGCTCGTGCTCGGCGAGGTCGCGCCCGCCCACGGGGGCCGCCCGCCTGACGTCCGTGCCTAGCCCGGTGATGCGGCTGTGCACCTGTCGTTGAGCCGCCGGTGAGGGTCCATCGGTAGGCTCCGCAGTCGTCCTCGAGGTCCGGATGGCGGGGGGAATCGGCGGGCTCCCGTCGTCCGGGCCTCGGGGACACCTGATCCGCCGCGCACGCCGCCCGGAGGTCGCCGTGGTCGGAACCGATCGTGTCCCGGCGGCCGCGGCGGCCCGATCCGCGAGCTGCCCGTGACGGAGCGGCCGCGGGAGCGGCTCGCCCAGCGCGGCCCGGCCGGGCTGACCTCCGCGGAGCTGATCGGGCTCGTGTGGGGCGCGGGCTCGCGCGGCCGCTCGGCGGTGGACCTGGCCGCCGACGCGCTCGCCCGGTCACGACGGCCTGACCGGGCTGGCCGCGGGCGACCGAGCTGGAGCTGGCCGCGCTCAGCCGGGGATCGGCCCCGCGAGGGCCGCGCAGCTGGTCGCCGCCTTCGAGCTCGGCCGCCGGCTGCTGGCCGACTGGCCGTCCGGTCGCTGGACCGATCCGCGGCCCGCACGACGTCGCCGACCGCCTGATCCTGCAGATGGGCCGCCTCGAGCGCGAGGAGCTGCGGGTCGTGCTGCTCGACACGAAGAACCACGTGCTGCGCGTCCCGACGGTCTACCAGGGCAACGTCAGCGTCGTCGCTGGTCCGCGTCGGCGAGCTGTTCCGTGACGCCGTCCGGCTGAACGCGGCCGAGCGTGATCCTCGTGCCACAACCATCCCTCGGGCGACCCGACGCCGTCGCCCGGACGACCTGCACCTCACCGCGGAGGCGCTCGCGGCCGGGCCGGCTGCTGGACATCGGCCTGCTCGACCACCTCGTGATCGGCCACGACGCCTACGTCTCGCTGCGTGACCGCGGCGTGGCCTTCGACCGGCCCGTCGTATCGCGGACGCGGAGCCGGCCGCTGACCGGTCCGCCCGTCGTCGGCGTCGCGCGGAACGACCGGGTATACTGCGGCGGGCTTCCGCGTCCGACCCGCATTCGATGTGATCCGGCCACCGTCCCGGCCCGGTCGCCGTCCGCGACGCCCGCGATCCCCACGGAGGACCCGCTCCAGACCATGTTCGACCGCCTGCTCGGCCTCTTCTCCCGCGACATCGGGATCGACCTCGGGACCGCCAACACGCTGGTCCACGTCCGCGACCGCGGGATCGTCATCAGCGAGCCGTCGGTCGTGGCGATCGACGCGAAGACGAAGCGGGTGCTGGCGGTCGGCGCCGAGGCGAAGCGGATGGTCGGCCGGACGCCGGCCAACATCATCGCGGTCCGCCCGCTCCGCGACGGCGTCATCAGCGACTTCGACGTGACCGAGCAGATGATCAAGTACTTCGTCAGCCGGGTGCACGACCGGGTCGGGCTCATCCCGCGGCCGCGGATGCTGCTCGGCATCCCGTCGGGCGTGACCGAGGTCGAGAAGCGCGCCGTCCGCGACGCGGCGCTCAACGCCGGCGCCCGCTGGGCGCGCCTGATCGAGGAGCCGATGGCCGCCGCGATCGGCGCCGGGCTGCCGGTCAGCGAGCCGTCCGGCAGCCTGATCGTCGACATCGGCGGCGGCACGACCGAGGTCGCGGTCATCTGCCTCGGCGGCATCGTCGTGTCGCGCTCGATCCGCATCGGCGGCGACGAGATGGACCAGGACATCGTCACGTTCGCCCGGCGCGAGTACAACCTGTTCCTCGGCGAGCGGACGGCCGAGGACATCAAGATCGCGATCGGCTCCGCCTACCCCGGCGACTGGGACGAGCAGCGCGTCACGCTCCGCGGCCGCGACCTGCTCACCGGCCTGCCGCGCAGCGTCGAGGTCGGCGCCGACCAGATCCGCGAGGCGATCGAGCCGTCGGTCGCAGCAGATCGTCGACACCGTCAAGGACACGATCGAGGAGACGCCGCCGGAGCTGGTGGCCGACATCATGGACCAGGGCATCGTGCTCGCCGGCGGCGGCGCGCTGCTCGCGGGCCTCGACCGGCGCGTCGCCGAGGCGACCCAGATGCCCGTCCACATCGCCGACGACCCGCTGACCTGCGTCGCGCGCGGCACCGGCGTCGTCCTCGAGGAGCTCGACCGCGATGGACCGCGTGCTCGTCGCCGAGACGTACTCGCGGCCGCCGCGCTGAGGCCCAACCGGCCGCAGCCGGCCCGCACGCTGAGCCACCGCGATGACCGCCGCCGTCCTCGCAATCGGCACGCCGCCGCAGGGCCGTCGCCTACATCGGTCCTGCTGGCCGTGATCGCTCGTGCTGATGGCGTTCTCGTCCAGCCCGCTCGTCCGCGAGCTCCAGAGCGGCGTCGAGTTCGCGTTCCGGCCGATCCAGGGCGCGCTCGACGACGTCGCCGGCGGGATCGCCGTCGGTCTTCGAGCCGATCGCGCGAGATCGACCGGCTGCGGCGTCGACAACGCCGCGCTCCGCGACGAGAACGCAGCGGCTGCCGGCCGAGAACGCGCCGGCTGCACGGAGACCGCGCCGCGAGAACGAGCTGCTGACCGGCGCTGCTCCAGCTCCAGAGCCGGTTCGACTCACGAGACCGCGGCCGCGACGGTCATCGCCCGCGAATCGTCCGAGTTCCGGCGGCTCGTCACGATCGACAAGGGCACCGACGCCGGGATCAGGCCGGCGACGTCGTCATCGCGGCCGGCGGCGCGCTCGCCGGCCGCGTCATCGAGCGTCGGCCCGAACTGCGCCACGGTCGTGCTGCTCACCGACGGGACCTCGACGCGTCATCGGGCAGCTCGTGTCGAGCGCGGAGACGGGCGAGGTCGTCGGCCAGCTGGGCGGCGTGCTCGTCATGACCAAGATCGACTCGAGCGACGACGTCGCGCTCGGCGACGAGGTCGTCACGGCCGGGATCGAGCTCGCGGGCGGGATCCGCTCGCCGTATCCGAAGGGCCTGCTCATCGGCCAGGTCGTCGACGTCCGCCGCGATGCGAACGACGTCGTCCAGACGGCATTCCTCCAGCCGGCCGCCGACCTCGACCGGCTCGAGTACGTGCTGGTCATCATCGACTACGAGGGCGGCCTGCCGCCGCCGAGGAGCAGCCGGTCGACTGTGCGATCCGCAGGGCGAGGACGGGACGCTGCCCGAGGGCGAGCAGCCGTGCATCGGCCGACCCCGGCCCCGAGCCCCAGGCCGACCCCGACGCCGACGCCGGCTTCGTGAGCGAGGGCGCCTGCTACCCTTCGCCGCGATGAAGGGCATCGTCCTCGCCGGTGGAACCGCGACGCGGCTGTTCCCGCTCACGATCGTGACGAACAAGCACCTGCTGCCGATCTACGACCGGCCGATGATCTACTACCCGATCGAGACGCTCGCCGGGATGGGGATCCGCGAGGTGATGGTGGTCGTCGGCGGCAAGAGCGTCGGTGACGTCGTCGAGCTGCTCGCCGACGGCGTCGCACTTCGGGCTCGACCTGACGTATCGCTACCAGCGCGGCGCGCTCGGCATCGCCCATGCCATCGGGCTCGCCCGCGACTTCGTCGGCGACGAGGCGTTCTGCTGCGTGCTCGGCGACAACATCCTGCGCGGCCCGGACCTCGCCGACGTCGCCCGCGAGTTCGAGGCCGGGCCCTGGGGCGCCGGCACGCTCCTCTACCGCGTGCCCGATCCCGAGCGGTTCGGCGTGGCGGAGCTGGACGCCGACGGGCAGCGTCGTCGGGTTCGAGGAGAAGCCCGCGCAGCCCAAGAGCGACCTGATCCCGATCGGCGTCTACTTCCTGCGACCGGATGCGTTCGACGTCATCGACCACCTCGCGCCGTCGGGTCGCGGCGAGTTCGAGATCACCGACGTCCTCAACCACTACATCCCCGACGGCCGGCTCTTCACGCCGCGTCTACGAAGGCCACTGGACCGACGCCGGGACGGTGCCCGTCGCTGCTCCGGGCCGCCGAGCTCGCCGGCGACGGACGACGCCGACGGGCGGCTCGCCGCCCGACCGAGCGCCCGATCGGATGAGCGCGACCAGGACGCCGGACGCGCACGTCCTCGTCACCGGCGGCGCCGGGTTCATCGGCTCGTGCTTCGTCCGCGACGTCCTCGGCCGCCGCGACGGGACGCGGATCACCGTCCTCGACAAGCTGACCTACGCCGGCAACGAGGCCAACCTCGCCCCGGTGCGAGCGATCCCGAGCAGGCCGCTCGGCTGCGCTTCGTTCGCGGGTGACATCGCCGACGCCGGCGGTCGTCGGACCGCTCGTTCGCGGACGTCGACGCGGTCGTCAACTTCGCCGCCGAGATCGCACGTCGACCGGTCCATCCTCGACCCGGAGGCGTTCCTGCGCACCGGACGTCATCGGCGTCCACGTCCTGCTCGAGGCCGTTCGGGCCGCGGCCGCACGGCCGGTCCGCTTCCTCCAGGTCTCGACCGACGAGGTCTACGGCTCGGTCGAGAGCGGCCGCGTCCGCGGAGGCCGACCCGCTCGCGCCGCGCTCGCCGTACGCGGCCGCCAAGGCGGCCGGCGAGCTGCTCGTCGCGGAGCTACGTGGTGACCCACGGCGTCGATGCCGTCGTGACCCGCGGCTCGAACACCTACGGCCCGTACCACCATCCCGGAGAAGCTGATCCCGCTGTTCGTGACGAACGCGATCGACGATCAGCCGCTGCCGCTCTACGGCGACGGCCTGCAGCGGCGCGACTGGCTGTACGTCGGCGACCACGCCGGCGCCGTCGAGCACGTGCTGCGCCACGGCCTGCCCGGCGAGACCTACAACGTGCCGGGTGGCCGGAGATGGCGAACCGCGACGTCGTCGCGGCTCCTGCTCGAGCAGCTCGGCAAGCCGTGGTCGCTCGTCCGGCAGCGTCCAGGATCGGCCCGGCCACGATCGCCGCTACGCTATGGACGGCTCGAAGCTGGCGGCGCTCGGCTGGCGCCGCGGATCGGCTTTCGAGGACGGCCTCGCTGCCACGGTCGACTGGTTCGCGGGCAACGAGCCCTGGTGGCGAGCGGCCCGGTCCGGCGACTGGGACGCGTACTACGAGCGCCAGTACGGGCAGCGGCTGGCCGATGGCAAGGCTGCGGCGAGACCGGCACGGCGCCAGCGGCGGCCTGACGTGCGCGTCGCGGTGACGGGCGCGCGCGGCCGGCTCGGCCGGGCGCTCATCGCGGCCCTCGAGGATGCGCCGTTCACCGGCCCGTTCGGCCCGATCGCCTGGGATCGGCGACGATTCGACCTCGACGCGCCCGGACGGCATCGGCGCGCTGCTCGACCGGGACCGGCCGGAGGTCGTCGTCCATGCCGCCGCCTGGACCGATGTCGACGGCTGCGCGCGCGACCCGGAGCTCGCCGCTGGCGCGCAACGGCGCCGCCACCGGCGTCCTCGCCGAGGCCTGCGCCGAGCGCGGCATCGACCTCGTCGTGGTCTCGACGAACGAGGTCTTCGACGGCAGCGCGTGACGGACGGCCGCGGCTACGGGCCGCACGACGAGCGCGACAGCCGGCCAACCCGTACGGCGCGTCGAAGCTGGCGGGCGAGCGCGCCGGCGACGCGACGCGTACGACGGGACGACGCGGTCGGCCAGCTCGGCATCGCGCGCACCGCGTGGCTGTTCGGACCCGCCCGGCAACGACTTCCCGACGAAGATCCTCGACCGCGGCCGAGCGGCCGCCGCGGCCGGCGAGCCGCTGCGCGTCGTCGCCGACGAGTGGGGCTCGCCGACGTACACCGCCGACCTTGCCGAGGCGATCGTCGAGCTGCTCGCGGAGGGCGCGTTCGGCGGCGTCCACCACATCGTCAACGGGC
Organism: uncultured Chloroflexia bacterium; assembly: GCA_963759495.1. Classification (GTDB taxonomy): domain Bacteria; phylum Chloroflexota; class Limnocylindria; order Limnocylindrales; family CSP1-4; genus DASTYU01. Next base: position 195,266 of record CAVWZL010000014.1, on the reverse strand, counting down.
TGCGTTGCCACCGCGGGCCGACTGGGCACGCGACGTCCTGGCCCGGGCAAGGCGTGCGGTCGACGTCGGTCGACGTCCCGGCCTCGACCTGGACAGCGTGCCTCGAGGCCGCCGCGCTGGGGCGTCCTCGAGCCGACGCCGCTGCCCGTCCGGCGAGCCGCTCCGGCCGTGGCCGGCGGCGATGGCCGACTACGCCGCCGGCGCTCCTGCGGCAGCGGCGCGCGACCGGCGGGCGCCATGACGGAGCGCGCGCCGACGCCGCGAGCCGGCCGCGACTCGACGGGCGTGCAGCGCGGTGGCATCGCGCGGCTCGTTCCGACGAGCTGTGGCGGAGCTTCCGCGAGCTCTGGCGCCGCGAGCCGGCGCCCGGACGCCAGCCGTTCGTCCAGGCCAACCTGTCCACCTCCGCGGCGGGCGTCCTCCGGGGGCTCCACCTGCCACCGCCGCCAGGTCGACTACTGGATCGTGGCCGCCGGCCGGGCGTTCGTTGCGCTCGTCGACGTCCGGCCGCTGCTCGACGGCTCCGGCGACGCGCTCGTCGAGACGCGCGAGCTGCGCGCCGACGACTGGGTGGTGATCCCGACCGGGTGTCGCCCACGGCTTCCTCGCGCTCGAGCCGCTGCGAGCTGCTCTATCTCGTCACGAACGAGTACGACGGCACCGACGAGCTCGGCTTCGCCTGGGACGATCCCGCTGTCGCGCGTCGCCATGGCCGGTCGTCGGCGACGACCCGCGACGGCCGGCCGATCCTGTCGGACCGCGATCGATCGAACCCGCCTCTGGCCGAGCTCGTGGCGCGCCTTCGCGCGTGACGGCCGGTGCGACGCGGCACCGCGCGCGCCGCGCCGGACCGCACCAGTCCCTGCAACTCCGTACCCGCTCCGACGGAAGGGCTAGCGCGCCGGGACCATCCTGCGATTGAGCGGAGCCGCCGGGCAACGAGGCTGTGCCGAGCATTCATCCGGCACTCGCCCCGATCACCGCGGAGTCCTCGTTGCGCAAGTCCGTCGCCGCCCTCGCTTCGCCCTCGTCGCTGCACTCGGCATGTACGTGCCCAGCGTGTCGGCTGCCTATGTGTCCAGCGCCAAGGTCGTGATCATCGTCGGCGCCGTCGCACGGCGCGACCAGCTCGTACCGCTCGCGGGCCGACGCGGCGTACGCCGAGGCGATCAAGTACACGCCCAACGTCGTCAAGGTCTACAGCCCGAACGCGACCTGGTCGAAGGTCAAGTCCGCGACGAACGGGCGCCAATCGATCGTCGATCTACATGGGCCATGGCAACGGCTGGCCCAGCCCCTACACGTACGACCCGAACTACACCACCAAGGACGGCTTCGGGCTCAACGCGACCGCCGGCAACGGCGACAACAACGTCAAGTACTACGGCGAGCCATCGGTCGCGACGCTCGACCTCGCGCCGAACGCGATCGTCCTGCTGCACCACCTCTGCTACGCGTCGGGCAACAGCGAGCCCGGTCACACCGATCCGTCCGTGGCCACGGCCAGGCGCGCGTCGACAACTACGCCGCGGGCTTCCTCGCTCGCCGGCTCGCGCCGTGATCGCCGATGGCCACATGGGTGCCGGGGCCTACCTGAAGGCCCTCTTCACCACGAACCAGACCGTCCTGCAGGCTGTGGCGCGGCATGTCGAACTACAACAACAACGAGTTCAGCTTCGCCTCGAGCCGGAACAGCGGCTACACCGCCTACATCGATCCAGACAACACGAGCAGCAGCTTCTACCGCTCGATGGTCGCAAAGCCGACCCTCACCACCCGCGAGATCACGGGCGTCGTCGGCGACACGGGCAGCGACCCGACCGCCTTCGCCGTCCCGGGTCGGGCGCTCGTCGGCACCGAAGGCGCGGAGCTGCTCGGCAGCGATGCCCAGCCAACCGGCACGCTCGCAGCCGGCACCCGCCTGCGCACCGTCTCGCGCCCGACCTGGATGGCGCTTGACGCGGTCCCGGTCATCGAGGTGGCCGGCCTCGACGACAGCTCGATCGCGGGCTTCGTCCGCATCGACCCAGATCACGCCGCGCGACAGCACGGCCCCGATGCTGCTCGGCGTGGAGGCCAGCCCGACCGGCGTCTCGCCGAACGGCGACGGGGCGTTCGATGGCACGACGCTCTCGGCGCGCTTCTCCGAGACCGTGAGCTGGACGCTGCGCGTGAACGATGCCGACGGCGACCAGGTCGCCGAGGCTGCGGGCACCGGCAAGGAGCCGGCCGTTGCGTGGAACGGGCTGGTCGGCGGCAGTGCCGTACCGGACGGCGCCTACACCTACACCTTCCGCGGACAGGACGCGTGGCTGAACGCGCCGGCACCGGTCGCGAAGTCGGGCACGATCAAGGTCGACACCACGGCCCCGACCCTCAGCAACTTCGCCGCCGCCACCGACACGATGCCCTGGTTCTCGCCGAACGGTGACGCGGTCAAGGACACGTTCCCGGCCAGCGGCGACGACCTCCGAGAGCGGTCGAATCGTCGTCCGCGTCCGCGACGTCAACGACGTCACGGTCCGGTCGTTCTCCACGTCGGTCGGCGCCGGGGCCTTCACCGTCGCGTGGAACGGCCGCACCAACGAGGGAACCGTCGTTCCGAACGGGGTCTACTCCGTGCGGATCACCCCGGTGGATGCCCTCGAGAACGTTGGCGGGGGCGCGACGACCGAGGTGCGGGTGCTGAACCTCCTGGGCGCGGTGAAAGCCTCCGTGAGCCTCGTCTACCCGCAGGACCTCGACGCGATCGCGTCACGCACGACCCTCTCGTACAAGCTCGATCGCCAGGCCACGGTCACGTGGACGATCCGTTCGAGCAATGGCACGGTCGTCGACACGATCCTCGACGCGCAGGTTCGCGCCGCCGGCCCGTACTCGCTCTCGTTCGTCGGCAAGAAGCGGGACGGCACGATGCTCCCCGCCGGCCGGTACACCTCGCACATCTCTGCCACCGCCGGTGGCGACACGATTGCCCACTCGGCGCCGTTCGAGATGAATGCCTTCTCGGTGACCAGCTCCACGTCGACGCCGGCCCGTGGCCGCTCGATCACGATCACGGCGCGCAGCGCCGAGAGCCTGTCCAGCGGTGTGAGCCTCCGGATCAGCCAGCCGGGCACGTCGTCGTGGTCGGTCCCGATGGCCAAGCTCTCGAGCGGGTCGTACCGGGCCACCGTGACGCTCAAGACCAGCGGCAGCACCGGTACCGTCGAGTTCCGCGTCCTCGCCACGGACAGCCGCGGCGGCTCCAACCGGACGTACCTGAACCTGCCCCTCCGCTAGGGGCCGGGGCGCCGGCGCTCGACCGCACCGGACCACACCAGACCCACCCGTACCACTCCCGACCGGGACCATCGGCCGATGGTCCCGGTCGCGCTGTGTCCATACGGTGCTGGAACGCCCGGCAGCCGTGCCGGAACCGGCGTCCTCCGCACCGTCCCCGGCGATCGTCCGGCCGTGCGACCCAGGCGCGACGCCGGCCAGGAGGATCGTCGTGAGCAAGTCCCGCCCGCCCCACGCCTGCCCCCCGTGCCCGCCTCGGCCGTGCCGCGGGCATCGCCGTCGCCGCCACCATCCTCGCGCAGGCAGGCTGGACCGCCGTGCCGGTCCGAGCCGCCTCGAGCACGGTCGGTGACGGCGCTCCGGCCCAGGTCACGTCCGACGATCCGGCCGGCGGCCTTCGCTCCACGATCCACTACGAAGAGGTCGTCGCGCACGAAGACGACGTGATCGACTTCACGCCCGGCAAGCGGGTGACCCTGGGCTTCACCCCCCGCCCGGGCGACGCCTGGAAGGTCGGTGGCGCGTCTGCGCGCGCGCTGCCCGCCGGCCGTCTCGACGGCAACACCATGCGCCGGGAGGGACCCGCGCCGACGAAGCGCGAGCGGCCCGCCGTCTCACCGGCCCCGAGCTCGGCCCCGGACAGCACGCCGAGCGCGGCACCCACGAGCTCCGCTGCCCCGTCGGCCGAGCCGACCACGTCCCCAGGCCTGGTCGCGCCCGTCGATCCGGTCGACGAGCCGCCCGCCGATCCCGCTCCAGTCGAGGCAGTCGACGCCGGCTGGGATGACACGTCGTCCGGCGACGGCAGCACGACCGACGCCCGTGTCAGCTCGTCCGGGCTGCGCCGCGAGGTCTTCGGCTTCCTGCCGTACTGGGAGTTGACCGACAGCTCGACGACGCTGGACTTCCGAAGCTCTCGACGGTCGCCTACTTCGGCGTTGGTGCGGACGGGAACGGGAACCTGCAGAAGCGCAACGGCGACGGCAGCACGACGGTGGGCTGGAGTGGCTGGACGAGCTCGCGGATGACGTCGCTCATCACGCGGCCCACCGGAACCGGACCCGTGTCGTCCTGACCGTCAGAGCTTTGCCTGGTCCAGCGGCCAGCTCGCGCGCCAGAAGAAGCTCCTCGGCAGCTCGACGGCGCGCGCCAACCTCGCCCGCCAGATCGCTGCCGCGGTGCGCGACCGCGGCGCCGATGGGGTCAACCTCGACTTCGAGCCGATCGCGTCGGGCTACGCGACGAGTTCACGCACTGGTGCGGCAAGTCCGCTCCGAGCTGAACCGATCCGCACGGCTACCAGCTCACCTTCGACACGACCGGCCTCATCGGCAACTACCCGATCGAGGCCGCGACGGCGCCCGGTGGCGCCGACGCGATCTTCATCATGGGCTACGACTACCGCACGGCGGCCTCGACGCGGTCGGCTCGGTCGCGCCGATCGCCGATCCGGCTACGACATCCGGGACACGGTCGCGCGCGTACACCGCCCGCGTGCCGCCGTCGAAGCTCATCCTCGGCGTCCCGTACTACGGGCGCGCCTGGTCGACGTGTCAGCGACAGGCCCGGCGCGACGAACATCTGGGCGACGAAGTACGGCGGCTCGACCACGGTCGTCTACGCACGTCGCCGCACTTACCTCCGGGAGCACGGCAGCGCTACGACGCCACCGAAGGCGTCGCCTGGACGGCGTACCGGCGCGAGAACTGCACGGCAACTATGGCTGCGTCAAGCCGTGGCGCCAGCTCTACTTCGACGACGCAGCGGCGCTGCGGCCAAGTACGACCTCGTCAACCGCAGGGCCTGCGCGGGGCCGGCATCTGGGCGCTGGGCTATGACGGCACGCGGCCGGAGCTGTGGCAGGCGATCCAGGACAAGTTCATCGGGACTGCCGACACGAAGGCGCCCAAGGCCGGCATCAACGTCCTGCCCGCCGCCCAGCCCAACCCGCAGTTCAACGTCAGCTGGGGCGGGACCGACGCGAGTGGCATCGCGAGCTACGACGTCCAGGTCTCGAACGGATCCAGCTGGTACTCGTGGCTGACCAGGACGACCCGGACGTGGTCGACCTATCCCGGCCGCGACGGTCGTGAGTACGCCTTCCGCGTCCGGGCACGAGACACCAAGGGCAACCTCGGGACGTGGAACGTGGGGACCACCTGGGTTGCGACCCCGCGTCTGCGGGCCGGCGGGTTCGGGCGCGTGGTGCTCGAGGGGCTGTCTCTCCGAGCGCGCGCCTCGACGAGCGCCACGAAGGTGGGCACGCTCTCCGCGGGCGACGTCCTCGCCGTCACCGGCGGACCAGTCACGGCGAACGGGTACACCTGGTATCGGGTGACCGGGCCACTGGCGCGCTGGGGGATCGTGGGCAGCGTCCAGCGCGATGTCTGGGTGGCCGCCCGTTCCTCGAGCGACACGTTCCTCGCCCCCGCGCGTGCGCCGAACACGACCGCCGTCCGGGCCGTGATCGCGGGGCTGTCCGTCGGCGTGGCGGGTGACACCGCGGGCCCCACCACCGGCCGCACGATCTCACCGGACGGTGACGGCGTTCGTGACGCCCTGCGATTCCGCTGGACCAACGGCCGGGCGCTCGAGACGCTCAGCCTGCGGCTCTTCCGGCCCGATGGGTCCTCCGCGGGCTCGGTGCCGATCCCGCATCGCGATGCCGGTGCCCAGGCATGGACCTGGGACGGACGGGTCGCGGGCGCACGGCTGCCCGACGGCCGCTACCTCGCGACGCTCGTGGGCGTGGCCGGTGGCACGACCTACGCCAACCCGTCGACCGAGCTTCTCGACTCGTCACAGCTCTCAAGTCACGGGATCCGGATCGATACCGACGCGCCGTCGATCGCGGCCAGCGCCGGCAGCGCGGCCTTCTCGCCCAACGGAGACGGCAGGACGGACACCACGACGCTGACGTGGCGGGCCAATGAAGCCCTGACCGGCACGGCCCGGATCATCCGCGGCTCGACCACGGTTCGGAGCTGGGCGATCACGGGGGACACCGGCGGCAAGGTCCGCTGGAACGGCCGCGACGCCGGCGGTCGCCTGCTGCAGGACGGAACGTACGTCTTCCGGGTCAGCGCGCGCGATGCCGCCGGCAATGCGTCATTCCGCGACGTGGCGGTCCGGATGGACCGGACGGTCCGCGCTGCGAGCCAGACGCCAGCACGCTTCTACCCGCACGACGGCGATCGGCTCGCGCGTTCGACGAAGGTGTCGTGGACCCTGGCGCGCACGGCCAGCGTCTCGATCCAGGTGCTGCGCGGCTCGACCGTCGTCCGCTCGGTCAAGGCCGGCACGCGAACGGCCGGAAGCCATGGCTGGACCTGGGACGGACGGGACGGCGGCGGCGCAGTCGTCGAGCGTGGCTGGTACACGGTTCGCCTGACGGCGGTCAGCTGGGCCGGCACGACGGTGCACAGCACGCGGGTTCTCGCGGACGCGTTCGGGGTGGCACTGTCTGCCACGGAACGACGCCCGGGCCAGACCCTGACCGTCACCGTTCGGCCGGTGGAGGCACTGGCCGGGTCGCCGCGCATCTCGATCACGCAGCACGGTCGCTCCGCCGTCACGAAGACGGCAGCGCCGCTCTCCGGTGGTCGCTACCGGGTCACGTTCCGCATCGCCGACGGGGCCCCGGGCGCGGCGCTGATCCGGGTGATGGGCACGGACCGTCTCGGCGGCTCGAATCGCTCCTACGCGTCCCTCACCGTTCGCTGACCGTGGCGGCGGAATCCCGCCGCTACACTGGCCCGGACATGCCCGACACCTCGCAACCCCAGACCGGCGCGGCACCCGCCAGCCCGGTCCGCGGCACGGGTGCCTGGGTCGTGCTGCCGACCTACCAGGAGGCGGAGAACATCCGCCCGATTGCCGCCGCGATCCTCGACGCGCTGCCCGAGGCCACGCTGCTCGTCGTCGATGACGGCTCTCCGGACGGCACCGGCCGGCTCGCCGACGAGCTGGCGGCAGCCGACCCGCGCGTCCGGGTTCGACACCGTTCCGCGAAAGCAGGGCCTCGGCCGGGCGTACCTCGACGGCTTCCGGGTCGCGCTGGACGGCGGGGCGACGGTCGTGCTCCAGATGGACGCCGATTTCAGCCACGACCCGGCGATCCTGCCCGCGCTTCTCGGGCCGATCGTGCGCGGCGAGGCCGATCTCGTCATCGGCTCGCGCTACACGGCGGGCGGCGGGTCGGTCGACTGGGGCATCGCCCGGCGATTCGTCTCCCGCGGCGGCAGCCTGTTCGCGCGAACCGTGCTGCGACTCTCGCCGAACGACCTCACCGGCGGCTTCAAGGCATGGCGGGCCGAGACGCTGGCCGGGCTGCCCTTCGAGGGAATCCACGCCGGCGGCTACGTGTTCCAGATCGAGATGACGTTCCGGGCAAGCCGGGCGGGCGCACGGATCCGCGAGGTCCCGATCACGTTCCACGACCGCCGTGTCGGCCAGAGCAAGATGTCGCGCCGGATCGTCATCGAGGCGCTCGTGTCGTGGTGCCAGCTCCGGATCGAGGAGCTGCTCGGTCGGGGTCCCGGCAGCAGCAGGGAGCGGTGAGCGGACGGGACGGCCGCCCGCTCGGCCGGGACGCCGCGCCCTCGGCGCCCATCCCCGGAACTCCGGGTCGTGCTCGATGCGCGCCCGCTCCAGGAGCCGGAGCGTGCCCCGACCACGGCCGCATATCTCGACGGCCTGCTCGGGGCCTTCGATGCCGACCCGCTCCCGGGCGAGTCGTTCGCGCTCCTCCTGCAGTCCGACCTCGACGATCCCACCGAGCGCTTCGACCGGCTCGAGGTCATCGGCCGGCGCCTGCTGCCACCGACCCGGCTGCTGCGGTCGGGCTCGATGACCGTGGATCCCGTTCCTGCTTCGCGGCGCGGCGCTCGGGGCGGCGTGGCGGGCGGAGCGCGGGGGGCGGCCGGGGCGGTGTACCACGCTGCCGGCGGCGGGCGCTGCCGCTCGCGTCGGGCCTCCCGTCGTCGTGACGCTGCTCGACCTCGCGCCGTGGGAGCTGCCCGACGCCTTCCAGCGGACCGTGCGCGACCCGCTTCGGGCAGCGCCTGCGGGCCCAGCTGCTCCGCGATGCGAAGGCCGTGATCGTCGGCACCGACGCGATCGCCGAGTCCGCCCGGCGACTGCTGCGGATCCGGCGCGATCGGCTGCGCGTCATCCCGCTCGCCCCACGGCCGGCCTTCATGCCGCGGCAGGGTGGGACGCGGACGAGGCGGCCCGAGCGAGCGAGCGGCTCGGGCTGCCGGAACGGTACCTCGTGTACACGGGCCGCTACGACGCCCGGCAGGATCTGACGACGCTGCTCGCGGCCCTGGCCGAGCTTGCCGGGTGCCGGCCGTCCGGCAGGCCTCGCCGGGGATGTCCCGTGGCCGCCGCGCGTCCTGCTCGTCGGCGCCAATCCAGATGACCGCGCGTCGCTCGCCCGGATCGCCGCGCGCGAGGGTGTCGGTGAGGCGCTCGCCTACGCCCCGCACCTGCCCGACGACGGGCTCGCGGGACTGGTCCGGGGCGCACGTGCGGCGATCCTGCCGGTCCTCTCCGAGGCAGCGGGCCTGGCTGCCATCGAGGCGCTCGCGTGTGGCACGCCGGTCATCGCATCGGCCGTCGGCGCACTCCCCGAGCTGGTGGGCGCGGCCGGGATCCTTGTTGATCCCCGCGAGCCAGCAGCGGCTGGCCGTGGCGCTTCGGACGATCTGGACCGACCGCCGCGTGCACGCCCGGCTCGCGGCGGCGGCCAGGGAGCGCGCGGAGGCGCCCCGTGCCACGTGGGCCGACGCAGCCCGCGCAACTCGCCGCGTCTACGCCGACGTCGGCGTGCGCCGCTAGGGAGTCGCCGAGGCCGAGGGACTCGCCGACGCAGCAGGGGTGGGCGTCGCGCCGGGGGTCGTGCCCTCCGTGATCGTCAGGTACGACCCCGTGGGAACGACCTGCACGAACGTCTGCCCGACCGTCAGCGTCACCTCGTTGCCGTCCCGGTCGAAGAACTGGGTGGGCTTCGGTCATGCCCGCCTTGCTCCACGTGCCCTTGATCGTCCGGCCGTTCGTCGAGATCCAGGCCGTCCCCGACGCCGACGACCTCCGCCTCGAGCCGCTGCTTGTTCGTGCCGTCGTTGAGGGCGCCGAAGCGCATCACCATGACGACGACGTTCTTCGGCGCGATGCGCACGTTGTCGTCCGCCGGGTCGAGCTGCTTGCCTTCGCCCGAGACGGAGCGCGTGTACGTGTTCGTCGGGCGGTCGTAGCGGTATGTGATCGTGTTGTACGGATACGCGACCGTGATCCGGCCGCCCTCGGGCCGTTCGGACAGCGCCGCATCGGGGGCGAAGGTCCATGCGGCCGTGAGGGGTCGGCGGCTCGCCACCCGCCGCAGCCGACAGGCTCCGCAGGTTCTTGAGGTCGATGTACAGGTTGTGCGGTGCGAACCGCGTCGGCAGCCGCCGGAAGTACGACCCATAGCGGAACTCGTCCGCGTTGTACACCAGCTGGCCCTGGCCCTTGGTCCGCAGCGTCGCGAGCGCCTGGGGCGACCCACCGGCATGGACGTACACCGCTCGCCATTCCGCGGCCCACGCGATGTAGTACTGGCGGGCACTCCGTACCGGGCCGAGATCGCTCGGGCATGCCGCTCCTGGAAGATGGCCATGTAGCGCGGGATGCCGCCCTCCGCCGGCGCGTGCCAGACCACCGACGCCGCGTTGAGCCCGGACTGCGGCCGGGCAGCGGCGAGGTCGTCGATCATCACCGCGATCGGATGCCGTTGGGCGTTTGCCTCAGAGACCATCCGGCCCGTCAGCGCGGCCGGCACGCGAACCGGGGTCGGCGTCGGTGTTGGCGTCGGGGTCGGGGTCGGGGTCGGCGTCGGCGTCGGCGTGGGTGTCGGGGTCGGGGTCGGCGTGGGGGTCGGCGTCGGGACCGCGGCAGGGCTGGCTGAGGCGCCCGCGATCGGTGCCGGCGACGGCGTACCGAACGGCCCGAGCGCCCCGGCCGCGACGACCCCGACGGCGATCCCACCCAGCAGCACGATCAGGGCTGCGACGAGCACCGCGGGGCGTCTCATCGTTGCAGCGACATCTGGGCGGTACCTCGGTCGGCGACCCGCAGGTCGCGACCCCTCGGCGCGCCCCCGGAACCCGGGCAGGATACCGCGTGAGCCCGCTCGTCGCGTCAGGACAGCACTCGCTGTACGCTGCACCCCGGCTCGCCCAACGATCACTCTGAGGGATCCCCATGGCAGACACGCCGTCCCGGCCGGCTCGCCGGCGACCCACCGCAACGTCGACCGGTGAATCCACAAAGGCCGTCACGATCGCCGACGACCACGTCGAGCTCATCGAGTCCGGGGCCGACCACGTGCGCGTTGCCGGCTCGATGTCGGTGCAGCAGGGCGGTGTCAACGTTGCCGAAGCGGGCCAGATCGACCTGCGCCAGGGCGGGATCGGCCGTGCCTGGGCCGACGACATCGCGGTCACCCAGGGCGGGATCGGGATCGCCCGAGGAGAGCGGGTCTCGGTCGAGATGGGGGGTGTCGGGCTGGCGATCGGTGGCGACGTCCGGATCACGCAGGGGGGCGCCGGCTCGATCCTCGCCCGGGAGGTCAGCATCGAGCAGGGTGGCGCCCGGACCGTCGTCGCCGGCACGGCCCGGTTCGGTCGCAACAGCGGCACCTTCATGCTGATCGCGGCGAAGGTCGAGGGCGACGTCCGCACGGTGCTCGACTGGCGGGGCGGGCTCGCATTCGGGGCAGCGTTCGGGCTGCTCGTCGGCCTCCTGCGCCGCCGCCGCTGAGGTCCGCCACGGGAGCGCGGGCTATACTCGGGCTCCGTTTCCCACCTGTCCAGGAGGCCCTGCCGCGTGACCGATCCAGCCGCGCGCGTCCACGCCACGGCTGAGCTCGACGCCGATGCGAGCCTCGGGCCGGGTGCCCAGGTCTGGGACCGGGCCATCGTCCGCCGCGGTGTGCGGGTTGGCGCCGGAAGCACGGTCGGCCGAGACGTCGTGGTCGACGAGGGCATCGTGATCGGCGAGGGCGTGAAGATCCACTCGGGCGCGCTGCTGTACCGCGGCGTGACGGTCGAGGACGGCGTGTCGATCGGGCCGCGCGCCATCCTCACCACGGAGCGCTACCCGCGAGCGGTCGCCGCCGACGCAACCCTCAGCGAGCTCGCCCCCGACGACGGCGGCGAGATCGTGCTCGCCCACGGCTCCTCGATCGGCGCCGGGGCGGTCATCGTCGCGAGCAGCGTCGGGCGCTTCGCAACGGTCGGGGCGGGCGCGGTCGTGACGCAACCCGTGCCGCCGCACGCACTCGTCGCGGGCAACCCGGCGCACCGCATCGGCTGGGTCTGCGCATGCGGCAACCGGTTGAGCGCCGCAAATGGTGAGCCGGCACCGGCCGTCGTGGAGCGCTACGCAAGCGATCCGTTCCTGAGCTGCACCCGCTGCGAGCGACGGTACGTGTACGTCTCGGAGCACGACACGCTCGAGGAACGCCAGGGGCCGGCGGTTCGCGCATCGGCACGGGCGTGACCCGCACGCACCCGGCGTGAGCGAGCAGGTCGTCCCGCAGCACCTCGTTCTCGTCCTTCCCTCCACCGGGGAGTTCGATTCGCGCTCGTACCGGATCGCGCGGGCATGCATCGCCCGGGGCCACACCGTGACGGTGGTCGCGCGCTGGAAGGACGGGCTGGCGTTCGAGGAGCAGCACCCGCTCGGCTTCCGCCTGATGCGCGTTCGGGCCTCCGCCCAGGACGGGATGCCGGCGAAGGGACTCGTGCGCGCCATCCGGGTCGTGGTCCGACGCCTGCACGCGCTCCGGACCCGGACGCCCTACCGCCCGCCCGAGGTACCGCGTGTCGAGGACGTCCAGGCGCCGCCGCCGCCCGTCGCCGGCTCCGGCTCCGCGGTTCGGACGGGCACGGCCGATTCACCCGCCGTGACGGCGCGTCGCGTGCCAGTCCATCGGCGGCTCTGGTCCGAGACACAACGCCGCATCGCCATCCCGCTCACGATCCGCTCGCATCGCCGGAACGCCGCCCGGTCTGTCCCGGCCGGCGACCTGTATCACGGCATGGCGTACATGGGGATCCCGATCGCGCTCGAGCTCGGGAAGCGCGACCGCGTGCCGGTCGTCTATGACGCGCGGGACATCTACCTGAATGCGCGGAACATGGCACGGATGGGCCGCCCAGCCCGGTGGGCGCTCGGCCGGCTCGAGCGAGGCTGGGCAACGGCTGCCGGCCGCGTGATCACCGTCAACGATGCCTACGCCGACGTCATGGCCAGCCGGTGGCCGGTCACGCGGCCGCTCGTCGTCATGAACTGCTCCTTCCGCTACACGCCACCGGAGCCGCGCGAGCGGCGTTTCCACGAGCATCTCGGCCTCGATCCGGCCGAGAAGGTTGTCCTGTACCACGGCGGCCTGTTCCCGTGGCGCGGGATCGAGCAGCTGATCGAAGCCATCCCGCTCGTCCCCGGCGCGACGCTCGTCCTCATGGGCTACGGCATCCTCGAGCCGACGCTCAAGGCGTGGGAGGCCGACCCGGCGACCGGGGGCAAGGTCCGGGTCATGAACGCCGTCCCGCCCGACCAGCTGCACGACTGGGTCGCGTCTGCGGACGTCGCGGCGATGCCGATCCAGGGGGACACGCTCAACCACCGCCTGACGACGCCGCAGAAGCTCTTCGAGGCGATGGCCGCGGGTGTGCCGGCGGTGGTGTCCGACCTGCCCGGGATGCGCGCAGTCGTGCGCAAGGCAGGCTCGGGGATCCTCGTCGACCCGACCGACACGGCGGCCATTGCCGCCGCCATCCGCCAGATCGTGGAGCTCGCGCCGGCCGAGTGGCAGGCCTGGCGTGAGCGATGTCTCGCAGCCGCTCACGAGACGTACAACTGGGAGACGCAGGTCGAGAAGCTGCTTGACGCCTACACGGAGCTCACAGGGAAGCGCTGGTGAGTGCTGCGGATCCGGCCGCGCACGTCCCGGGCGGGCCTCGGCGAAGGCGGGCGGTGATCCTCGTCGGCAACCCGGCCAATCCATATTCGCGAGCGATCAGGCTCGGCCGCACGCTGGCCGCCAACGGGTACGACGTCGAGATCGCGGCGCCCACCGCCGAGGGGATCCCCGAGCTCGAGCACGATGGCGACCTCGTGATCCGCCGCTACCGTCCGACCGGGATGTTTGCGCGACTCGCGGCGACGTATCGGGGCAAGGCGTCTTCCGCGGTGGCCGGCGGTGGCGGCCTCGGCGCCCCACGCGCGTCGTTTCCGGTTCGAGCGCTGCGGCGGATCAGGCGGATCCCGACCCGGCTCCTCCGGACGCTTCGCCAGCGGTCCGTCACCTGGTTCCTGTGGCCGCACACGGTCCGTGGCTGGTGGCACACGCTGGCACGGGATCTCGACCCGGCCGATCTCTACCACGCGTGCGGCGTGCTCGCCATCGCTCCTGCCCTCGCGGCACGCAACCGCGACCGGAAGGCCGGCCGGTCGTCCCGGGTGATCCACGACGTGATCGACCACCAGCTCGATTCGAACAACGTCCTCGGCATGCCGCCCCTCATCCGCCGGTTCCTCGTGCGCCGGGAGCGCCGCTGGGCTCGATCCGCGGACGCACACGTCTCCGTGAACGAGCCTTTCGCGGCACGGGCACGCCAGGTGTGGGGCCTGCCCGATGCACCGGTCGTCGTCCCGAACTACCCAGAGCCATGGACGCCCCCGCCGGGTGCGCCGCCGGACCGGGTCCGGGAGGCGCTGGGCCTGTCCCAGGAGACCCGAATCTGCCTGTTCTGGGGGCGGCTCGGGCCATATGTCGGGCTCGACGAGATGGCGGAGGCGGTTCTGCTCGTCCCCGACGCCGTCCTCGTCGTGCTCGGGTTCGGGCGCGGCTGGGACGGGAGCGTCACCCGCGACACCGACCAGCGGTTCGTCGGGCGCCACTTCACGCTCCCCGCCGTCCATCCCGACGAGCTGCCGTCGTGGGTCGCCTCGGCCGACGTGGCACTCGTGACGCTTCCGCCGCTCTCGTACAACCAGCGCTTCACGACACCGAACAAGTTCCTCGAGGCGCTCGCGGCCGGCACCCCGATCGTCCTCGGGCCCGACCTGCCGACGATGGCCGCGATCCTCGAGCGTGAGGACGCGGGCCGGATCGTGACGTCCATGGCGCCCGACGCGATCGCGGCCGCCATTCGTTCGATCCTCGACCTGCCCGCGGATGAGCGCCGGGCATGGCGCGAACGGCTCGCCGCGACGGCGCGCGAGCGCTACAGCTGGCCGATCGCGGCGCGGGCCTACGAGACGGTCCTGCGCCGGGTCGAGGCGATGGACCCGGGTCCCGGAGCGCCGCGGTGACCGGACCCGTCGTCCACGTCGTCGGTGCGCGGCCGAACTTCATGAAGGCCGCGCCCGTCCTACGGGCGCTGGCACGACCTCGGCCTGGAGCAGCGGCTGGTCCACACCGGGCAGCACTACGACGACGCCCTCTCGGCGGTCTTCTTCCGAGACCTGGACCTGCCGCAACCCGACCTCGATCTGGGCGTCGGCTCGGGCAGCCAGGCTGTCCAGACCGCCGCGATCATGGTCGCCCTCGAACGGGCCTTCGCCGAGCTGCGCCCGTCGCTCGCGGTGGTGTACGGCGACGTCAACTCGACCATCGCCGCGGCGCTCGTGGCGTCGAAGATCGGGCTCCCCGTGGCGCACGTCGAGGCGGGCCTGCGCAGCTGCGACGACACGATGCCGGAGGAGATCAACCGGCGCGTCACCGACCTGCTGTCCGACCTGCTCTTCGTGACGAGCCCGGAGGGTGTCGACAACCTCGTCGCGGGCGGGACTCCGCCGGCTCGGATCCACTTCGTCGGCAACCCGATGATCGACACGCTCCTGACCCATCTCGATCGCTTCGAGCCCGATCGCGTGCGCGAGCGATTCGGGCTGCCGGACCGCTACGCGGTGGCGAC
Source organism: uncultured Chloroflexia bacterium (assembly GCA_963759495.1). Classification (GTDB taxonomy): domain Bacteria; phylum Chloroflexota; class Limnocylindria; order Limnocylindrales; family CSP1-4; genus DASTYU01. Next base: position 180,018 of record CAVWZL010000014.1, on the reverse strand, counting down.
GATGCATCGACCCGCGAATGTCGATGCGCCGGCGCAGGCCGGAGGGATCGCGGCGATGCTCGGGTCCGTCGCGGACATCGTGCCCCTCGTCGTGCCGCTCCACCCGCGCGGCCGGGCCACCCTCGAGGCGGCGGGTCTGCGCTCCGACGAGCGGCTGCGGATCGTCGACCCGCTCGGGTACATCGACTTCCTGTCGCTCGTGCGCGGCGCGGCGGTCGTCGTGACGGACTCGGGCGGGATCCAGGAGGAGACCACGATCCTGCGCGTCCCGTGTCTGACGGTTCGCCCGAACACGGAGCGCCCGATCACGATCACCCATGGGACGAACCGGCTCGTCGAGCCCGCCGATGTCGCGGCGGCCGTCGGGTCGATCCTGACCGGTGCGATGACCTTCCCGAGTGAGGCGCCGCCGCTGTGGGATGGGCGCGCCGGCGAACGGATCGCGGCCGGGATCGAGACGTGGCTGCAGACCCGCCCCTCGTGACCGGGCACGGCCGGAGGGCTATCCTTCGGGCCTGACCGCCACATGGAGCGGTGCCCCGGGCGGCTCGCCCACGGCACCCCGGCGCCGCCTGACCCTGCCTCTGGAGGATCCGTGACTCAAGACCGTTGCGTGGCCGTGATCGGCCTCGGCTACGTCGGCCTGCCGCTGGCGATCGCCTTCACCGAGGCCGGTCTCGAGGTCGAAGGCATCGACGCCTTTGCCGGCCGCGTCACCGAGCTCAATGCGCGCAGCTCGCCGATCGACGACATCTCGGACGAGCGCCTCGGGGCCGCGCTCGATGCCGGCCTGCGGGTCGTGGCACCGGATGCCGCGGAGCTTGGCACGGCGGACGCGATCTTCGTGTGCGTCCCGACGCCGATCACCTCGACCAAGGATCCCGACCTCGGCCCGGTTCTCGCGGCTGCCGACACGATCCGACGGCATGTCCGCAAGGGCCAGCTGATCATCCTCCAGTCGACGACGTTCCCGGGCACGACCACGGGTCCGTTCGCCGAGGTGGTCGAGCAGAGCGGGCTCAAGGCGGGCGTCGACTTCGATCTCGCATTTGCTCCGGAGCGGGTCAATCCCGGCGACCCGGCCAGTGCGTCGAAGGGCGTGCCCCGGCTGGTCGGCGCCACGACCCCCGAGGCGACCCATCGTGCCGCGGCGCTCCTGCGCCACATCAACGACGAGGTCGTGGAGCTCTCCTCGCCGGATGCCGCCGAGCTGGCGAAGCTGCTCGAGAACGTCTTCCGCAACATCAACATCGCGTTCGTCAACCAGCTGGCGCTCCTGTGCGAGCGGATGGGCCTCGACGTCTGGGAGGTCATCAACGCGGCGGCGACGAAGCCGTTCGGGTTCATGAAGTTCACCCCGGGGCCTGGCGTCGGCGGCCACTGCATTCCGGTCGACCCGTACTACCTGTCGTGGCGGGCGCGCGAGTTCGACTTCATCGATCGCTTCATCGAGGCGGCCGGCGATATCAACTGGGAGATGCCGCGCCACGTGGTGGACCTCGTGGCCGAGGCGCTCAACGACCGCGAGAAGGCTCTCAAGGGCGCGAAGGTGGGCGTCCTCGGCGTTGCCTTCAAGCCGAACGTCCAGGACGCGCGCAACTCGCCCGCCGCCGACGTGCTTGCCGGCATCGCCGGCCGAGGCGCGAACGTCCGCTACCACGATCCGCACGTTCCCTCGTTCAAGGACACGTCCGGCGAGGTGCGCGTCGACACGCCGCTCGACGAGCTGCTCGCGTGGGCGGACGCGATCGTGGTCGTCACAGCGCACCGGGCCATCCCCTGGGAGCGCGTCTACGACGAGGCCGACCTGGTCGTCGACACCGTCGACAGCTCGGCTGGCCACGCGACCCGGCCGCGCCAGGTCCTGCGCCTCGGTGCAGGCTGGTCGACACGGGCCTGAGCGCCATGGCGGATCGGCGGCGACCGGTCCTGATGATCGTCCACGCCTACTACGAGGAGGACCCCCGCGTCCGGCGCGAGGCCGAGTCGCTGGCTGCGTCCGGTCGCCCCGTGCTCGTCATCGGCCTCCGGCGCCCCGAGCTGCCCGCGGATGACGTCCTGAAGGGCGTCCGCGTCCGGCGAATCGGCGTGCAGCGTCACCAGGGCGCCGGCCTCGGGACCTACCTGCGCGAGTACGTCTCGTTCCTCGTCCGTTCGGGCTGGGAGGCCGTCAAGCTGCACCGGCGGCACCGCTTTGCGCTCGTCCAGGTCCACTCGCTGCCCGACTTCCTCGTGTTCGCGGCGCTCCCGCTGCGGCTCGTCGGCGTACCGGTCCTGCTCGACCTGCACGAGGCCATGCCCGAGTTCTTCGCCAGCCGCTTTCCACGCGCGGCGAACCCGCTGACGCATCGGCTGCTGCTCCTCCAGGAGCGACTGTCGATCTGGTTCTCGACGCGGACCCTGAGCGTCAACGAGGCCATGCGCGACCGCTTGCTCGGTCTCGGCGTCGCGCCGGACAAGGTCTCGATCGTCATCAACAGCCCGTCGCTCCAGCGCTTCGATCCCACGGCGCATCCGCGGCGGTCCTTTCGGGAGGACGGCGCCCTCCGGCTGATCTACACCGGCGCGCTGACGCCGACCTACGAGCTGGACGTGACGATCCGCGCCGTCGCGCATGTCGCCGCGCAGCGCCCGGACCTCGATGTCCGGCTCGACCTGTACGGCCGGGGTGACACGGAGCCCGAGCTCCGGACGCTCGCGGCGGAACTCGGGATCGAGGACCGGCTCACGTTCCACGGCCGAATCCCGATCGATGACGTGCCGGCCGCGGTCGCCGCGGCCGATATCGGGCTCGCACCGACCCGGCTCGATCGCTTCACCTCGATCACGCTCTCGACGAAGGTCTACGAGTACGCCGCGATGGGCAAGCCGGTGGTCGCGTCACGCCTGCCCATGGTCGAGGCGACGTTCCCCGCCGGCACGGTCGGCTCGTACGAGCCGGGCGATGCGACCGGGATGGCCGATGCGATCATCGGCTGGGTGGACGACCCGGCCGCGCGCGAGGCGGCCGTGGCGCGGACGCAGGACGTCGTGCGCGAAGCGGCCTGGGAGCGCGAGGCCGAACGCTACGTGGCCATCGTCGAGGAGCTGATCGCCGTCGGCCGTTGACGCCGCTCGGCGCCGGGCCTACTGGGCCAGCCGGCCCGCCGCGGCGGCGACCGAGCCGAGCTGCTTCGCCTTCTCGGCCTTGCGCTGCGCCGAACGCTCCTCGTGCAGCCGCACGACCTCGGCCGGCTCGCCCTCCATGATCAGCGTGCCGTGCTCGAGCAGCAGCGCCCGGTTGCAGTACTCGGTCACCCAGCTCATGTCGTGGGTGACGAGGACGATGCCCTTCGCCGCTCGCACCAGCTCGATGACGCGGGCCTTCGACTTGGCCCGGAAGTCCGCGTCGCCCGTTGCGAGGACCTCGTCGAGCAGCAGGATGTCCGGATCGACCGAGGTCGCGATCGCAAACCCGAGCCGCGCGCGCATCCCCGACGAGTAGGTCTTGATCGGCGCATCGATGAACTGGCCGAGGTCCGCGTAGTCGACGATCGACGGCAGCACGCTCGCGGACCACGGTGTCGTCGAGGCCGAGGAACGCGCCCGCGAGCAGGATGTTGTCGCGCCCGGTCAGCTCCTGGTCGAACCCGGCGCCGAGCGTCAGCAGGCTCGAGACGTGGCCGCGCACGTCGACGCCACCCTCCGACGGGGTGATGATCCCCGCGAGCACCTGGAGGAGGGTGCTCTTGCCCGCGCCGTTCGGCCCGATGACGCCGAGCGACTCCCCGCGGAGCAGGTTGAACGAGACGTGGCGCAGCGCCCAGAACGCCTCGACCTGCTGGCGCGACACGACCTGGGCGATCGACTGGCGGAGGGTCGTCTTGCGGCTGAACCGAAGGCTGTACCGGACGCCGAGGTCCGCGACGTCGATCGCGTGCTCGGTCCCGCCGCCGTATTCGGGAGGGGCGTCGCTCACGTCACAGGACCTTGGCGAACGACGGTTCGAGGCGCTTGAAGACGACCGTCGTCACTGCGAGGAGCAGGAAGCTCGCCAGGAGCAGGGCTCCGAGCGCGCCCCACTCGGGCAGCAGCCGGCCACCCTCCGGCGTTCCGTAGATGACCGCCCGGTAGGCCTCGAACAGGATCGCGAACGGGTTCGCCTCGACGAGGGTGCGCAGGATGGGGTTCTCGTTCAGGACCGCGACATTGTCGAGCCGATCCAGGCTGTACAGGGCGGGTGACAGGTAGAACCACAGCCGCAGGAGGTGGCGCAGGACGTTGCCGAGGTCGCGGAAGAAGACGTTCACTGACGCGACCGCGAAGGCCACGGCGAGCGTGAACACGTACTGCACCGCGGCGATGATCGGGATGAGGACGAGGTTCACCGAGATTCGATCGCGGAACGCAACCATGATCAATGCGAGCGGCGACGAGCCCGAACGCGAAACCCACGATCCCGGCGGTCGTCGCGGCAACCGGCAGCACGATCTTCGGGAACTGGATCTGCTTGATCAGCCGCTCCTGGCTCACGACCGAGGTCGTCGCGTCGTTCACGCTCGAGGTGAACCACTTCCAGGGCAGGATCGCGGCGAAGATGAACAGCGGATAAGCGGGCTGGCTCGCCTGCAGGATGATCGACACGAAGACGAAGTAGACAGCCATCTGGAGCAACGGGTCCATGACCCACCAGATGTTGCCGAGGAGCGTGTCCGAGCCCTTCTTCTTGAGGTCCGCCTGCACGAGATACCGGACGAGCCGGCGGCGCGACAGGATCTCGTCGATCGCCTCGCGGATCAGCGCAACCGGTCCCGGCCGGGCCGCGGAATGTCGGAATGCGGCCGGGGCCTCGGTGGTTGCGGACATCGCGCCGAAGGGTACCACCGGCCCCTCCCGGCGGCGGGATCAGCGGCTGCCCGAGGTGGTCCCGCGCCCCTCGCCCAGCCGGCGCCGCAGCTCGACGGCGAACCGCTCCGCAACCGCGTCCGGGGCGCGGTCCGCCATCGCTCGCGCGGCCGCCGCGGCCACCTCGTCCCGTGGCATGGCCTCGGCCGCCGCGAGGGCCGCGCCGAGACCGATGACGTCGTCCGACGCGAACGTGCGCGCGACCTCGGGGACCGCCAGGTCGCCGAGCCCGACGGCGTCGACGACGACCACTGGCAGCCCGAACGTCAGCGCGAGGAGCAGCACCCCCGAGTTGAGCGTCTCCCGATAGGGGAGCACCGCAACGTCGGCTGCGCGAAGGAACGTGGCCACGTCGTCGCTCGGGATGCGGCCGACATGGAGGTCGATGGCGGGATGGACGTGGCACGTCTCGAGCAGGCGCTGGGTCTCGGCGTCGCGTCGCGCCGGCCCGGCGATGACGAGTCGACGTCGCGGGTCGCCGGCGGCGTGCGGATTCCACGCTGCGAGGAGCGTGTCGAGTCCCTTGTACGGCCGGATGCCGCCGATGAGCAGCGTGACGATCGCATCGTGATCGAGACCCAGCGCCTGTCGCGCCTGGTCGCGGCTCAGCCGGTCCGGGTATGCGCCGGCGTATGACGGGTGCGGGACGTGGAGGGTCCGATCGGCGGGCAACGTGAAGGTGCCGGCCGCCGCGTCCGCGGTCCGCTCGGTAAGCACGTGGACCACCCGCGCGCGGTCCGCCACGGCCTGCCGGATTCGGGCCTCGACCTCCCGAAACCGAGCGTCGTGGGGCAGGACGTTGTGGACGGTCCACACGAGCTCGACGTTGCGCGCCAGGAGCTCGTCGAGCTGGCGTTCGAAGGCCGCCGCAGCGGCGCTCGCCGCGCCGTTGTCCGTCGCCTCTGCCAGGACCGAGGCCAGCCAGTGGAGATGGAGCACGGCGCCAGCTGACCCGTCGGCGACCTCGGCGAGGATCGCGGCGTCGCTCGGATCGGACAACGGGATCGGACCGATCCCGTGCGCCCACGTGCGTCGATAGAGCAGGTCCTGAAATGGGTTGACGGTGTCGGCCGGCCAGTAGCCCAGCAGGTACGGATCCGGGCCGCCGCTCGTCTCGAGCCGGCGCAGGGCCGCGATCGCGTCGGCGGCCGTCGTCGAGCTCTCGCCACTGCCGGAGGCGTTCACGCCGGCCGGGTCTCACGCTCAGCCCGGGCCGACGAGGCGATCGCTGCGAGTCGACCGTCGTCGATCCGGGGTCCTCCCGCGTCGAAGGCGGCCAGCGACCGGGCTCGCGCCATCCGTGCTCGGTCCAGCCCGAGCATCCCGGGGGGCGGCTCGGCGCATCGCCCCACGACGACCGGGACGCGGAGCGCGGCGTGCACGGCGGTCGCGGCGATGGCCGCGTACCAGGGGCCGTCGACGATGACGAGCTCCGGAGCGATGGGCCCCAGTGCCCGCGCTGTCAGCCAACCCTGGTCGCGTATGGCGTCGGGCAGGGGCGCAGCCGCCGGGTACGCACACCCGGCGGTGACAGCCGTCACGTCGGCGCCCACGTTCTGCCCCAGCGGCGCGCCGAGCGGCACGACCATGGCGTGGGCCTCGAGACCCGTCGCGTGCACCCATGCTGTCAGGGCGCCGATGTCGGCCGCCGACGGGGTCTGACCCGGCTCGCCGAGCAGGGAGCGCACGACCCGACCCGTCGCCGTCCCGGGCGGTGCAGTGCGCAGCGGCCCAAGGCGGGGCACCCATTCCCGTTCCGTTGCGACCAGCATGCCGGCGACACGGCGCAGCTCGGCAGACACCGACTCGTCGCCGAGCTGCCGCAGGCCGGACAGGGCGCGGAGAAGTGCCTGCGCGTCACCGCGGAGGCGGCTCGCCTGCGCATGCCGTTCGAGCAGATCGCGCCGCCAAGGGCTCGCCACGAGGGCCGGCTCGAGGAGGACGCGGGCCGCGTCGCCGTCGGACCGGTCCAGCGCGGCATCGACGCGCTGCAACAGGACCTTCATCGGCCCGACGCCCTGCCCGGTCAGAACCGTCCGAATGGCCCGCCCGGCCTCGACGAGCGCCGGTCCGCGGGGGGCCGGCAGCCGGCCTGCCAGGCGTCGCCCGACGCCGCCACGCGCGTTCCGCTCTCGTCATGCCCGCACGATACGCGCAGGCAGGAGCACGGTCCGGACGAACCGGTCGGATACCGCCTCCGCACTGAGCGCCTCGACCGATGCACGGGCGGCGGCCCGGGCGGCAGGGGTGGCCAGGTCGCCTGCCGAAGCGAGGGCCCGGGCCAGCGACCCGCGCTCGTCGTGGCTGAACGTTCGAAGGGCTTCGGGTTGCGCGATCTCGGCAGCCGTGCCGTCCGACGGCGCGATGACCGGGATGCCTGCGCCAAGGGCGAGCATGAGCCAGCCCGAGTTGAGATACCGCTCGTACGGGACGACCCCCACGTCGATGGCGGCCAGGAGTCCCGGGAGCTCCTCGTCCGGCACGAACTCGAGCCGAGCGATCACGCGCGGGTGGGCGCCGGCTCGCCGGATCACGGTCTCGGCATCGGGCCCACCGGGGGTGCCGGCAAGCAGCAGTCGGAGGTGGCGACCGTCGGGCAGCGGATCGGGGACGTCGTCGAGCGCATCGAGGAGGGCCAGCACGCCCTTGCGCCCACGCAACGTCCCGATCATCCCGACCAGGAGCGTCGGGTCCACCCGACGCAGGATCGCGGGGATCGATCCCCAGCGCCGCACGGGCGGCCGGGCGATCGGGTGGCGATCCATACATCCCGTCGTAGTTGGGATGGGGGACGTGAACCGTTCGAGCCGGATCGAGCGAGAGCCAGCCATCGAGGACCGACGGCGTTGACGCGGTCAGCACGTGGATGACGGCGGCGCGGTCGGCAATGCCCTGCGCGAGCAGCTGTTCCGCCTCGGCGCGCTCGCCCCCGAGGATCGCGCCGTCGTGCACCGAGACAACGAGGGGCACGCCGGCGGCGCGCCATGCGTCGATTCGGGAGAGTGCGGCCCTTGCCTGGCCCTCCGCCTCGTGCGCATCGCGTGCCGATGCCACCAGCCGGTTCGATGCATGCACGTGCAGGATCGCGTCGAATCGGCCCTCGGCACGTGCCTCCACGACAGCCGCGACCTCCTCGAGATCCTCGACGTGGACGGCGGCAAATCCGTGTCGCGCCCAGGCCGACTCCAGGAGCCGGTTGTACGGGTTGTGGACGAACCCCGGGAGCGTGAGCACGATCACGGGGGTGGTATGGCCCGCGGCCCGAAGCGTGCCGGCCGCGTCCCGCGCCGCGGATGCGGCGCCCGGCGGATCGGCCCGGGGCGGCTGGATCGCCGCGGTGATTGCGCCGCGGAGATAGGCCGCAACGCGACGCTCGATCGCGGCCTCGGCCGCCGGCAGGGTCGCGGCCAGTGCCTCGAGCGCGCGGGCGCGTCCGAGCGCACGGTCGCTGCCCGGCGGCGCGGGTCGCGCGTCCATGGCCCGGATCCGGATCGCCTCACGGTCGCCGGCGATCACGGCCGCGTCCAGGGCCGCACGTCGCGCGGAGGCCGGCGGCCGCCAGCGCCCGGGGGCCAGCAGCGAGCGAAGCGCCCGTGCAACCCGGCGCGGCGACCGGTCCTCGAGCCCGGCCCGCAGCTCGCCGACGGCGGCAGCCCGGACGATTCGGGTGGGGGGTGCCAGGGGGTCGGCGGCCATTCCGGCGAGTCTACGGCACCCTCGCGCAGTGGCCGTCGTCGTGGCCGCTGCTACCCTTCCGGCCATGCCCGACCCTGTCCGCGCGCTGCTCGTCGGCTGGTTCGGGGAGCGCAATCTCGGTGACGAGGCCATGCTCGAGGGGCTGCTGGCACTGCTCGGTCGAGCCCTGGGCCCGACGGACGCGACCGTCCTCACCGCCGACCCCGACGCGACGTCCGCTACCTACGGGGTTCGGGCCCTCAAACGTTCGCAGCCCGCCGATTCGGGGTTCCGAAACCTGGACCTCGTGCGTGCCAGTGCCCGTGCGAACCTGGTCACACTCGGTGGCGGCGACCTCATCCGCAAATCGCCAACCGGTCCGAATGCGGCCCATGACTGGCTTCAGCGCGTCCGCGTCCCCCTTCGCCTTCGCAAGCCCGTGGCACTCATCGGGATCAGCGTGGGGGAGCTGCATCGAGCCGAGACGCTGGCGGAGATCCGCGACACGCTGCCCCGCCTCGCACTCGTGGCCGCCCGCGACACCGCGAGCGTCGAGCGTCTCCGCGAGCTCGGTGCCGCCAACCCGTTTCGGATGGGGGATCTCGCGTTCGAAGCTTCGGACGCCGTGGTGGGGAATGTCGCACCACGCACGGGTAAGCGTCCACCGGTCATCGGAGTCGCGGTCCGCGAGCTCGTGGACCGTGGCGCGTCGGTCGATGCGGCTGCCGGCGAGCGGCTCGAGACCCAGCTGGCGCTCGCGCTGGATCGGATCGTCGACCGAACCGGCGCGCGGATCGAGCTGATCCCCTTCCGGACGCGACGCCGGCCGAAGCAGCAGGACGACGATGCCCGCGCCGGCGAGTCGCTCGCGGCCCGCGCAGCCACCGGAGCGAGCTGGATCCGCCAGCCACGCCCCGAGCGCGTTGCAGACTTCGCGCGGCTCGCCGCGAACCTGGACCTCGTCGTCGGCATGCGGCTCCACGCCGCGATCCTCGGTGCCGCAGCCGGCCGCCGCGTCGTGGCGATCGCCTACGACCCGAAGGTGACGGGCTTTCTCGGGGACATGGGTCTCGCCGACCAGGTCCTGCCGCTCGACGCTGACGCTCCGTCCATCGAACGCCTCGTTGAGCGGAGCCTGGCCGATCCAGGCCTGCTCGAACGGGTCACGGCCGGCGTCGCGGCCGTCCGCGAGCGAACCACATCGCTTGAGCCGGCCCTCGCCGCGCTCGTCGGCCGTCGCTGAACTCCCGGGTCAGCCCCCGCCGATCCCTCGCTTGACCCGGCCCGCCAGCCGGCGCAGGTCGCGCACCGGTCCGGTGCTGCCCGCAGAAGGGCCGGCCGCCGTTGGCCCCGCAGTCGCGACACGACCAGCTCCCGCGCCACGCTCGCCGGCGCCGCTCGGACCGGCCGCCTGGCCCCGCCCCTTCGGGACCCGGGTCGCAAGACCGGTCTCCGCCCGCGCCGTCCCGCGCCACCCCTCGCCGTCGAGGTACGGCCACATGTCCGACCGCTCGAGGAAGACCCGGTATGGCTCCAGGAGCGCCGGATCGACCAGGGCGGCGGATGTGCCCATCCGCTCGGCAAACTCGAGGATCAGCTCCGCCTTGGTCTGCGTTCCCGGAACGGCGAAATGGCACAGGAAGTGCTCGTCCAGGCGCGACTCGTAGTGGTATGGCCGGCTGTTGAACGCCTCCCACGGAAGTCGCGCATACGAGCCGGCCCACGGACTGCCGTCCCGCGTGAGCTGGTAGACGAACGCGTCCTGGTCGCCGTCGGTGAACATGCCCAGCTCATCGGGCCGCCACCAGGGCTTGACCTCGGCGAGGTCGGTCGCAAGCAGCGCGTCGAGGAGCTCGAGCATGGCCGGCGTCCGGCGGATGAAGAACTGGCCGGCGGACATCCAGGTCCATCCGCCACGAGGATTGACCGGGCTGGCACAGAACAGGAGCTCCCGGTCGCTGGCGTCTGCAAGGAACGTGCGCAGGTCGACGTCGAGCTGGGTGAAGAACGCGTCGTCGTCGATCCAGAAGAGCCACTCGTGGTGGGGCAGGAAGCGCCGGACGGTGTGGACCTTGTGCAGGTAGATCGATGCCACCGCGGCAGGCGTCGTGTCGAAGACGGAATCGAGCCCCCAGCGGTCCGCATACACGCGGTGATTGGCGGCCGCGGCCGTCCGAACGCGCGAGCTGCCGCTGAGGATCAGCAGGTCCAACGGATCTCCTGGCGCCTGGCCCGTGGCGCGCCCTCACGCTCGCACGAGCGGGTTCACGCGCGGTCATAAGGTACGATAGCCGCCCCGTCCGTCTCCGGCTCCCCGCCGGACCATGCACACAGGAATCAAGCCACCACGATGACGTTTCGCGCAAAGCCGGTCGTCAAGCGCTCCCGAAACCAGTGGGAATCGCGAGACCGCCGCAACTTCCTGACCAACCTCGCCTTCGGGCTCCTCGTCCTCGCCGCGATCCTGATCCTCGTCGCCGCGGTCGCCTACCGGTGGTACGACGAGCACCTCGTCTCTGTGGGCAGCGTCGACGGCCAGGCCATCACGAGGGACGAGCTTCGGGACCGCGCCCAGATCGAGGACTTTCGCCTGCTCGAACAGCTGCGCCGCCTCAACACCGCGGTCGGCGCCGGCCAGGTCTCCGCCGAGGACGCCAGCACGATCGGGCAGCAGCTCGAGGGCCAGCGCAACCAGATCGAGGCCATCGCGCTCGAGCGGATCATCGACAACCGGATCCAGTCACGCCTGGCCACCGAGGAAGGCGTCACGGTCAGTTCGGCGGACGTCGACGCCAAGCTCCTCGAGGAGAAGACGATCCCGGCCAACCGCCACCTCTGGATCATCGAGGTGGAGCCGGCCGTGACCGATGGCGAGCTGGAGCCGACCGCCGCACAGATCCAGGCGGCTCGCACGAAGGCAGAGGACGCGCTCGAGGAGATCCGTGCCGGCAAGGCCTGGGAAGACGTAGCCAAGACGGTCTCGACCGACACCGCGACCCGCGAGCAGGGCGGCGACCTGGGCTGGGTGCGCGAGCAGGATCGCTCGCTCGACGAGGGCTTCCTCGAGGCCGCGTATGCCCTTGAGCCGAACGGCGTCTCGGAGGTCATCGAGGGCGAGGACGGCACGTTCCGGATCGCCCGGGTCACCGACGTCGCGGCCGAGACGGTCGATCCCCAGTTCGAGACAAAGCTTGCCAACGCGAAGATCGACCTCGCGAAGTACCGCGCAGCGCTGCAGGGCGAGGTGGTCCGGACGAAGCTGCAGGACGCCGTCGTCGCTGACCTCGTGAAGCCGGGTGCCCAGCGGCGCACCGCCGAGATCTGGCTCGCGCCGTCCGATGCCGCAACCGCTGCCGAGGGCGTCAAGGTGCGTCACATCCTCTATTCGCCCGGCGACGATCCCGACCCCGCGTCGCGGCCGTCACCCGCGCCGTCCAGCGAGCCCACGGATCCGGCCTGGACCGAAGCGAAGGAGGCGGCCGATGACGCCTACGAGCGGCTCCAGGAGGACCCCACGCTGTTCGACCGGATCGCGCGCACTGAAAGCGACGAGCAGCAGGCGCGGGGCACGGCCGGCAGTGGCGGCAAGCTCGGCGACTTCATCAGCGCCGAGACGAACTTCGACCAGACGTTCCTCGACGCGGTGCTCGCCGAGGGTCTCGAGGATGGCGAGATCGTGCCGCCCTTCCGGACGGACTTCGGCTACCACATCGCCCAGATCATGTATCGACCGCCGAACGAGACGCAGCTCGAGAAGCTCAAGACGCAGGCGGACGCCGGCGCGGACTTCGCGCAGCTGGCACGCGACTTCTCCGAGAGCGAGACGGCCGGTGCCGGCGGCGAGGTTGGCTTTGTTGCCCGCGGGCAGCTCGCCGAGAAGGCGCAGGAGGACGCGATCTTCGGGGCGGCGATCGGCAAGACCACGGACATCGTCGAGATCGAGGGTGGCGGTCACTATCTCTACAAGGTGTTCGAGGAGCAGACCCGCCCCGTCGAGGGCCGCCAGCTCGAAGAGCTTCGCGCGAACGTGTTCGGCGACTGGTACCAGGAGAAGAAGGACGCCGTCACGATCGAGCGGGCCCTCGAGGCGTAGCTCGTGCTCGACGCCCTCGTCGCGGAGGCACGACTGCGCTGGGGGCTCGACCTTGCTGCCGGGCTCCAGGTCGTCGCGGCCGAGCGGCTGATCGGGACGCCGATCGAGGCCTCGCGACCGCTGCTCGTCGTGCCCATGGCAACCCTGCGGGCGTCGTCCGACGGAACCGAGGTGGAGCCCCTCCCCGGCCGGCACGGACCCGAGGGCCGCGATCCCGTCGCCCTGCTCCGACGGCTCTATCCGGCCGGTCACCTCATCGGGCGTTTTGGTGCATCCGAAGGCGGGACGGTCGGCACGTTGACCGCGGCGATGCTCGGCGGACCGCTGTACCTGGCGCCGGTCGCCCCGGAGCTGGCGGTTGCGAGCCCGTGGTCGATGCCCTGGATCTCGGATCGCCTGCGCCGGCCGGACGGCTGCCCGTGGGACCGCGAGCAGACCCACGCGACGCTCCGCAAGCACCTGCTCGAGGAGACCTACGAGGTCTACGACGCGCTGGAGGCAGGAGCGACACCGGCCCTGGCCGAGGAGCTCGGCGACCTGCTGCTCCAGATCGTCCTGCATGCCCAGCTCGCCGCGGAGGCCGGGGTCTTCGATCTCGCCGACGTCCAGGCATCGATCGCCACGAAGATCGTGCGCCGCCACCCGCACGTGTTCGGGGACGCGGAGGCGCGGACGGCCGGAGACGTGAACCGCCAGTGGGAGCGGATCAAGGCCGACGAACGGGCCAGCGCCGCAGCGGCTGGGGAAGGGTCGGACGGGGCTGGCGGCCCGCCGACTCCCAAGAGCGCCCTCGACGGGATCAGCGCGTCGATGCCTGCGCTCGCGTCCAGTCAGGAGATGCAGGAGCGCGCCTCGAACCTCGGCTACGACTGGCCGTCCATCGAGGGCGTCCTCGACAAGGTGGCCGAGGAGATGGACGAGCTCCGCAACGCCGGCACTGACCGCGAATGGGCCGAGGAGTTTGGCGACCTGCTGTTCGTCCTCGTCAACGTCGCCCGCAAGCACGGCATCGAATTCGAAGCGGCCCTTCGCGCGGCCAACGAGAAGTTCCGGCGCCGCTTTCGGAGTGTCGAGCGGCAGGCCGCCGAGCGTGGCGTGGCGTTGCGCGACCTGGACTTCGAGGCGCTCGATGCGCTCTGGCATACGGCCAAGGCCGAGGAGGCAGCGACATGACGATCGGCAACCGCGCGCCGGCGGTGCGGAACGATGGCCGGGCCCCCGCGGACCTGCGACCGATCAGCTTCCAGCTCGGCGTCCAGAAGTGGGCCGAGGGATCGTGCCTCGTGAGGGTTGGCGACACGCAGGTGCTATGTGCCGCGACGATCGCCGACCGGGTCCCGCCGCACCTTCGCGGCAAGGGCACGGGCTGGGTCACCGCCGAGTACTCGATGCTGCCGCGGGCCACGGCGGAGCGGACGGACCGTGAATCCGCGAAGGGACGGATCGGCGGGCGAACCCACGAGATCCAGCGCCTGATCGGCCGGTCCCTGCGCGGGGTCGTGGACCTGACGAAGCTCGGGGAACGAACGATCACGGTGGACTGCGACGTCCTCCAGGCCGATGGTGGCACCCGGACCGCCTCCATCACGGGCGGCTACGTGGCGCTTGCGGCGGCCCTCATGACGTACGGGATGGAGCGCATGCTCGTCGCGAAGATCGCCGCCGTGTCGGTCGGGATCGTGAACGGCCTCTCGTACCTCGATCTCGACTACTCCGAGGACTCGCGCGCCGAGGTCGACTTCAACGTGGTGGGCACCGATGCCGGCACCTATGTCGAGCTCCAGGGCACGGCCGAGGGCAAGCCGTTTGACCGGGCCGGCGCGAACGCACTGTTCGACCTGGCCGATGCGGGGCTGGCGCGACTCTTCGCGGCGCAGGCCGAGATCCTGTCCACCGTCCGGCGGTGAGCGAGCGACCTGACGCGGGTCGCCGGCGGCTCGTCGTCGCGACGCGCTCCGAGCACAAGCTGCGCGAGCTCCGCGAGCTCCTCCGACTCGACCGATCGGACCTCGTGTCCCTCGACGAGCTGGGCATCGAGGGCGAACCGATCGAGGACGGGGCGACCTTCGAGGCGAATGCCCGGATCAAGGCCCGGTTCGCGGTTCGCGCCACGGGCCTGCCGTCGCTGGCCGACGACTCGGGCATCGAGGTCGAGGCGCTCGGTGGCCGGCCGGGCGTCCGGACGCGCCGCTACGCCGGTGAGGACGCGACCGACGCGGACAACAACGGGAAGCTGCTCGGTGAGCTCGACGGACTCCCGGCAGCGCGGCGCGGCGCCCGCTACGTGTGCGTGCTCGCCCTGGCACTCCCCGGCGAGGACGGACCGCGCGGCGGGGTGCGGGTGTCGACGGCCCGTGGCACCCTTCGCGGCCGGATCGCCGCTGCGCCACGCGGGACCGGCGGTTTCGGCTACGACCCGATCTTCGAGCCCCTCGAGGAGCAGCCTGGCGGCCGCACGCTCGGGGAGTGGTCCGCGACCGAGAAGCACGCGATCTCGCATCGAGCGCGTGCCGCCCGCAGGATGGCCGTGAAGCTCGGTGAGCTCGGCTTCTAGGGCGAGGTCGGGCTCTCGGACGGCTCGGGCGGCGGCCAGCCCACCGGCTTCGTCCCTGGTGCCGGGAACAGGTCCGCCGCCATCGCTCGAATGGCATCCACATCCGGCACAAGGCCGTTCCCGAACTGCGTGTCCTCGGATCGCACGAGCGGATGCCGGATCACCGCGCGCACGATGTCGCGTCGATCCACGCCCTCCATCGCGACGACGAGATCGGGCAGGGCCGAGATCGGAATATCGGTCCGGAGCGTGCCACCCACGGCGTCGAGCAGGTCGGGCATGTCGAACAGGAGCGTCGTCCCGCTCGAGACCCGATCGCGCAGGGCCACGATGATCTCCTGCTGCCGCCCGGCCCGGGTGAAGTCGCTCTCGCCGGCGACCTTGCGGACGCGGGCGTACGCGAGGGCATTCACCCCGTCGAGCCGGTGCCGGCCGGCCGTGATGGACCAGCCGCGCTCGCCGATCCCGAACCCGTCGTACGACGGATCGCTCATGTCGCGCCGGACGTCGATGTCGACCCCGCCCACGGCATCGACCATCGCGATCAGGCCCTCGAAGTCCATCTGCGCGTAGTAATGGATCGGGATGCCGAGCAGCGCGCCGATCGCATCCTGGAGCCCGCGCATCGCGCCGTTCGGGAACGAGTCGGGGTTCCGCTCCGCGAAGGCCAGGAGCGAGTTGATCTTCGGCCCGTAGTCGTCCCCGTTGCCCAGCGGCACGAACACCATGTCGCGCGGGATCGAGACCATCGACGCGGTCCCGCCGACCGGGTCGAGCGAGGCGACCATCATCGTGTCGGTCAGGGTGGCCGTGCGGTCCGGCGTCTTGTCGATCCCGACGATGAGGATGTTGATGCGCTCGCCGGCGCGTGGCACCGGGCCGGCCGCCTCGCCACCCGCACCGATCGTGCCGCCGTCGAAGATCCGGGCGAACGCCGCACCGGCCGCGGAGCCGACTTGCCACGCGTACGCGTGCGGCGCGAGGACGACGAGGCTCACGAGGACCAGTCCCACGAAGCCGAGGCGGCCGGGCACCGCCGGGTACCGGTTGTCGAAGAACGCCTGTCCCACGGCAACCAATCGCCACACGAGCACGAGCGCGTTCAGGATCAGGAGCGCCTGCAGGATCGTGGGGTTGATCGCCCACGCGGCCAGCCGTGTGACGGAGGTCAGCTGGAGCGCCGCGACCCCCACGCAGCACGAGCACGATCGCCGGAACCACGAGCCACCGAGCGAGGCGGTAGCGCCGGTTCAGGACCTGCCCGGTGCCGGGCACGACGGCCGAGAGTGCCCCAGCCAGGAGACGGCGAATATCGGTTGGCCTGGACGACGGCGTGACGGGCTGTGCAGCGGGGCGTCTGTCGGTCGTGCGGGCCTCTGGTTCGATGCGACGAGCGTGCGAGGTCATCAGCTCCGGGGGTCTTGAGGGGGGTCCGCGGCAGCATGCCACAGATACGTGGGGACGCCGGGCGATCGATCAGCCTGCCAGTTGATCGCCCGGCGTCTGGTCATGTGACGGGCGATCCGCGGCGGGCGTGACGCGGCCCGGTTGCGCGCGCGCACCTGAGACATGACCGTCCTGGTACGAATGGCGACAAACGCGCGGTATGCTTCGGCGACTCCCGAAGGAAGGTCGAAACATGTCCCTGCTCAAACGAGTCGAACAGGCACAGCGCAGGCTCGAGACGCCGAGCGGCAAGGACCTCGTGCCGGTCATGACGCCGAAGCCGCCGGTCTCACGCGAGGCCTCGCGACAGGACCTGCTCGCGCAGACCCGGATCCGCCTGCAGGGCGAGATCATCAAGGTCTTCAGCACGATCCTCGACGCGACGGACGACGAGCAGCGCGTCGCGATCGAGAAGATCGTCGATCGGGTGCTCGCGGCGAGTGACTTCGTCCTCACGAAGGACGAGCGCCAGCTGCTCGTCGAGCAGATGATCCATGACGTCTCGGGCTTCGGACCCCTCGAGCCGTTCCTCGGCGACGAGTCGATCACCGAGGTGATGGTCAACGGGCCGAACCAGATCTACATCGAGCGCCACGGCAAGATCGAGCGCGTCCAGACCACGTTCCTCAACGACGAGCACGTCCTCCGCGTCATCGACCGGATCATCACGCCGATGGGCCGGCGGATCGACGAGATGAGCCCGCGGGTCGACGCCCGCCTCCCCGACGGCTCGCGCGTGAATGCGATCATCGCCCCGCTCTCGCTCATCGGGCCCGTGATCACGGTTCGGAAGTTCGCCGCCAAGCCGTACACGGTCGAGGACCTGGTCCGCTTCGGCACCGCGACACCTGACATGTTCGAGTTCCTCCGCGTGTGCATCGAGGCGCGCCTCAACGTGTTCGTGTCCGGCGGGACGGGCTCCGGCAAGACGACGACCCTCAACGTCCTGTCCTCGTTCATCCCGAACGATGAGCGGATCATCACGATCGAGGACGCGGCCGAGCTCCAGCTGCGCCAGGAGCACGTCCTGACCCTCGAGTCACGTCCGGCCAACCTCGAGGGCGAGGGCGAGATCACGATCCGCAACCTGCTCCGGAACGCCCTGCACATGCGCCCCGACCGGGTGGTCGTCGGTGAGTGCCGATCGGGCGAGGCGCTCGACATGCTCCAGGCGATGACGACGGGCCACGACGGCTCGCTGTCGACCGGCCACGCCAACAGCTCCATCGACATGCTGCGGCGTCTCGAGACCATGGTCCTCATGGCCGGCTACGAGTTGCCGCTGCGCGCCATCCGCGAGCAGATCGCCTCGGCCGTGGACCTCATCGTGCACACCGCCCGGCTCAAGGACGGCACGCGCAAGATCGTGAGCATCACCGAGGTCTACGGGATCGAGGAGGACGACATCCTCACCCAGGACATCTTCGTGTTCGACCAGACCGGCGTCCAGGACGGCAAGATCCAGGGCCGCCTGCAGCCGACCGGGATCCGGCCGACGTTCATGAACCAGTTTGCGAAGAGCGGCGTGCCGCTGCCGCCCGACGAGTTCGGCATCCCGCCCGAGGATCCAGCGAACCCCAGCCGCTCGCGCAAGTCGCGCTGGGGCGCGTCGGAGAACGCCGAGGAGCTCGATCCCGCGATGGCGGCGCTGGCCCGTGGTCGGGCGGTCAGCGCCGGGGGCATGGTCTACGTCTCGACCGTGGGCCCCATCGATCCCGCGACGCAGAAGGTCGTCCGGGGTGGCATCGCGGAACAGGCCCGGCAGTGCCTGGAGAACCTCAGCGCCACGCTCCAGGGCGCCGGCAGCTCGCTCGACAGGATTGTCTGGGCAAACTGGTCGTTGCGCGAGCCGAACGAGTTCGAGGCGTTCAACGAGGAATGGGTGCGCTGGTTCCCCACGGAGGCACCCACGGGGCAGGGGACGCTCATGCCGGCGGCACAGCGCAAGGCCGGGTTCCGCGTGTCCATCGGCGTGATCGCGCAGGCCGGTGATGGCGTCAGCCGGCCGCTCCGCTGATCCCCGAGCTGCCGGCCCCCGCTCCAGTCAAGTAGGGACTCCTGATGGGACGCGTCGTGTACCTGTTCAACGTGTCCCTCGACGGGTTCGTCAACACGCCCGACGGGTCCGTCGACTGGACGGTCGTCGACGACGAGCTCCACGGCTTCTTCAACGAGCAGACCCAGGCGACCGAGGTGATGGTCTACGGCCGGCGGCTGTACGAGACGATGGCGGGCTACTGGCCCACCGCCGAGGACGACCCTGCCGCGACCGAGACGATGCGCGAATTCGCCCGCCTCTGGAACCCGACGCCGAAGGTCGTCTTCTCGACCACGCTCGAGGACGTTGGCCCCAACTGCCGGCTCCTTCGCGGCGACGTCGTCGGCGAGGTGACGCGTCTGAAGGCCGAGGTCGACGGGGAGATCGAGATCGGCGGCCCGACCCTCGCCCGCGACGTCATCCGGGCCGGCCTGGTGGACGAATTCCGCGTGGTCGTGCATCCCGTGGTGCTCGGCGGGGGAACGCGCTTCTTCCCGGAGCTCGATGCCCCGATCAACCTGCGGCAGGTCGAGACGCGCACATTCCAATCGGGGGCTGTGTACCTGCGCTACGAGGCGACGTAGGGCCCCGTCCTGTTTTGCGGCTAGGATCGCCCGATGGCTGAGCCAGTCGACCGCTCGTGGCGAAGCCGCCTTGGGACCAGCGCCCTTCGCCTCCTCTCGATCGCGGATGACCCCGACGACGAGGACGACCTGCGGCGCCGGAAGCGTGTCGGCGTTGCCGCGGGCCTGCTGACAATCCTCGCGCCCCTGACCCTCCCGCTCCAGCTCCGCGGCGACCCCATCGCGTGGGCAATCGGCATCGCCCTGTCGGCGTTCAGCCTGGCGAACCTGGTGGTGCTTGCCAAGACCGGCGTATTCGAGCAATTCGTCATCGTCCTCGTCATCGCGGGGACCATCTTTGTGCCGGCGGCGGACTTCCTGGGCGGCGGGATCACGGGTCCGAGCACCGGGCTCGTCTGGGCGTTTCTCGTGCCCGGGTACGCAATCCTCGCTCTCGGACCTCGACGGGCGGCGAGGTGGTTCGTGGTGTACCTCGCCCTGGTGGCGGTGATGGTCGCCCTGGATCCGCTCGCACGCGCTCGAGCCGCTCCTTCGCCGTACCTGCTCACCGTGCTCGGCCAGGTGCAGAACACGGTCCTCCCGCTGGCCATCACCTTCCTGCTCCTGCGCTATACGGACATCCGACGGCTCTCCGCTGAAGCGCGGGTCGACGAGCTCCTGACCAACGCGATCCCGTCCGCCATCGCCACCCGTCTTCGGCGCGGCGAACGGCGGATCGCCGACGCCTATCCCGCCACCACGATCCTGTTTGCGGACATCGTGGGCTTTACGCCGTGGGCCCAGCAGACGTCCCCCGATCGAGTGGTGGCCGTGCTCGACGACATCTTCTCGGCGTTCGATCAACTGACTGCAGCGGCTGGCCTCGAGAAGATCCGGACGATCGGCGACGGGTACATGGCTGTCGCCGGCGCCCCACTCCCGCGGGGCGACCACGCGCTTGCAGCCCTGACGCTGGCTCGGACGATGATCTCGAGCATGCACGAGCAGCGGATCCGGCTGGACGTCGACCTTCAGATCCGCATCGGGATGGCCAGCGGACCTGTCGTCGGCGGGGTGATCGGTGAGCGCCGGCTCCTCTTCGACATATGGGGCGACGCGGTCAACCTGGCCTCGCGGATGGAGTCGTCGGGCGTGCCGGGCCGGATCCAGATCTCATCCACGACACGGTCGCTGCTCGGCGACGCCGTGGACGGCGAGGCCCGAGAGATCGATGTCAAGGGCTTTGGTCCACAGACGACGTATCTCGTCGGTTGAGCTCCCAACGCGCGACCACCTTGCAGGTGGTGCCGGCCAACAGCGATGACGCGGGCGACCAACGGGATCCGGATGACAGAAGGTCGAGTATCCTGCGGTACTTGCGTCGGGGACGCCGGGGAGTGGCGTAGTTGGCAACGCACGTGCTTTGGGAGCACGAGATCGCGGGTTCGAGTCCCGCCTCCCCGACCAGCTCACATCAGGCGACCGCTCCGACGCGAATAAGGCTCTTGATGGCACGCCGCTCGTCCATCGCTGCGTATGCCTCGTCGATGTGGTCGAGGTCGGTCTCGAAGTCGAAGACCCGTCCGGGGTTGATCCGGCCGGCGAGGACGTCGTCGAGCAGCTCCGGCAGGTAGGCACGGACGGGCGCGGGACCGCCCCGGATGCCGACGTTGCGGTAGAAGAGCGGATCGATCTCGACCTCGACGTCGTGCGGCACGCCGACGAGCCCAACCATCGCGCCGGGCCGTGCCAGCGAGACGGCCGTCGCGAAGGCCTCGGCGCTGCCGACGCATTCGGCCACCGCATCGGCTCCGACGCCATCCGTGAGGGCCACAACGGCGGCCGTCGCGGCCTCTCCGCGCTCGGCCACGATGTCCGTTGCGCCCAACTCGCGGGCGAGCGCCTGGCGAGACGGATTGCGGCTCAGGATGATGATTCGACCCGCGCCGGCGCGCTTCGCGGAGATGACCGCGGAGAGGCCAACCGCCCCGTCGCCCACGATGGCCAGCGTGTCGCCTGCCCGGGTGTTCGCGCTGACGACCGCATGGTGGCCGGTGCCCATCACGTCCGAGAGCGTGAGGAGTGACCGCATGATGTCGTCGGGGTAGTCTCCGGCCGGGACCTTGACGAGCGTGCCATCCGCGAGTGGCACGCGGACGCGTTCCGCCTGGCCGCCGAGGCCGTCCATCCCGAAGAACCCGCCGTGCAGGCATGCGGTCTGGACACCGTTCCGGCAGTTCGGGCAGGTGCCATCACTGAACGCGAACGGCGCGATCACGAGGTCGCCCGGACGCAGCGTTCGAACGTCATCGCCGATCGTCTCGACGATGCCGATGAACTCGTGGCCAATGCCGCCACCCGGGTGCGGCGAGTCGCCGCGGTAGTACCAGAGGTCTGACCCGCAGACGCAGGCGAGCGTCACGCGAACGATGGCGTCGGTTGGGGCTTCGAGACGTGGATCCGGCCGGGTGCCGAAGCGGACGTCGCGCGTGCCGTTGAAGATCGCGGCTTTCATGATCGGACAGCCTCCGTGGTCGCGTGATGGGTCTTGGTCGGGGACAGGGCCGTACGCGGATCGACGAGCGCCTCGAGGAAGGGCTTCAGCGCAACGACACGAAGGGCGCCGGCCCGTCGAAACAGGGGAGATGCCTCGCGCCGCGGGTGAAAGGCCTGGTGCTGCACGAGCTTTACGGGAAGGGTGGTGGTGGTGAGGTGAGCTGTCATGGCCCTATCTCAGCGCACGACGGCGCCCCGAGGAAGGCACGGGTGTTCGGGGTACTGGCAGTGCCTCCCACATGCCGCCGGCAGGGCGTAGGGTGAAGAGGCCATGAACAACGAACAGGAGATCCGGGACTTCCTCACGACGCGTCGCGCCCGCTTGAGCCCGCAAGCCGCGGGTCTGCCGACCTATGGCCGAACCCGCCGCGTTGCCGGTCTTCGCCGCGAGGAGGTCTCACTCCTCGCCGGCATCAGCGTCGAGTACTACACGCGGCTCGAGCGAGGCAATGCCCGCGGGGTCTCCGACGAGGTGCTCGACGCCGTCAGCGACGCACTCCAGCTCGACGAGGCGGAGCGCGCGCACCTGGCTGACCTCGTCCGGACGGCCAACCGGGAGCGGCCGCCGCGCCGCCCCGCCACGCCGACGAAGGTTCGCCCCAGCGTCCGGCGGATCATCGACGCCATGAGCGAGATCCCCGCATTTGTCTCGAACGGGCGGCTCGACATCCTGTATGCCAACCCGCTCCTCGAGGCGCTCTACTCGGAGCAGTTCGCCGATGCGACCCGCCCGACGAACAACGCGCACTTCCTGTTTCTCGATCCGCGTGCCCGGACCTTCTTTGCCGACTGGGAGACGACGGCGCGCGACGTCGTGGCCGCCCTCCACGGTGAGGCTGGCCGCAATCCCTACGACCGGGATCTCTCGAACCTGATCGGGCTTCTCTCCACCAGGAGCGAGGAATTCCGCGTGCACTGGGCCCGGCACGACGTCCGCTTCCATCGAAGCGGGACCAAGCGGCTTCGGCATGCGCTCGTCGGCGAGCTGACGCTGACCTACGAGCGTCTCGAGCTGCCCGCAGATCCGGGCCTGGCCATCGTCACCTACTCGGCGGAGCCGGGCTCGAGGTCGGAGGAGGCGCTCGCGGAGCTCGCCCGCTGGAGCGCGACCCGGGAGCGACTGGCCGCCGTCTGACAGCCGGGACGGCCCGCCGGTGGCCTCGGCTGCGGCGCCTTGTGCACTGGGTGCACATAGCAAGCGCCGACTGTGTGTGCTTAGTCCTTTCGGGGTCGAATTTGTGCATGGGACGCACAAAACTTGCCCGGCCAGATGCCGCCAGCCAAAGATGTGCGTGCTGCGCAAGCATCGACCGACGCTGGGGCTTCTGGAGGCCCCTATGTGCATCTGATGCAAGCCCTTGTCGAAAACGTACGCGGGCTGCACGTTCGCGACGGGTCGGGGACGCAATCCCTCAGTCGCGATCTGCAGCCTGAGCCGCCACCCTATCGTCTCGGTCGGCGATGACGCCACTCCTGCTCGCGCTTCGGCCGCGGCGAGTCAGGGCGGCATGGGTTCGAGCTCCACGGCTGACAATGGTCGCCGGATCGTCACATCCTGCGGCTACGCTACCGAACTTCGGGATGGACGGGCGGAGGGATGACATGAACGAGGGCAGGGATCCCGACCAGGAAAACCGGATGGTCGTCGAGCGGTTTTTCGCGGCGTCCGAGAGCGGCGACGCGGACGTGGTGGCGACCCTGGTTCATGACGAGATGAGCATGGAGTGGCCGCAGTCCGGTGAGCGATTCGTGGGCCGCGCGAATGTCCTCAATGCCATGGCGGCGGTTCAGGTCAAGCCGCAGTTCGCGGGCCAGCCCCGCCTGGTCGGCTCCGGCAACCTCTGGGTCCTGATGGTCCCCCTCCGCTACGGCGAGAGCGTGCTTCAGTACGTCGCGGTGCTCGAGCTGGAAGGTGGGCGCATTCGTCATGCAACCGGCTACTGGGGAAGCCCATTCCCGGCGGACGAATCGCGGGCGCCGTTCCTTCATCGCGACTGAGGACACCTGCCCGTCGGGGCCGTCTGACAGCCACGCCTGCCGTCGCGGGCCGTTGTGCATCCCATGCACATAAGGAAGGCCTGATCGGCTCTGCCTCGCCCAATTCGGCCCCTTCCGTGCACGGGTGCACGAACGTGGCCGATTCAGCTGCTGTTGGCCGAGCCCGTGCATGTCACGCAAGCTTCGAGCGACATTCGGACTCTTCCACGGCCCTATGTGCATCTGATGCATGCCCTCGTCGAAAGCGTGTGTGGGCTGCACACCGCCGACGAGTTCCCTGGGGAGGGCACGTCTGCCGGCGGTCACCGGGCGGCGTCCCTTCGGTTCAGCGCGCCCGGGCGACGACGGCGGGGCGGGACGCGCGACGGGCCTTCAGGAACCCGTCGATCGCGTCCCAGGCCACCACGGCGACCACCGTCGTGCCGAGCACGATGCCCGTGACATCGAGCCACGTCCCGTCGCCGGTGGCGTCCTGCACCTTCGCCACGAGCGCCGGGTTGAACAGCAGGTCGTTCTGCAGCAGGTAGACGGCCGGGATCGCAAACGCCGCGCCCAGGAGCGCATTCGCCGCCGCGAACCCGTAGCTCCACCGACCGCGCAGGTAGAGCGCGATCGCGAACAGGATCTCTGCGAGTGTGACGACGAGGAACCACGGCAGCCAGAACGACCAGAGCGCGGGATCGAACAGCGGGAACGCAACGCCATCGAGCACGACCGGTGGCTGGAGCTGGACCCACAGCAGGCCGATCGCGACGAAGAGGTTCGCCATGACGGTCGATGCGGCATCGAGGATGCCGATCCGTCCGGTGTCGGGCAGCTCCGGCAGGTCGTCGAGGCTCCACGACCGGGCCCCGACCGTCGAACCGTCTCCGAACCGCTCGATGAGCACGAACACGAGCGTCACCCAGAAGACCGTCTGGAGAGCGACGTTGATCCCGGTCCCAACGGCCGCCGTGATGGCCTGGCCCGCCGTTGCGTCGGACAACAGGTTCGCGCCGAGCACGACAAGTGACACGATCGGCACGACGATGGGCAGCAGGACCGTCAGAAGACGCCGCCACTCCGGGAAGATGCCGGGTCCGATGAGGTACTGGCTTCGGTCCGTGTAGCGGCCGGCGAGCACGGCCGGATCGCCGAGCTCGGTGAGTGCCGCCCGCTCGGCCGCTTCTGGGCTCGTGGTGCCTGCGCGCTGCGCCTCGATGGTGTCGGCGACGAGCGCCCGGATCTCAGGCTCGAGCTCGGCACGTTGCGAATCGGGAACGGCGCGGAGCACGGCCCACGTGTATCGGTCGGTGAGGGTGGTCATGATCGGTCTCCCTGATGCAGCTCCCGGATCGACGCATCGAGCCGGTGCCAGTCGGTGAGGAGCTCGGCGGCGAGCTGGTCGCCGTTCGGGCTCGTTCGGTAGAACTTGCGCGGGCGCGATTCCTCGGTGTTCCACTCGCTCGTCAGCACGCCCTGCGATTCCAGCCGCCGGAGCAGCGGGTAGAGGGTGTTGGCGTCGACCGAGAAGCCGAGGCCGCGCAGCTCGTCGAGCAGCGCGTAGCCGTACCCGGGCCGGCGAAGGAGCAGGAGGCAGGCCAGCACCACCGTGCCGCGCCGGAGCTCCTGGCGACCGCCGTTGACGAGTTCCTCGATGTCCATGGGTCGCATACTAGTGTGTGCCACACAGTAATGCAAGACCCATGTTGTTATGGCGGCTGGCGCCCTTCCGCGGAGCCGCGAAGGGTGCATGCGCCGGAAATGGCGCGGACCGGCCCTGAGACGAGCCAGCCAGGTGATGGCCGGCCGGGATCCGGACTAGATCGCGAGCGTCGAGCCCCGTTCGATCATCGTGATCCGCTGGGCCAGCCCGGCCCCCTGCATGGCATTGAGGAAGTCCTCGATCGGCGACTCGAACGCGTCGTAGTCGTCGTAGTGGATCGGGATGACGGTGCCCGGCTGGATGACCCGAACCGCCTGGCAGCCCTGCTCGCCGTCCATCGTGACCGTGACCCCGAGGACGCGAGTTCCGCCGAGGTGGAGCACCCCGATGTCGGGCCTCGGATGGCGTCGTGCGATCTCGTCGAGCCCGTCGAAGACGATCGTGTCGCCGCTGATGTAGATCGTGCGCCTGGGCGACTCGCCTGGCGATCCCTCCGGCCAGACCTCGATGAGCGAGCCCATCACGTCGGGCAGCGCGACCGACAGGACGCTGGGTGCGTGGCGGCCGGGCATAGCGGTGATCCGCACCGAGGCTGTGCCGCCGCCGGGCTCGTGGCTCTCCCACGGATCGAGTCCGCGAACTGCGCGAAACCCGATCCCCTGGAGCGTGCCCGCAGCCTCGGGCGTCGTGACGATCGGCAGGTTCCGGTTCAGTCGCTCCTCGGCGATCTGGTCGAAGTGGTCGCCGTGGTAGTGGGACAGGAGCACCATGTCGAGTGGCGGCAGGTCGTCGAAGTCGATCGCCGGGTCCTTCAGCCGCTTCGTCGACATCCCGTAGCCGATCGGGACGGCCTCGCCCGCGTGGACGAAGGTCGGATCGGTGAGGATCGTCAAGCCGCCGACGCGGATGAGCATCGTCGCATTGCCGATGAACTGGATCGAGTCGCCTGTCACGGGATCCACGGGCACCTCCCTGATGGACGAGCCGGCTGGCCTCGCCGGAGCGTGACGTGGCAGGCAGTCCTCGCATGGCGACCCCGGCCGTCGCGGCGTTGCGGCCGTCTCGCGGCAGCGAGCGACCCCGGACCGAGTGAACGCGTCAAGGGCCTATCGACTGCGAACTGGCGTCGGGTAGACTCCCCGCGATGACCGGCTACCTCGACCGACGTCCCGTGGACGCCTGGATCGCCCTGATCTCCGCACAGAACGGCTGAGCCGCCCCTTCCACGTTCAGCGTCGAAGGAAGGGGCGGGACGGACGCGTGCCACCCGATGCAGCCCTCGCCGGCTGCGGTTACGCGTCGTCCGCCGTGCAACGGAGGACATGGTCATGCCGATGCCGCATCGGACGTTCGCCCAGGTGGCGAAGCGGCGGCTCGTTGGAACAGAGGGTCGTGAACGCATCAGGGTCGTTCGTGAGCTCCTCGCCGAGCTTCCCGACTATCGCAACGGGCCCTACGCCGACCTCAGGAAATCGCTCCTCGCCGAGATCGAGGACACCCGCGTCCGCTCGAACGCGGTCCAGCGCGATTCGATCGCCGTCCGGCGCGAGGGTGCCGCGCAGATCTGTCTCGTCGGGCCGCCGAACGTCGGGAAGTCGTCGGTGCTGCAGGCGCTGTCCGACATCCAGATCAAGACCGGTGACTACGCGTTCACCACGCTTCGGCCGGTGCCCGCGCTCACCAGGATCGGTGGCGTGCTCGTGCAGCTGGTGGAGATCCCCGGGCTGATCGAAGGCGCATCGGAGGATCGCGGGGGCGGCCGTGCCCTGCTCGGCGTCCTGCGCTCGGCGGACGCGATCGTGTACTGCTGCCGCGCCTCGTCCGACCCCGCCGAGCTGCACGCCGTGCGCCGGGAGATCGCCCTCGCGGAGATCGACAAGCCCGCGATCCTTGCGGTCACCCGTGCCGACGAGGCGGACCCGGGCGCCTTCGACCGGATCACTGCCGAGTTCCCGGATCTCGAGGCCGTCCGCGTGTCGATCCTCGACGACGCGGCGCTCGAGGCGTTCCGGGAGGCGGTGTGGCGGCTGACCGGCCTGATCCGGGTCAGGCTGCGGACGAACGGCGTCACCGAGGACGAGCCCCTTGCGCTCGAGCCGGGTGCGACGGTCACCGAGGTCGCCGATTCGGTCCACCACGAGCTCGGCGCGACGTTCGCCGGGGCCCGGGTGTGGGGACCGTCGGCCCGGTTCGAGGGCCAACGCGTGGGTCGTGAGCATCTCGTCGAGGACGGCGACGTCGTCGAGATCGTCCGGTGAGGCCTCTCGAGCGGCAGCGGGCGCGCGAATCGGCGACACTGCGGCCATGACGCTGACCGAGGGACGTACGTTCGATGCCCATCTCGAGGCGGTCCAGGCCGCGCCGCGCGTCCACGGCCGTCTCGAACGGATCGTCCGGCGACCGGCCGTGGGCGAGCGCGAGACGCTGCCGGAGGCCATGCTCGACACGACGCTCGGGCTGGTCGGAGACAGCTGGCTTGCCCGCGGGAACCGGCGCACCGAGGATGGGTCGGCCGACCCGGCCTGCCAGGTGACGCTCGTGAGCACGCGGGTGCTCGCCGCGATCGAGCCCGATCGTGAGCGCTGGCCGCTCGCCGGCGATCAGCTCTATGTCGATTTCGACCTGAGCGTGGACGGGCTGCCGCCCGGGACACGCGTCGCCATCGGCACCGCTGTCCTCGAGATCAGCGAGACACCGCACACGGGCTGCGCGAAGTTCAGCGCCCGGTTCGGGAGCGATGCCCTTCGGTGGATCAACTCGCCGGTCGGGCGCGCACATCGCATGCGTGGGCTCAACGCGCGCGTGGTCGAGAGCGGCACGATCCGCGAAGGAGACGCGGTCCGCCGCGTCTGACCGGGACGTGCCGCGGGAACAAGCGTGACGGGGACGGGACCGACGGAGCCTCGCTCACCCGGTTTCAGACCGGATCTGGAGGGGCTCCGCGGCATCGCGGTCCTCCTCGTCCTCGTCTACCACGCCGGCGTGCCGGGTCTGACCGGCGGCTACATCGGCGTCGACGTCTTCTTCGTCCTTTCAGGGTTCCTCATCACGGGGCTGCTCGTGCGCGAGTTGAGTGCGACGGGCACGGTCTCGCTCCCAGCCTTCTACGCCCGGCGTGCCCGCCGGCTGCTCCCGGCGGCGGCCACGTGCCTGCTGGTGACCGTCGCCGTCTCGGCGGTCGTCCTGCCACCGCTGCGCATGGCGGACGTCTCGGCGGACGGCATCGCGGCCGCGCTCTACGCCTCGAACCTGCGCTTTGCCTTCGAGGCGACGGACTACCTGCGCAGCGAGGGCGCCCCATCGCCACTCCTGCATTTCTGGTCGCTCGGCGTCGAGGAGCAGTTCTACGTCTTCTGGCCCGCCCTGCTCCTGCTCGCGACGCGACGCACCGCGGACATCGTCCGACGCGTGCTCATCGTCGCGGTGGTCGTGTTCGGTCTGTCGCTGGCACTGTCGCTGTGGCTCACGATCGCGAATGCACCCTGGGCCTTCTACTCCCTGCCGACGCGGGCATGGGAGCTCGCGATCGGCGCGGTCCTTGCCGTTGGCGCGGCCCGGCTGGTGCGCATGCCACCGAACGTGGCCGCGGTCGCGGGCTGGGTGGGGCTCGCGATGGTCGCGCTGTCGGCCGTGGTGATCGAGACGACCACCCCGTTCCCGGGCACGGCCGCACTCCTGCCGACGGTCGGCTCGGGCCTCGTGATCCTTGCCGGGATGCGTCCGTCCCCTGCGGGGCCTGGCTGGCTCCTTGGCATCCGGCCGCTCCGGTTCCTCGGCAAGATCTCGTATTCGCTCTACCTGTGGCACTGGCCGGTGATCGTCCTGCCCGCGGCGCTCATCGACACGCCGTTGCCGGTCCGCATCGGCCTCGCCATCCTCGCGATCCCCATCGGGTGGCTGAGCCAGCGCTGGGTCGAGGAACCGATCCGGCACGGGCGGTTCGTCGGCCTCGTGCCGCGGAGAAACCTGGCGGTGGCGGGGGCGCTGACCCTCGCGCTCGTGGTGTCGTCCGCGGCCATCGGACGCACGATCGAGACCGGTCTGGCGTCGGCGGCGTCGGGCGGCGATGCGAGCGACTCGCTGGACCCCGTGCTCGGCCCGGTCACGAGGTCGCCGACCCCAGGCACGACGCCGCCAGGCAGCACGCCGGGGACGACCCCTTCGCCCGATGCGACCGATGCACCGTCGCCCACGCCCGAACCCGACCAGTTCGCGGGGCCGGTGCCTGCGAACCTGCTGCCGCGCCTCGTCGACGTGCCCGACGACAAGCCGTCGATGTACGACGACGGCTGCCACGTGGACCAGGGCGCGCGGGCGCCGGCAGATTGCGTCTACGGCGATCGGGATTCGACGACGACGGTCGTCATCACGGGCGATTCGCACGCGGCCCAGTGGTTCCCGGCCCTCGAGCGTCTCGCCACCGAGAACGGCTGGCGCTTGCTGCCGATGACGAAGAGCGCGTGCTCCACGGCGGACGTCACGGTGTGGAACACCACGTTCGAGCGTGCATACGAGGAGTGCGATGCATGGCGCGAGGCGGTCTTCCGGCGGATCGAGGCGGCCGGCGCGGACCTCGTGATCATGGCAACGAGCCGGGGCCACCGACCGATCGTCGGCGGAGCGGTACTCGATGGCGCCGCAGCCCATGACGCCATGCTCGAGGCCGTCGAACGGAGCCTCGATCGGCTTGCCGGCATCGCGCCCCACGTTGCCGTGATCGCCGACACGCCCCGGATGCGGACGGACCCACCTACGTGCCTGTCGAACCACCTGGACGAGATGGAGGCCTGCGCCACGCCGCGGGAGGACGCTTTCGTCGAGGCATGGTCAGCGGGTGAGCGCGCGGTTGCGGAGGCCGCAGATGTCGCCTTTGTGGACGTCGGAGCGTGGGTCTGCCCGGCGGACCCGTGTCCGGTCGTGGTCGCGCGCTACCTGGTCTACCGGGACACGCACCACATCACGACACCGTTCGCGACAGCCCTCCGGTCGCGGCTCGAGGCAGCGCTGCCCGACCCGTCGAGGCCCTAGCGGTCCCTGCGCCAACCTGCGATGCGTCCCAGCTCGACCACGGCATCCCCGAGGTAGATCGCGCTGATCGTGCCCTTGGCCGCACACGGGGTTCGAAGCAGCCGGCCGCCATGCGCTGCTCGCAGGCTTGCGACGGCATCACGCTCGCGCCCCGCACGGTAGGCTCCGGCCATGCCGACGCCAGCCACATCGGGCCGACCGCTCCGGGTCGGCATTCAGCTCCCCGAGGTCGAGCGCGAGGTCCGCTGGCCCGAGCTGCTCGACGATCGTCCGCGCGGTCGAGGACCTCGGCTTCGACTCGATCTGGCTCGGCGAGCACCTGCTGTACCGGTGGGCCGATCGCGCGCCGCGCGGACCGTGGGAGGCGTGGTCGACGCTCGCCGCGATCGCCACGACCACGACCCGGGTCGAGTTCGGCCCGCTCGTGGCCTGCACTGCGTTCCACAACCCGGCGCTCCTCGCCAAGCAGGCCGCGACGATCGACGAGTTCAGCGGTGGGCGGCTCGTGCTGGGGCTCGGTGCCGGCTGGAACGAGACCGAGTTCCGCGCATTCGGCTTCCCGTTCGACCACCGGGTCGATCGCTTCGAGGAGGCGTTCACGATCATCCGGACCCTGCTCCGGGAGGGCGCCATCGACTTCGACGGCACCTATTACCAGGCGCGTGACTGCGAGCTCCTGCCGCCGGCACACCGGACCGGTGGGCCGCCGCTCCTCATCGGCTCGAACGGGCCACGAATGCTGCGACTGACGATGCCCCATGCCGACGCGTGGAACAGCTGGTTCGCCGACTTCGGGAACCGACCCGAGGGCGTCGCCGAGCTTCGCGACATCGTCGACGACGCGTGCCGGGATGTGGGGCGGGACCCGGCGGACGTCGAGCGCACGGTGGCCGTGATGGTCCGACTGCCCGCCGGCGAGGGCCGCCTTCAGGGTAACGACGCGAAGGACGCGCTCGCGCCGCTCGAAGGCAGCCCGCGCGAGATGGCCGACACGCTTCGTGCCTATCGGCGCGAGGGCATCACGCACGTACAGCTCGTGCTCGACCCGATCACGCGGGCGTCCATCGAGGCCGTCGCGCCCGTCCTCGCCGAGCTCGATCGCGGCTGACGCGCGCACCCCGCGACGCTCGGGTCGCCCCGCCAGGACCGCATGCTAGGATGCCGCGACCACGGGAGGGAGCGATGACCCTGAACGGACGCAACGGCCGCCCCCGCAGCGTCGCCTCGCGGTCCGACGACGTCTCGATCCTGGACAAGCGGATCATCGAGCACCTCCAGCAGGACGGCCGCCGGCCCTTCACCCAGATCGCCACCGAGCTCGGTGTGTCCGAGGCCGCGGTTCGCGCCCGGACCAACCGCCTGGTGGAGCGCGGCATCCTCCAGGTCGTCGGCGTGACCGATCCGCTCAAGCTCGGCTTCCAGCAGATGGCGATGATCGGGATCCGCTGCGAGCCCGACCGCCTGGTCGAGGTCTCCGAGAAGATCGCGGAGATGCCCGAGGTCGACTACGTCGTGATCACGGCGGGCAGCTACGACCTGCTGATCGAGACGGTATGCGAGGACAACGAGGCGCTCCTGCGCTTCCTCGCCGAGCAGCTTCGGCAGATCGAGGGCGTCCGGGACACGGAGACGTTCGTGTACCTGCGCATGGTCAAGCAGACCTACCAGTGGGGTACCCGCTAGGCGCGGGGGTGACACGGGACGGTGCAGGTGGGCACCATGGAGCACGGAACGAACAGGGGCTCAGGACCTTCGTACCGGGTAGGATGGGCGAGACCGGGAACGGGCGCCATGGGACGAGGGGTCGCAGCGCTGGTTCGGTTCGAAGGGGAAGACCGTGCCGGCTGATCCGGTTCTCATCGTCGCCCTCGTGGCGGCCGTCGCCAATCTCGTCGTCATGAGCGCGCTGCTCCTGCCGGCCGTCCTTGGCCGACGCAGACCCTTCTCCGGACGCCTCCGTCCGGAGGCTTCTCCCGATCGACTCGCTGCACTCGATGCGACCGTCCTCGGCGGCGGCGGCGGCGGCGGCGGCGCGGCGTCCACGGCGCGCTCGACGGTGTGCCGACCAATACGTACGACCGGGTCGTCCGGATCGTCAGCTGGAGCTTCCTGCTCGCGACGACGACGATTGTCGCGGTGACCGGTCTCTGGCCCGCCCAGCAGGCGACGATCTTCGTCCTGATCGCGCTCGCAGGCCTGTTCGTGCTCGTGGTGCACGACCTCCTGCCCGGCGACGTCCTGGGCGCCGCGAAGTACGTCCTCGAGGGGTCCGTGGCGATCACCTTTGCCACGCTGCTCGTCGTGCTCACGGGTGGGATCGACAGCCCGTTCTTCTTCGCCTTCCCGCTCGTGGTCGGTGGCGCCGCACTGGTCGTCACCCCGATCATCACCGGGGTCCTGGCCGTCTTCGCGACACTTGGCTATGCGCTGGCCGTCGTCACGACCGCGCCGCCCGGCCCGCTATCCCTGGTGACCCTCGCGACCCTCGGGATCAACCTGACCGCGCTCGTGCTGCTGGCGTTCGTCGGCATGGTCATCGCCCGCGAGCAACGGCGCGCGCGCGACGCCGCCATCCGGCTGTCGACGATCGATCCGCTGACCAGCCTCTATAACCGGACGTTCTTCTTCGCCGCGCTCGAGCGCGAGATTGCTCGGTCCGCCCGATCCGGACGCGGGTTCTGCCTGCTCATGATGGATCTCGATGAGCTCAAGACGATCAACGATCGCCACGGCCACTTCCACGGTGACCGGGTGCTGCGCGGGGTGGGCGAGGTCGTCCAGCTCGGCGTCCGGCGCATCGACACGGCCGCCCGCTACGGCGGCGACGAGTTCGTGGTGCTGCTCCCCGAGACCGACCCGACCGGTGCGTACGTGCTCGCCGAGAAGATCCGCCTGGGGGTGGCTGAGCTGCCGATCGCGGTTCCGCGCTCGGAGGTGCAGCCGTCGCTCTCGATCGGTGTCGTGTCGTATCCCGGCGACGGACGCAGCGCCGATGAGCTGATGATTGCCGCCGACGCGGCCATGTACCAGTCGAAGCGCGCGGGCAAGAACCGGGTCACCGGGGTCAGCGCCCCGGCCCCGATCGTGGCCGGCAGCCCGAGCGGAGGTCGCGGTGTAGCATCGGGCTCGTGACCCATCACGATCCCGATCCGGCCGACGGCGCGCGGCGCGGCTTCTCCACGCGCGCGATCCGGGCATCCGCGCGCGCGCCACGGGTGGACCAGGAGCCGACCAGCGTGCCGATCTACCAGACGGCCACGTTCAGCTCGGTCGATACGGACGCGCTGGACGCCGTCACGACCGACGCCGTCCCGGGCTACGTCTACAGCCGCCTCGACAACCCCACCACGACCGCGCTCGGCGATGCGATCGCGGAGCTCGAGGGGGGCGAGGCAGGCTACGTACTGGCGTCGGGCATGGCTGCGATCCATGCCGCCCTGACCGCGCTGGTCAGGGCCGGCGACCGGATCGTCTGCACGAAGGCGGTCTACGGGTCGACGCGCTCGCTGCTGCTCCACGTGCTCGCGCCGTTCGGCGTCGAGACCGACTTCGTGGACGCGACGGATCTTCCGGCTGTCGAGACGGCACTCGCCGCGGCGCCCACCGCTGTCCTCTACGCGGAGACCCTGTCCAACCCGACGATGGTCGTTGTCGATCACCGGGCGCTGGCCGATCTGGCGCACCGGCACGGCGCCCGCTACGTGGTCGACAACACGTTTGCGTCGCCCTACGTGTGCCGACCGGTCGAGCTGGGTGCCGACCTTGTCGTCGAATCGGCGACGAAGTACATCGGCGGCCACTCGGACGTGCTCGCGGGGACCGCGGCCGGGTCCGAAGCCCTGATCCGCGAGGTTCGGCGCGTCCAGGTCGACACCGGCGGCACGCTCGCGCCGCTGGCCGCATTCCTCGTGCTGCGCGGGGTCGCGACGCTGGGCGTCCGGCTCGATCGGCACGCCGCGACCGCCATGGCACTCGCGACGTGGCTCGAGCGTCAGGAGGGCGTGACCCGCGTCCTCCACCCGATGCTCTCGAGCCATCCCCAGCACGGCACCGCCACGCGCCAGTTCCATGCGGGGAGCGGGATGTTCGCGTTCGAGCTCGAGGGTGGGCGCACGGCTGCGCGCGCGTTCATCGATGCGCTGACGGTGCCCGCGCTGACCGCGTCGCTGGGGAGCATCCACACGATGGTGGTCCACCCCCCGTCGACCACCCACCGCCAGATGAACGACGCGGAGCTGGCTGAGGCGGGGATCGGCCCCGGGCTGCTTCGTTGCTCGACCGGCCTCGAGGACGTGGACGACCTGCTGGCCGACTTCGCGGTCGGTCTTGCCGCCGCACGCAACGCCACGCCCGAGCCCGCCGCGGTCTAGGAGCGCCTCATCGCCACGCCCGCCGTCCCGTGGGCCACGCCCCGGACAATCGCCCCGAACCCCGTCGCCCGCGCCGGTCGCGCGCTGTGGCGCCTGCTGACCTCCGTCGACTTCGCGGTGATCCAGATCATCGTGATCGGCCTGCTCGCGGCGGTCGGCATGACCATCCGGCAGCTGCCCGACTTCGCGTTCCGGTCGGTGTCGGACTACACGGCCGAGATGAACCGGCTCCACGTCATCTACGACCCGCTGTTCGGCACCGCGGGGGTGGGCGCCTGGAACGGCTCGGCGTCTTCGCGATGTTCCGCTCGCCGTGGTTCAGCGCGGCGCTCCTCCTCCTCGTGATCTCGATCATCGTGTGCACGCTCGACCGAACGCCCCGGCTGTGGCGCGGCGTGGCCGACGTCCGCGTCGTGCAGCCCGACCCGTTCTTCGACCCGAAGCTGCCGGACCGGGCCGAGATGCGCGACGTCCCGGTCGAAGGCGTTCGCGCGGCGATGCGACGGCGCGGGTTCCGGCTTCGTGAAGAGGTCGCCCCGGACGGAGCACGCTCACCTGTACGGCGATCGCCACCAGTACACAAAGATGGCCACGCTCCTCACGCACCTTGGCCTGATCCTCTTCCTGCTGGCCGCGGCCGTGAGCGCCCGGCTGGGCGACGAGCAGGGTCTTGTCGTGGCCGAAGGCGAATCGCTGACCGTCCAGCCGATCGGGACGCCGGGGCTGCTGCTCGTCAAGAACCTCGCTTTCGAAGCTCCCGGGATGGAGACCGGCGCCGCAACGGACTTCACCACCGACCTGGCCGTGTACCGCGACGGCCAGGAGATCGCGCGCAAGACGATCCGGGTCAACGACCCGCTCGGTGTCGCCGGGTACACGTTCCACCAGAACGGGTTCGGCCCGGCACCGCACCTCGTCCTGCGCGACGGCGAGGGGCGAACCCTGTGGGATGCGCAGGTGCCGCTGACCGATGCGGCCGGCGACTTCCCGTACGGCACGCTTGCGGTTCCCGGCAAGGAGCTGGGTCTCGAGCTGCTGCTCGATCGAAGCGCGGACGGGACGGGCCGGCTCGTCGTCGTGCCGTACCGTGTCGCGGGCGTCGATGCTGCCGGTGAGCCGATCCCGGAGCGGTTCGCGCCCGTCCAGCTGCAGCGCGGCGAGCGGCAGGTGTCGAGCGCGCTCGACATCTCGATCGAGCTGACCGATTTCGGTGAGTACACGCTGCTCATCGCCAAGTCGGATCCGGGGCAGGGGATCGTCTGGACTGCGTTCGCCGCGCTCATCCTCGGGATCTCGATCACGTTCTATCTCCCGCGACGCCGCCTCTGGGCACGGCTCGCGCCCGACGGCCGGCTCGGCCTGGTGTGGCGATCGGATCGCTACGTGAATGTCGAGCGCGAGTTCGGGGGCCTCCTCGACGACCTCGTGCAGGCGCGCCGACCGGCCTGATCGCCCGGCCCATGGCGTTGCCACCGAGCCTCCGCTGCACGTGCCCGGAGGGGCAACCCGCAACGGTACTGAACCGCAACCGACCCGCTGGTACGCTAGCCGTCAGGGCCGTTGCGCCCGTCCAGCTGTGGGTGCGCACCGCACCACCGTCACGGAGAATCGGATCGAATGACGGCACGCCAGACTGCAATCTCGAGCATCGCGTCGCACCGAGTCGGCAAGACCCAGGACTTCCTCGAAAGCGCCGGCGCGGACATCTACGGGCAGTACGTCTTCAATGACGTCGCGCAGCGCCAGTACCTCGCGAAGCCGATTTACCAGAAGCTGCGCCAGACGATCGAGGGCCACGAGCCGTTCGATCCGGCCATCGTGGATGCGGTCGCCCACGCCGTGAAGGAATGGGCAATGGCCCAGGGCGCGACGCACTACACGCACTGGTTCGTGCCGATGACCGGCTCCACGGCCGAGAAGCACGACTCGTTCCTGACCCCGAGCGTTGACGGCAAGACGATCGCCGAGTTCTCGGGCAAGAACCTGCTCCAGGGCGAGCCGGACGCGAGCTCATTCCCGTCGGGCGGCATCCGCGCCACGTTCGAGGCCCGCGGCTACACCGCCTGGGACGTGACCTCGCCGATCTTCCTCCAGGTCGAGCCGAACGGCGTGACCCTCACCATCCCGACGGCGTATGTCTCATTCACCGGCGAGGCGCTCGACCACAAGATCCCGCTCCTGCGATCTCAGGAGGCGCTCGGCGTGCAGGCGCTGCGCGTGCTGCGCTGGTTCGGCAACGAGACGACGAAGCGCGTCTTCACGAACATCGGGCCCGAGCAGGAATACTTTCTGATCGACCGCCGGCTGGCGGAGCAGCGGCCGGACCTGCTCCTGACCGGTCGCACGCTGTTCGGGGCCGCGTCGCCGAAGGGCCAGGAGCTCGAGGACCAGTACTTCGGCCCGATCCGCGAGCGAATCCTTGCGTTCATGATGGATCTCGACCGCGAGCTGTGGCGACTCGGCATCCCGGCGAAGACCCGCCACAACGAGGTGGCGCCGGCCCAGTTCGAGATGGCGCCGGTCTACGAGAACACCTCGGTCGGCTCGGACCACAACATGCTCGTCATGAGCACGATGCGTCGGCTCGCCCCGCAGCACGGGCTCATGTTCCTGATCCACGAGAAGCCGTTCGCGGGCATCAACGGATCGGGCAAGCACAACAACTGGTCGATGGCCACGGACGAGGGCGAGAACCTGCTCGACCCGGGCAACGACCCCGATGCGAACGCGCAGTTCCTCGCGTTCCTGATGGCGGTGATCCGCGCGGTGAACGTCCATGCCGACCTGCTGCGCGCGAGCATCGCGGACGCCGGCAACGACCACCGGCTTGGGGCCAACGAGGCGCCGCCGGCGATCGTGTCGATCTTCCTCGGGTCGCAGCTCGTGGACGTCGTCGAGCAGCTCTCGAAGGGCGCAGCGACGGGCTCGAAGAAGGGCGGTTCCGTGACGCTGGGGGTCACGTCGCTGCCGGAGCTCGCGAAGGACGCCACGGACCGCAACCGGACGTCGCCGTTCGCCTTCACCGGCAACAAGTTCGAGTTCCGTGCCGTGGGCTCGTCCGCCCCGATCTACTGGCCGCAGACCGTGCTCAACACCGCGGTCGCTGACTCGCTCAAGGGTCTTGCCGACGAGCTCGAGCAGCTCGAGGCCGGGAACATGGACGGGCTCGGCACGATCCTCTCGCGGATCGCAAACGACAACAAGCAGGTGCTGTTCGAGGGCAACGGCTACTCCGAGGAGTGGCACGCCGAGGCCGCCGAGCGCGGACTGCCGAACAACCGGACCACGGTCGATGCGCTGCCGGCGCTCACGACGAAGAAGGCCCGCGAGCTCTTCTCCGGGTTCGGCGTCCTGTCCGAGCGCGAGCTGAAGTCGCGCGTCGACATCAGCTGGGAGCGCTACGTCAAGGTCCAGGACATCGAGGCGAGCTGCGCCCGCGACATCGCGTCGACGATGATCCTGCCCGCAACGGCCCGCTATCTCGGCCAGCTCGCCACGGCCCCGTCGTCGCGCGGCGTGAACACCGTGTGCGAGCGGGTCTCCGGCCTGGCCGACACGCTCGTGGACCGGATCGGCGAGCTCGAGCACGCGCAGCACGAGGCGCACGGAGCGGGCTCGGTCCAGGACGAGGCACGGGCCTTCGCGACCGGGGTGATCCCGGCGCAGGAAGCGCTGCGCGAGGTCGTCGACGAGCTCGAAACGGTCGTGGCCGACGACCTGTGGCCGCTCCCCAAGTACCGCGAGCTGCTCTTCCAGTACTGAGGCAGGGCCGGCGCGGGTCGGGGCCTCGGGCGGGGCCCTCGGCGGCCGGCGGGGCGGCGCGGGGCGGCGCGGGCCCGCGGGCGGCGGGTCAGCGGCGCTGCCCGGCGGCCGGCTCAGTTCGCCACGCTTCGCCGCCCCGTATTCCAAGGAGGTCTATCCGGCGCCGCTCCCGAGACGGACGAGCGCCATATCGGTCCTGATATGCGCCACCGGTCTACGGGACGGTTCGAGGAGGCACTCAGCGGGTCAAACGCGGCCGAAGAGCCTGTTTGCTGGCAGGTGAGGCCCTCCGGTAATCCTTCTTGGGCTACGGCGGGGCCAACCCACCGCGTTCAGTGGATGCCAGCATGCCGAACCGTTCACGAAGGGCGACGAGGCGTCGCGTCGAGGCCCGTCGTCGTTCCGCCTACCTCGCGCAGCGCATCGGTCGCGGCCTTCGGGACGCTCGAACTGCGCAGGGGCTTCGGCAGGCCGATGTAGCCGCGACTGCCGGTCTCTCGCAATCCTTCTACAGCCGCGTAGAGCGAGGCTTCGGCACCAACGCTTCGCTCGAGACGCTGGCCGCCTGCGCCCTTGCCTGCTCCACGCAGCTGGCGGCGTTCCTTGAGGCATTGCCCGGCGCTTCGATGCCGAAGGACATGGAGCACCTCAAGCGGCAGCAGGCCGTCATCGAGTTCGCAGCGGCGGGCGGATGGCGGGCACTGCCCGAACGCCCCATCGATCCAGATGCCGGTCGTTCGCGCTCGATCGATGTGTTCCTCGAGCGGCAGGTGACTTCGCGAGGCCGTGGTCATCGAAATCGTGAACATGCTCACGGACGCCGGTGGCGACCTACGCGGGCTCACCGACAAGATCCATGTCGTCAGGCGCGAGCTCGGGGATCACTGGCGGGTCCAGGGCGTCCTCGTTGTGCGGGCGACAGCCAGGAACCGAACGACGATTGCCGAACTGGCATCCGTCTTCGCCGCCCGGTTCCCGGCGTCCTCACGCGACTGGCTCGCCGCGCTGGCGAACCCGGGCGCGCCGATGCCGGCCGAGGATGGCTTCCTCTGGACGCGGGCCACGACGCCCGAGCTGTTCGCCTCGCGGCTCGGACGGAGGTAGCGACCCGACCCAGTCAGTCTCTGGCGCGGGTCGCCAACTCGTAGCGCTGGGCCTGCACGATGGCCGGTGCGGCGAGGGCCGCGATGGCGCCGAGGACCTTGAGATCCGAGGCCTGGTACGCGATCGGGGCCGTGGAGGCGGCTCCGATCACGCCGAGTCGGGCGTCCTCGACCTTGAGCGGCGCGATGACGAGGGACGAGGCCGCCGACCGTTCCCCAGCGCTCGACCGCGGATCCGCGCTGACGTCGTTGACGATGGCGGGGTCGCCCGCGAAGATCGCCCCGAGAAGCCCTTCCGCCCCGGGTGCGGCCGAGAACGGCGACGGGGCCTCGCCCCCTGAACTCGGCACGAGCGTCCCCGTCGCGGCGTCCTCGAGCAGGAGGAATCCGACCCCGCCCGACGGAAGCCGGCCGGCCTCGGCCATGGCGACCTCGGCGACCTCGGCGAGGTGCGGTGAGGCTACGAGTCGCTCCGCCAGGTCATACACGAGGTTGAGCTCGCGGTAGCGGTCGAGCGCCTCGGACGAGAGCGACCGCTTGTCGGCCTCCCGCGAGCACGCGTATGACAGCACTGCCGCCACCGCACCGGCTGGCCGAGGCCCTTCGACCCACCCGACCGGCTTGCCCTCGACGGTGATCGGATGGCGATCGACGGGCGCGTCGGCGGCCGCGGAACGCGACTCACGATCAAGCAGGACCTTGCCGGCAAGATCCGTGATGCGCACCCGAACATCGGTCGCGGCAAGGAGCACGCTCACCATCGGCGCCACGTGGCGATGCCGGACGATGAGCCGGCGGAGCTCGTCGGACTGCATCAGGGCGCCGCGGCCAGGGGTGCGACGAGCGGGTCCGTGGGCATGAGCTCCTCCAGCGGGGTACGTGGCGGGAGACGGCGGCGAGAGCGGAGTCAGTCGGAGACGGCGGCGGGGAACAGGGGACACGGCGCGGAACCGGGGCTTCCACGATGCCGGAAACCAGCCTTCGTTGCAATCTCGCGGCGGCGACCTCCACGGTCCACGAAGGCCGGTCACATTCGGGCACGATACCGCCATGGCCCTCCCCGAGATCCGCCCGATGCGCTCGTTGGCGGTGCTGGCCGTGGCCCATGCGGTGAATCACGCCCACGCGGTCATCCTGCCCCTCATCTACCTGCGCCTGATCGAGGAATTCGGGGTCGGGATCGAGGCGATCGCGTTCCTGTCCGCCCTCGGCAATCTCGGGTCGGGGATGGTGCAGCTCAGCTACGCGCAGCTGACCCGAACGATCTCCCGGCGCCGTTTGCTGGGCGCGGGCGGGCTCCTGTTCGGTGGCGGTTTCCTGGCCCAGGGATTCGCGTCGAGCTTCCTGACGTTCGCGGTGCCGAACGTGCTGTCGCGGCTCGGCGGGTCACCGCAGCACCCCGTCGGGAACGGGCTGCTCGCCGAGCAGTTTCCGACCCACCGCCGCGGGTTCGCGATCAGCGCCCACATCGCCGGCGGAAACGTCGGAACGGTGGTGATCGCGGTGATCGGCGTGCCGATGCTCGCCGAGCTCGGCTGGCGCGGGACGTCGGTGGTGATCGGGCTCGTGACGATCCTCTTCGCCCTCGCCGTCATCGCGCTGATCCGGGAACGCGGCACGGACCGCGCTGCTGCCCTGGCCGGCGGGAACGTTCGCACGGCGCTCCGGCGAGCGCTGGCCGACCGCGATCTGCGTTGGATCTACCTGACCTCGGTGCTGGGTGGCGGGGGTCGGGGGCTCGGTGTCGTGAACCTGTTCGCGTTGCTGTACCTGAGTCGCGTGCTGCGGCTCGACGAAGCGACATACGGGCTGATGTATGGCGCGCTGATCGTCTTCTCGGTGCCGATGCCGCTGCTTGCCGGCTGGCTCTCCGACCGCTTCGGCCGGAAGCCGCCGATCATCGGCGCCTATCTCGGCGGGACGATCGGCTTCGTGGTGTTCATCCTTGCAGGTCCGAACCTGGCGCTCCTGTGGCTCGGCATCGTGCTCATGGGGCTGTTCAGCTTCGCGGAGAGCCCCCAGCTCCAGGCGCTGCTGTCGGATATCGCGCCGCCGGCGATCCGCGATGCGTCCTACGCGCTGTACTTCACGCTGGCATTCGGGGTCGGGTCCCTGTGGGTCGCGGCCTACGGCAAGGTGATCGAGGTCGCCGGAGAGCCGTCTGGCGTGCCGATCGTGTTCGGCCTGATGGCCATCACGTTCGTGCTTGCGGCCCTGTGCACGATCCCGATCCGCGCCGACCAGCGGGCGCGCGAGAACGCCGCATTCGAATCGACGCTGCCCGGGCAGGACGACCGTCCTGGTGGTCGCTCCTGAAGGCCTCTGCTATCATCCGCAGGCTCTGTAGCAACGAGCACTCGGTCGGGGCGTAGCGCAGCCTGGTAGCGCGCATCGTTCGGGACGATGAAGTCGGAGGTTCAAATCCTCTCGCCCCGACCACTCCAGCTCGCCGGCAGATCCGCCCACCCGGCACTGGTTGACGGCCGTCCGTTCACCCACTCGGCAGGCCGATGAAGCTCGGGGTGTTCAACCCGATCTACGGCCACCTGGACTTCGAGCCAATGCTGGACCGTGTTGCGGAGCTGGGTCTTGACGCGGTCGAGCTGGGTTGCGGCAACTATCCGGGGGATCGCCACTGCCGTCCGGGCGACCTGCTCGCGGATGCCGCCGCACGGGCCGGTTTCGCCGACGCCATCCGATCGCGCGGCTTGCTCATCAGTGCCCTGTCCTGTCACGGCAATCCCGTCCACCCGAACCCGGACCGAGCAGCGGAGGACGACCGGGTCTTCCGGGAGACGGTCCGACTGGCCGAGACGCTCGAGGTCGGCGTCGTGAACGTCTTCTCGGGTTGCCCGGGAGATGGGCCTCGGGCGAGTCAGCCGAACTGGGTCACCTGCACCTGGCCGGACGAGTTCGGCAAGATCCTCGACTGGCAATGGAACGACGTGGTCCTGCCCTATTGGCGCGAGGCCGGGGCGTTCGCGGCCGCCCACGGCGTGCGCCTTGCCTTCGAGATGCATCCGGGATTCGTCGTGTACAACCCACGGACGCTCCTCCGGCTGCGGCACGAGGTGGGCCACGTCATCGGGACCAACATGGATCCATCGCACCTCTTCTGGCAGGGAATCGATCCACTCGTGGCGATCCGCGAGCTCACGGGCACGATCTTCCACGTCGACGCGAAGGACACCGTGATCGATGGCCGAAACGTGGCCGTCAATGGCGTTCTCGACATCCCGGGAGCCGGCGGGCCGGCTGAGCGCCCCTGGTTCTTCCGCAGCGTCGGCGACGGGCACGACCTGCTGTTCTGGAAGGGCTTCGTGGCGGCATTGCGCCTGGCGGGCTATGACCACGTGATCTCGATCGAGCACGAGGACCCGCTTGCCTCTGCGGACGAGGGCATGGCCCGCGCGATTGCTACCCTGCGTGCAGCAATCCTCGATGAGCCTGCCAACGCAAGGTGGTGATCGGCCCGCCGCCTCACCACCTTGCCACCGACAAGCGGTCCACCACCACCCGGAGCATGCATGACCCGACTCGCCATCCAGTCCAACCTCGTTCCCGGCTCCTCGCTGCGAGAGAAGTACGAGACGGCTCGTCGACTCGGCTTCGATGGCATGGAGCTCGTCGGCTTCCCGATGCTGGACCTCGCCCGGGAGGCAGTGCGTGACAAGGTGCCGGTCACGGCCATGTGCTCCGGACACCGCGGTTGGTTCATCGATCCGGATCCCGCCCAGATCGCGGCCTGCAAGGAGGACGTCAAGGCCATCCTCGAGCTTGGTGCAGAGCTGCATGCCGGCCTGATCGTCGTCCCGATCTACGGGCGTACGCACAATCTGCCGCCCCATTGCGGCACCGGTCGGTCCCGTGAGGAGGATCGAGCGCTCTGGCTGGATGGCCTGCGTGAAGTGACCGACCACGCAGAGCGCGTTGGTGGGACGCTCCTGATCGAGGCAATCAACCGCTTCGAGAACTCGATCTCGGTGCGAGTGGCGGACGCCGTCGCCTTCGCGCGAGAGATGGGCAGCCCCAACGTCAGGGCCATGGGCGATGTCTTTCACATGAACATCGAGGAGGTCGACATGGGGGCTGCCTTCGTGTCGATGGGCGACATGCTTGGCTACGTCCACCTGGGTGACTCCCAGCGGCTCGAGCCGGGCAAGGGCCACCTCGACTGGATGAACGTGTTCCGGGGCCTGGCGCGGCGCGGCTACGACGGCTATGCCTCGATGGAGTGCGGACTGTCCGGTCCCGCCGAGGAGGTGCTGCCCGAGACGATCCGGTTCCTGCGGTCGACGATCGCGGCCGCAGAAGCAGCCGAGCGCTCGTCAGTCCCGGTGGCCCGATGACGGCTGCTGACGATCAGGCAGCACGCGGCGAGATCGGTGGCAGGACGGTCCAGATCGTCCCCTCCGGCGCCGTCGAGTGCGAACGATATGTGCCTGGTCCGCTGGCCGATGGCGACGTTCGCGTGCGAACGGTGCGCAGTGCCATCAGCCCGGGAACCGAGATGACGTTCTTCGGGAAGAACGCGTCGAATGTCTACCTGCACAAGCGCTGGAACGAGGAGCTCCGCCTGTTCGAGCCCGGCGAGCCATCGATGGAGTACCCCATCACCTTCGGCTATCGAGCGGCGGGTGAGGTCGTCGAGAGCCGCTCCCCGGACGTGGCAGTCGGCGCCCGCGTGTACGGCAACTGGCGCCACACGGAGTTGACGTCCATGCCTGCGGAGCGGGCCATCGCGCAGCGTCTGCCGGACGATCTGTCGTGGGATGACGGCGTGGACATCGGACAGATGGGCCCGATCTGCGTCAACGCCGTGGCATTCGGCGAGGGCGAGCATGGCAGCGGCCCGGCGGTCGTCTTCGGGGCTGGTCCCGTGGGCCTCATCGTGGCGCAGGTGGCCGCGGCCGAGGGTGCGCAGGTCATCGTCGTGGATCGAGTCGCGTCGCGGCTGGCCATCGCCGAGACGCTCGGTTTGGAGACCCTTGAGGCGGCCGAGTCCGTGGACGTGGCGGCCACGCTCAAGCGTCGCCTCGGCGCTGAGGGCATCGCGGTGGCCTGGGAGTGCACCGGATCGACCATGGCCCTCGGCGAGGCCATCCGGGTGGTTCGCCGCCAGGGCCTCGTCGTCGGCGTGGGCTTCTACCAGGGCGAGGGTCGGGGCCTGCAGCTCGG
The DNA here is from genome assembly GCA_963759495.1 of uncultured Chloroflexia bacterium. Classification (GTDB taxonomy): domain Bacteria; phylum Chloroflexota; class Limnocylindria; order Limnocylindrales; family CSP1-4; genus DASTYU01. Next base: position 135,125 of record CAVWZL010000014.1, on the reverse strand, counting down.
GGACGAGTTCCATCACAACGGCATCCGCGTCATCTGCGGCCAGATCGGCAACCTCCACCGGACGACGTCCTGGCCGGCGCTGCGGGCTCGAACAATCGAGCTCGTCAGCACGGGCGCGCTCAAGCTGGGCGCGCTGCCACGCCTGACTGTGCCGGTCGAGCAGGCCGCAGATGCGTTCGAAGCCCTGACACGGCCGGCCGACGTGTTGCAGACTGCGCTCAGCTACGACGCCGCCTGAGGGCACCGGTCGCATTCCCGTCATTGCCCGCGGTGGTGTGGCGAGCACCATCCGAGCCCATCCCGGCACTGGCCGGACGCATTGCTGGAGGGACATCCCGGTGAGACCATCACGATCGGGTCGGATCGCGGCAGCCATCGCCATCCTCGCTCTGGTCGCCGCCGCCTGCGGATCGCGCGGTGGGGCGAGTGAGCCCCCGGCCAACGGCAGCGTGGGACCCGGGGCGTCGGCGGCGCTGTCCGGCACGCTCGACATCTGGACCCAACCACAGGGCGACGACGAACGGCCCATCAAGGCAATCGCCGCTGCCTTCGAGGAGGCGCATCCCGGCGTCACGGTCAAGCTGCTGGTTGTCGGCGAGGACACCTACGTGACCAAGGTGAATACGGCGCTGCAGGCCAAGGCGCCACCCGACATCGCGGCGATGGAGGACCGGACGTGGATGCAGGCCGGCAAGGTCGTTGAGATCAGCGACAAGCTCACTGAGTGGGGAATATCGACGTTGCGGACTTCAATCCCGGCGGCATCGGCCGGGCGACGCCGAAGGGCACGCTGAATCCGGCCTCTACGGGGTGGGCGAGTTCCTCGGCGGCAACATTCTCGTGTACAACAAGGCGCTCCTCGACGATGCCGGGGTCGAATACCCGCCGGCTGATCGTTCCCTCACGATCGACGAGTACGACGAGCTGTGCCGCGCCGTCGCCAAGCCGGATCCCGATCCCAACAAGGCAATCTTTGGCTGCTCGATCCCCGACTGGAGCGTCACGATCCAGAACAAGGACGTCTGGGGACCGGACGGGCGGACGACCGATGGCTACATGAACAGCCCCGAGGTCGCACACGGCTACGAAGTGGCCGCCGGGCTCCATCGCGACCGGATGGCGCCGACAGGTCAGATCCTCGAGGCTGCCGCCGAGTCGGACCTGTTTGCGTCGGGCCGGCTCGGCATCACCTGGACCGACTTCACCGAGACGCCGAAGTACGTCGAGAACGGAATCGACTTCGGGATCGCTCCCTTCTTCGTGCTCCACGAGGGCGAGTCCTTCGTTGACACGTGGACCTCACCGTGGGGGACGTTCACCGACTCCGCCGACAAGGAACTGGCCCTGGAATTCATCCGCTTCCTGGCCACCGAGGCGCAGCGGATCCGGCCCACCGTGTCGGCCGATCCACCCCTCTCGATGTCGGTTGCCGAGGAGGTCGGCTACGGGTCGGATGATCCGATCAAGGCCCAGTATCTCGAGGTGCTCGACGCCGCGGCGAAGCCGCAGGTCTTCGTGCCACCCGGCGTCGAGGCGTACGACCCCGCCGAGATCATGCGGTTGCTCGTCGACGAAGGCCAGACGGACGCCAAGCCGATCCTCGACGCGCAGGCTGCAGCTGCCCAGGAGGAGCTGGACGCGGTCTGGGAGCGGTTCGACGAGATCGAGGGCTAGCCGGCGACGAGGCTGACGGCCATGCCACGGTGGTCCCGGCTGCGCGGAGACGAGCGCGCAGCCGCCCTGTTTCTGCTGCCGTGGCTCGTCGGCCTCGTGTTCCTCCTGCTCATCCCGTTCGCCTGGGGGATCTGGATCAGCCTGACCGACGAGCAGATCGTCAAGGTCGGCGAGTTCGTCGGCACCGAGAACTACGAACGGGCGCTCTTCGACGACCCGCTGTTCCGACAGGCGTTGAGCGTGACCCTGCGCTGGATCGTGCTGACGACGCCGGTGTTCATGATCGCGGGCCTCGGGCTCGCGTTGCTCCTGAACCAGCGGCTCCGCGGTATGTTCGTCTTCCGCACGATCCTGTTCGTGCCCTCGGTGCTGTCGGGCGTCGCGGTCGCCGTGCTCTGGGTGATCCTGCTCAATGGCGATCTCGGGGCAGTCAACCAGATCCTCCGCGCCGTCGGGATCGAGGATCCGCCCAACTGGTTCCGCGACCCCGACTGGGCCCTGCCCGCCGTGGGGATCATGGGCCTGTGGGGCATCGGCGGCTCGGCGATCATCTGGCTGGCCGGCCTGCAGAACATCCCGCCGCACCTGTACGAGGCGGCCGCCATCGACGGGGCCGGCGAGTGGGGCAAGTTCCGCAACGTCACGCTGCCGATGCTCTCGGCGACGATGTTCTTCGTCCTCATCAACCTGCTCGTCGACGCGCTGCTCGTGTTCGCCCCCGTGTTCATCGCGAGCAGCGGCATGCAGACGGGTGGACCGAACAACTCGCTGCTCTTCCTCATGTACTACATCTATCGCCAGGCCCTGATCGAAGGCGACCTCTCGTACGGTGCGGCGCTGGCCTGGATCCTGACCCTGATCGGGGCCCTGATCGTGTGGCTCGCGTTCCGGGTGGAACGGCGCGTCTACTACCAGGCGGGCACGGAATGACGCAGGGTGTCACGCCCACGGGTCTGCCCGTCGGGCTCGTCGACCCGCCGCCCAGCCAGGCGCGCTCGCTGCGCGGCCGGCCGGGCCGTCTCCTGCACGCTGCCTTTGTCTACGGCGTCCTGATCGTGCTCTCGGCGTTCATCCTGCTGCCCATCGGATGGATGGTCACCGCCGCGCTCAAGCCCGACACGGCGATCATCTTCAACTTCCCGCCACAGTTCTTCCCGACAGAGTTCTTCCGCTGGGAGACGTTCGCCGATGCGCTGCTCGACGAGGACGAGCCCTACCTGCGCTACGTGGCGAACACGACGTTCCTCGTCGTCGTCAACATGGCCTTTGCGGTCATCTCGAACTCGCTGATCGCGTACGCCTTTGCGCGGCTTCGGTTCCGTGGGCGCGATCGGCTGTTTGCCGTCGTCATCGCAACGATGCTCCTCCCCGCGCCCATTCTCCTGATCCCGCAGTTCCTGCTGTTCTTCCAGATCGGTTGGTACAACACCTACCTGCCGCTGACGATCCCGGCGCTCGCAGGAAACGCGTTCTTCATCTTCCTGCTTCGCCAGTACATGCGGACGATCCCGAAGGAGCTTGACGAGGCCGCCCGCATGGACGGCGCCGGTCACTGGACGATCTATCGCCGGATCATCCTGCCGCTGACCGCGCCGGCGCTCACCGTCGTGGCGGTCTTCACGTTCCTCGGCGTGTGGAACGACTTCTTCGGGCCGCTGCTGTACCTCGCGGACGGTGAGCTCTACACCGTGCCGGTAGCGCTGGCGACGCAGGTCAGCCGGGTTGGCACCGAATGGAACATGCTCATGGCCGCCAACCTGATCGCGATCGTGCCGCCACTGGTGATCTACTTCGTGGCCCAGAAGCAGCTGATCGGCGGGATCGCGTCGGTCGGCCTGAAGGGCTGAGGTGCGGCGGGTTCTCGCGGTCCTGGCCAGTGCCGTGGTCGCGACTGTGGGCGTGGGTGTCGCCGTCAACGACCCCTCGGTGCGGCTGGCGCTGGGGCTGATCCGCGCTGTTCCATACGCCAATCCCGTGCTCGACGCGGACTTCCCCGATCCGGCCGTGATGCGGGCTTCCGACGGAAGCTGGTACGCCTACGCGACCCAGACGCTCGGGGCGGGAGACGAGGACATCAACCTGCAGGTCGCCCGCTCATCCGACCTCGTGACCTGGACGCTGCTCGGGGACGCCCTGCCCGTGAAGCCCACCTGGGCGGCGTCAACGCAGGACTTCTGGGCACCGCATGTGGTCGAGCGCGACGGCCACTTCGTCATGTACTACTCGGCGGACCCCGACGAGGGAGAGGACGATGGGCTGTGTCTGGCCGTTGCCACTGCCGCAGTTCCCGCCGGACCGTTCACGGACATCGGCCAACCGCTCGAGTGCGGGCCGGGGTTTGTCAACATCGACCCGATGCCGTTCCGGGACCCCGCCGATGGCCGCTGGCTGCTGTTCTGGGGCTCCGGCTTCGATCCGATCCGGGTTCGCGCGCTCGGGCCGGACGGGCTCGCCTGGGCTGACGGCTCCAGCTCGACGGTGGTTCTCGAGCCCGACGCCTTCGCCGAATACGAGAACCTCGTCGAGGGTGCGTGGGTTGTCCATCGAGACCCCTGGTACTACCTGTTCTACGCCGGTGACTCGTGCTGCTCCTCGCCGCACTACGCGGTGCTCGTCGCCCGCAGCCGCGCCGCGACTGGCCCGTACGAAAAGCTCGCGGACGCGACGGGCGCCGATTCGAGCGCCATCCTCGAGGCCGACCAGGTGTGGAACGCGCCGGGTCACAACTCGGTCGTGACAGATGCTGCGGGCCAGGACTGGCTCGTCTATCACGCCATCGACCGAAAGCGGCCCTTCCTCACCGAGGACTACGCGGTCAGCCGACGAATGCTGATCGATCCCATCCAGTGGGTGGATGGCTGGCCTCGTGTCGCCGGCAGCGTGCCGTCGACCGAACGGCAGCCCGGTCCAGTTCGTCCCTGATCGCCTCGGCGGCACGTCTCCGGGATCACGCCCGCCGCAGCATCCGGATCGAGAGCACCGCCGCGAGGAACTCGACCATCGCCGTGATCGCTGAGAGGTCGTCGAGCTGCTCGACAGGGCCGAGCGGGCCGTTCATCGCTCCGGCCGGGAGCAGTGGCAGTCCAACCGTGACGGCGGCGACGAGCGGCACGAGGCTCGCAACGCTGACGACGAAGGCGCACAACGACGAGGCCCGAGCCGAGGAGCGCAGCACGAGCGCAGCCACGGCAGCCTGCGCGATGCCGAACCCGAGAAACCCGAGCCCCAGCGGGACCGAACGCTCGAGATGTTCCGGCGCGAGGACCAGGTGCACGGCGCCGGCAAGGAGGACCAGGGCGGCCAGGGCAATCCGCATGCCCGAGATGCGGGCCGGCGGGGGTGCAAGGACGACGGCTGTTGTAGCCATCAGTCGAAGCACTCGCGGGGCCGGGCCGGGGGCAGCGCGTCCCCGGGGGTAGCGGGCGCAACGTCGACCAGCTCGGCCGAGACCTGCAGCTTTGGCACCGTACCGCGGGGTCCCTCGCTTGTCTGAAGGACCAGCTGACCGTCGTCGGGGGCGACGTCCTTCGCGATGGAGCGGTCCGTGGAATGCGGATGCACGCCCGTGACCTCGTACCGGTAACGACGATTTCCGGTGGCGTAGACGTCAACCACCGCCCCGATCAGGGAGGAGCCTCCGTCCTCCTTCGATGCCTCGAGCATCGGCAGAAACATCCCGGATCGAGCATGCCCGTAGATCCACGTTGTCGTGCCCGGCCGGCCGGGATAGCGGTAGGTGGTCAGATATTGGGCGACATCGCACAGGGGATAGTCAGGTGCGTTGCCAGGCACCAGGAGGTCACCGCTGACAACGGGAAGATCGATGCCGAGCGACTCGAGGACCACGCGGGATGGGGTGTCACCGCGACGCGCGCTCAGCGGGTCCTGGCTGGCGGTGGGAAGGGGAGGCGTCGGCGACTCCGACGCGGCAGCAGTATCGCGAGGCGCCGGGACCGCACTGACGGCGGGACCGGAGGCTGTTCGGGCTGGCGTCGAGACGGCAGCCCGGTCATTTGCCCCCGAGCAGGCGACAAGCAGAACAGCCAGCAGCACGACGGCTGCTGACTGTCCCACGTGCATCTGCCGACGCATGGAAGTGACCGGGCGCAATGCGCGAATGGCCCTGCGCCCGATCGTCATCGCTGGCCTGTCAGGACTGGGTCACGGCCCGACGTCGCAGGGCGAACGTCGCGCCGATCAGCCCGATGAGCAGGCCGCCGGCCAGCGGCAGCGACGTGCTGCTGCTGTCCGAGGTCCCGGTGACCTCGGTATCGGTGGCGGGTGAGTTCTCGAAGTTGTAGATGTGGAGCATCACGTCGTTGTCGGCGTCGCCGGCCAGGTCGAGCGTGACTGTCGCCTCTGCGGCGTCGTAGTCCGCGCCCGTCGCGGCGTCGTCGCTGCCTTCGGCCTGGAGGGCCTTGGGGGTGAGCAGCTGCGTGCCGAACTTCCAGCCGTTCGGGGGCGTGGTCTCCTCGACGGTGATCTCGCCGACGGCGAGGTTCTCGAACATGTAGTGGGAGATGTCGAGGCACACGTCGGCGGAGAACTCCCCGTCGCCATTGGCGTCGCGCTCGATGTCGGTCTCGCACAGCTTCGCGGCGACGAACATCGCGTCCGCGAGGGTCTGCGTATCGCCATTGGCATCAGTCACGGTGAAGTCAAAATCGACTGCCGGGCCTGCCACGCCATCAGTACGGTCGCCTTCGTCGTCCGCGAGGACGATCGTCGGGCACGCAAGGACCGTGAGGGCAAGAGCCGTGATCTCGTCGCCTTCGGCCCGGGCCACGATCGCGTCGAAGTCGGCTTCGGTCTTGACCGGCTCTTCCGTACAGGCGTGCTTCATGATCATGACCTTGCCTGGATCGCCTTCGGCGGCCATGGCCGGCACAGCCGAGAGGAGCAGCAGCGCGCTCGCTGCCAGGAGTGAGAATGTTCGCCGCATGCGGGTCTCCAGATGTCGCACTGAGGGACGACCAGCGGAGGTAGGCCTCCTGCACCCGGCCGCAGCACGTGCCGTGGATGCGAGGTGACGCGGACGGTGGATGCCTTCTCGGCATTGCAACTCCATCGCAGACGCGGCGGGTGCGCCTTCGCCGGTCGGACGAGCCCCGCGGGGACTATCGGGTAGTTGGCCCTCGGGCCCTCCGGACCGACGATCCGTCCGATGGCTGATCACTACGTGACCCTCGGCGTGCCGCCCGACGCGGACCGGGCTGTGATTCAGGCTGCCTACCGCCGGCTCGCGCGGCTGCACCACCCCGACTTCGGTGGGAGTCCGACCGTCATGAGCGCGCTCAACGAAGCGTGGGCCATCCTCGGTCAGGCGGAGCTGCGCAGCGCATACGACACGTCCCGTGGCCTTCGAAACCGAACCGTCGCCGCACCGCCACGTCCTGCCTCGGGCAACGGCCCCCCGGCCCCGGTCGGACCGATCGCGGCAGCGGCCGAGCGACGGTTCGAGAGCGAGCGTGTGTCGACGGTCAACTTCGGGCGCTACACGGGCTGGACCATCGCCCAGCTCGCGGTTCACGATCCGGACTATCTCGAATGGCTCGCGCGCGCACCAATCGGCCGAATGTATCGCCAGGAGATCTACGTGCAGCTGGCGCGCCGGCCAGCGTCCCGGCCCATCCATGGCAACGGAACAGCGACCGCCACCGCCGAGCGGCCACTCCGGACACGGCTCGGACTGCGCTTCCGCTCCTAGTCCTGTGTGCACACGCACGCGCGGATCGGCTGCAACGTCAATTGCACGCCTTCGACGCGGCATAGCGGATGACACGGTCCCATCCACGCGCATCGTGCCCGCACGGCCCGGCCCCGAGTCCAACGGCGACGCCGGACGTGGCCGCCGCATGGGGAGTGATGTCATGGACAACGAGCAACTGGGAAGGTCCTGGATGGTGTTCGCCGGGGTGGCGCTGCTTGGCGCGGGCCTGATCGGCTTCCTGTCCGGCAATCCGATCGCAAGCGAGTCCGAGTCGGCCCTGTTCCGTGTCAACGCCGCGCACAACGTGGTGCACCTGCTGACGGGCGGCATCGCGCTGGCCATCGGGCTCGGGACGCGCGGCCTCCAGCTCGCCAATGGGCTCATCGGCTTTGGCGTGCTGTACGCCCTCGTGGCCGTGCTGCTGATCGTCGACCCAAGCTTCTTCGGGATCTTCGCCGACGCACCCGCCAACGCAGGCGACCACGTGCTGCATGCCGCGCTCGCGATCGTGAGCATCGCCCTTGGCTACATGCTCCGCCAGCGCGCCGACTCGCGTTCGTCGTCGTACGCGCGCTGAGGTTTCAGCCATGTTCGTCTGCCCGATCCCCGGTGCGGACAGCCAGACCGTGATGTGGCACGCATTGCTGCACTACGGCCTCGCGGCGATCGTCCTGACGGTTGGCGTTGTGTTCCTCGGGTTGGCGGTGATCGCCTTCCGCGCAGACACGGTCGCCGCGTCGCGTTCGCCAGTCCCGGTGCCGGGCGCTCATCCCATCGGCGAGCATCGGTAGAACAGACACGCGTGGCCGGACCGGCGGGACCTCCCCGTCGGTCCGGCCTTTTCGTTCTCTACCCGATGGGCTTCTCCTGCACGGCCCAGCTGTTGCCGTCCGGGTCCTTGAAGAAGAAGAACGTGTTCCAGGGGCCGCCTGGACCCTCGCTCCAGCCGTCCTCGCCAACGTGCTGAATGGTGCTCACGTCCACGCCGCGGCCAAGCAGCTCCTCCCGGGCGGCCACAGCGTCATCGACGCAGAGCTGGAGCCCCGGGGTCAGCCCGGTCCCGATCGTGACCGAGCACGCCGACCCGTGAGGCGTCATCTGGACGGTTCGGAAGTCCGGGCCCATCTGGTTGTCCACGTCGACGTTGAAGCCGAGCTTCTCGCTGTAGAACTGCTTGGACGCATCCACGTCCGAGGCGGGGATGACGACGACTTCGAGCTTCCAGTCCATCCGGTGTCTCCTTCGATGCTCTGCGGGGCGCCAGGATCGGCGTCTGTCCGGTACAACGTCGGCGCCGGACCGAACTCATCGGTTCCGCCGCCGTGCTACGGTCGGTTGCCATGTTGACCACTTCCGAGGAGGCGTTCGGGGCGTCCGTCGAGCCGTTCCGGCGCGAGCTGCACGTCCATGCCTACCGGATGCTCGGCTCGTTCGAGGAGGCTGAAGACGCCGTCCAGGAGACGCTGCTCAGGGCCTGGCGCAGCGGTGGTCGTCCCGAGGCCTCCTCGGGGCTCCGTCCCTGGCTGTATCGGATCGCGACCAATGTGTGCCTGGATGCCATCCGCCGCCTGAAGCGTCGGCCGGTCGGACCGTCGCTCGACTCGCTCGGCGAGATCACCTGGCTGCAGCCGTACCCGGACCGGCTCCTCGACGAGATCGCACCACCCGATACGCAGCCCGACGCCGTCGCCGTGGCTCGCGAGACGATCGAGCTCGCATTTCTTGCGGCGATCCAGCTCCTGCCCCCGCGCCAGCGGGCGGTGCTCATCCTTCGCGACGTCCTCGACTGGTCGGCTCGGGAGACGGCATCCCTCCTCGAGATGACCGTGGCAGGCGTGAACAGCGCGCTCCAGCGCGCGCGCACAACGCTCGCCGCGAACCGGCCGCATGCTCGAACCAGCACCCCGCCCGCACGCCCCACGCCCGACGAGCTCGCGCTGCTCGAACGCTCGATCGATGCCCATCAGCGCGCCGATGTGGCCGCCCTGGCCGCGCTCCTTCGGGACGATGTCCGGATCGCCATGCCGCCGCACCCGCTCCGCTTCTCGGACAAGGCGTCGTTCGTGCCCGGCCTCCAGGAGGGTCTCAGCGGTCCGGGCGATTGGCGACTCGTCCCGATCCAGGCGAACCGGATGCCGGCTTCGGCCAGCTATCTCCGCGCGACGGGCGACGCGACCTTCCGGGCCTTCAAGATCGATGTGGTGCGCGTCGAGGACGGGCTCGTTGCCGAGATCACGACCTTTGGCCCGGAGCTGTTCGCCGCCTTCGGGCTGCCGGAGACCCTCTAGGGACGGTCGGTGAAGCCGCGATCCGTCGCGTCGATCAGCTCGAGTCGGTTGCCGAACGGGTCATTCGCGTAGAAGCGCCGAACAGCGAGCCCGGCGTCGTCGTCGCGCGTCGGCACGCCGGCCGTCTCGAGGGCGGTGCGCGCTGCGTCGAGGTCCTCCACGAGCAGGCCGGGATGCGCCTTCGTGGCGGGTCGGAACGGATCCTCGACGCCGAGGTGCAGGTGGAGCCCCGGACCGGTGAACCAGCACCCACCGCGGGCGGCGAGCGCCAACGGCTTCGGAACCTCGGTCAGGCCAAGAAGCCGTCCGTAGAACCGGCGCGCTTCATCCTCGCCGCCCGCCGGGATGGCGAGCTGGAGATGGTCGAGGCCCGCGAGGCGGACCGGCATCAGGCGACGATGCCTGCCACCCCGAGCAGTCTGCGGCAGCAGGGTGCCGAACGCGTAGCCGATGATCCCCGCGGCCGCAGCGAGCGCGAGAACCTCGGCGCCCGAGGCAAGCGGGGAGCGGCGAGTCCAGCGGCTCTTCACAACACCGATCGCGAACAGGACCGCACCGGCAAGCACCACGGCGACGGGCAACGCCGTTGCCGCGGGGATGAACAGGAAGGGCAGGATCGGCACTGCAGCTCCGAGTGCGAATGCCGCGCCCATGAACAGCGCACCCTGGAGCGGACTGCCGTGGGCATCCTCGACCTGGATGCCGAGCTCGCGGCTCACCATCGTCCGCAGGAGCACCTCCGGGTGGCGCGCCATGATCGCCGCGACGCGAGCCGCGTCGTCCTCGCCGAGACCCTCCTCGGCCAGCATGAAGGCGACTTCGGCCTCCGACTCGCCTGGCCGCTCCTCGACCTCGGTGCGTTCGTCCTCGATCTGCGCGTCGAAGATCTCACGCTGGCTCTTTGAGCCCACGTATTCGCCGACGGCCATCGAGAACGTGCCTGCCAGCGCGGAGGCCACGCCGGCAACGACGATGGCGAACTGGCTGCCGGTCGCACCCGCGACGGTGGCCACGACCGCGACCGTCGAGACCAGGCCGTCCTGCGCGCCGAACACGATCTCGCGGATCTCGCCGAGCAGCGAGCTGTTCTTGCGCTCGATCGCCAGATGCTGTGCGATCCAGTGCTTCGGGTATGCGGAGGCCGGGGCGGTCGGGGCGGGCCGCTCCTGGCTCAGGGTGTCGCCGGTGTGGACCATGTTGTCGGTCAGTCGCCTCTCAGTGGGTCGTCGGTCGTCCCGTCCATGTAAGCACGAACGGGCATTCAGGACGCGACGCGTGCTGTCAGCGTCGCCTCGAGCCGGTCGATCAAGGGGATCTGGGTCGGCTTGACCACGCGCCGCGCCTCGTCGGGGTCGAACCACGCCACGCGGTCGATCTCGGGCACCAGGATCCGGCGGCCGGATCGCGGCGGCCACTCCAGCGAGAACTCGTTCGAGTGGGCGGTCGCCGGGTCGAGCATCCCTTCGGCAGCCCATGCGAAGACCGTCTTGCCGCCCTTCTGCACGATCGAGCCGAGCGCGATCACGGCGCCCTCCGGGACCGGATGGCCGGTCTCTTCCTCGAACTCACGCCTGGCCACGTCGAGCAGCTCCTCGTCGCCGTCGACCTCGCCCTTCGGGATCGACCAGTGGCCTGCGTCCTTGCTGGCGTAGAAGGGCCCGCCGGGATGCGCAAGGAGCACCTCGAAGCCATGCGTCCCCGACGTTCGCCGGAAGAGGAGGATGCCGGCACTGATCCGCTTGCCCATGTGTATCCATCCTAGGCGCCGCGCCCGTTCACGTGCCCCGCCGAGCCCGGGCGAACGATTTCGGATGTGCAACGAACGCGGTGGTGCGACCCTGCACCGAAGGGCTGGTGCCGGGCTCGGCGGCCGCGTACAGTTCGGCCAGCCAAGTGCAGGCCATCCGGGGGGAATGGAGCGCATCACGATGTCAGCGATCATTGGCGGGATCGATCGGCGGTTTCGGATCGTCCTGGTGGCGGCTCTGGCCGTGATCCTTGCGGCCGTGGCGCTGCCGGTCGTCGCGGCGAACCCGGATGTGGGGCCGGCCGGTGGAAACGGTCACCGCGGGCCTGTCGCCGCGGAGAAGTCGCCGGGCCCGAAGTCCGAGAAGGTGAAGAAGGCCAAGGTCCCGAAGGCACCGATCACGCTGAGCGGCACGGTGGGGACGACCACGGATGCCGAAGGCGAGACCGTCTATACGCTGACGAGTGGTGGCACGACCTACACCCTCGACGCCGGTCCTGCCTGGTTCCACGGCGACAAGCATCCGCTCAAGGCCTTCGTCGGCGAGAGCGTGTCCATCGACGGCGAGGCGGCCGAAGGCTCGACGGAGGTCGAGGTCGCCAGCGTGGATGGAACGGCCATCCGAGCGGCGGGCAAGCCGCCCTGGGCCGGCGGCTGGAAGCGCCTCGGCAAGATCCACCCGGGCTGGTCGCAGGAGAAGGCCGATCGCATGGCCGAGAAGGCCGAGCGGATGAAGGCGAAGTTCGGCGACTGCTTCCCGCCCGGCCAGTGCAAGGAGAAGGGCGCCCCGGCCGAATAGCGGCTGCCGCCTAGGACGGCGGCGGAGGCGGCGGCGGAGGCGACGCCCCGGACACGGGCGTGATGGCCGGTTCCTGAGCGAAGTTCTCAGCAACGTCTCAGACTCGGCTGGCTTCATGAGGGTCGTTCCCTCACCGTTGTCCGGAGTCCCGCCTCATGTCCTCGCAGATCGGCCGCCCCGCCCCGCGCCGCTCGTGGCTCCGGATCCTCGCGATCCTCGTCGTCTTCGCCGCCGCTGCCGGACTCGCCGTCGGCGCCTGGTATCTGTTCGGCCGGCCGGCGGCTCCGTCCGCTGTCGGCCTCGGATCGCTGTCGACGGCAAGCCCCGCCGCGCCGACCGACGCCGGCGCTTCGCCCGCTCCCGTAGCGACGCTGGAGCCGGACCAAAGCGATGAGACCGCCGATGGGCTCGACGGCACGTGGAGCGTTGACACCTCGATCGGGTCCTTCAGCGACTTCACCAGCTCGTTCGTCGGGTACCGCGTGCAGGAGGAGCTGGCGGGCGTTGGCGCCGCGACGGCCGTCGGCCGCACACCGAACGTGACCGGCAGCTTGACCCTCGACGGCACGGCCCTCACCGCCGTCGAGATCAGCGCGGAGCTCACCACGCTGCAGAGCGACAGCTCGATGCGCGACGGCCAGCTCGGCCGCCAGGGCCTCGAGACCGACACCTACCCCACCGCCACCTTCATCCTCGCCGAGCCGGTCGAGCTCGATGCAGTCCCCGTCGAAGGCGAGCCGATCACGGTTACGGCCGTGGGCGACATGACGATGCACGGAACGACGAAGCGCGTGGAGATCCCGCTCGAGGCCCGACTCTCCGAGGGTGTCGTGACGGTTGTCGGGTCGCTCCCCGTGGCCTTCGGCGACTACGGCATGACGGCGCCCGAATTGATGCGCGTCCTGTCGATCGACGAGAACGCCACGATGGAGCTCCAGCTCCACTTCACCAGGGCCTGAGCAGCGAGCCGAGGCAGTCGCATGCACCTCCTGGTCGTCGAGGACGACGAACGTCTGCGGCGGGCGCTTCGGCGCCTGCTCGAGGCCGACCGGCACGTGGTCGAGCTCGCGGAGGATGGCTGCACGGCCCTCGAGATCGCCGAGGCGACCGACGGGATCGACGCCGTGATCCTCGATGTCGGCCTGCCGGATATCTCGGGGCTCGAGGTGGCACGGCAGCTTCGCGCGCGCGCCGACGATCTCGCGATCCTCATGCTCACGGCTCGCGACACCGTCAACGATCGGGTGAACGGCCTCGATGCCGGAGCGGACGACTACCTCGTCAAGCCGTTTGCCTACGAGGAGCTGGCGGCGCGACTCCGGGCTCTGTCGCGCCGGGCAACCACGGGACGCCGGCGTTCGTCGAGCAAGCTCGCAGCCGGTCCGATCGTGCTCGATGAAGCCGCCCGATCCGTGACGGTCAACGGGCGCGGCGTCGATCTCAGCCCGCGCGAGTTCTCCCTGCTCGAATGCCTCCTGCGACACGCCGGCCAGACGCTGAGTCGCGACCAGCTGCTCGATCAGGCGTGGCCGTTCAACGTGGCGGTGACCCCGAACGCCGTGGATGCCTACGTGCACTACCTGCGGACCAAGCTCGAGCCGGCGGGCGGGTGGATCGAGACGGTGCGCGGCGTCGGCTACCGTCTTCGCGATGCCTGAGGCGAACCCGGACCCATTCCTCGCCGCCGAAGCGCGGCTCATCAGCGGCGTTCGGCGCCGGCTCGTTGCGTGGAGTGCGCTGTCGACCCTGGTCGTGCTGCTCGTGCTCGGGGTCGCCCTGTACGGCATCGTGGCGCGCTCGTTGGAGCAGAACGCTGTCAGCCAGATGGACGCGCGGGCCAGCCAGATTCGGAACGCGTTGGAGCGCGGGGGCGGCCCCGAGCTCGGACAGGCGTTCGGCGGACGGGCATCGGGAACGATCGCGATGCTCGTGGGCGAGGATGGCGAGCCTGTCGCCCGCGGTGGCGGCCCCAGGATCCAGGGGCTCCCGGACAAGTCGTCCATTGCGGCAGCGTCGAAGCGCGAGGCCGGCCCGAGAAGTCGGGATGTCCGGACGAGCACCGTCGACTCCACGAACGGATCGGTGCCCATCCGCGTCCTCACGGAGAAGATCGAGACCGGCGGCGAGCCGCTCTACTTTCAGGTCATCCAGGACCGCATCGTCGAACAGGGGACCCTCAATGCCATGCTCGGCGTGCTCGTGGTCGGTGGCGGTGTCGTCGTCCTGGTCGCGCTTGCATTCGGTGCCATCTACGCCCGACGCGCGCTCGTGCCGATCCGCCAGTCGCTCACATCGCAGCGAGCCGCGCTGCAGCGTCAACGCGAGTTCGCGGCCGATGCGTCGCACGAGCTCAGGACGCCGCTCACCGTCGTTCGCAGCTCCGTCGAGCACCTCCGACGGAACGCCGATGCGCCGTTGCGCGAGCAGGCAGAGGCGCTCGATGACATCGATGCCGAGGTGACCCACCTGACCGGGCTCGTCGATGACCTGCTGCTGCTCGCGCGATCCGATTCGGGCGCGCTCTCGATGACGCCGATGCCCACCGACCTGGGTGACGTCGCCGCGCAGGCCACGTCCGGGCTCTCGAAGGCGGCCGAGACGCGCGGTGTCCGCCTCGTCGTCGATCCTGCGCCCGCCATCGTGCGTGGCGACGCTGCCCGCATCCGGCAGCTCGTGACGATCCTCGTGGACAACGCGATCCGGTTCTCCCCGTCGGGTGGCGAGGTCCGGGTGTTGGTGCGAGCTGCGTCGGGTCAGGCCGAGCTCGAGGTCGAGGACGACGGCCCGGGGATGCGCGAGGCCGATATGCCCCACGTCTTCGACCGGTTCTGGCGGGCGCCGGGTGCACCGTCGGGTGGCACGGGTCTTGGGCTGGCCATCGCGCGGTCGATCGTGGAGGCGCATGGCGGCCGGATCATGGTCTCGAACGGGTCCGGCGGCGGGGCCCGGTTCCGGGCGGTGCTGCCGCTCGCCTAGCCCCGCTCGATCCGAGGACGCGCCGATGCCTGGCAGTCCTCGAAATCGCTACGTGGCGGGCCCGGCCAACGGGCGGGCTTCGCTCGTCGGCCTTGCTGAGGACTGCGGCGCATCGTTGGCACCACGACGCGTGCTCCTCGACCGGTTCGAGGACCGGGGCGCATCACGCCGCTGATCCGCACGCCCCGGCCGCGGACACAGAAGCGCCCGGGTCCCATGGGAGACCCGGGCGCGAGGATCGCCGGCTGGGGAGGAGATCAGCTGGCGCTTGTTGAAGAGCTGTCCTCCGGCGTGGCGGTGGACTCCGGGGCCTCGTCGCGACCGAAGTCGTGGCGGTGGCCACGGCCCCGACCGTCGCCGATGGCACCGGCGCGGACCTGGCTTGCGTCGAGCGAGCCGTCGTCGTTGAGCTCACCAGCGGCGCCGAGGACCATCCCGACCTCGACGTCGTCCAGCGAGGTGCCGCCGTCACGGCCCACGCGGAGCTCCGTGTCAGCGTCAACGTTGACCGTGACGCTGGAGCCATCGCGCGTCTCGATCGTGATGCTGTCCGCGTCCTTCGCGGTGACGACACCCATGACCGTGGGCTGGATCACGGCGAGATCCGTGATCGTGTAGCTGTCGTCGTCCTCGACCTCCTGGCGGAACCGGACCCGGTCGCCGACCTCGAGATCCGTGAGCGCAGCCTCGTCGCCGGCCTTGGAGATCCCGGTCTCGTCGGTGACGTCGATCGTCCGGGTCCAGCCGTCC
This sequence comes from uncultured Chloroflexia bacterium, assembly GCA_963759495.1. Classification (GTDB taxonomy): domain Bacteria; phylum Chloroflexota; class Limnocylindria; order Limnocylindrales; family CSP1-4; genus DASTYU01. Next base: position 119,181 of record CAVWZL010000014.1, on the reverse strand, counting down.
ACGGTCTCGAGCGTGAGGGCCGAGCCGTCGATGGCGGTGATCGTGATGCTCCCGCCACCGAAGCCACCATGACGGCCGCCGAAGAACCCCGGGCCGGCGTCGGGGAACGGCCGCGCGCCGTCCCCCTGCTCGGTGTCCGTTCCGGTGTCCGGGCTGCCGGAGGGAGCCGGGGAGGCGGCCATCGTGATGGCGGCGCCACCGACGAGGACGAGGGATGCGCCACCCAGCGCGGCGACGCGCCAGCGGGGCGAGCGTGCCGGTCGAGCCGGCGTTGGTTCTGAGCCTGTCACGAATGACCTCCGAAGTTCGATTGGTGCGGCCGCGATGTCGATCGACCGCCGATGTCACTCACTGTCGCGCCGCTCTCTGAGGGAGTCCTGAGAGGGACGCGACAGACGTCCATGTCCCCGTATCGACGTTGGTCAGCGCGCAGTCCGGCCTGCTGTCAGGTGCCCGGCAGGAGGGCGCCGCCTACCGTCGGAACACGCCACCCGCCCCAACTCCATCCATCTCGAGGAGCAGCATCCGTGGAAGCCACTCTCCTGCACCGCCCCGACGTCGCCGACGTCTCGATCGATCTCGACGTCCTCGGCGGCAGCCTCGTCGGCCGGCTCGTCACGCCCGCCGACGAGGACTACGACACGCTTCGCGAGGTCCATCTCGCGCAGGTCGACGCGCGACCCGTGGCGATCGTTCGCGCGGCAGATGCCCGCGACGTGGCGCGAACCGTCCTCTTCGCGCGGGACAGTGGCCTCGAGCTCGCGGTCCGCGGTGGCGGTCACAGCGTGGCCGGGCACAGCACCGTCGACGGCGGCCTCGTGCTCGACCTTCGCGACATGCGCGGCCTGCACATCGACCCTGAGGCGCGGATCGCCTGGGCGCAGCCCGGCCTGACCGCCATCGAGGTCACGGAAGCAGCAGCCGCGCACGGTCTTGCCATTCCGTTCGGCGACAGCGGCTCGGTGGGCATCGCGGGCCTGACGCTCGGTGGTGGCATCGGCTGGCTGGTCCGAAAGCACGGCCTCACCATCGATTCGCTTCTCGCCGTGGAGCTCGTGACCGCGGACGGCCGGCAGGTCGCTGCCAGCGAGACGGAGAACGCCGACCTCTTCTGGGCGATCCGCGGTGGCGGCGGCAACTTCGGCGTCGTGACCCGGTTCCAGTTCCGGCTGTCGCCGGTCGGGATGGTCTTCGGCGGTGCGCTGCTCATGCCCGCGACCGCCGACGTCCTTCGGTCCCTCGTCCCGATTGCTGCGAGTGCCCCGCGCGAGCTCACCACGATCACGTTCTTCATGGGCGCCGTGCCGCCGATGCCGTTCATCGCCCCGGAGCACTTCGGCAAGCCCGGCATCGCGATCATGTTCGTGTACGACGGCGATCCCGAATCCGGGGCGGCCGCGATCGCCCCGTTTCGTGCCGTGGCAACGCCGCTCGGCGAGATGGTCACCCCGATGCCGTACCCGGCGATCTACCAGTTCACGGCCGACGCCTCGCAGCGAGCCAACGGCCTGATCCGCTCGGCGTTCTTCGACTCGCTCGACGGCGAGGCCGTCGCGACGATCCTCGACGCCATGGCGGATCAACCGCAGGACGCAATGACCTTCACGCAGATCCGCGTGCTCGGTGGCGCGATGTCGGACGTGCCTGCCGACGCCTCGGCCTTCGCGCATCGCGGCAGGAACGTCATGGTCGGCATCCACGCCATGTACCAGGGCGACGGCGCTGCGGCCACGGTCTGGGCGGACACGTTCTACGCGGCGCTTGCCCCCAAGGCACGGGGTGTGTACTCGAACTTCCTCGGCGACGAGGGCGACGGCCGGGTCCGCGAGGCCTACCCCGCGGCGACGTGGGAGCGGCTCGTCGACGTGAAGCGCCGGTTCGATCCCACGAACCTGTTCCGTCGCAACCAGAACATCAGCCCGCGCTGAGGGACCCGGCGCGAGACCGGGGCCGGCCGAGCCCACTGCGGGCCGGCCGGCCTCGCTGCGTTTCCGTCAGATCGCGGGCTGCAGGGCCTCGCGCATCGCGGCGAGGTGGGCCGGGGTGCTGCCACAGCACGCGCCGATCAGAGTCGCACCGGCCGCTCGCATCGCCAGCGCCTCCTTCGCCATCTCGGCCGGCTCCGTGAGGTAGACCGCGCGCGCGTCGACGAAGACCGGCATGCCGACGTTCGACTTGGCCACGATGGGGAATTCCAGGGGACACGGCCGCCATCCGCGCCACGACCGGCAACAGCTCGTCCGGCCCGTTGCCGCAATTGCCGCCGATCGCATCGACCTGCAGGGCCGCCAGCGCCTCGGCGGCCTGCTCCGGGCTCACCCCCATCATCGTGTGGCCACGGGTATCGAACGTCATGGTGGCCACGATCGGTGTCGCGGGCGCGGCCCGGCGGACACCGGCGATCGCGGCCTCGATCTCGGCGAGGTCCGACATCGTCTCCACCCAGATCAGGTCGGCGCCGCCCGCCACGAGGGCGGCAGCCTGCTCGGCAAACACGTCGATCGCGGTGTCCCGATCGAGCGTCCCGAGCGGGGCCATGATCTCGCCGGACGGGCCGATGTCGCCTGCCACGAGGGCGTCCGTCCCCGACGCCGTGACCTCGGCCCGGGCGATGATCGCGGCGGTCCGGTTGAGGTTGTCGACCCGATCCTCGAGGCGGTGCAGCATCAGTCGGAGCCGATTGCCGCCAAAGGTGTTCGTGAGCACGACCCGCGAGCCCGCATCGATGTAGCCGCGGTGGATTCGGCGGACGAGATCGGGATGACTGAGGTTCCAGACCTCGGGCGGGTCGCCGGACTGGAGACCGGCCGCGAACAGCATCGTCCCCATCGCCCCATCGGCCAGGACGGGGCGGTCGCCCGAGAGGAGCGCCCGAAGTCGATCGAGCGCCGGACCGGGGAGCGTGGCCGGGCCGCCAGGCGTGACGGCCCGCGGCGCGTTGTCCCGGTCGTCGGCGCCGCCCGGACCGCGGCGCCTGGTTCGAGTGCTTGCAGTCACCGCACGAGTCTACGGCGCCCGGTGGCCGGCGGGCGTCGGTGACGCACCCGGGCAGCCGCGACCGCAGCCCGCCTAGATGGACTCGATCCCGCGTGGTGCCATGCGCGGTCCCCGTCGAGCAGGCCGGATCCCGGAGGCCTCGAGCAGACGCACCACGAGCGCCCGGTGCGGCCTGAATGGCTCGAGAAGCTCGAGCATGCGCGCGTCGGTTCCGACCGGCTCCCCGGCGAGCGCCCACGTGACCATCGTCGGGATGTGGTAGTCACCGACACTCACGGCGTCGTGGTCGCCGAGCGCCCGAACTGCCACCTCCGCAGCGGTCCACGGCCCCACACCGGGGAGTGCGGTCAGGCGCGCGTACGCGGTCTCGAGCGGCAGGTCGACGATCGCCTCGAACCACGCGGCTCGTGCGGCGACGCGACGCAGGACCTCGGCCCGCCGGCGTTCGACGCCGAACGGGTGATAGTCGTAGTACGGGAGTGCGGCGAGCTGCGCGGGTGTGGGTGGCAGCCGGAGGCGAAGCTCGGCCGGGCCTGGGGCGGGTTCGCCAAGCCGGCGGACGAGGCCACGGAACGCCGTGCGTGCCTCTTCCCCGGTCACCTTCTGCTCGAGGATGGCCGGCACCAGGGCCTCGAGGACGGCCCCGCTTCGGCCGATCCGAACCCCCGGGAAGCGATGGCGGAGCTCGGCGATGAGCGGGTGGCGGGGCGCAAACCCGTTCGTTTCCTGCCCCAGGCCGAGGAGCCCGGGCACGCCCGCGACGGCACGCTCCGCGCCGGGACCCCACGCCTCCGCGAGCACCTCGTCGCCCCGGATCTCGATCGACACTGCGGCGGGACCATCGTCCGTTCGGGTCGCTCGCCACGCATGACGGCCGTCGATGCGCAACGTCGGATCTCCGGCGCCACGTCGCAGCGGACCGAGCGTTCGTGCGAGATCGAGGGGGCCATCAAGCGTGATCCGCAGGCGTGACATCGTCCCGGAGTCTGGCACGCATGGGGCGCTGCGGCCCGATCTGGGGTAGGATCCGCCCGACGTGCGACATCCCCGAGTCGTCGCTGTCGTGGCGCTCACCGCCGCGATTGCCGCGGTCGCCGTCCCAGGACCGGTTGGATCGAGAGCCCCAAGTCTCCCGTTGACGACCGACCCGGACCTCTTCGAGCAAGTCGAGGTCGCGGCTGCAGTCCGTGGGCCGGTGATGACGATTCAGCCGCTCGACCCGGCAGCCCGTTCCGACGGGGTCCTGGGTCCGGACTCGACCCTGGTCGAGCCAGCCGAGATCATCGAGACGCCACAGGCGCGGCCTCGTGTCGTGCAGCCGCGCGCGAAGGGCGGCTCGGTCGTGATCAAGCCCAAGGTGGTCGCACCGACCACGCTGAGGGCCGCCGCCGGTGGCGGGTGGAAGTACGACCGCGAGATCAGCTGGTATGGCCCCGGGTTCTACGGTCGGCGCACGGCCTGCGGCCAGGCGCTGACGAAGTCGCTCCAGGGCGTCGCGCATCGCAGCCTGCCGTGTGGCACGAGGGTCTCCTTCCGGCACAATGGGCGCGTCGTCACGGTGCCGGTCGTCGATCGAGGTCCGTACGTCGATGACCGCCAGTTCGACCTCACAGGCGGCGCATGCCTGGCCTTGCGCCATTGCTTCACCGGCCCGATCGAATGGAAGCTCGCCGGAGGCTGATCCGGCCCGGGGCACGGCAACGGACTGAGGGGACGCATGCGGATCCTGGTGATCGGCGCCGGCGGCGTCGGCAGTGCCGTCGTGGCCATCGCCGCGCGACGCGACTTCTTCGAGCGCATGGTCGTCGCCGACTATGACGCCGGCCGGGCCGATCGTGCGATCGCGAGACACGCCGCGGACGGCCGGTTCGCGGCAGCGCGGGTGGATGCGTCAAATGCTGGAGCGATCGAGGCGTTGGTCCGCGAGCACCAGATCACGCACGTGCTGAACGCGGTCGATCCGCGGTTCGTCATGCCGATCTTCGAGGGATCCTTCGCCGGTGGCGCCCACTATCTCGACATGGCGATGTCGCTGTCGCACCCGCACCCCGAGCGGCCCCACGAGCTGACCGGGATCAAGCTTGGCGACGAGCAGTTTGCGAAGGCCGGTGCGTGGGAGGCGGCTGGGCGGCTGGCCGTCGTCGGCATGGGCGTCGAGCCAGGGCTCTCGGACGTGTTCGCCCGCTACGCCGCGGACCACCTGTTCGACGAGATCGACGAGATCGGGGTGCGCGATGGCGCGAACCTCGTGGTCGAGGGATACGAGTTCGCGCCGTCGTTCTCGATCTGGACGACCATCGAGGAGTGCCTGAACCCGCCCGTCGTGTGGGAGCGCGAGCGCGGCTGGTACACGACCGCGCCATTCTCCGAGCCCGAGGTGTTCGACTTTCCCGAGGGGATCGGCCCGGTCGAATGCGTGAACGTCGAGCACGAGGAGGTGCTGCTGATCCCGCGCTGGATCGAGGCGAAGCGGGTCACCTTCAAGTACGGCCTCGGGGACGAGTTCATCGAGGTCCTGAAGTCGATCCGGAAGCTCGGTCTCGACCGGACGGACAAGATCCGGGTGGGCGGCGTCGAGGTCGCGCCACGGGACGTGGTGGCGGCAAGCCTCCCCGATCCGGCGACGCTCGGCGATCGGATGCGCGGCAAGACCTGCGCCGGCCTGTGGGTCACGGGCCGGAAGGACGGCACGCGTCGCGAGGTGTACCTGTACCACGTCGTCGACAACGAGACGACCATGGCGCTGGACGGTTCACAGGCCGTGGTGTGGCAGACGGCCATCAACCCGGTCATCGCGCTCGAGCTGCTGGCCGCGGGCACCTGGTCCGGCGCCGGCGTGCTGGGGCCCGAGGCGTTTGATGCCGTCCCGTTCCTCGACCTGCTGACGTCGTACGGGTCGCCCTGGGGCATGCGCGAGAGTTAGACGCGCGGAGATCGTCCCTCCTGCGCGATGAGTATTCGCGGCATATCGAGGGCGCGGAGGCGAGGGGCAGACGGGGCGAGCATGCGAGCGCGCGAGGACTCACGCGGCACGCGCGGCGACCCTGGGCTGTGTCCGGCTTCGATGCCGCGAATCCGCATCACGGGAACCGGGGATTCCGTTCGCCACGCCGGATCGCATCGCACGGGTCCCTTTGATGCCGCGAACACGCATCGCCGGCGGGAGGTGTTTCCCGCAGCCTGATCAGCGCGGCTCGAAGCGAGCGGTGAAGTGGCGCAGCGCGGCGGGCTGCTCGACGATGCGGTAGCCGCGCAGGTCGGTGGCACGGGCAGCGACGGCGGTGACGACCTCGATCACGTAGTCGATATGGCTCTGCGTGTAGGTTCGCCGCGGGATCGCCAGCCGGACCAGGTCCATCGCGGCGGGCGTCTCGGAACCGTCGGGGTGACGGCCGAACATGACTGTGCCGATCTCGCAGCCGCGGATGCCGCCCTCGAGGTAGAGCGCAATCGCGAGCGCCTGCCCGGGATACTCGAGCGAGGGGATATGCGGCAGGAGCTCGCGCGCGTCGAGGTAGACGGCGTGACCGCCGAAGGGCTGCACCACCGGCACGCCGGCGACGGCCAGCGCCTCGCCGAGATACGCCGTCGACCGGATCCGGTAGCGCAGGTAGTCCTCATCCACGACCTCGCGAAGCCCCTGCGCGATCGCCTCGAGATCCCGTCCTGCCAGGCCGCCGTACGTCGGGAATCCTTCGGTGAGGATGAGCATGGTGCGGCACTGCTCCGCGAGGAGCGGATCGCGCATCGCGAGCCAGCCGCCGATGTTCGCCAGCCCATCCTTTTTCGCGCTCATCGTCATGCCATCGGCGAGGGCGGCCATGTCTCGGACGATGTCGGGGATCGACCGATCCGACTGACCGGGCTCGCGGCTCTTGATGAACCAGGCGTTCTCGGCGAACCGGCACGCATCGAGGAAGAGCGGCTTCCCGAACCGGTCGCAGACGGCCCGAACTGCCCGCAGGTTCTCGAGCGAGACGGGCTGGCCGCCGCCCGAATTGTTGGTGACGGTGACGAACACCACCGGGATGTCCGGGCCACGCGTCTCGAGCAGCAGTTCGAGCGCGGCGATGTCCACGTTGCCCTTGAACGGGTGCAGGGCTCGCGGGTCTCGGCCCTCGGGGATGACGACGTCGACGGCCTCGGCGCCGGTGTATTCGACGTTGGCCCGGGTCGTGTCGAAGTGCGTGTTGTTCGGGACGACGCGGCCGGGACCACCGAGCACGCTGAAGAGGATCTTCTCGGCCGCCCGTCCCTGGTGCGTCGGAATGACATGGGGAAACGGCCAGAGCTCCTGCACGGCCTCGAGGAACGCGTACCAGGATGGCGAGCCGGCGTACGACTCGTCGCCGCGCTGGATCGCCGCCCACTGGTCGCGGCTCATGGCACCGGTCCCGGAATCGGTCAGAAGGTCGATCAGGACATCGTCGGCGTGGATCGAGAAGAGGTTCCACCCCGCGTTCTCGAGCGCCGCGGCGCGTTCCTCTCGGGTCGTGATCCTGATCGGCTCGACCGCGTGGATCCGGAACGGCTCGATGATCGTCCGAGGTGGCTCCATGGCGGCAGCATAGGCTGCACGCTGGGCGCCCGGGCCGCCGACGATCAGGGCGTCCGAGCCGACTCGACCAGTCGTCGAACCGCCTCGATCACGACGGCCGGACGCTCGATCTGGATGTTGTGGCCGACGCCCCAGACGACGGTGTACTCGAGTGACTCGGCCTGGAGGGCGCGAAAGCCGTCGATCCACGCCTCGGCGATCCGGGCGTTGGTCGTTTCATCGAGCCGGGGCTCGTAGCGCGCCGCGGTGAGCACCTCGAGCCGGATGCCCTCGAGGCTCGCGTCCAGGAGCTGATCCTCGCTCGCCTCCCAGTCGAGCGAGTCGACGCGGCTCACGTGGGCCCGCAGGCCATCGAGCTGGGCGTCGTACTCCGGGCGCAGCTCGCCGAGCAGCGGGTGGATTCGAGCGTCCTGAATGTCGGGGTCGAAGGAGTCGACGAGCACGATCCCGGCGACCTCGTCCCGGAACGTCGCCCCGAAGATGCGCGCGTAGGCACCGCCCAGGGAGTGTCCCGTGACGACGAAGGGCGGCTGCTCGCCCGCGACGTCGAGGAGCGCTCGAAGGTCGGCGGCGGCGTCAGCCAGCGTGTGCGTCTCGCGTGCATCGCTTCGAGCGCGGCCCGCACGGTCATACGCGCAGGTACGGGTGGTCTCGGCAAGGGCATCGTGGACCGCGCTCCAGGTCGCGCTGTCCGAGCCCGAACCCGCCTCGAGCACGACCGTCGGCGAGCCGGCCCCCCGGCAGTCGAGGTACAGCGATCGCTCCCCGATGTCGTGTCGCTGCCCCTGCGGCAGATAGGGCGGCGGGAGGCCGTGCGCAGCCAGCCACGGACCGGGGCCGCCGCCGCGAGCCACGTCGACCCCGAGGGCGATGAGCAGGCCGACTGGGATCGCGAGCAGCACGAGCAGCGTTCGGGGAATGCGTCGATGCCGTTCGGACCTCATCGCGGGCTACCGTACCGCCGGTCGGTGTAGGCTGCGAGGCATGTGTCGCAGCATCAAAACCCTCCGCCGTTCCGACGCGAGCGCAACGACCGGAGAGATCGAAGCCGCCGCTCGCCAGTTCGTCCGCAAGCTGAGTGGCTACCAGAAGCCGTCAGCAAAGAACACCGAGACGTTCGACCTCGCGATCGAAGAGGTCGCCGTCGCCGCTCGCCGCATGCTCGAGTCGTTCGGCGTGCCGGTCGAGGAGGGTCCCGACCGCTGGACGCCGCGCCACACCCACCCGCACACCGCGTGACGCGGGCCGCCGGCGCGGCCATGAACGTCGTGCCGGCGCCGACGTGGTGGCGGCGTCCGGGGCTCGAGTCGCGCGACGGACGGCTCGTGATTGCGGGCCAGGACGCCGAGGCACTGGCGCGCCAGCACGGCACGCCGCTCTTCCTCTACGACCGTGCCCGGTTCGCGGAGAACGCTCGTCGCCTCCAGGCGGCGTTGACCCGAGCCGGCATCCCGTTCCGTGTCCGCTTCGCGCTGAAGGCCAACCCAGCGCCCGAGGTGCTCGAGGTGCTCCGCGGCCTTGGACCGGCCGGTACGCCCGAGAGCGTCGGGATCGATGCCTGCTCGCCCGGCGAGGTCGTGCGCGCGCTGGAGTGCGGCTGGCGTCCCGACGAGATCAGCTTCACCGGCACGAACGTGTCGGAGCGCGACCTCGACGTGCTGCTCGAGCACGGGATCCACCTGAACCTCGACGGGCTGAGCCAGCTCCGCCGGTACGGCCGGCGGGCGCCGGGCACGGCGATCGGGTTGCGGATCGACCCCGGAACCGGCGCCGGGTACAACGCCAACCTGGAGTACAGCGGCATCCGGCCGACCAAGTTCGGGATCGGGCTCGACCGGCTGGACGAGGCGGTCGACGTCGTCCGCGAGCTCGACCTGCGGGTCGACACCCTGCACTTTCACGCCGGCTCGGGCTGGCTCGCCGGGGGACTGGACGCGTTCGAGGGAGCCCTCGTGCGGGCCGTCGAGGCGCTGGAACGGCTGCTCGCCGCCGGCTGCCCGATCCGGGAGGTCAACGTCGGTGGCGGTCTCGGCGTCCCGGCGCGCGACGACGAGCGGGGGATCGACCTCGACGCGTACGCCGCGATCCTCGCCCGCCACCTGGCCCGGTTCGAGGTCGTCGTGACGTGCGAGCCCGGCGACTATCTCTCGAAGGACGCCGCCATCCTGCTCGGCGAGGTCGTCACGATCGAGCGGCGCGGCGGGACGACGTTCGTCGGGCTCGACCTCGGCTGGAACGTCAACTGCTCGTACTTCATCTACGGCTTTGCGCAGGAGATCGTGCCGGTCACCGCGGTGGACGCGGCGCGGACGGAGGTCGTGACGGTCGCCGGCCACATCAACGAGGCGAGCGACGTCTTTGCCGAGGACTACCCGATGGCACCGGTCGAAGAAGGCGACATCGTCGCGCTGCTCAACGCCGGTGGGTATCACCAGGCGATGAGCTCGACGCACTGTCTCCGGCCGCTGGCACGGGCGCTGTTCCTGGATCGCTGAGGGCGCCCCAGCTGCGGACCTCGATCGGGTCGATCCGGATCACCGGGCGGTGCTCGAGGTCGTGGGTCGCGTACTGCGGATATTTGTGGCGGAGCGCCGTGACGGCCTGCTCGTGTTCACCGGACGGTGGCTCGATCAGCGTCGCGCGGCCATCGATGCGGACCCACGCGAGGCGCGTCCAGTCCTCATCCCATTGGTCGACGAGGAGTGCCACGTCGGGTCGTCGCTCGATGTCGCGGACCCGGGCAAGGCCGTGCGGGTCGGTGACGGTCTTCGGCTTCTCGTCGAGTGGCGTGTAGATCCGTGGCGGCTCCCCGGGGAGCAGCACGAAGCAGATCGGCACGAGGCGGGCGGTGCCGTCAGCCCGTTCCGTGGCCAGGGTCGCAGTTCGTGCGGCCGCGAGGAAGGTTCGTTCGGCCGGTGTCATCGACGCATCATGCGCCGTTGCGCCATGCCGTCCCGCTAGACTCGGCCGGTCATGACCGATCGTGCCGAGGAGGCTCCCGCCGCCGTCCCGCCCACCCGGCACGTGACGACGGCCCGGATCGTGGCCGTGCGCGGGGACAGCCTCGAGGTGCGGGCGGACCGGGTGGTGGGCGAGGAGCCGCTCGAGATCCGGGCTGCAGGCCCCGGCCAGGACCCTGTTGCGGTCGCGGTCACGATGCGCACGCCCGGGTTCGAGGACGAGCTCGCCGTCGGCTTCCTCCGAACGGAGGGTCTGATCGAGGGTCCGGAGGTCCTTCGGGTCGAGACGGGGATCCGGTCGCGCTCAGTCAGCCCGATGACACGGTGGTTGTGCACCTGGCGCGCGCATTCGACGCTTCGCGGGTCGCGGAGCGCCACTTCGTCGCAACTGCTTCGTGCGGGATCTGTGGCAAGGCGTCGCTCGACGAGGTCGCGGTCCGATGCGCGCCGATCCCGCTCGGGACGCCGGTGATCGCGCGGACCATTCTCCTCGCGCTGCCCGACCGCGCTCCGGGCTGCCCAGCGCGCCTTCGAGGAGACGGGCGGGCTGCATGCCGTCGGCCCTGTTCACGCCGCGAGGCGAGCTCCTCGTGCTGCGCGAGGACGTCGGCCGGCACAACGCGCTCGACAAGGTCATCGGATCGCAGGTGCTCGCCGGGCGGCTGCCGCTCAATGACACCGTCCTGATGGTGTCTGGCCGCGTGAGCTTCGAGCTCGTGCAGAAGGCTGCCGTGGCCGGGATCCCGATCCTCTGCCGCGGTGTCGGCCCCGTCCGACCTCGCGATCCAGGCAGCGGAACGGCTGGGCGTCACGCTCGTCGGCTTCCTCCGCGGCGACGGCTTCAACGTGTACAGCCACGACGACAGGATCGATCTCCGGGACCTGGTGGGCTGGGGGTAGGCAGCCGGTCGTGCCCCCGCGACCTGATATTCCCAGGAGGTTTAGCAACGGTCCCAATTCCGGCCGGGGGCGGCGCCAGCAGCCGTTCTAGTGGCGGGAGGCATGTTCAGGGCAGCAGCCGGGCGATTCGGGTCCCCGTTCGCGTCGAACCCCGCGTTTGGCCTACGTCCAAGCGTGGTGCGCGTGTGCCGCTCGGTTCAGGCGCCCACGGACCCCGGGCTCGTGGTATTCCAAGAAGGATTAGCGATGCACACACTCGCGCGTGAGCACCGGGCAAACGCCGCCTGTAGTCGGAGGAGGCATATCAGGGCTGATATACCGGGCAAAGGGGGCGATCCCGAGCGAGCGACCCCACTGCGTGCGCGTCGATAGAACTCCCAGGTCTATCGCGGCCCGGCGCGGCCCCCACGCGATCAGCCGCTGCGGCCCGGGCGCTCGTTCACGAACTCGAAGCCGAAGCGGCCCTTGATGCAGAGGTGGCCCTCGGTGACCGAGGAGTCGAGCGGCGAGGTCACCTTCACGATCGGGTCGTCCTGGACGTGGAGGTCCACCGCGCAGCCGACGCCGCAGTACGGGCAGATCGTCTCGGTCGACGGTCTGGGCGGACTCGTCCCAGGTGCCCGCCGCGCGCATGTCGTACTCGGACTTGAACATCAGCGCGCCCGTCGGGCAGACGCCGATGCAGTTGCCGCAGTAGACGCAGGCCGAGTCGGGCAGGGGCGCGTCGAACTCCGTCGAGATCCGGGCATCGAAGCCCGCGCCCCGCGACGGCGATCGCGAACGTGTTCTGGGCGTCCTCGCCGCACGCCTCGACGCACTTGTAGCAGAGGATGCACTTCGAGTAGTCCCGGACGTAGAGCTTGTTGTCGACCTTCGACCGGCTGGGCGACGGTGGCCGCGTCCGCGGCCACCGCGTCGGGGCGTGGTGATGGCCCGGATCGTCGCATCGTCGCTCGCCCGCGGCCGCGGACGGCCGCGGGCGGCCCGAACCGCGTCGGATCCGCCCCGTAGCGCTCGGCGTAGGCGGCGATCGAGCCGTCCGGCACTGCGGACCGGCCAGCGACACGTCGACGGACGAGCCAAGGAACTCGAGCACGACCTTGCGCGAGAGCCGGACGCGCTCGGAGTCGGTGCTGGACCTCCATCCCGGCCTCGACCTTGCGCGAGCAGGCCGGGACGAGCACGCGGGCGCCCTTGACCTCGACCACGCACACGCGGCAGACGTTCACGGGCGTGAGGTTCTCGAGGTAGCAGAGGGTGGGCTGTCGATGCCCTGGGCACGGCAGGCATCGAGGATCGTCGAGCCGGCAGGCACGGAAACGGCGGCCCCGTCGAGGGTCAGCTCGATGGGCGGCGGCGCCTCGACGACGCGGCGCGACGGGTGGCCGGCTGGATCGAGCCGGGGGCCGAGCAGGATGTCGGTCAGTGGCTGTGCGGCCGGCGCCTGGCCGCCGTGTGGGGTCGCCGGCGTCGGGGGCGGGGTCGCGACTCATCGAGAGCCCGCGGGTGTCCTCGCTCACAGCGCCACCAGCTCCGGCCGGCGAACCGCCGACTCGATCGCCGATGACGCGGTCTGCCCGAGCCCGCAGATCGAGGCGTCGCGCATCGCCTGCCCGATCTCGCGCAGCAGCACGAGCTCCTCGTCCCGGGTCCGGACGAGCGAGCCCGTCGGCGAGCCGCGTCAGCAGCTCCTCCTGCCGGACCGTCCCGACACGGCACGGCACGCACTGGCCGCACGACTCGTCGCGGAAGAATCGCGGCGATCCGGCGCAGCGTGCCGACCATGTCGGCCGTCTCGTCGAAGACCATCACGACGCCCGAACCGAGCGTCGCCCCGATGGCACGCGTCCCTCGAACGTGAGCGGCGTCTCGAGCGCGTCGGGTCCGACGAAGACGCCCGCCGCGCCGCCAGAGGAGCACGGTTTTCAGCGACCGGCCCTTGGCCACGCCGCCGGCCAGCTCGATGAGCTCGCCCAGGGTCGTCCCGAAGGGCACCTCGTAGATGCCCGGCCGGGCGATGTGCCCCGACAGGCAGAACAGCTTCGGGCCCGTCGAGCCCTCGGCGTGCCGATCGCAGCGAACCGCTCGCCACCGTGCTGGAGGATCGCAGGGATGTTGACGAGCGTCTCGACGTTGTTGACCGCCGTCGGCTTCCCGAACAGCCCGACCTCGACCGGGAACGGCGGCTTGTTGCGCGGCTCGCCACGCTTGCCCTCGATCGACTCGAAGAGGGCCGTCTCCTCGCCGCAGATGTAGGCGCCGGCGCCGCGCCGAAGCTCGATGTCGAACGCGAAGCGGGAGCCGAGGATGTCCTGGCCGAGCAAGCCGGCGGCGCGCGCCGCCGCGATCGCGCCCCGGACGCGGCGTTCCGCGAGCGGGTACTCGCCGCGGATGTAGATGTAGCCCGCGATGCGCCGACCGCAAAGCCCTCGATCGTCATCGCCTCGATCGACCGCGAACGGATCGAGCTCCATCGAGGATCGCCCGATCCTTGAACGTCCCGGGCTCCGACTCGTCGGCGTTGCAGACGACGTAGTGCGGCTGCGCCGGCTCGCGGCGGCCACGGCGCTCCACTTGCGACCCGTCGGGAAGGCCGCGCCGCCGCGCCCCATGAGGCCGGACGCCGTCACCTCGGGATCACCCCTTCGGCGCCCCGCTCGAGCGCCGTGGCCAGCGCCTCGTACCCGCCGGTCGTCCGGTAGTCGTCGAGCGACGTCGGGTCGATCCGTCCGACGCGGCGAAGCAGCTGGAGACCGTCGCTCGCCCGCCTGCGGCACGGAGTGCCGCAAGCGGGCCAGGCGTTGCGGGCGAGGGTGCCGGCGCCGCCTCCGCGGGCAGGGGCTCGCCGCGGCGCGCCAGCCTCGACGCGATGCAGCACGCCGGCCGCGTCGACGGGCGCCAGCTCGAGCGTCCCGGGCGTCTCGCCGGCGATCGTGAGCATCGCCGCCGGCGCCAGCTCGCAGCGACCGAGGCACGGGCAGCGCAGCCACGTGGCACCGCCACCGGCGCGGCGGCTCGCCTTCGGGACCCAGGGCGCGCTCCAGGTCGGCGCACGACATCCTCGGCGCCGGCGAGCCGGCAGGCGATGTCATCGCAGACGTGGGCGACGACGGGCGGCCGCGGCTTGGTCGCGAAGAGCGCGTAGAACGTCGCCACGCCGTATGCCTCGGCTGGCGGGACCGAGAGCCGCCGGCAGACGTAGTTCAGCGCCGGCTGCGTGATCTACCCGACCCGGTCCTGCAGGGCGTGCAGCGCCGGGCAGCAGGAGGTCGCGGCGGCTCCGGGCTTCGTGCCCGCCACGTGCGGCGTGGCCCTCGGCGCCGGGCGTGCGCTCGCCGCCGCCCCAGCCGCGTCGCGGGCGGACCGAGGACGGCGTCCACCGCGGCACGCTCGGCCGGCGTCGCGAGCGGCCCGATGACGTGCAGGTCCATCGCGGACAGAGTAGCGCCGTGACCGCAGCACGGACGCGCCGGCGCACGGACCGGTGCGCTAGGGTGCCCGCGTGACCACCGATGGCGCCCGCGCCCTCGAGCTGTACGAGGAGGGTTCGGACCACGATTCGGCCGGCCGCGAGGCGTTGGCCGTCGGGCCGTATCGCGAGGCACTCGCCCTCGGGCTGCCGCCCGGGATGGCGCTCGCTGCCCGGATCCAGCTCGCGAGCACGCTGCGCAACCTGGGCGAGGTCGACGAGTCGATCGGGATCCTCCGGGCCGTCGTGGCGGAGAACCCGCGCCATCGGGCAGCGCGGATGTTCCTCGCCCTGGCGCTCCTCACGGGCGAGCGGGGTCCGGAGGCGGTCCATGAGCTGCTCGACCTGCTGCTGACCAACCCCGGGCCACCCGAGCAGTACGCCCGCTCGCTTCGCGGGTATGCCGACGACCTGGTGGGACGGGCGGCGCCGGAGCCGTAGCGCACACCTGAATGTTCGCCGGGCGAGCAGTACGACGCTCAGGATCCCGGCCCTGCTCGCTGGGCGACCCATCCGGGGCGTCGATGCGTTGGGCTGCTCGCCCGGCGAGCGGTTTGTGGGTCGCGTGCCGCACGAGCCGCCGTACTGCTCGATGAGCGAACAGCGCGCGGGAGACAGGCGGCCGGGACCGCGTACGTCCTACGCCCCGACGGGGACCGCCAGCTTCTCGATCCGGATCGCCGTGGCCTTGAACTCGGCCGTGCCCGACTTCGGGTCGGTCGCGTCGATCGTGAGGATGATTCGTCGGCGACGTCGTCCTGGAAGTGGAACGTCATGAAGGTGAGGCCCGGGCCGGAGCGACTCGTCGATCCGTACCGGCACCTCGATCTGGCCGCGCCGCGACGTGACCCGCACGACGCTCCCCGTGGCAACCTCGAGCGACGCCGCGTCCTCGGGCGACATGTCGAGCGTCTCCCCACGCCGCAGCGGTGAGGTGTATCCGGCGGTCTGGACGCCGGTGTTGTACGAGTCGAGACGCCGCCCGGTGGTGAGCCGGATCGGGAAATCCTCGCTCGAGCTTGTCGACCGGCGGGTCGTGGTCGACCGGCACGAACGGCACGCGATTGCCCGGCACGGGGTCCTCCCACAGCCGTGAGTGCAGGATAGAGCTCGCCCGGATGGTCCTCGTCATAGCACGGCCACTGGAGCCCGCCGAGCGCCTCGAGCCGGGCGTAGCTCATGCCGGTATGCACCGGCGACAGCCGCCGGACCTCGTCCCACACCCTCTCGGCGTCGGCGCGCCCCAGTCCTGACCCATGCGCCGCGCGAGCTCGAAGATGATCGCCAGGTCGTCGCGGGCCTCACCCGGCGGCTCGACCGCCTTTCGGACGCGCTGGACCCGGCGCTCGGAGTTCGTGACAGTGCCCTCGGATTCGGCCCAGGCTGCGGCCGCGGGGAACACGACGTCGGCGATCTCGGCCGTCTCGGTGAGGAACAGGTCCTGGACCACGAGGAAGTCGAGCCCCTCGAGCAGCGCCTTCGCCCGCTGCTGGTCCGCCTCGGACTGGACCGGGTTCTCGCCGATCACGTAGACGCTGGTGAGGTCGCCCCGCTCCATCGCGTCGAACATCCCGGACAGGTGCCAGCCTCGAACCGGCGGGACGGGCACGCCCCATTCGGCCTCGAAGCGCGCCCGAAGCTCGTCGTTCTCGACGTACTGGAAGCCCGGCAGCCGATCGGGCAGCGCGCCCATGTCGCCGCCACCCTGGACGTTGTTCTGGCCGCGGAGCGGGTTGAGGCCGCTCCCGTATTTCCCGACGTGCCCGCACAGCAGCGCCAGCGTTGATCAGCGCCAGCGACGTTGTCGACCGCGTTGTGGTGCTCGGTGATCCCAAGCGTCCAGCAGATCATCGCCTGCGGCGCCTTCGCGAACGCATGCGCCAGCTCGCGGATCGCCGCGCCAGGAACCCCGGTCTCGCGCTCGGCGTACTCGAGCGTGTACGACTCGACCTTGGCCTTGTAGGCGTCGAAGTCGACCGTCGCGCGCTCGATGAACTCGCGGTTCTCGAGGCCTGCCGGGATGATCTCGCGGCCGATCGCGTTCGCGAGCGCGATGTCGCTGCCCGACGTCGAGCCCGAGCCAGCCGTCCGCCCACTCGGCCGAGTCCGTGCGCCGCGGGTCGACCGCGTAGAGCCGCGCGCCGTTGCGGACGCCGCGGAGGAGGTGATGGAAGAAGATCGGATGCGTCTCCCGGGCGTTGCTGCCCCACAGGACGATCAGGTCCGTCTCTTCGGCCTCACGATATGAGCTTGTCCCACCACCAGCACCGAAGACGGTCGCCAGACCGGCGACGCTCGGTGCGTGTCAGGTGCGGTTGCAGCTGTCGATGTTGTTGCTGCCCAGGACGGTCCGGCTGAACTTCTGGGCCGCGTAGTTGACCTCGTTGGTCGCCTTGCGAGCAGCTGAAGACGCCGAATGTCGTCGGGCCGTGAGCCGCCTTCGAGGCCTGGAACCCGGCGACCGTCCGGTCGAGCGCCTCGTCCCAGGTCGTCGGGTCGAAGCTCGCCGCCCTTCGTGTCGCGCACGAGGGGCTGGGTCAGTCGAACGTAGGGCTTTGCCACTGTGTGGCCTCCTGCGGGAGCTGACCCGCCGAGTCTAGCGCGTGGCCGAACCAGGGTCGCCCGCCGTCCCGCGCGCGTCGAACGGGAAGCGGCCCGCTCGTCGCTATGGTGGGCACGACAGCAGCGAGGAGGACAGATGGCAACCATCGATGAGGCGACCGCGAGCCAGATCGCCAACCTGGAGGCAAAGTCGGGTCGAACACTGGCCGACTGGATCGGGATCGCGTTGTCGGCACCGGATGGCGCCGCTCCCTCACACACGGCGGTCGTGGAGCGGCTCAAGACGGAGCATGGCCTCGGCCACGGCTACGCGAACCTCGTTGCGCTGCGTGCGCTCAAGCCGGCCGAGGCACCAGAAGGCGACGCGCTCGTCGCTGCCTGGTACGCCGGGCCGAAGGCAGGCCTGCGCGCGCTTCACGACGCCGTCATCGATCACGTCCGGACGTTCGGGGACGACATCGAGCTCGCGCCGAAGAAGACCTACGTGGCTCTTCGTCGACGGAAGCAATTCGCGATGGTTGGGCCAGGCCCGGGGAACCGGCTCGAGATCGGGCTCAACCTGCCGGACCGACCGGTCGCCGGGCGGCTCGAGGCGGCATCGGGGATGGCGACCAGGAGAGTCCGCATCGCGTCCCCCGCTGAGTTCGACGGCGAGGTTCGCGGCTGGTTGCGCGGGGCCTACGACCTGGCCTGAGGCTGGGTCGAGACGGCTTCGAACCACTCGAGGGCACGCCGCCGCGCTGCGGCGTGGTCGACGATCGGGGCGGGGTAGTCCGTCCCGATCCGGCAGCCGGCTTCGGTCTGCTCGTCGGCCGTCATGGTCCACGGCGACTGGATCCGCTTCGGCGGGACGTCGGCCAGCTCGGGGACCCAGTGGCGGACGTACGAGCCATCCGGATGAAATCGCTCGCCCTGCGTGACGGGGTTGAAGACGCGGAAGAAGGGCTGCGCATCCGTGCCCACCGATGCCGCCCACTGCCAGCCGCCGAGGTTCGAGGCCGGGTCGCCGTCGAGCAGGTGGTACAGGAAGTGCGCCTCGCCCACGCGGTAGTCGGTGAGCAGGTCCTTCGTGAGAAAGCTCGCGACGATCATGCGTGCCCGGTTCGGCATCCAGCCGCTCGCTGCCAGGTGGCGCATCGCGGCGTCCACGATCGGGTAGCCCGTTCGGCCGGTCCGCCAGGCGTCCACGGCCGCCTCCGACGTTCCGGGCGGCACACGGTCGGCGAACTGGGGCAGGAACGGCTCGCGGGCGGTGCGTGGCTCGTGCCACAGCACGTGGTAGTAGAAGTCGCGCCATGCCAGCTCGGAGACGTAGCGCCGCGAGCCCTCCCCGCCGCCATCGACCTCGAGCGTTCGCGTGACGACCTCGACCGGCGAGAGGAGACCGAGTCGAAGGTCCCACGACAGCCGAGACGTGGCGTTGGGATCGGCAAGGTTGTTCCGCGTCCGGTCATAGGCGGTCGGGCCGTGGTCCGGACCTGCGGCGAGCCACGCCTCGAGCCGTCGTCGCGCGGCCTGCTCGCCGGGCTCGGGGAGCAGGTCGAGCTGGGCCGTCGGGCCGGGGACACCGAGTGCGGCCGCATCGGGAATCGGCGTCCCGGTGCCACCTGGCCAGCCGAGAGGACCCTCGATGCGACCGGCCGCCGGGAGGACCGAGCGCCGCTGCAGGGCGTCCCATCGACGGAGGAACGGCGTGAAGACCCGCGGTCCGGCGCCGTTCGCGCCTGGCAGGTCCTCAGGCTCGTGCACGAGCACGCCCCGCCTGGCCCGAAGCTCGACGCCGAGGGGTTCGAGCGCCTCGGCGACAGCCCGGTCGCGCCGCCGCCCATACGGGGCGTAGTCGCGGCTGACGAGGACGGCGCGCGCGCCCGTCTCGCGAACGATCTCCGGGACGACGGCAACCGGATCGCCGACCCGCACGACCAGGCGGCTGCCACGCGCTTCCAGGTCGCGGGCGAGCTCGCGCAGCGTGCCCAGGAGGAACCAGATCCGGTTCGGCGAGCGGAAGCGGCCCTCGAGCAGGGCGGGGTCCAGCACGTACAGGGGGATGACGGGTCCCCCGGCCCGGACGGCGTCGGTGAGCGCCGGGTGGTCGTGCAGCCGCAGGTCGCGCCGGAACCAGACGACGGTCGGGGAGTCGGCGGTTTCCGCCGGATCGTTCGCCATCACGCTCAGGGCCGGAGCTCGACTCGCCCTTCGTCCCCCGTCTCGACGCGGCCGATCCGCCACGAGGTCACGCCGGCGGCCAGGAGGTCCCGTTCGACGCCTTCAACGAGGGGTTCCGGGATCGCGGCGAGCAGCCCGCCCGAGGTCTGCGGATCGTGGGCCAGCGTCACGAGCTCCTCGGCGACCGCCTGGTCCACTTCAAGCGAGCCGGCCACGAAGCGGCGGTTGTGGGCAGCCCCGCCGGTCTCCACGCCAGCCCGGGCCAGATCCAGCGCACCGGGCAGCGCCGGAAGGGCCGAGGCTGCGAACGAGAACGTGGTCCCGGACCCGCGCGCCATCTCGAGCGCGTGGCCGAGCAGGCCAAATCCCGTCACGTCGGTCGCGGCCGCGACCCCGGCTTGCACGAGCACCTCCGACGCAGCCCGGTTGAGGGTCCGCATGCTGTCCACCGCGGTTCCGAGGTCGGTGGGCGCGGTCCGGCCCTGGCGGGCGCCGGAGACGAGCACGCCGGTCCCGAGCGCCTTGGTGAGGAGGAGCACGTCCCCGGGCCGCGCACCGCCTTTGCGCAGCAGCCGGTCGGGATGCGCCGCACCGATGACGGCGAGCCCGTACTTGGGCTCCGGGTCGCGGATCGTGTGGCCGCCCGCGAGCGTGCCGCCCGCCTCGCGGACCTTGGTCGAGGCTCCGGCGAAGATCTCGGCCATCGTGTCGCGGGGCAGGTCTTCGGGGAAGGCCGCGATCGACAGGGCGAACAGCACCCGACCACCCATCGCGAACACGTCGGACAGGGCGTTCGCGGCGGCGATCTCGCCGTAGGTTCGGGGGTCATCGACGAGGGGCGGAAAGAAGTCGAGCGTGCCGATGATCGCGAGCTCGTCGCTGATCCGGTAGGCGGCGGCGTCATCCGGCGCGCCGAGACCCGCGATCAGCTCGCCTGGGACCGTCTCCGCACCCAGGCCGCTCAGCGCGTCGGCCAGCAGGTCCGCACCGAGCTTCGCGGCACACCCCCCGCAGTCGGTGAGCTCGGTCAGGCGGATCGGCGACACGGACTCGAGCGTGGTCATGCGGCGATCATATGGCGGCTGGGACCGAACGGCCGTCCGGCGGCCGGCGGGCGCTACCATCGACCGTGGGGGCGGATGGGGCCCGGTGGCTTCCCTGGTCTTCAAAACCAGTGGCGCGGCGCTCGGCGTCGCGCGGTGGGTTCGACTCCCATACGCTCCCGCCAGGAGGAACCATGGCCGCGTCGGACCGCCCGCGACCGCCAAGCGTCGAGCGCGTGCTGGCGGGCGTCCGCGCGCAGCTCGACGGCAGCGTCGACCCGGTTGTCGCGGCCGACGTCGTGCGCGAGATCGTCGCCGAGGAGCGCGAGCGGCTGGTGACGGGTGCGCTGCCCGAGACGCGGACACGCTTGCGAAGGCCGCGCGCGAGCGACTCGGTGAGCGGGCGCGCCGGTGGCAGGACGCGCTGGTGCCGGTCATCAACGCGACGGGCGTGATCCTCCATACGAACCTCGGACGGGCGCCGTGGCCCACGGAGGTCAGCGAGCTGCTCCACGCCGTCGCCGCCGACTACCTGCTGCTCGAGCTCGACCGGGAGACCGGGCGGCGCGGGGCCCGATTTCGCGCTGCGGAGGACGCCCTCGTCGCGCTGACCGGCGCCGAGGACGCGTTCGTGACGAACAACAACGCTGCCGCCCTTGCGCTCGCCGTCGGTCTGGCCGGTCGGGGTGGTATCGCCGTCAGCCGTGGCGAGCTGGTCGAGATCGGTGGTGGCGTCCGGATCCCCGACATCGTTCGTCGCGCCGGCGCGAAGCTCATCGAGGTCGGCACGACGAACCGCACTCGTGCGGCCGATTTCGAGGCGCCACTCGCGGAGGGCCGGGCGCGCGTCGTCCTGCGCGTCCACCCGTCGAACTTTGCCCAGACCGGCTTCACCGAGACACCCGACCCGGCCGCCGTCGCCGAAATGGCCCATCGCCACGACGCCATCGTCGTCGACGATCTGGGGAGTGGCGCGCTGCTCGACACGGCGCGCTACGGGCTGGCCCACGAGCCGATGCCCGCGGAGCGACTCGCAGCCGGAGCCGACCTCGTGACGTTCAGCGGCGACAAGCTCGTCGGGGGACCGCAGGCGGGCCTGATCGTCGGGCGGGCGGACCTCGTGGCCAAGCTGCGACGCGATCCACTGGCCCGGGCCATGCGCCCCGACAAGATCACGCTCGCGGGCGTGGCCGCGACCCTTGCCCTGTACCGGGCGGGGCGCGCGGAGGCGACGATCCCGGTCTGGCGGATGATCGCCGCCGACCCGGAGGTGCTGCGTGAGCGGGCCGAGGCGCTCGCCGCGGCACTCCGGGGGGACGTGCCCGCGGAGGCGGTCCAGCTCGAGTCGACGGTCGGTGGCGGCTCGCTGCCGGGCGAGATCCTCGCCTCGTGGGGGATCGCGCTCGCCGTCCCCAAGCCGGACCGGCTGGTGACGGCCCTTCGGATGGGCACGCCGTGCGTGCTGGCACGCATCGCGGAAGGCCGGGTCGTCCTCGACCTCCGAACCGTCCTCGAGGACGCGCTCGCCCGACTTGCCCGGGCTGTCGTCGAGGCGAGCCGGACGTGACCGTCGTCATCGGCACCGCGGGACATATCGACCACGGCAAGACGACGCTCCTGCGTGTCCTGACCGGGATCGATGCCGATCGTCTCCCGGAGGAGCAGCGCCGGGGCATGACCCTCGATGTCGGGTATGCGCACCTGGCGCTCCCGGACGGCGTCGCAGCTCGACTTCGTCGATGTCCCCGGGCACGACCGGCTCGTCGGCAACATGCTCGTGGGCGCAGGCGAGATCGATGCCGCCCTGCTGGTCGTGGCCGCGGACGACGGACCGCGGCCGCAGACGATCGAACACGTCGCGCTCCTTGATGCGCTCGGCGTGCAGGACGCGGTCGTGGCGATCACGAAGACCGACGCCGTGCCGCCGCAGCGCGTGGCCGAGGTTCGTGCGGCGGTGGCCGACCTCCTCGAGACGTCGGGGTTCGCGCGGGCGCCCGTGGTCGCGGTGTCTGCGCTCTCGGGCGAGGGCCTCGACGCGTTGCGCTCGCGGCTCGTGGAGCTGCGCGACGCGGTGCTCGAGCCCGCCGAGACGCGAACACCGACCGGCCACGCCAGCGCTCCCCGTCGACCGGGTCTTCTCGGTCAAGGGCCGGGGCGTCGTGGTCACCGGCACACTTCGCGGTGGTCGCCTCGAGCGGGGCGCGACGCTGCAGGTTCTCCCGGTGGGTGGCGCCGTCCGTGTACGCGAGATGCAGGTTCACGGCATCGCCGTGGACGCGGTCAGTCACGGCGGCCGAACCGCGCTCAACGTGGTCGGCGCCGAGACCGCTGATCTGCGCCGGGGCGTGGTCCTTACGACCGATCCCAACGTCGTCGCCACCGACCGCATCCTGGTCAGGCTCGCGGCTCGCGTTCCGGATCGTGCCCGGTACCGGCTCCACATCGGCACGGACGCGGTTGAGGCAACAATCGGCCGCTCGGGCCGGGACGACATCACGCTGCCCGACGGTTCGGTGGCAGCCGTCCTTCGACTCGAGACGCCTGTGGCCGCACGAGCCGGGGACCGGTTCGTCCTCCGTCGCTCAGGCCCAATGGCGATCCTCGGGGGCGTGGTGCTGGATCCGGCTCCGACGCGCGGCGTCTCCCGACGACGGCAGACCCCTGAGCGGGTTGCGGCGCTCACCACGGCGGTGATGACCGGCGACGAGGCGCGGATGGTCGAGGCTGCCACGGATCTGCACGGGCTGCGCGCCACGCGCATCGCGCCAGACATCGAGGAGGTTGCCCGAACGGCGGCAGTCGAGTCGGTCGCCGCCCACCACCGGGCGCACCCTGCGGAGCCGGGTGTTTCCGTCGTCGCCGTGCGGTCGCTGGTGGCCCGGTTGATCCGGCGAGCCGCGACGGTCGACGCTGCAGGAGCGGACGCACGGGGGGCCGATATCGTCCAGGCCCTCATCGACCGGGGAGCGCTCGTCCGCGACGCGGACCTGCTTCGCACGCCCGAGCATCGGCCTCGTGCAGCGGATCCGGACCTCGGCCCCGCGATGGACCGGCTGGAGCTGGCGCTCACCGTGCCGACGCCCCCGCCACTGACACGTGCCGCCGCGGCCGCCTCGTGCCCGCCCGCCGGCGTCCGCGAGCTCGAACGAAGCGGCCGGATCGTCCGACTCGAGGCAGATCTCGCGTACGCCATGACGACCTACCGCGAGCTGGCCGCCACCGCCCTTCGTCTCGCAGCTCGTGGCCCCCTTGCCCCGGCGGCGTTCCGCGACGCGACGGGCACGAGCCGCAAGTACGTCATGCCGATCCTCGAGGACCTCGACCGTCGGGGGATCCTGGCTCGAACGCCCGCCGGACATGTGCCTGGGCCGCGCGCGCCCGCTGCCGCCCGCGATCCCGTCCGCCCGCGCTCGTGAGCGCGACACCGGCGCTCCCCGCGGCCAGTGGCATCATCCTGGCCGGGGGTCGATCGCAGCGGTTCGGTCGCGACAAGCTCCGCGAGCCGCTGGCCGGTGTGCCCATCCTCGAGCGCGCGATCGCTGCCGTTGCTGCCGTGACGAACGAGGTGATCGTGGTGGCCGCGCCTGACGCGGCGTGGGATCTCCCACCCGGCACACGGCTCGTCCATGATTCCTCGGCCTACGAGGGGCCGCTCGCAGGCTGCCTCGCCGGCCTCACCGCCGCTCGAGAGCCGCTCGTCCTGATCGCGGGCGGTGACATGCCCACGCTCGATCCCGCGGTGCTCGGGCTGCTGCTGCGATCACTCGAGTCGTCGAGCGCGGACGCGTGCGTGCTCGAGCAGCAGAGCGAGCGCCGGCCACTGCCCATGGCGCTTCGAACGGGGACCGGCACGGATGTCGTCGGACGGCTACTTGCTGAACGCGAGCGGCGGCTTCGCTCGGTGCTCGACCGGCTCATCGTCCGAACGCTGGACGAATCGGCGTGGCGACCACTCGACCCGGGGGCCGCGACGCTCCGCGACGTCGACGTGCCAGGAGACCTCGATGGCCTCGAGGACCGGTGAGCGGCCGTGTCCCGGACACACGAAAGCCCCCGCTGGAGGAGGAGCGGGGGCCGTCGTGCTTGGGAGGAAAGGAAAGGAGCCGAGGAGGGATCAGCTCCGGTACGGGTAGTCGGACAGGCTCGGGGTGAGTGGTGCGACCTCGGTGACCGGGGTCGTGATCGCCGCTCGGATCGACCGGAGGACCGAGACCACGCGGTCGGGCAGGCCAAAGCCGGCGGACTGGTACTGGCGGCGGATCTCTTCTCGGCGGAGGTCTGCCAGTTCGTGGTTGAGCGCAAGGAAGATCGCGTATTCGCGCATCTCGGTGCTCCTTTCTGCGCCGGTGAGTGATGTCTGTCTGTCTGGCGCACCAGAAGCATCACGCAGGGGGGCGCGCGGACACACCGTCATGCGGCACCGAATCCGCATGGACAACCGTCCATGCGCGGGATGGATCGAGGGCCGCCCCTAGGAGGGGATGACCCCGATGCGATGGCGGTACGACAGCTCGCCGCCGAGCCAGCCCGTGACCGCCAGGATCGACACGATGGCCGTCGACACGGCGAGCGCCCCCGTCTGCATGCCACCGCCACGCGGCCGGCCACGCATCCCCAGGCTTGCGGCGGCGAGCCCGACCGCGGTCAGGTTCCCGCCGGCGTGGACCCACGCCGACCCATGCGACCGGATCTGCTCGCGGCCCAGGAAATCCATGGCGCCGAGACTGCCTGCGAGCAGGCCCGTCGCGATCCCAGCCTGCGTCAGGTGATGCGCCGCGCGAGACCAGAAGGGATCGCCCGTGCGGCTGAACGCGAGATCTGCCACCCAGGCACCGACAAACGCGCCGATCGGAAGCGGCACGACGGACGGGTGCAGCGGATGACCGTCGATGGCCGCCACGCTCTGGACGGGCTCGGGCCCCGTATCGATGCCGAACGATCGGTTGGGACCGACGCCACCCGCGCGCTGGCTCCAGAGACGTTCGGTGTCTCCAACGCCGGTGCGTGACGAACCGCCATCACTGCCCAGCCCGTCAACCGGCGGCGTGAGCACGGTCTGATTCATTCCACGGTCCTGGTCCATCGGGCACCTCAGCAGCAACCGGACCGCACGACGCGATCACACGCTGAATCTCCGCCCGGCGGCATTCGCAGGACACACACGGGACGCGGCCGATCTTGCGCGCGCGTGACGCCCTCAGCTCGTGAGCGTGTCGTGCACCGCGATGCCGTCGATGAACGTGGCGATGACGCGTGCCTGGGCGAGCGGTCCGGCGTCCGGCGCGAACACGTCGCGGTCGAGCACGACCAGGTCGGCCAGGCGGCCCGGCGCAAGCACGCCGGTGTCGTCGAGGTGGTTCACCCGCGCGCTGCCGCGGGTGAAGGCGGCAAACGCCTCGTGAAGGGTCAGGCGCTCCTCGGGCAGGAACGGCTCCGATGTTCGCTCCACGTCGTCGACGCGCGTGACGGCGACCTCCATCTCGCGCAGGGGATCCGCGGTCGAGACGCTCCAGTCGGAGCCCATCGCAAGATGCGCGCCCGCACGCAGCAGGGACCCGAACGGGTACTGCCAGCCCGTGCGCTCCGGCCCCAGGAACGGGATCGTCAGGACGTCCATCTGGGTCTCGTGGACCGCCCAGAACGGCTGGGCGTTGGCGGCAACGTCGAGCTCCCGGAAGCGCGGGATGTCGTCCGGGTGGATCACCTGGATGTGCGCGACGTGTGGCCGCGTGTCGCTCGGGCCGTTGGCCGTTCGGGCGGCCTCCACCGCGTCGAGGGCATTGCGAACGGCACGGTCGCCGATGGCGTGGAAGTGCGGCTGGAACCCGCGCGCATCGACCCTGGTCACGATCTCGCGCAGCTCGCCGGGATCGATGAAGTCGAGACCGCTTTGGCCCGTCGACGCGCCGTGCCCGTCGAGGTACGGCTCGAGCATCGCCCCCGTGAAGTTCTCGAGGACGCCGTCGAGCATCAGCTTGACGGCCGTGGCCTGAAAGCGGCCGTTCGGATCGCGATCGCGAAGCTCCACGAAGCCGTCGAGCTGGTCCAGGCCGCTGGCGCGATCCCACCAGTGCGCCCCGACGACCCGTGCCGTGAGCTTGCCGCGTGCCCCGAACGTCCGGTAGACCTCGATCATGTCCTGCGTGACCCACGCGTCCTGCCACGCGGTGACACCGACGGAATGCAGGTAGCGCTGGGCGAGCTCGAGGCCCTCGAGCATCTCGTCAACGGTGTCGGGGGGCATCAGGCGACGGACGAGGTCCATCGCCCCCTCGTGCAGCGTTCCGGATGGCGAGCCATCGGCGTTGCGCTCGATCCGGCCGTCGCCCGGGTCTGCGGTCTGAGCGGTGATCCCGGCCCGCTCCAGCGCACGGCTGTTGACCCACGCGCCGTGGCCATCGCGGTTGGACAGGAACACCGGCCGATCCGGAACCACCCGATCGAGGTCCTCGGCGCGGGGGGTGCCACCCTCGAAGTCGCCCATCGACCAGCCTTCGCCGATGATCCAGTCCAGGTCGGCATGGGCCTCGGCGTAGGCGGCGATGATCGGCAGGTACTCATCGAGCCCGTGCCTGTCCCGCAGGTCGCACTGAAGCCACCCGACCCCCGCCCCGATCGGGTGAATGTGCGCGTCCTGGAAGCCGGGCGAGACCGTCTCGCCACGCAGCTGGACGACGCGCGTGTGCTGGCCGACGAGACCCACCACGTCGTCATCGCTGCCGACCGCCACGATCCGGCCCTCGCGAACCGCCAGCGCCGTGGCCGTTGGCCGGTCCGCGTCCATGGTGACGAGCGAGCCGCCGGTCAGGACGAGGTCGGCGGGGCGCGAGGCCGAGGCCTGGGACACAGGTGCACCTCCGGGCGGGCAGAAACGTCGGTCGGAGGCGGGAGTCTGGCACGGCCGGTGCCGCGCGGGCGGCACATCCCATCCCGCGCGACGTGGCTGACCCACCTGGCGGCTACCCCTACGATCCGTCCATGACGACCGTCCATCTCCTGCACGCCGGGTATACCGGTGACCGGGTTGCCAGCTCCGTCGTGCTCGTGCGCGACGGGGACGCCCTCATCGTCGCGGACCCCGGCATGGTCTCGACCCGTGCCGCGATCCTCGATCCGCTTGCGGACCTCGGCGTCGCCCCGGACGACGTGACGCACGTGTTCCTCAGCCACCACCATCCGGATCACACGATGAACGTCGCGCTGTTTCCCAACGCCGAGGTGGTCGACTTCTGGGCTCGATACATCGGCGACCTGTGGCTCGACCATGACGGCGACGGGTACCGGCTCTCGACCCATACGCAGCTGTGGCTGACGCCCGGACACACCGAGGAGGACGCGTCGCTCATCGTCGAGGCGGACGACGGGATCCACGCGCTGACGCACCTCTGGTGGCATGCCGACCGGACCCCCGAGACCGACCCGGTGGGGTTCGACCAGGCCGCGCTCGAGGCGAACCGACGGCGCGTCCTCGAGGCGGTCGACATCGTGGTCCCCGGCCACGGGCCGTCCTTCCGCGTGGGTGGCTGAGGTCCGTTCGCGTCTGGGCCGATCGGGGGCCTAGTAATGGACCGCGCCGATCAGTAGGCTTCCGCTGGGATCGTACCGTCGGCGTTTTTCGACGGACCGAGGGAAGGAAAGGGGTCCAATGGAACAGATCCAGGCGGTCTGGGAAAATTTCAACGCTCGCGAGCGGCTCACCGCAGGCGGCGCAGCGCTCGTCCTCGTGGCATGGGTGATCGGGCTGGCTACGCGCGGCTTCGGCGTCGGGTCGCTCGGCCTGCTGGGCGCGATCGCCGTGCTCGTCGTGCTCTACCTGAAGTACACCAACACATCGATCAACTGGCCGGTGGCCGTTCCGTTGATCACGCTCGCCATCTCGGCGATCGTGGCGCTGTTCGCCGTGCTGAACCTGATCGAGTGGCTGGGCTTCCTCGATGTGATCGGGATCGGGCCGCTCCTCGGACTGGCCGTCTTCGTCATCGGCGCGCTGCTGATGGCGTGGGGCTCCTGGCAGGAGTACCAGGTCGAGAAGCCGGCACTCCCGAACTTCAGCGCAGCGAACGCCACGACCGCAACGCCGGCCGGGACGCCGCCGGCCCCCGGCTCCGTGGCCACGCCCGCAGCCCCGGTGGCGCCCGAGGCACCGGTCGCACCTCCGCCGCCGGCCACCACCGACGACACCCTCCCGCGCTGACCCCCGCGCTCCAGCAGCCCAACCGAGACCGGGCGGTTCCGCCGCCCGGTCTCGTGCTGTTCGGGCTAGGACGCCGCGCGCCGGGCGACGATGTTCAGCCGCACGTAGTCGATGGCGGGTTCAGGGAGACCCGCGGCCACCTCCCGCACGAACGATTCTGTGCTCGGCTGGGGGCAGGCGCTCCAGGTGGGCACCCAGCACCACGGTCCGAAGGTACGTCTCCAGCGGCTCGCCGGGCTCGAACCGCTCGATCTCGTTCGTGAGCCAGCACGCCACGTCGACGAAGCCTGACGTTTCGAGCCGGGTGACCGTCTCCGCCGGGGTCGCGAAGTAGGTCGGACCGGTCCAGCCGTCGCCGATCCCGGCAAGCACGCGCTGGATCGACGCGATGTTGCCGACGCCGCCGCACTGTGCGACAAGGCGACCACCAGGGCGGAGCACCGCGGCGAGATTGCGAAACAGGGCGTCGTGGTCGGGTACCCAGTGGAACGTGGCGGTCGACAGGATCGCGTCCACGGGCTCGATCGGCAGCGGGGAGCCGAGATCGGCCACCGCGTACTCGACCCGGTGCCCAAAGCGGGCGAGCCGCTCCCGCGCCGCCGCGACCATCGCGGGTGAGCCGTCCAGCGCGACGACCTGTCCAAAGGGCAGCTGCTCGGCGAGCTGCTCGGTGACCCGCCCGCTCCCGCAGCCGGCATCGAGGACCCGCTCATGCCCGTTGAGCGGCAGCCGCTCGAGAACCGCCGTCCCCCAGCGCGTCATGGGGTGCGCGACGCGGTCGTACGTGCCGGCGTCCCAATCGCGCGGCGCCGGCGTGCCCTGGCTCAACCCGGAGCGGGTTCGGGCGCTCGCGTCGGGACCGGCGCATCGCCGGCCCTGGTCCCGCGCAGCCCGACCAGCGACACGGCCCCGCCGATGGCGAGGAGACTCGCCGAGACGAGCATCGCGAGGTGAAAGGCATCGACGGAGGCCTGTCGCGCGGCATCGATCGCGTCCTGTGGCGGCGCTCCCTTCGGCGGGTTGAGCGGGGCGAACGTGGCGCGGACATCGGCGCTCGTCGTGTCGAGGCCCGTCAGCGAGCCCAGGACCGAGTAGAACGTCGCGCTGATCGCGATGAAGATCAGAGCTCCGATCAGCGGCGCCCCGACGCGCGAGATGGCGTTGTTGATTGCCGACCCGAGACCCGAGCGCGTGCTCGGGATCGAGCTCATGAGCGTGCTCGTGAGCGGCGCCACGACGAGCGCGATCCCGAGCCCGAACAGGAGCATGGCCGGGAGGACGTCGACGAGGGTGTCGGTCGGTGGGACGAGCGTGGCCGGATCGCCGATCGCGGCCTGCCAGGGTGTCGAGTCGGCGGGGATACGCGCAAGCCACAGCAGGCCGAGGGCCATCAGCCAGGGGCCGGCGACGAGGAACCGTCGCGCGCCGAGTCGGCCGGCCACGGTCCCCACCCGCGCGGAGAGGAGCGTGAGCATGATCGCGATGGGAAGCCCCACAGCGCCCGCCGCCGTCGCGGTGTAGCCGAGCACGCCCTGCAGCACGAGGACCTGGTAGGACTGCGTGATGTAGAGCGCGCCGTAGATAAAGAACGTCGCGAGGTTGATCGTCGCGAACGCCCGTGATCGGAACAGCTCGAGCGGGACGAGCGGGTAGCGCCGGCGCGCCATGAGGATCGGGAACGCAACGAGCGCCAGCGCACCGACCGCCAGGGAGATCCAGGCGATCGGGTCGGCCCAGGCCTTCTCCTCGCCACGGATCACGCCGAAGGCCAGGCCGCCGACGGCCAGGGTGGCAACGAGCGAGCCGAGCCAGTCGAAGTGGCCACTCGTCTGCTCGGCGCGGGACTCCTCGACGTGGCGGATCGTGGCCCACAGCGCAATCGCGATCAGTGGCACGTTCATGAGGAACGCCACGCGCCAGCCCGCGCCATCGACGAGGACGCCGCCGGTGATCGGACCGAGGATGGCCAACGCGGAGGTCGCCGACGCCCACAGCCCGAACGCGCGGGCGCGCGCCGGACCCTCGAAGGTCTGCGTGATGATCGAGAGTGAGCCCGGCACGAGCAGCGCGCCCGCCGCGCCCTGCAGCAGGCGGAACACGACCATGAGCTCGAGCGTGGGCGCGAGGCCGCACAGGATCGACGTGCCGGCGAACGACGCCAGGCCGATCGCGAACACCCGGCGGCGTCCGAAATGGTCGGAGAGTGCGCCCGCGAGGATCAGGAGGGCGGCCAGGACGGCCAGGTAGCCGCTGACGATGTACGTCTGGCCCTCGAGCAGGCCGATCACGGACGCGGGCAGCTCGCGCCCGATCCGTGGCAGGGCCACGTTGACGATCGTGCCGTCGAGAAACACGACGCCCGATCCGATGATCGTCGCGACGAGGGTCCAGCGCTGGCGGGTGGTCATGCGCACTCCGGGTGACGGTGGCGCGGTTACGGGTGCGCCGAGCCGAAGTGTCGCAGCGCACCACCGGACGGGGCAACCCTGCGGCCCAGGCGGTCCTCGCGGGTAGACTCACGCCGATGCACGGTCCCGTGGCGCTCGTCGGTGCCGGCGAGTTCCTGCCCGCGATGGAGGAGTTCGACCGGGCCCTGCTCGCGGCCACCGGCCGGGATCGGCCGCGCGTCGTGGTCCTGCCCACCGCTTCGTACCCCGATGGCGAGGACGTCTTCCAGCGCTGGGCTGCGATGGGGGTCATGCATTTCGCGAATCTCGGCGCGGAGGTGGAGCCCGTGCTCGTGCGCGATCGCGCCTCCGCGGACGACCCGGCGGCGAGCCAGGCTGTGGGCGAGGCCGACCTCGTGTATCTCTCCGGGGGAAAGCCCGCGCACCTCGTCGCCGCGCTGCACGGGACGCGCGCTGGGCACGTCTCTCGTCGAGGCCAACCTCCGCGGTGCGGTCCTCGCCGGCTGCTCGGCGGGTGCCATGGCACTCGCTGGTCACGCCTTCTCGTTCCGAGCCTGGATCCTGCCCTGGCTGCTGCGCTGGCAGCTCGGCCTGGGCATCGCGGGCGGGGCCGTCGTCGTCCCGCACTACGACGCCTGGCCCGAGCCGTTCTCCGCGATGATCGCCCTCCAGGCGCCACGCGGATCGACGGTGCTGGGGATCGATGAGCACACGGGCGTGATCGGCCACGACGGGGTGTGGCAGGTCCACGGCCAGTCCCGGGTCACGGTCTGGCACGGTCGTCATCGGGAGCGGTTCCGCCACGGAGACACGTTTCGCCTGTGAGCGGCCGGCGCGCGCCGTGCGGCATCGTGATTGCCACCCTCATCGCCTTGGCGGCATGCGGTCCCGGCCCCGCCCCTACAGCTTTGCCGCTCGAGGTTTCGAACGGCACGACGATCGGCGTGTCGCTCTGGGTCAACGGGCGCATCTTCGGCACGGTCGATCCCGGTGGCCAGGTGGCGATTGGCGCGGACGCCCTCGGACCGCTGCCCTGGCTCGTTGATCTGCGCTCCGGAACCGGTCGGATCCTGCTGGGCGTGGAAGTGGCATCGACTGCGATCACGCGGACAACCGGCCCGGACGGTCAGGTCTCTCTGCGAGGAGGCGCCGCGGGGTTCCTTGACATGCCATGTGGTCGGTTGGCGGCGTGGGTCGGCCCGCCCGTCCTTGGTCCCGCGCCCGAACCTGGATTCGAGGGACCGTGCCCTCCGTGAGCTCGAGGCGTCCAACCATGCCGGGCGCTCTCGCCGTATGCGCCCCGGGTCTATCGAACGCTTCCGCGCCCTCTCGAGGAGCGAGGAGGCACAGGAATCACCCTTCGAGGCCCCGGGATAGACCTCCTTGCGCTACCGCAGCCCCTGGAGGGGGCCCAGCGGCAATCTATCCGCGCGGATACTCCTTCCTGGAATATGGCCGCCCTGGCAGGGGCAGTCCGCGCTCATCGCGCCCCAGGCGCGGTCCGGGCGAGGCCAGCGAATCCTCGAAACGAGCTCGTAAGGGCCATCCAGCGCGAATCGAGGCCCGGTAGCCCTCACGCGCGGTCACGATCCGCGCTGGCGAGGCCCGACGAGGCCTTCGCCGGTAGGTTCGAGGACTGGGCGGCATGACGCCACGCGCCCCGGGCCCCGAATCGAAAGCACCCCGGGTCTGGGGCCCCGAGGCGCTCCGGTTGCGGATCCTGCGGCCGGTCAGTCCGGGCGGACCTGCCGGAAGCAGTCCGAGCAGTAGACCGGGCGGTCCATGCGCGGCTTGAACGGGACCTGGGCCTGATTGCCGCACGACGAGCAGCATCACGGCGAAGTACTCGCGGTTCGGCCGGTCGTCGCCGCGCTCGTAGCCGCGCGGCCCTCCGATGTCCTGGACGTCGTATCCGTTGTCGCGGGCGGCACGGCGGCTGGCCCGGCAGCTGGTACAGCGCTTGGGCTCGCTCGAGAACCCCTGCTGCGAATAGAACTCCTGATCAGCAGCCGAGTGGATGAACTCGACTCCGCAATCGACACAGGTCAGCGGTCGATCGACGAAGGTCACGAACTGCTCCTCCCGGAGCGCGAAGGCCGACCGGCATCCTGCTCCGGGGACGGCCGGATCTGCAGACGGGTCTCGCGAGGTGCTGGCGGGGAATGCCGGGGCCGCGCTGCCCAGGTGCCGATCGGCGGAGTCCCTGACGGGGCGCACCGGTATGTCAGGGCGCGAACATACAACGGGTTCGCAAACAAGGCGTTGCGTGGCCCGGATGCACCACCCAGGCGCCACGCGGCTCCAGCCGGGCCTCGGCAGCCGTGACACCGTACCTGTCACAATGCGACCCGAGATTCGGGGTGGCGAGCGGGGAGTCATGGGGGCGCCTCGCTCGCGCCATCATCGGCGGGCCGTCGGGGCGGCCGGCCGGCCGTGACGGCTCGCCACTCGCGCCGCCGTCCGGATCGACGCAGGGAGGGCACAGCCGCCGACCGGTGCTCCGTATCCTCCACACCGCCGACGTGCATCTCGGCGCGCGCCACGCCGACCTCGGCGAGCAGGCCGCGGCACAGCGCGAGCGCCAGTTCGCGGCCTTCCGCGCAACGGTCGACCTGGCGCTCGCAGGAGCAGGTCGACCTCTTCCTGATCGCCGGCGACCTGTTCGACTCCAACGTCCAGCCGCGCCGCTCCGTCGAGCGCGTCGCGGCGGAGCTCCAGCGGCTCGCGTCGCCGCGGATCCGCACCGTGCATCATTCCCGGGCACGCACGACGTCTACGACCGCTCGTCCCTTACCGCGCGTACGACCTCGCAGCGCTGGCCGGCAGCCCCGATCGACGACGACCTGGTCACGGTCCTGACGCCTGACCGGCCGTTGGTCCATCTCAAGCCGTCGACGTCGTCGTGTTCACGGCGCGTCTTCGCGACCAAGCGCGCACCGACGAGCCCGCTCGACGGCCTCGACGCCGCCCTCGATCCCCGAGGCGCACCTGGCAGATCGGGATGGTCCACGGCGCCCTCGCGATCCCGGGCAAGACCGACGGCGACGACGTCGTCATCACGACCGACCAGATCGCGCGAGCGGCCTCGACTACCTCGCGCTGGGTCACTGGCACTCCACGCAGCAGGGCACGCGCCGGCGGCGTCACGTACGCGTACGCCGGCGCGCCCGAGCCCGTCGCCCTCGACCAGGATCGGGCCGGCAACGTGCTCCTCGTCACGCTCGACGCGGCCGACGGCACGAAGACGGTCACGGTCGAGGAGCGCCAGGTCGGGCGGACCCGATTCGAGCAGCTGCGGATCGATGCGGCGGCGATCGGCAGCCAGCCGGCGCTCATCGACGGCTGGCCAAGCGGGCCGACCCCGACCTCGTGCTCGACGTCCGGATCGAGCGGCGTGCGGACCGACGAGCTCGACCTCCACCTCGACGAGATCGAGCGCGCGCTCGAGCCCGTCGTTCCTCAAGGTCCGCGTTCGCGACACTTCGACTTCCGGCACTGACGGAAGGCGTCCTCCCGTCGCCGGACACGATCACCGGCGCATTCATCCGCGACCTCGAGGCATCGCATCGCCCGGCTCGAAGCGGAGGGCGAGACGGACGCGGCGGCCGAGCCCGCGACGTGCTGCGGCTCGGCCGGCTGCTGCTCGCGGGTCACGAGGTCACGCTGTGAGGATCCGCCGCCTGCAGGTGCGGGACTTCCGGCGCCATCGCAACCTCGACATCGACCTCGCCCCCGGGCTGACCGTCGTCCGCGGCCCGAACGAGGCCGGCAAGTCGACCATCCAGCGGGCGATCGAGCTGGCGATCACCCGGCGGGTGACCAGTGGCGCGACGGATCTCAACGCCCTGCGGCCGTGGGACGCGCCGGCCGACGCGCGCACGATCATCAGCCTCGAGTTCGAGCAGGACGACGACGAGGTCGTCAAGACCGGGACCCTCGAGAAGGTCTTCCGCGGCTCGAAGGGCACCGTCGAGCTCGACTACGACGGCCAGGCCATCACGACCCGACGCTCAGCGACCAGGTGCTCGCCGAGCTCACGGGCATCCCGACCGAGGCGTTCTTCCGTTCGACCGCCTCGGTCCGCCATCACGAGCTGGCCGACCTCGCTCGCGACGAGTCGGCGTTGCGTGACCGGCTCCAGGCCTCCATCAGCGGCGCCGACCGGGGCACGAGCCGGGCGAAGCGCAAGCTCGAGCGCGCGCTGCACGACCTGGGCACGAAGGGCGAGAAGAACCCGGGCACGCTCAAGGTCGCCGAGCGGACGCCTGGCGCAGTCAGCTGCCGCGCTCGAGCAGGGCGAGCTTGCGCTCTTGCGAGCTCGAACGCGACCGCGACACGCTCGCCGGGGCGCGGAGCGGCGGCGCCGATGCCGACACGGCCCTTGCCGAGCGCCGCTCGATGCTCGACAAGGCGCGCCAGGCCGAGCGGCTCATCGCCGAGCGGACCGGCGCCCAGGAGCGGTTCGAGCGCTACCGCGAGGCCGCCGAGATCGACGCCCAGCTCGCGGACGCTCGCCGGGCCGCATCCGTCGGCGAACCCGCTGCCGCGTCCTGCGCCAGGCCGTCGACCGCCTGCGCAGCCTTGACGCGCGGATCCGCGAGCTGCGGGCGGCGCTTGCCGGCGAGGTCGAGGTCAACTTCGATCTCCCGCCGGAGCCCACGTGGCGCCCGCTGTCGCGCTGGGCCATCGTCGCTCGTCGATCCTCGGGCGTCGTCGTGGCAGTTGGCGCGTTCCTTGCGCGGACCGTCCTCACGCTCGAGATCCCGGTCCCTGGCCCAGCTCGTCGGCGCGGTCCTCGTCGGGATCGGGCTTGTTCGCTCGCGTTCGTGGCGCTTCTGGCTGCGCCGCGGCGACCGGCTGCGGCGCGAGCTCCGCGAGACCGGATATCGATCGCCGGCTCCGCGGTCGTTCGGAGCTGAGCAGGAGCTCCGCGAGGCGTGAGGCGGACATCGCGTCCAGCGCTCCAGACAGTGGCCCTCGAGGATCTCGCGGCCGCCGAGGACCTCCTTGCGCGGGAGGAGGAGCACGCCGGCGCGGATCAGCCACCTCGAGGCACAGCTCGAGGGCCTCGTCGGGCGCCAGCCGCCCGACACACTGCCCGACTCCGCGACCAGGCCGCGCTCGAGATCGAGCAGAAGACGCACGCGCTCGAAGCACTCGGGCCGATCGCCAAGGAGCCGCGCGCCCGGGAGCGGCTCGAGGTCGAGGTGCGCGACCAGGAGACCGCCCTCGAGCGCGCCCGCGACGACGAGGCGAACGCTCGCGCCCGCGTCGAGGCGAACGCAGTCGATGCCGAGCAGGTCGCCGGCCACGCCGAGCGGGCCGAGCGCTGGCGCGAGGAGCTTGCGCGCTCTGCAACGACGACAGCGCGTATATGCGGCGACCCTGGCGGCCATCGAGGCAGCCGAGCAGGCGACGATGAAGACGGCCACGCGCTACCTCGAGAAGCGGATGGTCCGCGACATCGCCGCGTCACCGACGGCCGCTATCGGCGGGTCAGGGTCGACGACAAGACCCTGGACATCGAGGTGTTCGCGCCCGAGAAGGGCGACTGGGTGCCGGTCAGCGACGCTGAGCCAGGGCACGGTCGACCTCATCTATCTCGCGGCGCGTCTCGGCCTCGTCCGCCTCGTGACCGGCGATCGCCGGCCGCCGCTCATCTTCGACGACCCGTTCGTCACCCTCGACGACGTGCGGGCCGCGCGCGCGCTCGAGCTGCTGCGCACGGTTGCCGCCGACTTCCAGGTCATCTACCTGACCACATCCGATCGCTACGACGCAGCCGCCGACGCCGTCGTCGAGCTGCCCGGGCCGACCGCGGCCGATGACCACCCGATCGAGGCTCTGCCCATCGCCGTCTCGATCGAGGGCGCACCCGCCTGAACGACGTCCTCGCGACGCTCGGCGCCCCGGTCGTCCTCCTCGGCCTGCTCTCGGCACTGTGCTGGGGAGCGTCCGACTTCGGGGGTGGTCTGGCCACGCGCCGTGCCGCCCTCCTCGGCGTGGTGCTCCTGACCCAGATCGCGGGCATGGTCGTGGCGCTCGGGCTGTTCGTGGTTCGCGGAGAGGCGCCTCCGGGACCGGCGGACGTGGCGTGGTCGGTGGCGGCAGGTGTCGCCGGCGTCGTCGGGATCAGCGCCCTCTACGCGGGTCTTGCCGCGGGGCGGATGAGCATCGTGGCGCCGGTGACGGGGGTGCTCGCCGTGATCATCCCCGTGGTCGCCGGCATCGCGCTCGAGGGCCTGCCACGGAACGAGGTGCTGATCGGGATCGGGCTGGCGATCGTTGCCGTCGTGCTCGTCTCGCAGGCAGGCGATGAGCATGGTCGGAGCGGCGGGCTCCGGTTCGCCCTCGTGGCGGGCACCGGGATCGGGCTGTTCAACGTGCTGATCGGTCAGGTCAGCGACGGGCACGTCTTCGGACCGCTGTCGATCCTGCGCGGTACCCAGGCCGTGCTGCTCGTCGCGGCCATCGTCCTGGTGCGGCAGCCGTGGCGGATGCCGCGGGCTCTCGTCCCGGCCGTCCTCGTGATCGGACTGCTCGACATGGGCGGCAACGGCCTGTTCATCGCAGCCCGGCAGGCGGGCGAGCTCGCGATCGCGTCAACCCTCGCGTCGCTCTACCCGGTCGGGACCGTGGTTCTGGCCGCGATCTTCCTGCGGGAGCGGATTGGTGCGGCCCACGCCGTCGGGATCGTGCTGGCGGGGATCGCGGTGATCCTCATCGCGTCCGGGGCGAGCTGATGCGCTCCGCGGCACGCGCTCGAACCTGACGGCCTCAACGGCCTCGACCGTCCGCCCGACCCACACCAGC
The DNA here is from genome assembly GCA_963759495.1 of uncultured Chloroflexia bacterium. Lineage (GTDB taxonomy): Bacteria > Chloroflexota > Limnocylindria > Limnocylindrales > CSP1-4 > DASTYU01. Next base: position 81,111 of record CAVWZL010000014.1, on the reverse strand, counting down.
GCGAATCCCTCCCCCGCGAGACCGCCCCGCCGGGCTGCCGCTGCGACACCCGCCAGCTGTCGCAGGACCACGTCCTCGTGGACACGGCGGGCCCGGCCGGCGTTCCGGGCGAGCACCACGGGCGGCGGCAGTGCGAGCACGAGCGCCACCGCCGGGGTCCCGGTGACCGCCGCTCGCCGGATCAGCGAACGACGGTGTTCCCGATGCGCGTTCGTGGCATCGACGACGGCGAGCCGGCCGGCTGCCAGCCGCCGGGCGACCTCCCGATGGAGGATCGCGAAGGCGAGGCGCGACACGGACTGATCCCCCTCGTCGCCCGAGACCTGTCGGCGGATCGCGTCCGACGACACGATCTCGTCGGGCGCGAAGTGCCTCGCGGCAAACGTGGACTTGCCCGCACCCGCCGCCCCGATCAACAGGACGAGCGCCGGATCGGGCAGGTACACGGTCGACACGCCGAGATCATGCCCCTTCAGCAGCACGTCCCCGCGGCGGGCAGGCGCGAACCGGGCTGTCCACAGGATGTCCACGGTGTTCGAATGTTCGGGGATAAGGTGCTGCAACCGCATCGCACATTCGTGGATAAGGCCGTTGTGGCCCCCACCGGCCGCCGGGTACATTTCGTCTTGCCCGAAGGGGCAGGTGAGAACCGCCGGAACCGCACCGGGGAGCGATCCCAGGGGCGGCCAGGGACCGGACGCAGCGGCCGCAAGGTCGAGGCGGGCGGACCCGGCGACGATCAGGGACTGCGAGCAATCGCAGCCGCTGGCCCGTCGACCCGGAGGCTCCCCACCAGTTCCTTCGGGCATTTTCATGTCCGGAGATCGCGTTCGGGGGCCGGGGCAGGTTGACGCGCCCCGGCATGGCCTGGCCAGGCGGTGATCAGGCGGGGGCCGCAGACCCCACTGGGCGCCCAGGAAGCGCGTCGGCATCCGTCCGGAGGCCCGGCCCACCGGTGTCGCGCCACTCCGGCCGGCTGAGCGCCAGCGTTGCCAGCAGCATGCTGAACCCGCCGTACCAGAGGGCGGGCAGCGCGATCATGCCTGCCACCGGGACCGTCCAGCGTCGATCGGTGCGCGCGCCCCACACGACGAGCGCAACCGCGACCGGGAGCCGCGCAACGAGCGGGATCGGGACGGCGGCCCAGGTCCCGTCGCGACCCGAGACCGAGCTGAGGACCGTGATCCAGTCGGACCATGCGCCGGGCATGAACAACGCCGACACCACGAACACCCCGGCGGTCGCCACGACCGCGATCGCGAGCGAGTTCCACTCACGACGAACGGCGAACCACAGCAGCCCGATCCCCGGCGTGACCTTGGTGAGCAGCACGAACGCCCACGCCGCCGGCCATCGGAACCCGACCACCATCGCGACTGCGATGAGGATCGAGATGTTGCCGCCGGCCAGCTCCATCAGCGCGAAGAGCACACCGAACCCGAACCAGGTCGCGCCCGTCAGGAAGCGCACCCCGGCAAGGAGGATGAGCGTCCAGACCCCGACGAAGGCCTGCCACGGCAACGCGGTGAATGGCGACACGAGCTGGAGGAAGGCAGGGGAGTAGACGTAGGCCACCGGGTCCGTCCAGTCGGACCGCGCATATGGGTCGGCCAGGGGCGCCTGCCAGTAGCAGTAGGCGTCCTGACCGGTTCCCCACAGCCGGCCGTACGGCTCCGACAGCACGACGATCGCGATCCATGCGACGGCGGCGATGACGAGGCCGGCGACCTCCATCCGCGGGAGGTCGCCAGGGACACGGGGGAAGGTGCTCCGGCCGGCCGCTGGACCGGTGACGGTGTCGAACGGGTTCGGCATGACTCCACGGTGGCGGGACCGGGGGCGGGCCGGTCCGTGTCAGCCGACATGATGCCCGACCTGCGTTGGATCGACCTTCTTCTCGCCTGCGCTGCTCCTTGCGACGCCATCACGGCGCCGTGAATCAGGCCGGGAGGTCGCGGTCCATGAGACCGGTGTAGCGCATGTCGGGACGGATCAGCTTGTTGGCGCCGCCCTGCTCGATCGCGTGCGCCGTCCAGCCGGCATGGCGGGCGAGCGCGAAGGTCGCGGGGAACAGCTCGGGCGGCAGGCCGACGCCCTGGAGCACGGCGGCCGCGTAGTACTCGACGTTGGTCTTGATGACCCGGCCGGGCTTCAGCTCCGCGAGCACGCGCAGGACGACGTCCTCGATCTGGACGGCCGTGTCGAGCCAGTCCGCCATCGAGCCCATGCCCTCGGCCACGGTTCGAAGCGCGGCAGCGCGCGGGTCGTAGGCGCGGTAGACGCGATGCCCGAAGCCCATGATCCGCTCGCCGCGGCCGACCGCGTCGCGGACCCACTTCTCCGCGTTCGCCGGATCGCCGATCTGGTGCAGCTGATCCACGACCTCGGACGGGGCACCGCCGTGCAGCGGACCCTTCAGCGCACCGATCGCGCCGCAGACCGCCGAAGCGAGGTCCGAGCGCGTCGACGTGATGACCCGACAGGCGAACGTCGAGGCGTTCAGCCCATGCTCAGCGCCGACGATGAAATAGGCGTCGAGCGCCCGCGCCGCCGCGGGATCGGGCGTTTCGTCGTTGAGCTGCTGGAGGAATGCCGCGGCGAGCCCGAGCGAGGGGTCCGGGTCGACCGGCTCGAGACCCTGGCGGAGCCGCCCGAAGGCCGCGAGCGCACTCGGCGCAAAGGCCGTCAGCTCGCGTGCCTGCTCCGGCGTTGCCGGCCAGCTGAGCCGCTGGGTGGCGCCCCACACCGAGACGGCCGTTCGGAGCGCGTCCATCGGCGCGGCGTCGCGGGGCAGCTCCCGAAGGGCCGTCAGGACGGGCTTCGGGACCGGCTGTGGCGGGAGCGTGGCGCCGGGGTGCCATTCGCCGGTCCAGAGCAGGTCGGCGACCTCGGCGTACGTGCCGCGCTCCACCAGCTGGACGATGGGATAGCCGCGGTACAGCAGCCGTCCCTGGGCACCGTCGACGAGGCCAATGGCGCTCTCGGCGCCGACGACGCCTTCGAGACCGGGAGAGTAGGGCCGGGGATCCGCAACGGTCGTCATGGGTTCGATGGTAGACCGGCGCGTCGGTCGGTGCCGGGAGGCCAGACGGACGAGATCAGCGCTCGACGGCGCGGAGGATGATCCGCACGATCATGGCGCCGATCGTCGCGAACACGAGAGCGCCGATGAAACCCTCGACCTGCCCGAATCCGAGCTCCTTGGCGAGCCAGCCCCCGAGGATCCCGCCGACGATCCCCACGAGGATCGTCGGGAGACAGCCCTGGGCGCTGCGCGTGCCGACGAACCATCCCGAGATCGAGCCGGCCAGGAAGCCGATGAAAATCCAGCCGATGATGCTCATGTCCATCGCCGGAGTGTGGCACGGGGGGCCCCTTGCTCGCAGGCGATCAGGCGATCAGGCGATCAGGCGATCGGCGAGCAGGAACGTCTCGAGCGCGGCGACGAATGCGTCGGGATGCGTGTGGTGGGCCGCGTGCCGTGCCTCCTCGATCACGATCACCCGCCCGTCGGCCAGCCGCCTGTCGAGCGCTGCTGTTGCAACCTGGAAGGGCCGGATGCTCGCCCCGCCGAGGAGTTGCAGGACGGGCTGGCGCACCTCACCGAGCGCCTCAAGGGACGCCGCCGGCGCGGTCTCGGCATCGAGCTCGCGCAGGATCGTCGGCGCGGCCGCGACACGGGCGGGCCAGACGGGGTTGGCGCGAAAGGCCTCGAGGTCGGCCGGGCTCATGCCGACGACCAGCGTCATGAACAGCGTGAGCGCGCCGGCGTTGTCGCCGCGGCTGATGTAGCTCCGCAGCACCTCCCGCAGGGCGCCTGTCTGGTAGGGCGACTCGGGCGGCGCGGGAGCGCCCTCGTAGGAGACAACCCGGCGGATCGTCTCGGTCCGCAGCGCCGCGCCCAGCGCGCATCGGCCGCCGTACGAGTGACCGACCACGTCAACGGGCTCGCCCGTCTCCCCGGCGATCGTGGCTGCGACCGCCGCCACGTCCTCGAACTCCCGCTCGATGTCGTAGGTCCCGGCATCCCCCGAGGCGCCGCGTCCGCGGCGGTCGATGGCGTGGATCGTGAAGCGCTCCTCGAGCAGGGGCCGGACGACCCGAAACGTCGTGTGGTCCGAGGTCGCCCCATGGACGAGCACGAGGGACGGCCCGGTTCCGGACGTGAAGACTGCGATCGGCACGCCGTCCGGCGCGGGGATGATCCGCGTGGGCGTCGACCACGACATCACGGGGCGCCTACGGACCGGCGGCCCGATGCACGCCCTGCCGCGCCCAACCTGGTCAGGGCAGCCCGGCGGCAGCCGCCTCGTCCAGGATCCAGGTCGCGCCCGGTCTGCGCGCGAGCTGTGCCGGAAGCTGGTCGGTGTCGAGCGGGCCGGTCAGCACGCGCCGCACGATGTCGGCCTTTCCCGCGCCGTGCGCCACGACGAGGACCTCGCGCGCCACCGTCACGATCGCGGGGTTGAGCGTCACGCGTGGAACGTGCGGCTCCACGTGCTGCGGCGCGGGGACGGCAAGCGCCCACGACCCGGATGCGAACGTGGCCGACCCGGGGAAGACCGACAGGATGTGACCGTCCGGTCCCATGCCCAGCAGCACGAGATCGAAGACCGGCCAGCCCTCGGCCGTGGCCACGCCCGATGCCTGGAGCTCGCCCGCCAGCTCCGCGGCGCACCATGCCTCGTCCTGCCCGGCCGCCAGCGTGCGCGCCACCGGGAACGGATGGATGTTCTTCCGGGGAAGCGGCGCGGCGCCGTCACGCAGGAGCGCGTCGTCGAGCGGCTTGACGTTGGACAGCTCGTGCTCGCGCGGCACGAATCGCTCGTCGCCCCACCAGACGTGGGTGCGGTCCCAGGGCATCGTGTCGCGCAGGTGGGACCCGCTGAGCGCCCGGTAGATCGGGACAGGGGTCGAGCCGCCCGTCGTGACCCAGTCCGCGCGGCCACGTGCGCCGGCTGCGCGCGCCAGGGCATCGGCGATGACCTCGGCCGCGGCCGAGCCCGCGGCGTCCGGGTCGGCCACACGGACGATCCGTGGCTCGGTGCCGGGCCCGGCGTCTCGATCCGTCATCGGCCCGCGCCCGTCTCGCCCGGCCCGACGAGTGACGCGGCGACCCGCAGGGCGTCCTCGGCGACGCGGTCGTGCCCGCTCGCCTCGATCGCCTGCGCCAGCAGGTCGACATCCGTCCGCCGGGGAGCGGTGAAATGCCGGTCGAGCGCCTCGACGCCGTCCTGCCAGACCCGCACCCGGACCGTGTCCTGCTCGGCGGTCACGTCGGCGCGCAGCTCCGATCCACGACGCTCGGCGAGGAGCTCCACCCGGAGCGTCGTCCCGGCAGGCATCTGCGAGGTGACCGGCCGCACGACGACGCTGACCTCACCGCGACCGTCAGCCAGCGTTGCCGACAGACCGCGACCCACGACGGATCGGCTCGCCGGCCGGGCGCCAGGCTTCGGCCGGCGGGCAGCGGCTGCCGCTGACAGCGTCACGGGGGCGAGCGGTCGCACGACGCGCAGCCCGAGCCGCGAAGCCAGCCATGCCACGTGGTAGACCGGCCTGACGACGTTCGTGGCGCCGGCCTCGCCCGATTTCGTCGTGCGTCGCGTAGGCGACGGCGATACGGCGGAGCGAGCGCAGGTAGGGCAGGAACTCGGGGCCGTCGAAGGTCGAGGCGATCGCCTCCCGCCAGCGCGACTGCCGGACGAGCGCGAAGTCGGCGACCTCGACCGCGCCGTCTCGGGCAGCGCGGCCAGCCGCGCAGCCGGGCGAGCCCGTCGCCGGTCCAGCCCGAGCCGTCGACGAGGATCCGGTCCGCCGCTCAGGAGCTCGACGGACGGCGGCGACCCGAACTGCGGCTCGCCCGGCCACCACACCGTCACCGGCAGGTCATGGACCACGAGCGGCGCCACGAGCGCGGCCAGGTGCTGGCCCGCCTCGCCGCCGCCGGTCAGCTAGATCATCTCGGAGCAGGTCTCGGCGACGTCCTCGCGCGGCAGCACGCAGTGCGCCTGGACCTGCGCGTCGATCCAGGCCGGCCCGTCCGGGTCGGCCGAGGTCACGATCAGCGTCCGTGACGGATGGCGCACGGTGAGTGCCTCGATGGTCGCGGCGCAGCGCTCGCCGACTCTCGCGCGGCGCGGCGACGACGACGAGGTTCATCACGCTCGACCGTGCCGCGACGCGACGCCCGCTCGCCTCCTCGCCGGCCTGGTCAGCTAGATCGACTGCGACCAGATCCGGGCCAGCTCGGTCGCGACGCCGTCGATCGTGCGCGCGTGCGACGACCAGCGCAGCATCGGCTTGCCGAGCGCGAGCGCGCCCGGCTCGACGGCGCCGATCGGCGTCGCGACCGGCCCGTCCGCCGCCCTCGACGAGGTCGTCACAGCCGCCGCCAGCGCCGGCCGTCGCGCTCGATCAGCTCGTCGGCTGCGCCGGCCCCCAGGTCCCGGCCGCGTAGTTCGGGAACTCCGGCGCCGGGCAGTCCAGCCACGCCTCGATGATCGGGTCGACGATCGCCCAGGCCTCCTCGACCTCGTCCGCCCGCGTGAACAGCGACTGGTCGCCCAGCATCGCGTCGAGCATCAGCGTCTCGTACGCGTCCGGCGTGTCGACGCGAACGCCGCGCCGTAGGTGAAGTCCATCGTCACCGGGCGGATGTCGAGCCCGAGGCCCGGGACCTTCGAGCCGAAGCGCAGCATGATGCCCTCGTCGGGCTGGATGCGGATCGCCAGCAGGTTCGGCTCGGGATCGGTCGCCGAGTCGCGCGAAGAGCCGGTGCGGGCACCTCGCGGAACTGGATCGCGATCTCCGTCGCGCGCTTTGGCGAGCCGCTTGCCGGTCCGGAGGTAGAACGGCACGCCGGACCAGCGCCAGTCGTCGATCGTCGAACTGCGCGGCGACGAAGGTCTCGGTCTCGGACTGCGGGTCGACCTCCTTCTCCTCGCGGTAGCCCGGGACGCTGCGCCGCGCGACCCAGCCCGGTCCGTACTGGCCGCGGACGACGTCGCGCCGCCTCCTGCGGATCGAGCGGCGCGATCGCGCGCAGCACCTTGACCTTCTCGTCGCGCAGGGCGTCGGCCTCGAACGTCGCCGGCGGCTCCATCGCGACGAGGCTCAGCAGCTGGAGCAGGTGGTTCTGGAGCACGTCGCGGACGCACCGGTCTCCTCGTAGAACGCGCCGCGGTCCTCGACGCCGATCGACTCGGCCACGGTGATCTGGACGTGATCGACGTAGCGCCGATTCCAGATCGGCTCGAAGATGCCGTTGCCGAACCGGAAGACCAGGAGGTTCCGGACCGTCTCCTTGCCCAGGTAGTGGTCGATGCGATAGACCTGCGACTCGCGGAAGACCTTGTGCACCTCGCGGTTGAGCTGCTTGCGCCGAGTCGAAGTCGTGCCCGAACGGCTTCTCGATGATGATCCGGCGCCAGCCGCCGTCGTGCCTGCTCGTGGTCGAGCCCGCACGCGCCCGAGCTGCGCCGACGATCTCGGCGAACTGCGACGGCTGCGTCGCGAGGTAGAAGAGCAGGTTGCCGCGCGTCCCGTCGCTCCTCGTCGAGCATGTCCAGGCGCGTCAGCCAGCCTGTCGAACCATCGGCGCTCAGCGAAGTCGCGACGCTGGTACGCGACCCGCTCGGCAGGAAGGCCGTCCACGCCGCCTCGTCGAGCTGGATGACCGGCAGTACTTCTCGAGCGATGCGCGAATCTCCGCGCGGAACGACTCGTCGTCGTACGGCCGGCGCCCGACGCGCGACGAGCGCCCAATCGGCGGGCAGCAGGTTCGTCCGCCACAGCTGGGCGAGCGCCGGGAACACCTTGCGGTGGGACAGGTCGCCGGTCGCTCCGAACAGGACCATGACGTGCGGATCGGGCACGCGTTCGAGCCGGAGCCCCTCGCGCAGCGAGTTCTCGTGCTGCGCGGGTCGGCGGCCTTGCCGGCGTGTCTCGCGCGGCCATGCGCAGCGTCGCGCATCGGTCCGGGCGCGTCTTCGGCTTGCCCTTCGGCGACGGGTCGTGGCGGCTTGCTCGGCGGAGCTGCTCGGGCCGCGATCGTCGCCGCGTCGCCGTATCGGCCATGTCGTTCGCTCGCCTATCCCGTCTTGACCGCGTGACCGCCGAACTCGTTGCGCAGCGCGGCGAGGACCTTCGCGCCGTACGAGTCGTCCTGGCGCGACCGGAACCGCGTCTGGAGCGACGAGCGTGATGACCGGCGCGGGGACGTCGCGGTCGATCGCCTCCTGGACCGTCCAGCGGCCCTCGCCCGAGTCGGCGACCCAGCCCTTGAGGTGCTCGAGATCCTGGCCATTGGCCTTGAACGCGCGCGCCGCAAGCTCCAGCAGCCACGACCGGACGACCGAGCCGTGGATCCACAGCTCGGAGATGGCCCCGAGATCGAGCGGGTACTCGCTCGCGTGCATGATCTCGAAGCCCTCGGCGTAGGCCTGCATCAGGCCGTACTCGATGCCGTTGTGGACCATCTTCACGTAGTGCCCGGCGCCCGGGCCGCCGGCGTGGAGGTAGCCGTCCTCCGGGGCGAGCGATCGGAAGATCGGGACTCAGCGGCTCCACGGCCTCCCGGTCCCCGCCGACCATCAGGCAGTAGCCGTTCTGCGAGGCCCCAGATCCCGCCGGACGTCCCGGCATCGATGTACTGGATGCCGTTCTCCGTGAGCTCGGCGTGGCGGCGCGACGTCGTCGTGGAAGTTCGTGTTGCCGCCGTCGATGATCGTGTCGCCGGGCTCGAGGTGCTCGAGCAGCTCGGCGATCTGGGCCTCGGTGGCGTCGCCCGCCGGGACCATGATCCAGACGGCGCGCGGCTTCTCGAGCTTCGCCGACGAGCTCCTCGATCGCGTACGACGGCCGGTCGGCGCCCTCGCCCTCGAGCTCCTTCGTCTTCTCGACGGTCCGGTTGTAGGCCACGATCTCGTGCCCGTCCCGGACGAGCCGGCGGACCATGTTCGCCCCCATCCGCCCGAGCCCGATGAAGCCGATGTGCATGGTCATCCTCCTGGGCGGGGCCGCGGGCGTGCCGCGGTTGCGTGCGTGCCTCCAGCGCAGCCGCGAGGGCGCGCTCGAGGGCGATCAGCCCGCCGTCGAGGTCGGGCCGAGGTGGACCTGGAGGACGGGCCGATCGTGCGCCCGAGGCGCCTCGCGGTCGCCGCGGGCCTGGGCGTCGATCAGCCGTGCCGAACGTGTACGGCCAGCCCGGATCGGGCGATCGTCCGGATGGTCCGAGGTCAGCTGGAGGAACACGCCGGTCGGCGGGCCGCCCTTGTGCAGCTGGCCGGTCGAGTGGAGGAAGCGCGGACCGTAGCCGGCCGTCGTCGCGCGTCCCGTCGGTCGCGAGCAGCGCCGCGGATCCGGGCGATCGCCTCGTCGCGTTCCGGCGTCGGGTGCGATGAACGCCTGGATCGCGACGTAGCGTTCGGTCGCCGCCGGGCCAGGTGCCGCGCGAGCTCACCGACGATTCCGCTGCCGTCGGCGGTCAGCCGCATGGCGGCATCCCGATGAGCACGAGCCCGTCGCTCTCGGCGAGGATCGGGACGCTCGGCGGCCGCTCGGGCGCGTCGACGACGTTCGCGCCTGCCCAGTCGGTCGGGTGCTCGAGCCGCTCCTCGGCAGCGGGTCCCTTGCATCGAGCACGCGTCGCGTGAGCTCCTTGGCCTCCTCGACGTTCGGCTGGTCGAACGGGTCGATCCCGAGGACCGCCCCCGCGATCGCCGTCGCGACCTCCCAGCGCACCATCTCGCCGCCGAGGTCGATCGGATCGTACAGAGCTCGATCCGGATCACCGGCTGACCCGCCGCCTCCAGCCCATCGGCGAGGGCGTCCGGCGGACCGGCCGCGCCTGCCGTCCAGCGCCGAGCGCACGAACGCGCGGTCCGTGCCGTAGGACGCGGGCGTGCCGAGCGGCTCCAGGTCGACCGGGACGATGCCGACGCCACGCTTGCCCGTGCTCTCGGCGATCAGCTGCTCGGCCCATGCGCCGAAGCTCGCGATCTCGGCATCGGCGAGGAACGTCAGCTTGTCGCGGCCCGCGCGCGCAAGGCCCCCCATTGCCAGACCGAGCGAGACGCCGGGGTTGCGCGCCGGGTCCGGCTCCCGGCAGGCGCCGAGCATCGCCGTGGCAGCGCGAGCAGCGCGTCGAGGTCGAGCCCGATGAGCGACGCCGGCACGAGTCCCACGTAGGTCAGCGCCGAGTACCGCCCGCCGATGTCGGGCGGGTTCAGGAAGATGCTCGCGCAGGTCGTCGTGGTGGGGGATCGCATCGATGCTCTTGCCGGGGTCGGTGATCGCCACGAAGAACTCGCCCGGCTGCTGGTCGGGCCGTCATGGCGCTCCTCGAGCGCGCGCCTCGACCCGGGCCCACGCGTCCGCCAGGAACGCCATTCGGCTCCGTGGTCGTGCCCGACTTGCTGGCGACGATCCAGAGCGTCTCGAGCGGGTCGAGGTCGTCGACGGCTGCCGCCACGGACGTCGGGTCAGTCGAGTCGAGGATGCGCAGCCCGAGGTAGCCCTCGGTCGTGCCGAATGTGCGGTGGAGGACGTCCGGCGCGAGGCTGGAGCCGCCCATGCCCATCGACGACCGCGTGTGTCGAAGCCGGCCTCGACGACGCCGTCGCCGAAGCCTTCGAGCGCGGCGGTGTTCTGGGCGAAGTGCGCCGGCGCGTCGAGCCAGCCGAGCCGGTCGCGATGTTCGCGCCACGTCCGGGTCGTCCGTCCAGAGCGTCGTGTCGCGGTCGAACAGCCGCTCCGCCCAGCGCTCCGTGGTCGCGCGCGACAGCTCGTCGATCGCCTGCGATCCGCTCCGGGGAGTCGGATCGCAGATCCGCGCGCGCCATGCGCTGCCCCCGAGCATCGCTCGCTCGATCGCGAGGACCTTGTCGAGGCGGCGCGGTGGCGGATTCGCCGCTGAACGTCGCGCCAGGAAGGCCAGCGCGCACTCGAGCGCCGGCTCGGGCCGATGACCCGCGAGCCGAGCGTCAGGACGTTCATGTCGTCGTGCTCCACGCCCTGGTGGGCCGAGTACGTGTCGTGGCAACGGCGGCGCGGACGCCCGACCTTGTTCGCCGCGATGCTCGCCCCCACGCCGGAGCCGCAGATGAGGATGCCCCGCTCGACCTCGCCGTCGCGACGCGAGCGCGAGCCGCTGCGCGAAGTCCGGGTAGTCGTCGTTCGGGTCGGAGCCGTCGCCGCCGAGGTCGACGAGCTGTCGTCGGGCCGTGCGCCGCGACGCGCCGGAGCAGCTCGGCCTTCAGGGCCGCTCCGCGTGATCCGCCGCGAACCCGACCCGCATCAGGAGTGCCCCGGGTCCGAGCGCGGTCCGGTCCACGCCGATCGCCCCGTCGATCGACGGGTGGCGCCGCCCTTCGCGCCGACCCCAGACCGAGGCCGGCCGGCTGGTGGCCCGGATCGAGCGTCGGGACGCGCCGCGCAGCCCGTTGCGAACGACCCGCCGGCGACGTCCGCCACGCGGTCGGCTGTGAAGCCGAACTTCTCGAAGATCGTCCCGGCAGGCGCGGACGCGCCGAAGTGGTCGATGCCCGACGATCGCGCCTTCGTCGCCCGCGTAGCGCTCCCAGCCGAGCGACACACCGGCCTCGATCGCGACGCGCCGACGAACGTCGGGCGGCAGGACTTCGTCCCGGTACGCCTGGTCCTGGGCCTCGAAGGCCTCCCAGCACGGGCAGCGAGACGACGCGGGCCGGGATGCCGTCCGCCTCGAGCGCGTCCGCGGCGCCGACGGCGAGCTGGAGCTCCGAGCCGGTGCCGATGAGGATCACCTCGGGCGCGTGCCACCGGCCGCATCGCCGCAGGACGTAGCCGCCCCGGGCGACGCCCGTCCCGTGCCTTCTCGGCGGTGCCCTCGAGCGTCGGCAGCTTCTGGCGGGTCAGCGACAGCGCCACGGGGCCGCCACGACGGGACGCCGCCAGCGCCCACGCGGCCGCGGTCTCGTTCGCGTCGCCGGGTCGCACGAACCACAGGTTCGGCATGGCGCGCAGCGCCGCGTAGTGCTCGACCGGCTGGTGCGTCGGACCGTCCTCGCCCAAGCCCACCGAATCGTGGGTCCAGACGTAGACCACGTGCAGGTCCGCGAGCGCGGCGAGGCGCACCGACCCCCGCATGTAGTCGCTGAAGTTGAGGAACGTGGCGCGCGTACGGGATGAAGCCGCCGTGGTAGGCGATGCCGTTGACGATCCCGCCCATGCCGTGCTCGCGGACACCGAATCAGATGTTCCGGCCCGGCCTCGTCGGCATTGAGGTCGCCGCCACCCTTGACGTCCGTCAGGTTTGACTCGGAAAGGTCCGCGGAACCGCCGAACAGCTCCGGCACCGGCTCCGCGAGCGCCTGGATCGCCTCCTGGCTCGCGTTGCGCGTCGCGATCTCTTCCCCGACGGCGTAGGTCTTGAGCCCGGCGTCCCAGCCCTCCGGCAGCCGGCCCGCGATCCGTCGATCGAGCTCGTCGGCCAGCTCGGCGTAGTCCTCCCGGTAGCTCGCGACGCGTCGCTCCCAGTCGTCGATGAGCGCTCTGCCCCTGTGCGGCGAACCGCTCGAAGTGCTCGCGCACCTCGTCCGGCACGTAGAACTGGCGATCGGGATCCCAGCCGTAGGCCTCCTTGGTGAGCCGAACCTCGTCGTCGCCGAGCGGGCTAGCCGTGCGCCTTCTGCGTGTCCTGCTGTTGGGGCTGCCGTAGCCGATGTGCGTGCGGACCGCGATGAGGCTCGGCCGCTCGTCCTCCTGCGCGGCATCGAGCGCCGCTTCGATCGCCGCGATGTCGTTGCCGTTCTCGACGCGCTGCGTGTGCCAGCCGTAGGCGTCGAAGCGTGCCGGGACGTCCTCGGACCAGGCCATCGAGGTCGGGCCGTCGAGCTGGATCTTGTTGTCGTCGTACAGGTACGATCACCTTGCCGAGCCGCAGGTGTCCGGCCAGCTAGGCGGCCTCGGACGCGAGCCCTCCTGCAGGTCGCCGTCGGAGACGATCCCGTAGACCCGGTGATCGATCAGGAGGTGGTCGGGGCGATTGAACTCCGAGGCAAGCCGTCGCTCGGCGATCGCCATCCCGATCCGCGTTCGCGAAGCCCTGGCCCAGCGGGCCGGTGGTGGCCTCGACCCCGGGCGTGAGCCCGTACTCCGGGTGGCCCGGCGTCCGCGATCCCCACTGGCGGAACGCCTGGAGGTCCTCGAGGGCGAGGTCGTACCCGGTGAGGTGGAGGAGCGAGTACAGGAGCATGCTCGCGTGCCCGGCCGAGAGCACGAACCGGTCACGGTTCGGCCAGGCGGGGTGAGTCGGAGCGTGGCGGAGGTAGCGGGTCCACACCACGTAGGCCATCGGCGCGGCCCCCATCGGTGCGCCCGGGTGACCCGAGTTCGCCTTCTGCACCCCGTCGATCGAGAGCGTCCGGATCGTGTCGATGGCGAGCCGGTCGAGGTCCGTGGCGATCGTCATGCGGTGGCTCCGGTGCTGGGGTCGGCCGGCCCTGCTGTGGCGTGCTGCCTGGCGTTCGGGACCCGGCCATCCTACTGCCGCCGCTCACGCGCCGCCCTTGTCACCGGGGCCAAAACGTGTCGAAACGGCTGCAGCCGCACGCCGCTATGCTCGCCGCCATGCCAGCGCTCCGGCCACGCCGCCGAACCGCCCGCCCGCAGCCGGCCGCGCGCATCGTCGTTCTCGGCGATCTCATGCTCGATGTGGTCCTGGCATCGCAGGGGCCGCTCCAGCTCGGGACGGATGTGCCGGGGTCCGTCGCGCTCGTCCAGGGTGGGTCGGCCGCCAACACGGCCCGCTGGCTTGGCCGGCTCGGGGCACAGGTCACGCTGATCGCGCGCCGTGGGCCGGGACGCGGCGGGTCGCGCGCTCGTCGAGGCGGTGGAATCGGATCGGGTCGTGGCCCGTGTGTCGCGGGTCGCGGGAGCGCGGACGGGCCGCATCGGGGTCATCGTCGCGCCGAACGGCGAGCGCTCGTTCGTCGCCGATCGCGGCGCGGCCGACTCAGCTGCGGCCGGACGACGTCAACCCGGCGTGGCTTCGACGCGTCGACGCGCTCCACCTGCCGGTGTACTCGCTGCTCGGCGAGCCGCTCGGGCGTGCGCGGCCGGTCGGGCGGTCGAGCTCGCGCGGGCGGGCGGCGCCGGCGTCACCCGTCGATCTCGCGTCGATCGGGCCGCTCCTCGGTCATGGCCGGCGGGTCGCCCGCGAGCTCGTCCGCGAGGCGGCGCCCGACCTGCTTTTTCGCGACGGCGGCAGAGGCGGAGGCGCTCCTGGGCCGGGCCGGCGTCGAGGGCCTGCTCGACTTCGCGCCGGTGGTCGTCGTGAAGCGCGGCTCGCGAGGGGGCGACCGTGATGGCCCGGCAAGGCGACCGAGCCGCGCTCCGGTTCGAAGTGGCCACGGAACGGCCGACCGCCACGGACACGACGGGCGCCGGGCGACGCCTTCGATGCCGGCTTCCTCGTCGGCTGGTTCGGTGCCCGCTCCACGGGCCAGGCCCTGCCTGCCTCGATGCGCCGCGCCGCGCTGGCCGGTCATCGCGCCGCGGCCCGCCAGCTCGGCACGCGCCGCCCCGAGCTGCCGCCTGGCTGATGCCGCCCGGCGTCGCCTCCACGATCTCGGCGCGCCTGGTGGTTGCGCCCGAGGTCGCCGATGGCGTTGCGCGACGGGCGACCCGTCGTCGCGCTCGAATCCACGCTGATCAGCCACGGGCTGCCGTACCCGCAGAACCTCGAGGTTGCGCGCGCGTCCGAGGCGGCGGTGCGGGAGTCCGGCGCGGTGCCCGCCACCGTGGCGGTCCGCGATGGGCGGCTGCTCGTCGGTCTGGACGAGGCCGCGCTCGAGGCGTTCGCGACTGCGCCGGTCGGGTCGGTCCGATAAGGCGGCCCGACCGAGCCTCGCAATGGCCCTCCACGAAGGCGGCTGGGCGGCGACGACGGTCTCGGCCACGATGATCGCTGCGCACGCGGCCGGGATCCGGGTCTTCGCGACCGGCGGGATCGGCGGCGTCCACCGCGGCGCTCGGCTCGCCGGGGTCAGCTGACGTGCCGACGCTTGACATCTCCTCGGACCTCGCAGGAGCTCGCCCGGACGCCGATGGCCGTCGTCTGCGCCGGCCCGAAGGCGATCCTCGACGTGCCATCACCCTCGAATACCTCGAGACGCGGGGCGTGCCGGTCGTTGCCGTGGGCCAGCCGGACCTGCCGGGCTTCTACGCCCGCTCGAGCGGGCATCCCGGCGCCCTTCAGCGTTGACGACGTCGCGTCCGCTGCGCGCGTCGCCGCGATCCATCTCGGGCTCGGTCTGGGGAGCGGTGTCCTCGTGTGCGCGCCGGTCCCGTTCGAGGACGCGCTGACCGAGGAGGATGCGCGGGACGCCGTCGAGCAGGCGATCGACGACGCCGAGGCGGCGCGCGATCCGTGGCCCTGCTCTCACGCCCTGGCTGCTCGCGCGAATCGCCACGATCACCGACGGCGCCTCGGTGCGTGCGAACACCGCGCTGATCGTCAATGACGCGCGCGTCGCGGGCGAGCTGTCGGCGCACCTGCACGCGGGGGGCGGGACGGGGCTCTAGCGGGAGCTCGTCCCCGGGACTGGCGCCGGGATATGCGTGTCAGGCTTAACCACGGGCGCACTGTGCCGGGAGCGGTCCGAACTCGATCGGGATCGGCTCCCCGCGCACCGAACGATGCTTCCCGGGCATACGAGGCGCGCTTCCGGTCGTTGTCTGAGGCATTTCGCTGCCAGCTAAGCCTGGTGCGCATAAAGGACGGCGCCAGCCCCGTGATATGCATGGCAGGTCTATCGGAGCGGGGAGGGGCTCGCGGTGCCACCGAAATCGGCCTGCATTCGGGCTCACCGGCTCCGGATATGCCCCGGGCGACTAAAACGGGCTCAAAGGGACGCCTGAGGGTGAGCAGGTCGGGTTGGTAGTCCTTCTTGGGCTACGGCGCGGCCGCGGTCGCCACGCACGGCGGGCCGCCACGCACCGGCGCCGCCACGGAACGGGGTGCCGCCACGCACCCAGTCCCTTGTCGCCCGTTTTGGCGCTCGGTACACTCGCCATCCGATTGTCGTCGCGACGGACGCGGGGCGCGCGACACGACCCCCGGCGCCAAGCCAGGCGACCGGCCCCGAAGGAGGCCCGATGCGGATCTACGAGGGCAGCCCCCGCCAGGACTTCGAGGAAGTCTTCCGGTCGATCGGCGCGTTCCTCGACCAGCGCGGGATGAAGGACGTCCTGCTCGTGGAGGCGCCCGACGGCTTCATCGTCCAGGGTCTCGTCACGTCCACCGGCGCGGGCCAATGGTCGGAAGGCATGGGCACCCAGGCCAAGGAGACGCTCACGTTCCTCGATGAGGACATCGCCCGCTTCATGGATGAGGCCGCGGCCCGTCGCGGACGCCAGGAAGTGCTCCCGCCGCATGTCTCGGGCTACTATGAGACGGCGTTCCGCGTCCTCGGTCGATACATGGACGAGCAGCAGCCGAAGGACGTCTTCTTCTTCGAACAGGAAGGCGCGTTCGTCGTCCGCCTGCTGTACGCCGGTAACGCCGGCTATCACCATCTGCTCGCGGAATTCACCAAGGACGACATCACCCAGATGGTTTCGCGGGGACCGACGCTTCGACAGCCCGTCAAGCCACCGACGCAGGAGGTTGGAACATGAAGGCATTCAAGACCGTTGCCGTAGCGCTCGGCATCACGCTGGCCGCCGCCATCATCATTCCGCTGACGATCCTCGCCGGGCTCTTCGTCTGGCTGAAGCTGACCGAAGAGGCTGACGAGGAGATCCTCGAGCTCGACCGCGAAGGCGCCTGATCCCCGAACCCGCCCGGGACGGCGCCGAGCGCGCCGCCCTCGCCACACGGACGCCCGCCGCGCAACCGGCGGGCGTCGCCGTGTCCGCTCCTCACAGGCGATCCGCAACCCCCGGCGAGCGCCGGCTTGCCGAGGTCGGCGTCGTCATCGTCATGGCCCTGTGGGCGGGCAACTTCATCGTCATCAAGCAGGCGCTCGACCACGTGCCGCCGGTCGGCTTCACGCTGCTCCGGTTCGCGCTCGCCTCGACCGTCCTGCTGCTCGTGCTGCGCTGGCGGGAGGGCTCGATCTGGCTGCCGCGCCGCGACGCACTCCCGATCCTCGCCCTCGGCGTGGTCGGCTTCGGGGTCTACCAGATCCTGTGGACGACGGCGCTCGGGCAGATCAACGCCGGTGATTCCGCGGTCCTGATCGCCACGACGCCGGTCATCACTGCCGTGCTCGCCGTGGCGGTGGGGGCCGATACGCTGACGCCAGCCAAGCTCGCCGGCTCGATCCTGTCGTTCATCGGCGTCGTCGTCGTCATCGCGGGTGGGCCCGGGTTCGGACAGGGCGGCGCGCTCGCGGGGTACGTGGTTACCCTGGTGGCTGCGGTCTGCTGGGGCGGCTACACCGCCTTCGGTGCGCCGTTCCTCGCCCGCCAGTCGCCGCTCCGGACGACGACCTGGGCCACGGTCGCCGGCACACTCATCCTCATCCCGATCGGGACGTGGCAACTGGCCACCACGCCCGGTGTCAGCCTGCTCCCGGACGTGTGGCTGGGCGTCGCGTACTCCGGCATGCTGGCAGCCGGGCTCGGGAACGTGATCGTCTTTCACGGGGTGCACCTGCTCGGCCCCACGCGCGTCACGGCCATGCAGACGCTCGTGCCCGCGCTGGCCGTGGTCCTCGCGTTCCTCGTCCTCAACGAGGCGATCCGGCCGGGGCAGATCCTCGGCGGGGCCGTGATCGTGGGCGGCGTGGCCCTGACGCGTCTCAGCCGGACGCGAGCCAGGGCCCTCCGAGGCCAGGCAACGCCTTGACGAGCTCGCACACTACGGACGTGGCCCTTCGCCGGACGGCCCTCGTCGCGCTGCTGGCTCTCGTCGCTGTCGCAGCCTGCGCGCCGGTCGAGCCCGCACCCACGACCCCCGTTCCGACGATGGCGTCGGCTGCACCGGCCACCGAGACTGCAGCCGCAAGTGCGGCCACGTCATCACCGCCGCCAACCGCGCCGGCCTCGCCCGCCGCGTCGGAGGCCGCCGGTCCGCTCGACGCCGACGTGGCGATCGGCCAAGGCCGCACGCTCCATCTCCGCTGCGACGGGGCTGCGGCGCCCGGCGTGCCGACGGTCATCTTCGAATCGGGCCTTGGCGTCGAGCTGTCGTTCTGGGACACCGTCCAGCGCCAGGTCGCGACACGGACCCGCGCCTGTGCCTACGACCGCGCCGGCGCCGGCGCGAGCCCGGCGGCACCGGACCACCCGCGGACGGCGAGTGACCTGGCGGACGACCTCGACGCCCTCCTCGAGGCCGCGGCCCTGCCCGGTCCGTACCTGTTCGTCAGCCATTCGATGGGGCCGTGGGTCACGAGCCTCTACGCCCAGCGGCATCCGGAGCGCGTCGCCGGCGTGGTCATGGTCGACCCGCGCGGGCCGGCCGTCTCTGCTGCGCACCTCGCCGCGCTGCCACCTGCGACGCCCGGCGAGCCCGAGATGGTCGCCCGCTTCCGCGAGCTCATGACCGATCCGCAGCTGGGCTGGGACGCGAACCGGGAGAGCATCACGTTCGCGGACAGCGAGGCGGAGGCTCGCGACGCGCTCGAGGCACCCGGCCCGCTGTTCGGCGGCGCCCCCGTCATCGTGCTCAGCGGCACCCGGACCGCGGCGGACGAGTACGGCGGCCTGCCGGATGAGCTCCGCGCGGCGTTCACGGAGGCGTGGCTTGCCGGCCAGCAGGCGTATGCCGACGAGTCCGTGGCGGGCACGCTTGAACCGCTTCCGAGCGTCGGCCACATGATCCCGAGCGAGCGGCCGGAGATCGTCTCGGATGCCGTGCTCCGGATGCTCGACGCCGTCGCGCCGTGACGGCGCGGCTTGCCCCGAGGGTCCCGATTCGATAGCATTGGAAAAACCCCCGGAGGACCCGACCCATGGCGAAGTATGTCTTTGTGACCGGAGGCGTGACCTCCTCTCTCGGCAAGGGCATCACCGCCGCCAGCGTCGGCCGCATCCTCAAGGCGCGTGGCCTCACGGTCTCCATCCTCAAGCTCGATCCGTACATCAACGTGGATCCGGGCACGATGTAGCCCGTACCAGCACGGCGAGGTCTTCGTCACCGATGACGGCGCCGAGACCGACCTCGACCTCGGTCACTACGAGCGGTTCATCGACGAGAACCTGACCCAGCTCAGCAACGTGACGACCGGCCGGATCTACCAGGCGGTCATCGCCAAGGAGCGCCGCGGCGACTACCTCGGCGGCACGGTCCAGGTCATCCCGCACATCACGAACGAGATCAAGGAGCGGATCGGCCGGCGTCGCGCGCGATGGCGACCCGGACGTGGTCATCGTCGAGGTCGGCGGCACGGTCGGCGACATCGAGAGCCTGCCGTTCCTCGAGGCGATCCGCCAGATGCGCAAGGACGTCGGACGGGCGAACGTGCTCTACGTCCACGTGACGCTGCTGCCGGCGTTGGCCGCCACGGGCGAGCTGAAGACGAAGCCGACCCAGCACTCGGTCAAGGAGCTGCGCGGGATCGGCATCCAGCCCGATGTCATCGTGCTCCGGTCGGACCAGCCGGTCAGCGACGAGATCCGCGAGAAGATCGCGCTGTTCACCGATGTCGCCACCGAGGCGGTGATCCCCGCCGAGACGGCGGAGACGATCTACGAGGTCCCGCTCCAGTTCGAGAAGATCGGGCTCGGGCGCCTGGTCGTGCGCGAGCTGGGTCTCGAGGACGCCGCCACGGAGCCGGATCTGCGGTCGTGGGAGGCGCTCGTCGAGCGGATCAAGGCACCGAAGCCCGTGCTCGAGATCGCGCTCGTCGGCAAGTACATCGAGCTCCCCGATGCGTACCTGTCCGTCACCGAGGCGCTGCGCCATGCGGCGTGGGCGCACGGCGTCGATGCACGCATCCGCTGGGTCGATTCCGAGGCGCTGACGAAGGAGAACCTGCACGACCGGCTCGACGGCGCGGCCGGCATCCTCGTCCCGGGCGGCTTCGGCCATCGGGGCATCGAGGGCAAGGTCCTTGCCGCGCACTTTGCGCGCGATCACAAGGTGCCGTACCTCGGGCTCTGCCTCGGCCTGCAGTGCGCCGTGATCGAGTTCGCTCGTGAGGTCGTCGGCTCGCATGACGCCAACTCGACCGAGTTCGACATGTTCACCGAACACCCCGTCATCGACTTCATGCCCGATCAGCGTGAGCTCGAGGACAAGGGCGGCACGATGCGACTCGGTCTGTACCCGGCACGGCTCACCCCCGGCTCCAAGGCGCACCAGGTCTACGGCCAGGAGGTCGTCTACGAGCGGCACCGTCACCGCTTCGAGGTCAACAACCGCTACCGCCAGACCCTGGAGGCGGCCGGCATGCTGCTGTCGGGCCAGTCACCGGACGGGCGGCTCGTCGAGATCGTCGAGCTGCGCGACCACCCCTGGTTCGTCGCAAGCCAGTTCCATCCCGAGTTCAAGTCGCGGCCCGAGCGCCCGCATCCGCTGTTCGACGGGTTCGTCGCTTCGGCAATCGCCGTTCGCGACGGTCGCGCGCCGGCGCTGCAGGCTCGCGAGGACGAACGGCGCACGTCGGGCCTCGAGACCGCGGTGGCCAGGGGGACCGCGCGCATCGAGGAGACCACGCCGACGACGTGATGGACGGCCGCACCGTCAGCGGCCGACCGACGACCGCCAGCCCCAGACCCCCCGCGCTCGCAAGTCGCGCGGCGTTCGGGTTCGGCACGGGGATCGGGATCGGCGTGGGGCTTGGCGCCCTCGCGTGGATCGCGGACCAGCTCGAATATCCGTGGAGCGTCCTCCTGCCGGCGAACGCCCTCGGTGCGTGGGTTGCGGTCGCATTCCTGCTCGGCGCCTCTGCGCGGACCGTTCCGACCGGGGCGCTGCGCGGAGTGATCGGGCTCCTCGAGCGCGGTGGGCGCCTACTACCTGCTCATCGCCCTGTGGGTCGACGGCATCCGTGCGATCGGTGCATCGCACGCCGCGATGATCTGGGGCTCGGTCGCGCTCGCCGCGGGTCCGGTGTACGGGGCTGCTGGTGGCGCGTGGCGGCACTGGTCGCGCTGGCCGCGGATCATCGCGGTCGCCATCCTGTCCGCCGCGCTCATCGCAGAGGGGATCGTGTTCGGCGCGCGGGTCGGGGACGCCACGCGGGCGCTGTTCACCGTCGAAGCCGTGATCGGCGCGATGCTGCCACTCCTCCTCCTGCGACACGGGGAGCGAGTCGGCGGCTACCTCGCCACGCTGGCCCTGGCGGTGGCAGGCAGCCTCGCGATCGGTCCGTTCACGGCACTCGTCCGCGGGATCGCCGACCGCTTCTAGAATGCGCGGCGCGCCGCGACCCTTCGGGCCGACGTCGGGACCACGGTGCGCGGTCGCACCACCACGAAACTGGACGGTCGGGTGCCCGTTGTGTCCGCAAATTCGTGCGGTAGAGTCGGAGGCCACCGGGGCCGGGCAGCTTCGCCCACCCGACACGAGGAGCGCCCCATGCAGCTGCCCCGCCGTCTGGCCACGATCTTCGCGGCCGCCGCCCTGTCACTCACCCTCGTCCCGACCTCCGTGCTGGCGGTCTCGGCCGGCGGCGGGGACTCGTCCCTTGCCTGTGGTCCCGACGGAACGTCCACGGCGCGCGAGATCTTCGTCGGTCGCGACGGCGTCGTCCGCGAGAAGGATCTCGGGCAGGCGCATGTCGACCTGCCGGCCAGGGCCAAGGGCAAGGCGCCTGCCACGGGCTTCTCGGCCAGCATCCCGGTCTGGTTCCATGTGATCACCAACGGCACGACGGGCAGCCTCACGTCCACACAGATCAACGCCCAGGTGGCCGTCCTCAACAAGACCTACGGCGGTGGCGAAGGCGGCGCGAGCACAGGCTTCTCGTTCGCGCTCGCGGGCACCACGCGAACCAACAACGCCACGTGGTACGCCTCGACCTCCGGCGGTGCCGAGTCGGCGATGAAGCAGGCGCTCAAGCGCGGGGGCGACAACACGCTCAACGTCTACTCGACGAGCGGCGGCGGCTTCCTGGGCTGGGCCTACCTTCCCAGCATCACGGACTCGTCGCAGGACTACCTCGACGGGATCGTGCTGGACTGGCGAACCGTCCCCGGGGCGTCGACCACGTACGCCGGCCGCTACGACCTCGGCGAGACGCTGACCCACGAGGCCGGCCACTGGCTGAACCTCGAGCACACGTTCCAGGGCGGCTGTAACAAGGGCGACTTCGTCGCCGACACCCCGGCCCAGAAGACGCCGTCCTCCGGCTGCCCGGTGGGCAAGGACACGTGCCGGGCACCGGGCGTCGACAACATCCACAACTACATGGACTACTCGTACGACACCTGCTACACCGAGTTCACCCCCGGACAGACGCAGCGGATGCGGGACGCCTGGCTGTTCTACCGGGCGAGCTGAACCGGTCGACGCGCCCAACCGCATCGAGATCGCTGCAAGGTGCGCGGCGATCCTGCGCACCCTCCGTGCGCGTGCCCGCGGGTACGATGGTGGGGTCACGTCCACAGGAGCTCGCACCATGAAGATCTTCCTTGACACCGCGGATCTCGAAGAGATCCGCACCGCCGTCCGGTGGGGCGTCGTTGACGGCGTCACCACGAACCCGTCGCTCTACGCGAAGACGAGCGGTTCCTCGTACGAAGACATCCTCCGGCAGGTCTGCTCGATCACGCCCGGACCCGTTTCGGCCGAGGTCGTCGCCGACGACGTCGAAGGCATGCTGAACGAGGGCCGCGCGCTTCGCGAAGATCGCCCCCAACATCGTGGTCAAGGTCGCGATGAGCGAGAACGGGCTCGAGGCGATCAGCCGGTTCGCGGACGAGGGGATCAAGACGAACTGCACGCTGATCTTCTCGACGAACCAGGGTCTCCTGGCGGCCAAGGCCGGCGCGAGCCTCATCAGCCCCTTCATCGGGCGGCTCGACGACATCAACCAGGACGGGATGATCATCATCCGCGAGCTGGCCGAGATCTTCGCGCTGCACGACATCGAGTCCGAGGTGCTTGCCGCCTCGATCCGGAACCCGCTGCATATGACGCAGGCGGCGCTCGCCGGCGCGCATGTCGCAACGTTGCCCTTCAAGATCCTGAAGCAGATGGTCCACCACCCGCTGACCGACTCGGGCATCACGCAGTTCAAGGCGGACTGGGAGAAGGCCCGCGAGGCGGCCGCCGCCAAGGCCTGACCTGCGGCGTCGGGGCTACCCGCCCCGGCGCACGTCCGGGTCTGGCAGGACGAGGTCGCGTACGGCGCCGATCAGGTCGTGGTACGAGGCGATGAACCCGCGCAGCGTCCGGACCGTGGCGCCGTAGCCATCGAACTCGTCAACGGCCAGGCCGTCGGGCTCATACGCCCGCGCGAAGTCGGGGAACCGGGCCAGCAGCTCGTCGACGATGCGGGGAGGGACCGGGACCTCGATCCGTGGCTCGGGGTTGATGCCGCTCGCGTTGAAGCGGGCCTGCCAGGCGTGGGTCATCGTCATGACGATGTCGCCGCCGACGAGCTCGGTCCAGTGCAGCCGATGCCGGTACGCCGCCGCGAGCATGCGCGTCCGGTACCCGCGCTCCCCGTACAGGGCGTAGGCACGCTTGAAGGCCGCGATCCCGGCCCAGTTGAGGGCATCGGGATCGACCGCCACGTCATCGCGCTCGGCCAGGACCCGCAGCCAGTCGTCGAGCCGCCCGACCATCAGCGTGCACACCGGCCGTACCGTCGCGGGATCGCCGCCATTCGCCTCGAACCTCGCAAGACCTCGCTCCACGGCCTCGGCGACCGCCAGGGCCTGCGACACCGTGAAGGACACGGTCGCGTTGATGCTGATCCCCTCGGCCGTGGCGGTCTCGATCGCTTCGAGGCCCGCGCGTGTGGCCGGGAACTTGACCTGCATGTTCGGGGCGAGCGTGGCGAAGCGACGGCCCTGCTCGAGCATCCGCTCGGCGTTCGGGTAGTTGGCGGGATTCGTCTGCAGCGAGAGCCGCCCCTTTCGGCCGCCCTCGCGCTCGAAGACGGGCTGCAGGATCGCGGCGCCGCGCACGGCCATCTCCTCGACGACGGCCCAGGTGAGATCGGTCTCCGTGGCGCTCGGATCCGCAGCGGCAAGCTCCTGGATCCGCGGCGTCCAGTAGCGCCTTCTCCTTGCCAAGGACCTCGTGGACGATGCTCGGGTTCGAGGTCGCGCCCGTCGCGCCCCGGGCCACCGCGTAGGCCAGCTCGTCGATCGCGCACGAGTCGTTCCAGTAGTCCGTGGGGCCGCTGCGCGCGGTCCGCAGCATCGGGCTGTCGATCAGCTCCTCGTGCGTGGGCGCGATCACCTCGGTCTCCTCGTCGCTCGCAGCGTCTGGGCGCAGGCATCATAATCGATGATCGATAGACCCCCCGACGCAACGGCGTGGCCAGGCGACATCGTGGAGGACCGGTCCGTGGCAGCGAGCGAGGAGATCCTCGGCCAGTTCCTCGGCGACGAGACGTTCCCCGTGACGTGGGAATCGGACGCCGAGAAGGACTTCTTCTGGGTCTACGACGACCTGCACATCCCGCACCCGGTCAGCCCGATGTTCTTCGACATCGGTGGCTGGTGGCTGAGCTGCGACCACATGTTCCGTCGGTTCGGAACACCGTTCGCGGTGGACTGGCTCGCCAAGAACGTCAACGGCTACGTCTACACAACCGCCGTGCCCGCCGATCCGGATGTGCGCATCGAAGGGACCGAGTACAGCGCCCGGTACGGTGCCCGCGTCCCGAAGGACGCCGAGTTCGGGTCGAAGATGGGCGCGTACCTCGACACCGTCCTGCCCGTCTACGGCCGCCAGTTCGCGGACTGGTGGCACGACCGCCTCGTGCCCGAGATGCAGCGCAACTTCGACTTCCTCGAGGCGCGTCTGGACGAGGCCGACGGCATGTCGCTGGCCGAGGTCGCCTGCCTGCTCGAGGACGCAATCGACGTCCACGATCGGCACTGGAAGATCCACTGGATGCTCAACTTCGCGCAGCTGTCGGCCACGCTCAACCTGCGGGCGGTGATGGAGAAGACGCGCGGCACGATCGACGAGGAGCTGCTCGGGCGCCTCCAGAACTCCGCCTCCGATCGGAACTGGGACTCGATCGAGGCGCTCTGGCGGATGAAGAACGAGGTGCGCGACGACGCCGAGCTGCGAGCAGCCTTCGGGGCCGGCGACGCAGACGCGATCGCTGCGGCCCTTCGGGATTCCGAGCGGGGCCGCCGGTTCATCGACGAGCGGATCGAGCCGTACCAGCGCGAGTTCGGCTGGCACGCCGTCTGGAGCCACGAGTTCATCTTCCCGACGGTGCGCGAGGAGCTCGAGCCGGTCCTCGACCTCATCCGCGGCTATCTGGAGACCGACTACGACTACCCGAGCGCGATCGAGACGATGCGCAGCGACATCGAGGCGGCATCGAGCGAGATCCTCGACGGGCTCGAAGGTGACGCGTTGGAGGAGATGCGCGCCGCGAACGAGATCAACCTGCGGATGGCGCCGCTCACGCCCGACCACCACTTCTACATCGACCAGGGTGCGAACGCGCATGTCCGGCTCGTGCTCATGGCGATCGGCCGAAAGCTCGTCGAGGCGGGCCGGCTGGACCAGCCCGACGACGTGATGTACCTGCGCTACAACGAGCTCCGGATGCTCATCGGCGACGCGGAGGGCGTCGATGGCCGCGGCATCGTGGCCGCGCGTCGTGCCGAGCGCGAGGCGTCGACGAAGCTCCGGCCGCGCAACTGGGTCGGGACGGCGACGCCCTCTCAGCTCGCCTTCCCGTACCTCGTGAACTGGGGCTATCCCGACCGCTTCTATCAGCAGCAGTCGGAGGACCAGCTCCAGGTCAGCGGCATCGGCGCATCACCCGGTGTCGTCGAAGGCATCGCGCGCGTCGTGCGGACCGTGGACGAGTTCGACGAGGTGGCCGAGGGCGACATCCTCGTCTGTCAGATGACCAACCCGGCGTGGGTCGTGCTCTTCACCAAGATCGCGGCGCTCGTGACGGACACCGGCGGTACCACCTCGCACCCGGCGGTCCTCGCCCGTGAGTTCGGGATCCCGGCCGTCATCGGGACGTCGGTTGCGACGCACCGGATCGCGACGGGGGATCGGGTGCGCGTCGACGGGTCCGCCGGGACGGTCGAGATCCTGCGCGACGGGAGCGCGAGCGCAGGCGCCGCCCCGGGCACCGCCGCCGCGGCGACCAGCACGCCGATCGGGACCTGAGCCGGGCCGTGGAAAGCGTCAGGATCCTCGCCCGGAGCGTCCTCGCTGACCAGGTGAAGGAGCGACTCCTCGAGGAGATCTTCAGCGGCCGGTACGCGCCGGACTCGCGTATCGTCGAAACGCAGGTCGCGCGCGAGCTGGGCACGAGCCAGGCGCCGGTCCGCGAGGCACTCCGTGGGCTCGAGGCACTCGGGGTCGTCGAGATCACGCCGTTCCGCGGGGCACGCGTCCGCCGACCGACGCGGGACGAGCTGCTCGAGGCATACGCCGTTCGGTCCGCGCTCGAGGCGCTCGGCGCGCGTCTTGCCGTCCCGAGGCTGACCGACGCGAACATCGACGAGCTCACCGGGCACATGGACGCGATGCACGACGCGGCCGACGACGGCAACGCGCATCGTGTTGCCGAGGCTGACGCCCGCTTTCACGCCCGGATCATCGAGATCGCCGCCAACGGGACCCTCGCGAAGGTCTGGAGGTCGCTCGAGCCGTTCTCGCGGACGTACCTGACGCTGGTCGTCCCCGGGGCGGACCCGCGCTGGTCGGCGGACCTGCACATGCCGATCCTCGATGCGATCCGTGAGCGTGACGCTGACGCACTCGTCGCCGCGCTCGAACGGCATTTCGCGGAGGTCGCCGGGAACCTCGCCCGACGCCTCCCGGACGGCGACGTCGGGTAGCCGCGTGCGTCCGTTCGCGTACCAGCGTCCATCGAGCCTGACGGAGCTCCATGCCATCCTCGCCGCGCATGGAACGGGCGCCCGTCTGTTGGCGGGAGGCACCGACCTCATCATCCGGCTGCGCGACGGCTCGATGCGGCCCGAGCTCGTCGTCGATGTCAAGGGGATCGACGAGCTGGACGACACCATCCTCGTCGTCGGCGACCGGCTCGTGATCGGCGCACGGACGACGATGACCGACATCGCGGCGCATCCCCTGATCCGGCGCGAGTACACCGCGCTCGCCGAGTCGGCGGCCGTTGTCGGGTCGGTGCAGATCAGGAACCGGGCCACGCTCGCCGGCAACATCTGCAACGCGTCACCGGCAGCGGACACCGCGCCGGCCTTGCTCGTCTATGGCGCCGAGGTCGTCGTGGCAGGACCCGGCGGCACGCGGCGCATTCCGATCGACGAATGGTTCGTCCGGTCCGGGGTGACGACGATGGCCGCGGACGAGCTCGTAACCGCGATCGAGCTGCCGCTCATCCGGCCGCCGCTGGGCTCGGTGCACCTGCGGCGGACACGGCGGCGCGGCCACGACCTGGCTTCCGTCACGCTCGCGTGCGCGGTGGGGTCCGATGGCGTCATGCGGCTTGGCTACGGGAGCGTCGGCCCGCGACCCGTGGTGCGGGAGGACCGCAGTGGCGTGCTGGCGGATCCCGGAGCTTCCGATACCGCCCGTGCCGGAGTGCTCGATGCGCTCCTCGACGAGGCCCGTCCTTCGCCCACCTCGATGCGTGCCACGCCGGAATACCGTCTCGCAATGCTGCGGGTGCTCGCGCTTCGCGGGATCGACACGGCGGTTCGGCGGCTCGCGGAGGGGGCGGCGTGACGGCGGGCGTCCCGCTCGAGCTCTCGGTCAACGGCCGCCCGCGGTCGATCACCGTCGCGCCACATCACACGCTGCTCGACGTCCTGCGCGAGGATCTCGGCCTGACCGGCACGAAGGAGTGCTGCCTCGTGGGGGAGTGCGGCGCGTGCACCGTGCTGGTCGACGGGCTGAGCGTCGACTCCTGTCTCGCGCTTGCCGCCGAGATGGACGGCCGCTCGATCACAACCGTGGAGGGGCTTGCGGGGGACGGCCAGTTGAGCCGGGTCCAGCAGGCGTTCCTCGATACCGGCGCCGCCCAGTGCGGGTTCTGCATCCCGGGCCAGGTCGTCTCGGCGCACGCGCTTCTCTCGCTGAAGCCCCGGCCCTCCCGGGAAGAGGTCGAGGAGGGGCTCGCGGGGAACCTGTGCCGCTGTGCCGGGTACGAGCAGATCATCGAGGCCGTGCTGCTCGCGGCAGAGGGTGGACGCGACGGCCACCCGGAGCCGGCTGATCGCCCAGCCCGAGAGCCCGTCGCCGTCGACATGGCTTCCCGACCCGACGCCCGCGAGGCGCCCCAGTGACGGGCGACGAACGCAACGGCCACGGCAATGGCCACGGGCAGGGACTCATCGGCGACCCGGCCCGCGTCGGCGGTCGCGACCGGGTCACGGGCCGGCAGGCCTACGTGGCGGACCTCCGCCTCGAGGACGTGCTCCAGGTCAAGCTCGTGACCGTGCCGGTCGCGCGGGCCCGGATCATCGCAATCGATGCGTCCCCTGCGCTCGCGCTTCCCGGCGTTCGACTCGTCATGACGCCCGACGAGCTCCCTTCGCCGATGCCACGGTTCGGCCCGCAGCTCCGCGACCGCCCCGTGCTCGCTGTGGGCGAGACGAAGTACCACGGTGATCCCGTCGCCGCGGTCGCGGCCGAGACGCGCGATCTCGCCGAGGAGGCGGCCGGGCTCGTGCGTGTCGAGTACGAGGAGCTGCCGGCCGTGACGACCCTCGCAGCCTCCCTGGATCCCGCGGCGCCGCTCGTGCAGGATCCCGCGGGGCGCGAGGGCGACTCATTCGCCGATCGCAACATCCTCAGGGAGCACCGGTACGGCTGGGGCGATATCGAGGCCGCCGAAGCCCGGGCGGAGGTCGTCGTCGAGAACACGCACGTGTTCCCGATGGTGACCCAGTTCGCGATCGAACCCCATGCGTTCATGGCCGCCCCCGACGCCGACGGGATCGCGATCTGGAGCACGATCCAGCACCCGAACTGGCTCCAGCGCGTCATTGCGTCGCTGCTCTCGCTGCCGCTGTCGAAGGTCCGCGTCTTCGCGCCCGACCCGGGTGGCGGCTTCGGTGGCAAGCAGCACGCGAAGTACGAGCCACTGCTGGCGTTCATGGCCCTGCGTCTGGGGCGGCCGGTTCGGCTCGTGCTCACGCTCGAGGAGACGTTCCAGGCCGTTCGTCGGGGCGCGGCCCAGGTCCGCGTCCGGTCCGGGTTCCGGCATGACGGCACGCTCGTGTTTCGCGACGTCGACGCGAGCTACCTGATCGGTGCCTACGCCGACATCGCCGACCGGACCGTGGCGAAGGGCAGCTACACCTCAGCCGGGCCGTACAACGTGCCGGCGGTCCGGATCGTGGCGCGCAGCGTGCTGTCCCACACCGTCCCGTCCACCGCGTTCCGTGGCTTCGGCAATCCCCAGCAGATCTGGGCGGTCGAATCGAACATGGACGAGGCGGCCCGGCGGCTCGGGATCGACCCGGTCGAGCTGCGGCTGCGCAACCTGGCCCGGCACGGCGACGACTTCCTCCCCGGGGACATCCCGGCCGACGGCGCGTGGCATCAGACGGTCGAGCGAGCCGCGGCGCGCATCGGCTGGGGAACGCCGCTGCCCCCGGGTCGCGGCCGCGGTCTGGCGGTCGGTCTGAAGGCGGGCCCAACGACCGGACTCTCGTATTCGACCGTGCGGCTCCTCGCCGACGGGAGCGTCGTGATCTACGCGGGCACGTCCGACATGGGCCAGGGGGCCCGGACGATCTTTGCCCAGATCGCGGCCCGCGAGCTCGGCGCACCGGTCGAGTGGGTCACGGTCGTCATGGGCGACACGGCGGTCGTCCCATATGACCAGCAGACGTCCGCGAGTCGCTCGTCGGTGTTGATGGGCAATGCGGTCCTCCTCGGCTGCCGCGCGGTGCAGGACAAGCTGCGGACGATGGCCGCCCGGCTCGAGGACGTGGACGAGTCGGAGGTCATTGTCGACGCCGGCGAGGTGCGGATCCGTGACCGGACGCTCCCCATCCTCGATGTGCTGACTCGGGGTCTCGGGCGGCTCGGCGGCGAGGTCATCGGTGTCGGCGAGATGCGCAAGGAGGCCATGCCGGAGCACCCGCTCGGTGGCACGACGGCCTTCTACGAGTTCAACTGCACGGCCGTCGAGGTCTCGGTCGACACGCGACACGGGCGACGTCACGGTCGAGCGACACGTCACGGTGTCGGACGTGGGCCGCGCGCTCAATCCCACCCAGGTCCGCGGCCAGGACGAGGGCGCGGCCGTCATGGGGCTCGGCCACACCCTCATGGAGCACTACATCTTCGACGACGCCGGCCGCATCCGGAACCTCGGCGCGATCGACTATCGAATCCCGACGAGCATGGACCTGCCGCGCTCGATGGAGAGCGAGATCGTCGAGAACGGCGACGGGCCGGGCCCGTATGGCTCGAAGGGGATGAGCGAGGGGGCCCTGCTGTGCGTCGCTCCGGCCGTCGCGGCCGCCGTTCGCGATGCGACCGGCGTCGTGATCCGCGAGCTGCCCCTGACCCCTGAGCGCGTCTGGCGCGCGCTCAACGATCCCGCCCGCGACCCAGCAGCGGCGCTCCTCGAGGTGACCCCGCGATGAACCACACCTATCCGCTGGACCACCCCCACGACATGCCGCTCGACGAGGTCAAGGCGCTCGTCGGCGGCAAGGCGGCGAACCTCGGCGTGATGCTCGGCCCGGATCTGCGTCTGCCGGTCCCGCCCGGATTTGCGGTCACGACCCAGGTGTGCCGTGCGTTCCTCGCGGGCGGCTGGCCCGACGATCTCGATGCCGAGCTGCGCGAGCGGATGGCCGAGATGGAGGCCGCCGTGGGCCGCCGGTTTGGCGATCCCGCCGATCCGCTCCTCGTCAGTGTCCGGTCCGGGGCGCCTGTGTCGATGCCCGGGATGATGGACACGATCCTCAACCTCGGTCTCAACGAGGCGACGACCGTCGGCCTTGCCGCCGCGTCGGGGAACGAGGCGTTCGCTCGGGACTGCCACGACCGCTTCCGGACGTCGTTCCAGGCGATCGTCGGCGTGGGCGAGGTGCCCGAGGATCCATGGCAGCAGCTCCGGCTCGCGATCGAGGCGGTGTTCCGCTCCTGGAACAGCGACCGCGCCATCGCGTACCGGCAGCGCGAGGGCATCCAGGACGACATCGGGACAGCGGTCACCGTCCAGGCGATGGTGTTCGGCAATCTCGGCGAGGACTCCGGCACCGGCGTCGTCTTCACGCGGAACCCGGCGACGGGCGAGGCCAGCCTCTATGGGGACGTCCTGTTCGATGCGCAGGGCGAAGACGTGGTCGCGGGCACGCACCAGACGCAGCCCATCAATACGCTCGCCGAGCGCCTGCCGGACGTGGCCGCGCAGCTGGAGGACGCTGCCACGCGGCTCGAACGCCACTACGCCGACCTGTGCGATATCGAGTTCACGATCGAACGCGGACGGCTCTGGATGCTGCAGGTCCGCGTCGGGAAGCGGAGTCCGCAGGCCGCGCTCCGGATCGCGCGGGACATGGCTGAGGACCCGGAGTTTCCCCTGACGCGCGCGCAGGCGGTCGAACGCGTTGCGCACCTGCTCGTCGATCCGCCCCGGAAGACGACCGGCCGAAGCAGCTACCTGCTGCCGCTCGTGAGCGGGCTCGCCGCCTCTCCGGGTGTGGCAACCGGCGAGATCGTGACGACCCCGGACGCCGCCGTTCGGGCAGCGGAGGCAGGTCGGACGGTGATCCTGGTGCGGTCGGAGACCTCCCCGGACGACGTGCACGGGATGGCCAGGGCGGCCGGGATCCTGACCGCTCGCGGCGGGTTGGCAAGCCATGCGGCTGTCGTGGCGCGCGGCTGGGGCATTCCCGCGGTCGTCGGCGCTGCCCGGCTGGCGGTGCGTGACGGATCCGTCCTGATCGGGGATCGGACCCTCCTCGAGGGAGCCGTCATCTCGATCGACGGCTCCTCGGGCGAGGTCTTCGACGGTGCGATTCCCGGCGGCAGCGAGGTCGTGCCCGAGGCACGGACCCTGCTCGAGTGGGCCGCCGACGCGGGGATCGAGATCGGACAGCGCCGATGACGCTGAGGCGGCCGCACCGGCGGAACCCGCCTTGGCCCGGGTCGCGACGCTCGATGAGTGCATTCGAATCGTGGCGACGAAGGGCTTTGCGACCACCGCGAACGTTGCAGATGCGGTCGGCTCGACGCCCGATGTCGTCCAGCGTCTGCTCGATCAGCTCGTGGTCGATGGTGTGGCTGGGACGGTGGCCGGGGCGTACCGGCTCAGCGACGCGGGCAAGACGCGAGCCACGGAGCTCCTGGCCGCAGACCGCGACGCGTGGGGGCTCGATGCGGCAAACCTGGCGCTCGACGGCTTCCTGCCGCTCGACCACCGCATGAAGGAGACCGTGACGGCGTGGCAGCTCAAGCCGGGGGAGGGCGAGCCCGCCATCAACGACCACAGCGATGCCGAGTACGACCAGCGCGTGCTCGCCGACCTGGCGGCACTCCACGAGGACGCCTCCGCGTGGCTGTCCGAGCTCGAGCCGGCGAGCCCACGCCTTCGCGGCTACCGACCCCGGCTCACCCGGGCGCTCGAACGCGCGCAGGCTGGGGATGGCAAATACGTCGCGTCACCGCGGGTGGACAGCTACCACGGCATCTGGTTCGAGCTTCACGAGGACCTCATCCAGCTGGCCGGCCGAACCCGCGAGGATGAGACGGCCGCCGGTCGCGCATAGCGCCGCACGCACGCACCCATGTGACGATTTCCCGATGAACCGGAGCTTCGAGGACCTGGTGGCAGAAGCGGAGAGCGCCGATGTCACCGGCTGGGACTTCTCCTGGCTGGACGGCCGCGCCGCCGAGGAGAGGCCGCCGTGGGCCTACCAGCGGCTGATGGGCGAGCGCGTTGGCCGGGCCGAAATCAGCCTCGACATTCAGACCGGCGGTGGCGAGGTTCTTGCCGGGATCGAGCAGCGCGCCGCGAAGGCGATGGTGGCGACCGAGTCCTGGCCGCCGAACATCGCTCGTGCGCAGCACAACCTGCGGGCAAAGGGCGTCGTCGTGGTCGCAGATGAGGACAGGCCCCCGTTGCCGTTCGCTGACGGCACCTTCGACCTCGTCACGAGCCGTCATCCGGTGACGGCGTACTGGGACGACATCGGCCGCGTGCTCTCTCCCGGTGGGACGTACGTCTCGCAGCAGGTCGGACCCGACAGCGGGCACGAGATCTACGACTTCTTTCTGGGCGCGCAGCCCCTGGGTGGGACCGGCCGCGAACCCGAGCTGGCGAGGACCAGGGCGGAGGCTGCGGGCCTGGAGGTCGTCGATCTCCGGACAGCGGACCTACGAATGGAGTTCTTCGACGTCGGTGCGATGGTGTACTTCTTGCGGAAGGTCATCTGGTTCGTTCCGGATTTCAGCGTTCAGAAGTACCGGGACCGCCTGCTGCTCCTCCACGATCGCATTGAAGCTGACGGTCGGTTCGTGGCCTACTCGCGCCGTTTCCTCATCGAGGCACGGAAGCGCTGGTAAGCCGTACCCCTCCGACCGTCTTTACGGTTCTTCATCGATCGGCGCAAGCGAGCGCTGGATCCGACGACGCCGACCGTCCCTGCGCGATGCTGTCCAATGTCGCCAGGCCAGCAGGCAACGAAACGGAGGCATGCCATGAAGGGGCACGGGGTCATGATCGCGGGGGCCGGTCCGACAGGCCTCATGCTCGCCGGCGAGCTGGCGCTGGCGGGCGTGGACGTCGCTATCGTCGAGCGGCGGGCCAGTCAGGACCTTGCCGGGTCGCGTGCGGGTGGCCTGCTCTCGCGCACCATCGAGGTTCTCGACCAGCGCGGGATCGCGGACCGGTTCCTCGCAGAGGGACAGATGACGCAGGTCGGGGCGTTCGCCGGGGCTCGCCTGGACATCAGCGATGTTCCAACCCGGCATCCCTACACGCTCGGTCTCTGGCAAAACCACATCGAACGCATCCTCGCCGGCTGGGTGGCCGAGCTCGGCGTGCCGATCCGCTACGGCATCGACGTAGCGGGGTTCACCCAGGACGACACGGGCGTCGACGTCGAGCTGTCGGCTGGCGAGTCACTGCGCGCGCACTACCTCGTCGGCTGCGACGGAGGTCGGAGCCTGGTCCGCAAGGTCGCCGGCATCGAGTTTCCGGGCTGGGATCCCACGACGAGCAGCCTGATCGCCCAGGTCGAGATGGCCGAAGAGCCGGAGCTGGGCATGCGCCGCACGGCATCCGGCACGCATGCGCTCGGCAAGGTGGCATACGAGATCAAGGACGGCAAGGTGGTCTACGGGAAGGGCGGGACCGTCGGCGTCATGCTGACCGAGGATGGCGTGGGTGCCACTGCCGAGCCGACCCTCGAGGACCTCCGCGAGCGACTCATCGCCGTCTACGGGACCGACTTCGGGGTCCACAGCCCCACCTGGATCTCCCGGTTCACCGACACCACCCGACAGGCAGCCACCTATCGAACGGGACGAGTCCTCCTGGCCGGCGACGCCGCCCATGTGCATGCCCCGGATGGTGGCCAGGGCCTCAACACGGGTGTGCAGGATGCGATGAACCTGGGCTGGAAGCTGGCCCAGGTCGTGAACGGGACGTCCCCCGAACGCCTCCTCGACACGTATCACGCCGAGCGACACCCGGTCGGCGCTCGCGTGCTGCGGAACACCATGGCGCTGGTCGCCCTTCGCCGCCCCGACGAACGGACGAAGGGCCTCGGTGAGGTCATCACGGAGCTCCTCGAGGTCGACGACGCCCGCAGGCGACTCTCCGCGATGATGGCCGGCCTCGATATCCGGTACGGACTCGGCGAGGGTCACCCGCTCCTCGGGCGCCGCATGCCCGACCTTGACCTGGCTACCCCCGACGGTCCGCGGCGCGTGTTCTCCCTGTTGCATCGCGCCCGGCCGGTGCTCCTCGGGTTCGACCAGGCCGATCGCCCCGACATCGGCCCCTGGGCAGATCGCGTGCAGGCGGTCGACGCCATGTACGCCGGTCCGTGGGAGCTTCCTGTGCTCGGCGTGGTCGAGGCTCCGGGTGCGGTGCTGGTTCGGCCGGACGGATATGTCGCCTGGGTCGGCGACGGCGGTGATCCCGGGCTCGCCGAGGCGCTAGGTACCTGGTTCGGACCGCCCTCCGGCGTGTAATTCGGGGCCGTCGGCGTCGACGCGTTCCGGCTCACCGCCCGCGCGGATCACGAACGCCTCGAGGTCGGAGCCATCCCCCGTGATCTCCCGGTGGAGCGTGTGGGCCGGGACGATCACGAAGTCGCCGGGCTGTGCGACGACGCGCTCCGCTCCGTCCCGGCCGAACTCGAACGTGATCGATCCGCGGCTCACGTAGACGTACGTCACGTTGTCGGCGTGGTGGTGCCAGCCGCTGGTGTCGCCCGCGTCGTTGCGGATCCAGGCGGCCCAGCGGCCTTCGCGCGTGAACTGGTCGTACCGTTCGGCGTCGGACATCGCCGGCGCCTGTGTCCCCCCGGGATGAAGGACGACCACCGACCCAGATCTGCTCACCCTTGCACCTCCCGTTCCGGCTGCATGCGACCCTCAGTCTGTCAGGCTCCGCGAACGGTGGGCACATTCGTGACCATCGGCCGTACATCGAATCGAACACAGGTCAACGTGAGCGGCTGCGCGCGCTCGTCGAGCGACTCGACGACGACGTTCCGATCGACCCTTTTCAGCGCCCCTTCGAGTAGCCCGTGGCGGTCAGCTTGTCCCAGAGCGAGCCGGCGTTGTTGTTCTGGATGTGATCCATCATGTAGCCCTGCCCGACGTCAACCGGGCCGAAGGCGTCGTCGAATCGGACGCGCTCGATCGTCTCCTCGCGTGACCAGCCCTTCGAGACGGCGTCGGCCACGGCGGCCTTCCAGGCGAGCAACACCGAGCGCTGCGTGTGCAGGTAGTCGAGCGTCACGACGGGCCCGTGACCGGGCACAACGTGGTCGACGTCGAGCAGCCGAATCCGCTCGAGCGCCTCGATCCACTGGTCGACGTTCGAGGTCATCAGCCACGTCTGGCAGCCGGAGAAGATGGTGTCGCCGGTGAAGACCACCCGCTCCTCGGGGACGTGGACCGCGAGCTGCCCTGGCGTGTGGCCCGGCGTCCAGAGGCAGTGGAACGTGTGGTCGCCGACGCGCAGCGTCAGGTCGCCCGTGAAGACGACCGTCCCCCGGGGGAGGTTCGCGTAGTAGTCGTCGCGATCGGGGATGAGCGCGGCCCCGTTCGGGTCGTCAGTGGGGATCGCCTCGAGCGCGTAGTCGAAGGGGTCGAGTGCAGCCTTGGGGTCCATGAAGATGTCCCAGAGCGCCTGGTGATTCACCACCGCACCGGCGCCGCGGAACCACCAGTTGCCGAAGATGTGGTCGACGTGGTTCTCCGTGTTGATGAGGTAGCGGATCGGGCCGTGCGACTCCGCCTCCTCGCGCATCGCGACAGCGCGGGTCGGGAGCTGTGGCGTGTCGATGACGACGACCCCGTCCGACGTCGTGACGAAGCTCGGATTGCAGCCGCGCAGCTTCGTCGTCGTGAAGACGTTGTCGGTGACGCGTTCCATCATCGAGGCGGGTGCGTCCATCGGCTTCCCCTACTGCGTCGCGGTGAGGCCGCCGTCGATGGTGAGGACGTGCCCGGTCACGAATGACGCGGCGTCCGAGCACGAGGAAGATCGCAGGCCCGACGATGTCGCGGGTCTCGCCGACGCGGCCCAGCGGGATGCGGTTGACGATGTTCGACTTGAACGCCGGGTCCTCGAGCAGCATCGCGACCTGCGGCGTGTCGACGAACGTCGGCATGATCGCGTTGACCCGGATGCCGTGCTTGGCCCATTCGGTTGCCCACTGCCGGGTCAACGAGCTGATGGCGCCCTTGGCCGCAACGTAGGCCGAATAGCCGGCGTTGATGCCGAGGTTGGCTCGGACCGACGAGATGTTCAGCACGATGCCGCCCTGGCCGGTCTCGATCATCCGGCGAGCGACCGCCTGCGTCGGGATGACGGTGCTGCGGACGTTGAGCTCCATGATCCAGTCCCACGCCTCGCGCGGGTAGGCCTCGGCGGCGTGGAGCTCCTTGCCGGCGCCGCCGCCGACGGCGTTGACGATGATGTCGATGCGGCCGAGCTCGGTGATGACCTCGTCCACCATGCGGTTGCTCTCGGTCTCGTCCGTCACGTCGGCCGTGACGGCGGTTCCGCGCGCGCCGGCTGCCTCGATCCTGGCGACGGCCGCGTCGAGTGGCTCGCGGGTCCTGCCGGCAACGGCGACCGAGCAGCCCGCTGCGGCGAGGGCCTCCGCCAGCGCCGACCCGATCCCGCCGCCGCCACCGGTCACGAGCGCGACGCGTCCGTCGAGGCTGAACATGTCGAGCGTCGTCATCGGGACTCCTTGGGCGGCTCGGCGAGGAGGCGAATCGTTTGATCGATTATCGACGATGCGTCGGAAGGGTGCGCCAGGGGTGTGCCGGGCGGCGGCCGTGCACCGGCCGCCCAGAGCACCGTGCACGTGGCGCCGTGCACTGGATGCACATAGCGAATGCTGAGCGGGCGTCGGACCGCCGAAATAGGTCGAGAACGTGCACGTGGCGCACCGATCAAACCTCGTGAGCGCCGGCGACCGGCGGTCGTGCACCGGGTGCAAGTCGTCGACGTCGCGGCCGGCCCCGGGCGTCGCTATGTGCACATGGTGCAAGCCCTCGTCGAAAACGTACGCCCGATGCACGGATCCGACGGAAGAGCAGCTTGGGCGGCGGCGGGCGCTGGCGCCGGCCACGTACGGGACGGGTTCCGGGGCGACCGCGCCGCGGCCTCCAAGCAGGACTGCAACGCGCCATAGCAAAGGTTTGCTATACGCTTCCGCGCAGCGACACCCCACAACGCGTCGGAGGAGCGAAGGCTTGGCCATCGGAACCCGCAGATGTCCTGATCGTCGGGGCCGGCGCGTCCGGCGGTGTGGTTGCGCGACGGCTGGCCGAGGCCGGCCTCCGGGTCGTGTGCCTCGAGCAGGGCGACTGGCACGACAAGGCCGAATACCCCGGCAACAAGACCGAGTGGGAGCTGACCGCCCGCAAGCAGTGGGCCACGAGCCCGAACATCCGTGGCCTGCCCGAGGACTACCCGATCGTCGAGGCGGACACACCCGTCTCGCCGCTCATGTACAGCGGTGTCGGCGGGTCGATGCTGATCTTTGCCGGCGCCTGGCCTCGGATGCTGCCGTCCGATTTCCGCGTTCGATCGCTCGATGGGATCGCCGACGACTGGCCGCTGACCTACGACGAGCTGCTGCCCTACTTCCGCCAGACGGACAAGGACTTCGGCGTCTCGGGCCTGGCCGGCGACCCGGCCTATCCGCCCGATCCCGAGGACCCGCCGCTCCCGCCACTCCCCATCGGCGCGGCCGGGCTCAAGGTGGCTCGTGCCCACACGAAGCTCGGCTGGCACTGGTGGCCCGAGTTCAACTCGATCCTGTCGGCTCCGTATGACGGCCGCCGCCCGTGCGTCCAGCGCAGCACGTGCCAGTCGGGCTGCAACGAGGGCGCGAAGGCATCGACCGACCTGACTCATTGGCCGAAGGCGATCGCAAAGGGGCCCGCCTCGTCACGGGCGCCCGCGTCCGCAGGATCGAGACGAACGCGCAGGGCCTCGCGACGGGCGCCACGTGGATCGATCGCGACGGCGGGGAGCACTTCGAGCCGGCGAAGGTCGTGGTCCTCGCCGCGAACGCGATCGGGACCCCGCGGCTGCTGCTCCTCTCGGCCGACTCGCGTCATCCCGGACGGGCTCGCGAACTCGTCGGGGCTCGTCGGGAAGCGGCTGATGATGCATCCCTTCGCCAATGTCGCCGGCCTGTTCGACGAGCCGCTGATGAGCTGGCAGGGCCAGTTCGGCGACCTGATCGAGTCGCTCGAGTTCTACGAGACCGACGAGCGACGCGGCTTCGTCCGTGGCGCTCGCTGGGGGCTTGCACCGACGGGCGGCCCGATCAACACAGCGCTCCCGAGCCGTGCCGGCACCCAGGTCTGGGGTCCCGACCACCACCTCCACGTTCGATCGCATCTGGGCCACGGCGCCAACTGGGGCCTCTTCGCCGAGGACCTGCCCGACGAATCGAACCGGGTCACGCTCTCCGACACGGTCACCGACACGAGCGGGGTTGCTGCCCCCGAGATCCATTACTCGATGGGTGACAACGCGCGGAAGATGCTCGACTTCCACATCGAGCGCGCCACGGAATCGCTGCTCGAGGCGGGCGCGCACTCGATCGAGGTCGACCGGCTGATGCGCTACTCGGGCTGGCACCTGCTCGGGACGGCGCGCATGGGCGACGACCCCGAGACATCCGTGCTCGATCGGTGGAACCGGACCCATGACGTGCCGAACCTGTACGTGGTCGACGGCAGCTGCTTCGTGACCTCCAGCGGCGTCAACCCGACGTCGACGATCGTGGCCCTCGCACTCCGCGCGGCCGAGCACATGGTTGAGACCCGGTTCGAGCAGCAGGTGCCGGCATGACCGACCAGCAGACCGGTGCGCCGACCGATGTGACCGGTGGGCTCGTCGCCACGACGGACACCATGGCACCCGGGCCGTGGCTCGCCATGGTCGACGCGGCGGCGCGGGCCACCTTCGTCGCCATCGCCGAGCACCTCATCCCGGCGGCCCACGGCATGCCGTCCGCAGCCGACATCGTCAGCGAGGACCGCCTGGCGTTCGTCCTCCGCGCGCGCCCCGACCTCATCGACCCGTTCGTTGCCGCGCTGCGGCCGGAGCTCGGGGATGACCCCGAGGCACGGCTCGCCACCCTCGCCGCGGACGAGCCGGCACACCTGTCCGCCCTCCAGCTGGTGCTCGTCGGCGGGTACTACACGGATCCCCGGGTGAAGGAGCTGATCGGCTATCCCGGCCAGATGGCGATCGAGGTTCGGTCGTGGGAGATCCCGCCCTATCTCGAGGAAGGCCTCATCGACGCGGTCCTGGCACGTGGCCAGGTCTGGCGCGATCCGGCGACCGGCCTGCGGGCGGTCATCGACGGAGCCCCGAAGACATACGCAGAACGCTACTGGTCGACCGAGCGCCGACCCGAAGGAGGACACGATGGTCGCGACGGCGCGTGATGTGACGGCAGAGCGGACCGAGCCGGGCTGGCTCGACCCGTTCCTTGCGGACTGGCAGACGGGATCCGGGGAGGCGCGCGAGGTGCGCGAGCCGGCGACAGGCCGTGGCCTGCTGACGCTCAACTGGTCGACCGCGGACGACGTCCATCGCGCGGCCGCCGAGGCCGCGAAGGCGCAGCCGGCCTGGGCCGAGACGAACTACCAGGAGCGCGCCGCGGTCCTGCGTCGTGCCGCGGTCCTGTACGAGCAGCACCGCGCCGAGTTCGGCACGTGGACGCAGCGCGAGACCGGCGCGCACCGCAACAAGATGCACCACGAGCAGAACTTCACGCTCCAGGAGCTGCACAACGCGGCGACGATGCCGTCCCGGCCGCACGGCTCGCTCCTGCCGTCGGCGCAGCCCGGCCGTCTCTCGATGGCCCGACGCGTGCCGATCGGCGTGATCGGTGCCATCACGCCGTGGAACTCGCCGAGCGTGCTGGGCATGCGGGTCGTGGCACCCGCACTGGCGCTCGGCAACGCGGTCGTCCTCAAGCCCGATCCGCAGACGCCGGTCTGTGGCGGCGCGATGTTCGCCTCGATCTTCCGCGAGGCAGGGCTGCCCGAGGGCCTGCTCCAGATCGTCGTCGGTGATGCCGAGGCGGGCGAGGCGCTCGTCACCGATCCGAACATCCGGATGGTGTCGTTCACGGGCTCGACCGAGGTCGGGCGGCGCGTCGGCGCACTCGCCGGCGGGCTCCTCAAGAAGGTCTCTCTCGAGCTGGGCGGGAACAACGCATTCGTCGTGCTCGACGACGCCGATCTCGAGGCAGCCGCTGCCGCCGGTGCCTTCTCGTCGTTCCAGTTCCAGGGCCAGGTCTGCTTCGCGGTCGGGCGGCATATCGTCCATCGTTCCGTCGCCGACCGGTACGTCGAGCTGCTCGCCGAGAAGGCGGGACGGCTTCGGCTCGGGGACCCGTACCGCGAGGACGTGGAGCTCGGACCGATCGTGAACGAGCAGCAGCTCGCTCGCGTCGACGACATCGTCCAGCGTTCCGTTGCCGGCGGCGCGCGGCTTGCGGCCGGCGGCACGCACGAAGGCCTCTTCTATCGCCCCACGGTGCTCGCCGAGGTCGCCACCGACCTGCCGGCCTGGACCGACGAGATCTTCGGACCGGTCGCGCCCGTCGTCCCGTTCGACACCGATGCCGAGGCTGTCGCCCTCGCCAACAACACCGAATACGGCCTGGCCGCGGGCGTCTACTCGCGCTCGATCTCGCGCGGCCTCTCGATCGCCAACCGGATCAAGGCCGGGATGGTCCACGTCAACGACCAGACGATCAACGACGAGGCGATCATCCCGTTCGGCGGCATGGGCAGCTCAGGCAACGGCGGCCGGTTCGGTGGCGAGGCGAACGACGAGACGTTCACGGAGTGGCAGTGGGTGACGGTGCGCGACGAGCCGCCGTCCTACCCGTACTGATGGCCTCGATCACCGAGGTCGCCCGACTGGCCGGGGTCTCCACCGCGACCGCGTCGCGCGTCGTCTCCTCGTCCGCATACCCGGTTCGAGCCGAGACGCGCGAGCGCGTCCTCGAGGCCGCCCGGACGCTCGACTACGTCCCGAACGCGCTCGCCCGCGGGCTCCTGAAGAGCCGGGTCCCGGTGGTCGCGGTGATCGTCCACGACATCACCGACCCGTACTTCGCAGAGGTCGTGCGTGGCGTGGAGGACGGTGCGACCGCTGCCGGCTACCTCGTGATCACGTGCAGCTCGGAGCGGGACGCTGAACGCGAGCGGTCGTACGTGCGGCTGCTCCGTTCGATGCGCGCCGCGGCCGTCGTGTTCGCAGGGAGCGGTCTCGATGATCCCGCCCTGAACGAGGAGATGGACCGGCACCTCGCCGCGATGCGGGCTGATGGAGCGGCGGTCGTCCACCTCTCTCCGCACGCCGGCGGCGCGCCCGAGGTGAGCGTGGACAACGCGGCCGGGATCGAGCGCATGGTCGAAGCGCTCGTGGCCCTCGGGCACCGGCAGATTGCGTTTCTCGCCGGTCCGCGGTCGCTGTTCGTCGCGCGCGAGCGACTCGCGGGATACAAGCGCGGGCTCGCCGCGGCCGCGATCCGGTTCGATGAACGGCTCGTGGTCAGGACCACCTTCGATCGCGACGGTGGTGTGCTCGCGGTCGACACGCTTCTCGCCGGCGACGTACCGTTCACCGCCGTCTGCAGCGCAAACGACCTGCTGGCGCTCGGCGCGCTCCAGCGGCTGGCGGAGCTCGGGATCGACGTGCCGGGAACGGTGTCGGTCGCCGGCTTCGACGACATCTCGACGGCCGCTCTCACCGCACCGAGCCTGTCGACGGTCCGTCTCCCGCTGCGCGAGATGGGCCGGCGCGGCTTCGAGCACGCGGATCGCGCGCTCGTCGGCGAGACCCTCCCGCCCGAGATCCTTCCCACTGAGCTCGTCCTGCGCGGCTCGACCGGTGCGCCACCGGCGGTCGCGTCCACCATCCCGTCCCCCCAGCGAGGAGTCGCATGAGCCTCAACCTCCGTGGCATCGTCCCGGCCTGCGTCGTGACATGGGATGCCGACGGCCGTTTCGACGAGCCGGCCTACCGCCGCTACCTCCAGTGGCTCCTCCCGCAGGGCCCCGTCGCGCTCGCGATCAACGCCGACACCGGCGAGGGGCCGCACCTGTGGCCCGACGAGCGCGAGCAGGTCCTTCGCGTGGCGGTCGACGAGGCCGGTGACATCCCGGTCGTCGCCGGGCTGAGCGCGCAGTTCACCGCCCAGGCGGTCGAGGAAGCGAAGCGTGCCGAAGGCGCCGGCGCGAGGGGGCTGCTCGTCTTCCCGATCCCCGCCTACCAGGGCACGCCGCTCGACCCCGCCCTCCCCGTGGCCTACCACGAGGCCATCGCCCGCGGCTGCGGCCTGCCGATGGTCGCGTTCCAGCTTCAGCCCGCGCTCGGTGGCGTGATCTTCTCCGAGGAGACGCTCCGGCGGATCGCCGCGATCGACAGCGTCGTGGCCCTCAAGGAGGCCTCGTTCGACGCCCGCCTCTACCTCGCGACGCGGCGCATGATCGAGGCGCTGCCACGGCCGATCGACCTGCTGACGGGCGACGACAACTTCATCTACGAGTCGTTCGTGCTCGGCGCCGAGGGCGCGCTCATCGGCTTCGGGACGCTCGCAACCGA
This sequence comes from uncultured Chloroflexia bacterium, assembly GCA_963759495.1. Taxonomy (GTDB): domain Bacteria; phylum Chloroflexota; class Limnocylindria; order Limnocylindrales; family CSP1-4; genus DASTYU01. Next base: position 37,717 of record CAVWZL010000014.1, on the reverse strand, counting down.
TCTGCAGGTCGAGATGTACGGCCACACCCGGGAAGGTCGCTGGGACGAGGCGCGCGCGATCTGGGAGCGGATCCTTCCGCTCGAGGAGGTCGTCTACGGCCAGCCCGTGCGCGACTACCGGGCCCGGACCAAGGTGGCGCTCAAGCACCTCGGCGTGATCGAGAACACCGACATGCGGCCACCGCTCCTCCCCGTCGGCGAGGAGACATCCGGCGCGGTCCTCGCGGCGCTCCAGGTCGCGGGGCTGTGCTGATGGGCGATGCCCTCAGCGATCGCGTCGTCCTCGTCACGGGCAGCAGCCGGGGGATCGGTGCGGCCGTCGCCGTCAAGGCGGCCGAGGAAGGCGCCACGGTCGCGGTCCACTACAACACCGGGTCCGACGCGGCAGACCGAACGCTTTCGCGCGTCCGTGACGCCGGTGGCCAGACCGAGGCCTTTGCTGCGGATCTCGCCGACGGGGCACAGGCCGAGCGGCTCGTCGACGACGTGATCGAGCGTTTCGGGCGGATCGACGCGCTCGTCAACAACGCCGGTCTGACCCTGGTCGGGCCGTTCCTCCAGACGACGCCCGAGGCCTGGGACGCCGTCCTGCGGACCGACCTGACGGCCGCGTTCCACACATGTCGGGCGGCACTGCCGTCGATGGTCGAACGAGGCAGCGGCGCGATCGTCAACATCGCGTCCCGGCTCGGCCAGATGGGTGTCCCGGAAACCGCCGCGTACTCCGCGGCCAAGGCGGGGCTGATCGGCCTGACCCGGTCGCTCGCGTACGAGTTTGCACCGCGCGGCATTCGCGTGAACGCCGTCGCGCCCGGGGTCATCGTCACGGAGATGACCGCGGACCTGGTCGACAGCGAGGTGGGCGCGCAGCGGCGCAGGACCATGCCCCTCGGCCGGTTCGGCCAGCCCGAGGAGGTCGCCGACGCGGTGATCTTCCTGCTCTCGGACAGGGCGAGCCTGTTCGTGGGCCAGACGCTCAACCCGAACTCCGGGGGGTACATGCCGTGACACGGATCGTCGACGTGCGCGAGGCCGTCGGGCTGGTCAAGGACGGCAGCACGGTGCTCATCGGCGGCTCCGGGGCGGGTCATGCCGTCCCGCAGCGGTTCATCGACGAGCTTGCGGCGGTGTTCGCGAAGGAAGGCCGGCCACGCGACCTCACCACCGTCCGTGTCGTCGGGATCGGCGACTTCGCCGACCGGGGCTTCTCGCAGCTCGGGCTCAAGGGCCTGCATGAAGCGGACGATCGGCAGCAACATCGGCAACGAGCCGGGCCTGGGCGCGCTGGTCGAGGCCAACGAGCTCGAGTCGTATTCGTTTCCGCAGGGCGTCCTGTCACAGCTCACGCGCGAGATCGCCGCCGGGCGACCCGGCCTGCTCACGCACGTCGGGTTGGGCACGTACGTCGACCCGCGCCAGACCGGCGGCAAGCAGAACGCGATCACCACGGAGGATCTCGTCGAGGTCGTCACGCTTCGTGGCCGCGAATGGCTGCTGTTCCACGCGTTCCCGATCGACGTGTCGGTCATTCGCGGCACCACCGCCGACGAGGACGGCAACATCACGATGGAGGGCGAGGCCGTCCAGGGCGAGATGCTGTCGATGGCCATGGCCGCCCGGAACAGCGGCGGGATCGTGATCGCCCAGGTTCGGAGGCTCGCACGCCGCGGGAGCATGCCACTCCGCGATGTGAAGGTCCCTGGCGCGCTCGTCGACTACGTCTTCGTCGATCCCGACCAGTGGCAGACGTACATCACCCAGGACTCGCCGTACTACGCGGGTGCCCTGCGGAAGCCCGTCACGCCCGAGCCGCCGCTGCCGCTCGACGTCCGCAAGATCATCGCCCGCCGATCGCTGCTCGAGTTTCCGCGCGGTGCCATCTGCAACCTCGGCTTCGGGATCAGCCAGCTCATCGGTCGCGTGGCCTGGGAGGAGGGGATCACCGACCAGCTCGTGCTGACCGTGGAGCAGGGGATCTTCGGGGGCGTGCCCGTCGCCGGGAACGAGGGCGGGACCGGCTTCAACTACCAGGCGATGATCGACCAGCCGAACATGTTCGACTTCTACGACGGAGGCGGGCTCGACATCGCAAGCCTCTCCTTTGCGGAGGTCGGACCCGACGGCAGCGTGAACGTCCACGCCTTCGAAGGCCGCGTCCGTGGACCGGGCGGCTTCCCGAACATCAGCGCCCGGACCCGCCGGATCAACTTCGTGGGCACGCTCACCGCCCAGGGCCTCCAGCTCGACATCAACGGGGGCGTGCGGGTCGTCCGCGAGGGCAGCCTGCCGAAGTTCGTCCCCGAGGTGCGCCAGGTCTCCTTCAATGGGCGGCTCGCGCTCGAGCGTGGCCAGGAGGTCCGGTACATCACGGACCGCGCCGTCTTCCGACTCGAGGCCGACGGGCTCGTCCTCGTCGAGGTCGCGCCCGGCATCGATGTCGAGCGCGACGTCATCGGCCAGATGGGGTTCCGGCCACGGGTCGCCGACGACCTGCGCCCGATCGACGGACGGGTGTACGCGACAGGCCCCATGGGTCTCGCCGCCGACTTTGCGGCCACCTCGTGACGGCACTCATTGGGCTGGAGCTGGGCCGGGTCGCGCAGCTCGAGCTCGCCAACCCGCCGCTCAACCTCGTCACCGGGGAGCTGCTCGCGGAGCTCGACGAGGCGCTCGAGATTTTGGCCGCGGCCGCGCCCGGCGACGTACGTGCCGTTGTCGTCACGGGTCGTGGCGATCGCGCGTTCTCGGTCGGGTCGAACGTCCGCGACTTCGAGCACCACCGCGGACCCGAGGGCCGCGCCCGGTCCGAGCTCGAGGCTCGGGTGCGCGCAACGTCTTGCCGGCCTGCCGATGCCGACGATCGCGGCGATCGAAGGCAACGCCCTCGGGGGTGGGCTGGAGCTCGCCCTGTGCTGCGACCTGCGCGTCGCGTCAGAGACGGCGTTGCTCGGCCTGCCCGAGGTACGGCTCGCGGTCACGCCGAGCACGGGCGGGACGCAGCGGCTGCCACGGATCGTGGGCATGGCTCGCGCCAGGGAGCTGCTGCTGACCGGCCGCGTCATCTCCGCGGCCGAGGCGGAACGGATCGGCCTGGTCAACGAGGTCGTTCCGGCCGGGACCGCCGTTGCCCGTGCCAGAGAGATCGGCGAGGAGATCGCGGAGCGCGGCCCGCTCGCCGTGCGCGAGGTCAAGGCCTTGCTCAACGACGCCCTGGACCGCGATCTGGCGGCGGGGCACGCAGCCGAGGTGGAGACCTCGGTCCGGATCTTTGCAACGGACGACCTGCTCGAAGGCGCGACGGCATTCCTCGCCAAGCGCGAACCCAATTACCACGGCCGATGAGGCCGCACCCACAGGAGGTCATGCATGGCTGAGGTCGAACGGTTCGGGGTCTTCCTGCCGTCGTACATCTGGGAGGGCGACGGCCCGGAACGCGCGAGCGGTATCAAGGAGTTCGCGCGGACGGTGGAGGACCTGGGGTTCGACTCGCTGTTCATCACCGACCACCTGCTCGTCGGCAAGCGGTTCTACTCGGTCAACTGGCTGGAGCCGCTGACCACCCTCGCGGTGGCGGCCGGGGCAACGGAGCGGGTCCGCCTGGGGACGTCGATCCTGATCATGCCGCTGCGCAACCCGGTCATCCTGGCCAAGGAGCTCGCGACGCTCCAGTTCCTCAGCGACAACCGGGTGATCCTGGGTGCCGGCGTCGGCTGGAACGAGGCCGAGTACGACGCGGTCGGGGTCAAGAAGTCGGAGCGCGGCAAGCGGACCGACGAGATGCTCGACATCATGATGCCGCTGCTCGAAGGCGAGACGGTCACGTATCACGGCCAGTTCTATTCGGTGGATGACGTGTTCATCGAGCCACGCGCGGCGCAGCGCCCGCTGCTGTGGATTGGTGGCGGCTCGCAGCTGGCTTCGCCCAAGTCGCCCGACCTGCCCAAGTTCGTCGAGTCGGTCAAGGCGCGGACGGTCAAGGCCGACGGCTGGATCCCGCGTCCCACCTGCCCGCCGCAGGACATCGCGCGCGACTGGGACGAGCTCCAGACGGCGATGCGCGAGGCCGGCAAGGATCCCTCCGAGACGCTCGTGGCGCACGAGAACTTCCTGCACCTCGTCCTGACCGACGACCCCGCCGAGGCACGCCGCCAGCAGCACGAGGCGTTCCTCAAGGTGATGAGCGCCGAGCGCGGGCCGGAGTACCTCGAGTCCGTCTACCTCTTCGGGACGCCCGACGAGGTCATCGCATCGCTCCAGGCGCGGGTGGACGCGGGCGTCGAGTACTTCTTCCTGCACACGATGACGCCGGACCCGGCCCAGCTCCAGCTGTGGGTCGATCACATCATCCCGAACGTGACCTTCCCCGCCTCGGCCGGCCCGGTCCGTCGCCCGCCGGCGCGCTGGCAGCGATGACCCGTCGGGTCGGGCTGATCGGCAAGCCCCTCCGCCGCCGGCACTCGCAGGTCATGCATGACGCCGCGTTCGACGCCTGCGGGATCGATGCCCGGTACGTCCTGCTCGAGCTCGACGAGGACGCCGTCGAGCCCGCGGTCCGCGAGGCCCGGGACAGCGATGCCTGGCTGGGACTCGGCGTCACCGCGCCGTACAAGCGGCTCGTGGCCGGGCTGGTGGACGAGGTGGAGCCAGAGGCGACCGCGATCGGGGCAGTCAACAACGTCGTGCGGACCGACGACGGCCGCCTCGTGGGCTTCAACACCGATGCGCCGGGGTTCCGCGCGGGCGTGGAGCGCGCGATGGGACGGTCGCTCGAAGGAGCCGATGTTGTCGTCGCGGGTGCCGGGGGTGCGGCCCATGCCGTCGTGTTTGCGTGCCTGGACGCCGGGGCGCGCCACGTGACGATCGGCAACCGGACCGTTGACGCCGCGGCGCGACTGGCCGACCGGTTTCGCGGGACGGGCACGGGCACGCTGGAAGGCGTCGGGCTCAGCGATGAGGCATTCGCGGAAGCCCTGACTGGAGCTGACATCGCGGTCAATGCCACGACCGTCGGCATGGTCGATCCCGGCGCCAGCATCGATGTGGACCGCCTCCCGCCCGACGCGACCGTGTTCGATTGCGTGTATGTCCCCGCCGAGACGCCGCTCCTTGCCGCCGCCCGCGCGCGTGGCCTCCGTGCCTCGAACGGCTCGGAGATGCTCGTCCAGCAGGCCGCGATCGCGTTCGAGCGCTGGACCGGGATCGGCGGCATGGCCGACGTGATGCGCGCCGCCGTGCAGCCGCTCCTCGCCGATCCGACGACCAGGGCCTGAGCGTGCGCGTCGCCACCGTCATCGAAGCCGGCCGCCCGATCCTCGCCGTGGTGCAGGACGGCCTCGCGCTGCCCGTCACGGCTTCGGAGATGGGCGTGGCGTCCGTCCGCGACCTCGCCGCGGGTGGCGCTGCCGTCCTCGCCGAGCTGTCGACCTGGGTTGGGCTGCAACACGATGCCGACTGGCGGCCGATCGACGGGGTTGAGCTCGGTCCAGCGGTGCCCGATCCCGGTGCGATCTACACGATCGGCCACAACTACCGGGTTCCGGGTGAGCCCCCGGGGAGTGGTCCGCTCCAACCGCTCGTATACGGGAAGGCGGCCGCGTCGGTCGGGGCGCCCGGTGCAGTCCTGACCTGGAACCGCGCCGTCGCGCCCACCGTCGACGCGGAGGTCGAGCTCGGGATCGTGATCGGCAGGACGGCCTGGCAGGTCGAGCCGGACACCGCCCTCGAGCACGTCTTCGGCTATACGTGCATCAACGACATCTCGTCCCGGGACGCCTGGCTGGACGGCGACCAGTGGCTGCTCGGCAAGTCGATGCCGGGGTTCTGCCCCGTCGGCCCGTGGGTCGTGACTCGCGACGAGCTCGATCCCGCCGACCTCGCCGTCCGGTGCACCATCAACGGCGAGCCCATTCAGGACGGGCGCACGTCCTCGATGCGCTTCGGCATCGCGGAGATCGTCGCGTACCTCAGCCGCCACCTCGTCCTGCGCCCCGGCGACCTGATCGCGAGCGGCACGCCGGCGCGCCTTGCGACCCCGCCCGGCTCCGACCGTCATCTCGAGCGTGGGGATACCGTGGTCGTGCAGATCGAGGGCATCGGCCAGCTCACCACCACCATCGGCTGATCCAGCCAGGAGGACCCACCCGTGAAACCGTCGACCGTGTTCCTCGGCGAGATGACGAACCCCGAGGTCGAGGCCTTCCTGCGCGAGCACGACACCGTCATCGTCCCGACCGGCTCCACCGAGCAGCACGGACCGCATGGACCCCTGCTGACCGACGCGATCATCCCGAACGAGGTCGCGCGGCGGGTCGCGTCACGCATCGGCGCGGCCGTCGCCCCGACGATCAACTACGCCCTGTCGTACCCGCACGCGGGCTTCACGGGGGTCGTCCACATCCGGGTCGCCACGTTCATGGCGCTCATCGAGGACGTTGCCGTGGGCCTGGCGACGATGGGCTTCCGCCGGATCGTGTTCCTCAACGGCCACTACGACAACACGTACGCGATCGCCTACGCATGTGCGAGCGCTGCCGAGCGACTGCCGGAGGGGGCGCGGACGTTCCCGATCAACTACTGGGACGGCATGACGGCGGACGAGGCGGGTGAGTTCTTCGGACCGTCGAACGGTCTCCACGCGAACAAGGGGGAGACGGCCGCCGTCCTCGCGATCAACCCGGACCTCGTCGACATGGACGCCGCCAACCGCGAGTTCCCGCCGTTCCCCGAGGTCACGAACCCTGCGCCCGTCCACACCGCGTTCTTCTTCTCGGCGCCCGGATCGGTGTACCGCGCCACGGAGTCGGGGACGTGGGGCGACGCGCGCGAGGCGACCGCCGAGTTCGGCGAGCGCTACCTGTCGGTGGTCGAGGAGGCGACGGTTCGGATTCTCGACGACATCGAGCGCACGTTCGGCGCGATGCCGGGCCGCTAGGGGAGTCGCCTCCCCAGCTCAGGTTTCGTCGGCGCGCTCGACGTCGAACTGCACGACGAGCGCATAGCGGTTCGCCACGTACCGGGACTCCGTCGCCTCGATCGGCCGATCGTCACCATCGACGATCACCCGCCGCTCCACGAGCAGTGGCTCGCGCGCACGAATCGCGAGAAGGCGCGCCTCCGACGTGGTGGCTGCCGCGGCAGACAGCGTCCCGGTGCCCTCCTTGAGCCCGAACCCGGCCTGCCGCAGCGTCTCGTGGAGCGACCCGTGCGCGAGATCGGCGCCCATGACCGCGTCGGCCGTCTCGCGGATCAGAACCGTCGATTCGAGCACGATCGGCTCCCCGTCGGCGAGGCGGAGCCGCTGCAGGTGGACGATCGGCTGGCGTGCCGGGATGCGCAGCGCGGCTGCCTCGGTCGACGCGGCCGGTCGAATGACGCGCGTGAGCACCCGCGACGACGGCACCCGGCCGGCGCGGCTCATCTCCTGGGTGAACGTCATGAGCCGGTTGGTCCGTCGATGCGCGGACGTCTTCGCGACGAACGTGCCACGACCCGGCTCGCGTCGGATGAGGCCGTCCTCGGCGAGCCGCTGCATCGCCTGTCGCGCGGTCATGCGGCTTACGCCGAACTCGGCGCACAGCTCGGCATCGGACGGCACGCGCTCGCCGGGCGGGAGGCTCGAGATGCGCTCGCGCAGGACCTGCTCGATGAGCCGGTGCTGGGGCTGGTCCGACGCGCTCATCGGGCCAGCACCGGGATGCCGCCCGCCCCGTGGGCAGGTGCACGGGCGGCCGCCTCCGCTCCGTGGATGGCCGCGCCGATGGCTCCGGCCCAGGTGCCGAGCTCGGCGGTCACGATCTCGACCTCGTCGAGCGCCGTCGTCCTGACCCGCCGCTCCAGCTCGGCCCGGATCCCGCCGAGGAGGAGGTCCGCCGAGGCCGCGATCCCGCCACCCAGCACGACGCGATCGGGAGTGATGACGGCAATCATGTTCGCGATCCCGATCCCCAGCAGATGTCCCACCCGATCGAACCCCTCCAGCGCCTGCGGGTCCCCGGCGCGTGCCGCCGCGACGGCCTCGGCCGCGGTCGCCGTCCCGCACGCCTCTGCGAGCCGGTCCGCGCGCGTGAACGCCTCGAGACATCCGTTGTTCCCGCAGCCGCATGGTGGCCCGGTCGGGGTCGATTGTCTGATGGCCGATCTCGCCACCCGTCCCGTCGTGACCCTGGTGCACCCGCCCGTCGATCGCGATGACGCCACCCACACCCGTGCCGAGCGTCAGGCCGATCATCGACGACGCGCCGCGCCCGGCTCCAAGGCGAAGCTCGGCAAGCCCGAAGGCGCGAGCGTCGTTGACGAGGACGGTCGGGATGCCTGTGGCAGCGGCGACGGGCGACGCGACCTGGAACCCTGCCCAGGGGCCGGGGATGTTGACGATGAACCGGGTCGTGCCTGCAGCCGGGTCGTACAGGCCCGGGACGCCGATCCCGATCGTCCGGACCCCCGGCCATGCCGCAATGGCCGCGACGGCAGTGTCGGCCAGCTGAGCGACCACGCCGGCAGGGATGGCGTCAGGGTCGGGGGCGATCCGTGTCGTGACCTGCTCCCGGGCGACGGTCGCCCATCCGTCGGGTCGGTGCTCGACGACGCTCCACTTCAGGTTGGTCGCACCCAGGTCCAGCCCGAGGTGCCGGCTCACCGCCGGGCGTGCCGCCGTCTTCATCCGCCCCTCCCGCTCTGGCTCAGGTGTCGGAGGTCACGCGCGTGTATGCGGCGGCGACGGCGACGATGATCGCGCCGAACAGGATCTGGCGGACCGCCTCGGGGTAGCCGAGCGACGAGAGCAGCGACGTGATCACGGTGAGGATCAGCGCGCCGACGATCGTGCCGGCGAAGCCGCCTCGGCCGCCCATGATCGACGTGCCGCCGATGACGGCCGCAGCGACAGACGGCAGCACGTACGAATCGGCGAGCGTCACGCTCGCGACGTTGTTGAGCCCCGAGATGAGCAGCCCGGCGATCGCCGGCGAGGAGCGCGGACATCACGTACAGGACGATGAGGACCTGCCAGGAACGCGCCCCGGAGAGTCGCGCCGCGATCGGGTTGTCGCCGACGGCGTACAGCAGCCGTCCGAAGCCCGCTCCGTCGCAGCGCCAGCAGGATGAGGAGCGCCAGCGGGACGAAGACGATGAGGCTGTACGGGATGAACGTGGCGAGCAGGTTCGAGCCAAGCGTCCGAAGCTCGGCCGGGACGCCGGAGCCCGTCTGGACCATGACGAGCTGCCAGACGTTGGACAGCCCGAGGACGACGAGGCTCATGCCCAGGGTCATGATCAACGGGTGGACGCGGAAGACGCCCACGCCGATGCCGGTCACCAGCCCGGCCAGCGCGGCTGCAAGCATCGCGATGAGGATCGCCATGGGCGAGGCCCAGATCGCCGACCAGCGTCGCGACGAGGAAGCCCGACATGGACGCAACCGCCCCGACGGAGAGGTCGATCCCGCCGGTGAGCATCGTCAGCGTCTGGCAGGCGGCGAGGATGGCCAGCGGCACGGCCTGACGGAGCACGACGCCGGCCCAGTTCAGGTTGACGGCGCCGGGCCCGAACTCGAAGAGCGACGACCAGCACGACGAGCAGCGCGACCAGCGGCAGGATCGGCCGGTCGCGGAAGAGGCGCTGCATGCCGCCAAGCCACGAGCTGCGCACGGGCGCAACGGCCTCCGCGCCGCTCATGCCCGGCTCCGTCGCAGCTGGACGTAGCTGCCGAGCATGACCACGCCGATGAGGATGATTCCCTGGGCGACGGTCGCGAGGTTCGTGTTCATCTTGAGGAACGTCATGTCGGTCTGGATCAGGCGCAGGATCACGACGCCGATGATCGGTCCGAAGACGCCGCCCCGTCCGCCCGCGAGGCTCACGCCGCCGAGGACGACCGCCGCGACGCTGAGCAGCGTGTAGGGGCCGGGCACCGGCGCGCCGATCCGTGTGCTCGCCGTCAGGGACAGGCCGGCGAGCGCCGCGAACAGGCCGCCGAGCATGTACGCAATCACCTTCGTCCGCCCGACCGACACGCCGCTCCGGAAGGCGGCCAGCTGGTTGCTGCCGATGGCATAGAGCGACAGCCCGAGCCGCGATCGCTGGATCGGGACCCAGATGACCGCGACGACGACGATCAGCACGATCGCCGCCTGCGGGATCCACTCGTTGAGGAGCTGAGCCGGTGACGATGTCGGCAAGCCAGACTGCTGAGCCGCCGCCCGGCGTCCGCAGCACGATGAGCGCGAGCCCTGCCCAGACGAACGACATCGCGAGCGTCACGACGATGTCGGGGACGCGGGTGATGACGACCAGTGAGCCGTTGACCGCCCCGAGCAGCAGGCCGAGCGCCAGGACGCCCAGGACGACGATGACCCCGAACTCCTCGCTCTGGCCCTTCATCTGGGAGGCAGCGACGACGCTCGTCAACGCCATCATCGACCCGATCGAGAGATCGATCCCGCCGGAGATCACGATGATCGCCTGCGCGGCCGCCGCGAGCGCCAGCGGCAGGACCGAGCTCGCGAGCCCCTGGATCCCGGCGACGCCGTAGGTTGGCTGGATCATCCGCGTGAAGAGCAGCAGCAGGCCGAGGAACGCGAGCAGGCCGAGCGTCCAGCTGTTCCGCCGGAGCCAGCCCGTGACGGCGCCGCCGCGGGCCGCGCCCACGGCGTCGACCGTCGGGGCCGCGGCGCTCATCGCACGTCCTCCGCCGCGTTCGGGGCATGGCCGCGCAGGGCTGCCTTCAGGGTCAGCCGCGACGGCCTCGGCGGCGATCGTCTCGGGCATCGCCGCGTCCGGCCGCAGGTTGTACGCCGCGCGAAGGAGGGTCGGCTCGTCGGCTCCCGGCAGCATCGATCTCGGCCACGACCCGCCCGCCGAAGATCACGATCGCGCGGTCGCAGACGAGCTGGATCTCCTTGAGCTCCGACGTGTACAGGAGGACGGCGGCCCCGGCCTCGGCCAGGTCGCGCAGCAGGACGTAGATCTGGTGCTTGGTCCGGATGTCGATGCCGCGGGTGGGGTCGAAGCAGAGCATCGTGCGGACGCCGCCCGCCACCCAGCGCGCGATCGTGACCTTCTGCTGGTTGCCGCCGGACAGGCGTCGCACCTCGCGCTGGGCGCGCGTGTCGATCTGGAGCCGCTCGATCGCGCGAGTCGACCGTCTTGCGCTCACGCCCGGTGTTGATCGGCCCCCACGTGGGGAGGCGCGTGGTGAACGGCAGCGCGATGTTCTCGCGCACGGACCGCTGCATGAGCAGCGCCTCGGCGCGATCGGCCGGGACGTAGACGAGCCCTGCCCGGATCGCGTCGGCGGGATGGCCGAACGACGCCGGCGACGCCGTCGACCAGCAGCTCGCCGGCCTTTGGCCGCTCCGACCCGGCCAGGATGTCGAAGAGCTCGTCCTGCCCCTGACCCTCGAGCGCGACGACGCCGAGGACCTCGCCCGGGTAGAGCTCGAACGAGACGTCCTGCAGCTTGCCGCCATCGGTCAGGCCGCGCGCGGTGATGCGGGGCTTTGCGTCGGCGGCCCGGCCGGCGGCCAGCGCGCGCTCGGCCATGCCGGGCATCGCGTCCACGATCTGGCCGAGCATCAGCTCGACGATCCGCTCCTCCGAGCCCGGCGTCACGTCGACCACGCCGACCGTCGCGCCCTCGCGCAGCACGGTTGCGCGGTCGCACACGGCGGCGATCTCGATCATGCGGTGCGAGATGAAGATGACCGACCGGTCGCCGCCGCGGAGCCGGCCGACGACCTCGAGGACCCGCTCGGTGAGGTTCGCGGGCAGCGCCGCGGTCATCTCGTCGAGCATCAGCACGTCGGGCTCGATCGCCAGCGCGCGGGCCAGGTCGATGATCCGGAGCGAGGCGAGCGGCACGTGGCGCGCCAGGCTCGACAGGTCGAGGTCGCCGATGCCCGAGCTCGTTGAGCCAGTGGCGGAATGGGCTCGACCGGCGTCTCGGTCAGGCGCAGGTTCGATCGGATGTCCAGGTCCGGGATGAGCGCCGGCTCCTGGTAGACCGAGACCAGGCCGCCGCGCCGTGCCTCGCCGGGGGAGTGCGACGACCCGCGGCTTGCCGCGGACGCGTGATCGTGCCGCGGTCCGGGCGGACGGCGCCCGTGAGGATCTTGACCAGGGTGCTCTTGCCGGCGCCGTTGGCGCCCATCAGGGCATGGACCTCGCCGGGGCGCACAGCGAGCGACGCGGACTTGAGCGCGACGACAGCGCCGTATGACTTGGCGATGCCGGTCGCCTCGAGCAGCAGTGTCCGTGGCTGTGAGGGTCATCGGTCCTCCTGGGGTTGACGGACGGGGGGCGCCGGCGATGCCGGCATCCCCCCGCGATACGACTCCGAGTGTGGACTACTCGCCCGGGCCCTTGCAGGCGACGGCCTGCTCGGGGTGTAGGTCGTGTAGCCCTCGATCTGGAGACCGAGCGGCCAGAGCGGGTCGAGCCCGTCGACCTGCCACGACTCGAGCAGCGGCCTTGCCGGCGTCGGTCGTGTTGTCGGCGAGGACCGGCTCGAGCAGGACGGTGTTCGGCTGCGGTCGCCGGCGGTGTCGGCCTCGACGGTCTCGCCGTTGAGGAGCTTGAGCGCCAGGTTGACGCCCGCGCCGCCGACGGCGGCCGTGTTGGTCACGGCCGCGCCCTCGAGGCCGGGGTAGCTCGGTCGGGTCCAGCAGCTGGGCGACGAACGCGCCGAGGTCCGCGCCGACGATCGGCACGAACTTCTTGTCGGCGGCCTTGATCGCGTCGACGACCTGCGAGTCCATGCCGGACGTCCAGATGCCCTGGATCTTGTCGTACTGGCCGCTGGAGATGAAGTCGTTGGCGAGCGTGGTGGCCGTGGCGGGATCCCAGCCGGTGGCGACGCCTCGGGCTCGGGACGACCTTGATGTTCGGGTAGTTCTTGAGGACGTTCTTGAAGCCGATGTCGCGGTCGGAGTCGGCCGGGTGGCCGGCGATGCCGCGCATGTACCAGACGGTGCCTGTGCCGCCGAGCTGTGCTCGAACAGCCACTTGGCGCCGAGCTAGGCGTACTTGACCTGGTTGTTGTACAGGTTGTAGGTGTCCGGGTCGGTGACGTAGGCGTCGACCGAGACGGTCTTGATGCCCGCGGCCTTCGCCTCGGCCAGGGCCGGGTTCAGGGCGTCGGGATCGTTCGGGTTGAAGACGATCGCGTCGACGTCCTCCGCGATCAGGTCGCGGATGTCCTGGCAGCTGGCCGGCAGCGTCCGTGTTGCGGTGGATGGTGGTCAGCTCGGAGACCTGGCCGGAGGCCGAGCGCCTCGGCCTTGGCGGTGCAGACCTGCTCCTCGCGGAAGCCGTTGCCGACGCCGCCACCGTTCGAATAGCCGATCTTGTACGGCCGCCGCGCGGCCGACGGCCGATGCCTGGCGTCGCCGACCGGCGGGCTCGGCCGCGGCCGGCTCGATGCCGGCGCGACGGCGCCGCCGGTGCGGCACGATGCGCCCGGAGCTGGCGCACGCGACGGCGATCAGCGCGATCGCTGTCCAGCGAGCACCGTTGTCGTGATCTTGGTCATTCGATCTCCTCCTCCATGTGCGGGCGACGTGCCGTTCGTCGCGTCGGCCTCGCGGATCATGACGTGGACACGATCGGGCGTCTCGCATGCTTCCGTCTCCACCTCCTTGCTGGTCGATCGCACGAGCGAGCCGTCGCGCGTGCTCTCGATATGCAGCCTCGAACAGGGCCCGGAACGTCCGGCCCAACGACGCTGCCCGGGTGATCACCGGTGGCATCGCCCCGCGCTCGACGAGCAATTCGGCCGTACGAACCTTGATGGCATTGACGATTGCAACGGCGCCGATGGTCGATCCCGGCCCGACCGGGGTCTCCAGGCCGATCGATCGTGACCATTGCGTCTGCAGGTGGCGTGCACAGATCGAGCACGAGGTCCGCCACCTCGAGCAGCCGCGCTCCGGCGGCCGGCATCCGGCTCCGCCGACATGGACTGGGCGACCGAGGTGACGGCGATGACGCGCAGGCCGCGCGCCTTGGCACCGCGCGCCATCTCGACCGGGAGGGCGGTCAGCCGCTGGCCGAGAAGACCATCATCACGTCGTGCGGACCGAACGGAAGTTCGAGAGGATGACCTCGGCGAGCCCGGGCATCCGCTCGATGAACATGGCCTGGCGCTGGCCGTTGGCGCCCACCACCTGGGTATGGAAGGTCACCGACAGCTCGACGATCGGGTTGAAGCCGGGGTACGAGCCGTAGCGCGGAAACATCTCCTCGACGGGGATGCGCGAGTGGCCCGCCCCGAAGAGGTGGACCAGCCCGTCGCTGGCGATCGCATCGGCGCACCAGTGGCTGGCCGTCTCGATGCGCGTCCGCCTGCGTGTCGGCGATCGCGCTGCAGAGCAGCGCCGCGGCCTGATCCAGCCACGTGGCCGCGCCGGTCGCGGCGAGGCGTCATCGGCCGGCCACGCTCGGTCGCGGCCGTCAATAGCCCGCCCGACGGGCGCCGCCGGCGACGCGGCAGCCCGCGCCGGCCTTGCGGGCCGGAAGTCCTCGATGATCGTCTCGGTCGCCGTCGCGCCGATGCGGGTGACGCCGAGCGCCATCACGTCCAGCAGCGCATCGAGCGTGCGCACGCCGCCGGCGGCCTTGACCTGGATGTGCGGCGAGGTGTTCGCGCGCATCAGGCGCAGGTCGTCGTGGGTGGCGCCGCCGGGCGCGAAGCCGGTGCGAGGTCTTGACGAAGTCGCCGCCGGCGGCCTCGGTCAGCCGGCAGGCGCGGATCTTCTCGTCGTCGGTCAGGTAGGCGTTCTCGAAGATCACCTTGACGATCGCGCCCGGCCGCGTGGGCCACCTCGACCACGGCCGCGATGTCCGCCTGGACCTCGGCGTCGCGGCCCGACTTGAGCGCGCCGATCTGGATGACCATGTCCAGCTCGGTGGCGCCGTCCGCCAGCGCCTGGCGCGCCTCGAAGACCTTTGTCTCGGTCGCGTGGTTGCCGTGCGGGAAGCCGATCGTCGTGCCCGACCGCACGTCGGTCCCGTCGAGGATCGCCGCGGCGCGGCGCACGTCGACCGGCCGCACGCAGACCGACGCGACGTCGTACTTCGCGGCGAGCCGGCAGCCGTCCTCGACGAACGCGTCGTCGAGCTCCGGCCGCAGCAGCGAGTGATCGATGGTCTTGGCGATGTCGCGCTCGGTCAGCGTGTCGAGGTCGATGGTCAGGTCAGAGGTACTCCGCGGGGCGTGCCGCCTGGCCCGATCGCAGGCGGCTGAAGGTGTTGCTACTTGACATATGGGCGAAGGACGTCGCGGGCGATGAGGAAGCCCTGCTTGACCTTCTCGTCGGTGCCCTCGAAGCGGCGATCTTCGTGCTCGATGATGCAGTCGCCCTCGTAGCCGCCGCGGTAGAGCTCGGAGAAGACGACCGACCAGTCCACCTCGCCGAGACCGGGGATGCGCGGGATCTGCCAGCCCATGCCCGATCGAGAAGATCCCGCGCTCGTACAGCCCGTCGCGGTCGATCATCAGGTCCTTGGCCTGGTAGTGCAGGACGTGCGGCCCGAACTCCTTGAGGAACCGCCGCATGTCGATCATCTGGAGCACCAGGTGCGAGGGGTCGAAGTTGAGGCCGATGGTGTCCGCCCCACTGCTCGAGGATCCGGCGCCACATCCGCGGGGTCGTCGCGATGTTGTGGCCGCCCGGCCACTCGTCGTAGGAGAAGAGCATCGGGCAGTTCTCGAAGGTCAGCTTGCGGCCGTGGTCCTGCGCGAACCTGACGATGTCCGGCCAGACCCGCTGCGCCTCTGCCCAGTTGTCGTCCTGGTGTCTTCGAGCCGTCGCCGCCCATGAACGTGTTGACCAGCGGGACGCCCATCTTCTCGGCGGCCGTCGATCACGTGCTTGAGGTGGCCGATGACCGGCTCGCGGTGCTCCGGGTCCGGATGGAGCGGGTTCGGGTAGAAGCCGAGGCCGGAGATCGCGAGGCCCTTGGCTGCGATCTCGTCCACGATGCTCGCGTGCCTGGCGCTCGCGCAGGTTGGCCACGTCGATGTGGCTCGTGCCGGCATAGCGGCGCGTCGGCGCCGGTGGCCTGCGGCCAGCAGGCGATCTCGAGCACCTCGAAGCCCGTCGCGGCCGCCCAGTCGGCGACCTCCATGAGCGGCGTCTCCGGGAACGGCGCGGTCAGGAACCCGAGCTTCATCGCGCCCCTCCTGTCGTGCGACTGCTGCCACGGACGCGGCGAGCGCTCCGATCGACCTGACCCATCGGCCCTCGCGGCGCGCTCACGGCGATCGCGTCGCCCACGAGCATCTCGTCGTGGCCGTCGGCGAAGGTCGCGTACGGCGGCCGCTCCGAGGGCCGCCCCTGCAGCGACGTCGGCGTAGATCGGCCCGGAACAGCGCGCCGAACGTGTCGGCGAAGCCCTCCACGTGCCCGCCGGGCAGCGCCGGCGGCCGCGCGGCCGGCCGCGCCCATGAGCGCCGGGTTCCGGAGCAGGATCTCGTTCGGCCGGTCGCGGTGGCCGAGCCACAGGTGGTCCGGCGTCTCGGAGTCCCAGGCCGCGGCGCCGTTGGAGCCGTCGATCTCCCACTGGAGCGAGTTCTTGCGCCCGGCGCTGATCTGCGAGACGGCGACACGGCCCCGCGAGCGCCGTTGTCGAACCGCAGCAGGATCGCGGCCGACGTCCTCGGTCGCCATCGCGCGCGTCGACGGTGTCGCGCGCGCGCTCGGTCGAGTACGTCTCCACCGGCCCGCGCGGCTCCTGGCGCGCTGCGGTACGAAGGTCGCGAGATCGGCCATGACGGAGACGATCGGCGACCCGTCAGGAAGGTCATCAGGTCGAGCCAGTGCGACCCGATGTCGCCCGACGGCGCGCAGCGAGCCGCCCTTGTCGGGCTCGAGCCGCCAGTTCCAGTCGGTGTCGAGCAGCAGCCAGTCCTGGAAGTAGTGGCCGGTCATGAACCGGACGTCGCCAAGGCCACCGTCGGCGATGAGCTCGCGGACGTGCTGGTGGAGCGGGTAGAAGCGGATGTTGAAGTTGACCGCGTTCACCAGCCCGCTCGCGCGGCGATCCGACGACCAGGCCCGCCGACTCCGCGGCGGTCATCGCCAGCGGCTTCTCGCAGACGACGTGACTTGCCGGCCGCGAGGATCTGCCCGCGCCTGCGGGACGTGCAGGTGGTTCGGCGAGGTGACGTGGACGACGTCGACCGCGGGGTCGTCCAGGATCGCCTCCAGCGAGTGCGTACGCCTGCGGGACGCCGAGGGCCGTCGGCCCGCGCCGCGCCGCGTTCCGGCGAGCTGCCGAGGACGCCGCGACCTGGACGCCGATCCGCCGCAGCTGCTCGACATGGACCGTGCCGATGAAGCCCGTCCCGATCACGGCGGCGCCGATGTCGGCGATCCTCTGCATGCCTGGCTCACCCACCTGTCAAATCTGCGGTGCGAACGTCGAGACAGTTTAGCCAGATGCGTCGCTGGGGCGGATTCCCGCGAGTCCCGCTCCGGGCATCAGCTGATGGAGCGGTGAAGCCTCCGGAACAGCGGCTCGAAGCCGAGCGAACGCCATGCCCGGTCTGCCTCGATGTTTGCCGACCGCCAGTCCGTGACGACCCAGCCGTACCCGGCATCGCGCGCCCACGCGAGCACCCTCTCGCCGAGTGCCCTGCCCGCGCCTGCGCCACGGGCTTCCGGCAACACGGCGACGTAGCCGAGAAAGCCGGCATCGACCGGTCGTGCAAGACCTGCGTGCATCGAGGACATCTCCACCGAGCAGGCAATGGCGGTGCCGATGACGCGGCCGTCGTGCTCCGCCACGAACGTCGTGTAGCGCTCGTCGAGGAGGTCCGATTCCGAGCTCGGCGAGGACGTCCTCCATGGATCGGTTTGGCAGCCGCGAGAACACCGGTGCCGCGGCAAGGTGCTGCGGCAGCACGAAATCGAGCTCGAGCGAGGACCGGAATGTCCTCCCGCTCCGCGAGGCGGATCGAGATCGCGGTAGCCGGGGAGGGGCGCCACGCCGGCTCCGGCACGGGCCGGATGGCATGCAGGTGCTGCTCGCCGAAGTCGAGGCTGAACCAGGCGTCGATCAGGGGCCGATCGGTGGCGGGCGCGACGACGTAGTGGTTCGTCCGCCCCGCGTCGACCCAGGCCGCGGCCGACGCGGCGTAGAGCTCGCGCACGAGGCCCGGCTCGGTCACAGCGTGGCCGGCCGGCTCCACCCAGATGTTGGGGCCCCAGACCGCGTCGTCGCGCGGCACGCCGAGGAGGTAGCCAATGACGCGCGAACCAATCTCCGCGACGGCCCCCGACACGTCCGGCACGGCGAGCGTTTCCTCGAGGGCCGCGCGGCACGTGGCGGCGTCCTCGTAGCGGGGATCGAGACCCGGTCGCTCCCGGCGGTGCGCTGCGTGTCTGGTCGCCAGGAGACCGGCGGCCGCCTCGATGTCGGCTGGCTCGAACGGGCGGATGCGGGGCCTTGGCATCGCCGCATTCTGGGGCACAGAAAAGGGTCGAGGCGGAGGTGCCTCGACCCGATGATTCCCCCGGCCGGTGCCGGACCCGGAGCATACGGCCTCTCTGGATCGAGGGCCAGTACCTTCGTCCAGCCTTTGGTGCGGGATCGCACCGCGAGGACCACCGTTGACGAGCGTGCGACGGGCATCTATCCTCGCGCTATTCCCGACAGACACCCGCCCAGCGGACCAATTTCCGCGCGCACGTGTCCTCCGTCGGCCCCTCCTCACCAGCAGGTGACCCCTACCCATATGCCCGGAACAGGACCCGATCAGCGCGATCGCTCCCGCAACCGACGTCCCCGCCGACGCACCCAGGCGCGGGTCGCGCGCCCCCGTCACCGAATACGACGAGCTGCAGGAGCTCGAGGCCGCGCGCGAGCGCAACGACCTCGATGTCACCGACCTGCGCGAGATGAGCGTCACCGAGCTGCGCCAGGTCGGGCGCGAGCTCGAGCTCGACGCCGCGACCGGCGAGCGCAAGGACGACCTCGTCGACCGGATCCTGCAGCGCCAGACCGAGCGCGCCGGCCACGACTACGCGACCGGCATCCTCGACATCGTCGACGAGGGCTACGGCTTCATGCGCCGCCACGGCCTGCTGCCCAGCCCCGACGACGTCTACGTCTCGCTCCAGCCAGGTCCGCCGCTTCGGCCTGCGGATCGGCGACCGCGTCTCGCGGCGCCGTCCGCGCCCCGCGCGAGGAGGAGAAGTACTGGGGCCTGCTCCGGGTCGACTCCGTCAACGGCGTCGACATCGAGACCGCCCGCCGCCGGCCGGTCTTCGACGACCTGACCCCGGTCCACCCGGACGTCCTGATCAACCTCGAGACCGACCCGAAGAACCTCAGCCAGCGGCTGATCAACCTGGTCAACCCGATCGGCAAGGGCCAGCGCGCGCTGATCGTCAGCCCGCCGAAGGCCGGCAAGACGATGCTGCTCAAGCAGATCGCCAACGGCATCACGCGCGAACTACCCGGAGATCCTCCTCATGGTCGCGCTCATCGGCGAGCGGCCCGAGGAAGTCACCGACATGCGCCGCAGCGTCAAGGGCGAGGTCATCTCCTCGACCTTCGACGAGCCGACCGAGAACCACACCCACGTCGCCGAGATGGCGCTCGAGATCGCCAAGCGCCAGGTCGAGACCGGCCGCGACGTCGTGATCCTGCTCGACTCGATCACCCGCCTCGCCCGCGCCTACAACCTCGCCCTGCCGCCGTCGGGCCGAACGCTCTCGGGCGGCATCGATCCGATCGCCCTCTACCCGCCGAAGCGGTTCTTCGGCGCCGCGCGGAACATCGAGGAGGGCGGCTCGCTCACGATCATCGGCACGTGCCTGGTCGACACCGGCTCGCGCATGGACGACGTGATCTACGAGGAGTTCAAGGGCACCGGCAACTCGCGAGCTCATCCTCGACCGGAAGCTCGCCGAGAAGCGGATCTTCCCGTCGATCGACGTCCAGCGCTCGGGCACCCGCCGCGAGGAGCTGCTCCTCGAGGAGGGCACGCTCAAGATGGTCTGGACGATGCGCCGGATGCTCTCCGCGGTCGGCACGAACGAGGGCATCGAGCTGCTGCTCAACCGGCTCGCCAAGACCGACACCAACGCCCAGTTCCTGGCCGACGCTCACCAAGACGCCTCGACGCGTAGCAGCGCGCCCTTCGCGGCTGCCGAAGCGGCCCGTTCCGCACGACCCGTATAGACGTTTGCCCGCTTCGAAGGGCGTGGTAAGGTTTACCGCTGTATGTCGTAAGCCCGGTAGGCACGGGCGTCGGCCGCGAACGAGACCCCCAGCTCGATACGCGACCCCCGGACGGTCCAGACCCCAGCATCCGCGCGCCCAGCGCGCACGGACCGTCCACGCCAGGAGACCGTATTGCTGAACGCCCTGATCGGCGTCGGCGCGTCCTTCGACGCCTGCCGCCGCACGTCGACTCGACGCCCCGACGCGATGCCGTCCAGGCCTCGATCGCAGCCACCGAACGAGCCGCGCGACGGCGTCCGAGCAGCGGCCATCGCCGCGCACCTGCTGCCCTCCCGCGTGACGCGGCGCAGCTCCCAGCGCCGAGCACGACGCGACTGTGGACCTGCGTCGCCCGCGCATCTGGGCTGCTCGCGCACGACTCGGGCCACGAGCGCGCCTGTCGCACTCGCCGTCGCCGCGAGTCCTTCTCGGCGCGCGGCAGTCAGCGTCCTGCGCCGCGCCCCAGGCACCGTCCCCTCCCGATGCGCGATGCCCAGGCACTCACGTTGCCGCTGACCGGCTCGCTCGGCGGTCCCATCGGCGTGCCGCGCCGCCGCGGCATCGTGGCTCGGCGGTGCATCCCGCGCGGCCCGAGCAGCTTCGAGGGCGGCCAGCCGTTCACGGCGATCGCCTCGCCGACGCCTTCGGCGGCAGTCGACGCCCGAACCGACATCGGCGCCGCCGCCGCGCACGAGCCGGCAGCCGTCGAGCGGTCCGTTCCTCGACGACGGCACGCTGCTCAAGCCCGTCGCGGTCGACACGACCGTCGCCGACGCGCGCGACATGCTCCGCACGTACAAGGTCAAGGACGGCGACACGCTCACCGAGCATCGCGACGCCGGTACGAGCGTCTCGATGATGACCGTCTGGTGGGCAACACCGACCTCAAAGGACCAAGCTCAAGGCCGGGCTGGCGGCTGACGATCCCGCCGGTCAACGGCCTCGTCGTCACGGTCAAGCCGCGGACACGCTCGAGTCGCTCGCGCAGAAGACAAGATCGACGGCCGAGGACGATCCTCGAGACCAACGAGCTCGACGACCCCAACCTCGTCGTCGGCCAGGTGCTCGTCATGCCCGGGCGCCAAGGGCGCCCCGATGGCCCGACCCCCAAGCCGACGAAGGTCGCACCGAAGGCCCCGACATCGGTCCGGTGGCCGCGGCAGCGGCGGCGGACCGGCGCCGAGCTGCACAGTCGGCGGTCGACGTTCGCATGGCCCGTCACAGGTGGCGGCACTACGATCAGCCAGTACTTCCACTACGGCCACTACGGCTCGACATCGCCGCCGACTACGGCAGCCGGTCCGCGCCGCGGCCGGCGGCACGGTCATCTTCGCCGGCTGGAAGAGCAACGGCGGCGGCTACCAGGTCGTGGATCTCCCACGGCTCCGGCCTCTACACGACCTACAACCACATGTCGGCGTTGACGCGTCGGGACCGGCCAGTCGCGTCGGACGCGGCCAGCACGTCGGCGCGCGTCGGGTCAGACCGGCAACGCGACCGGCCCGCACCTCCACTTCGAGGTCTGGCTCGGCCCGATCTGGAACGGCGGCACCCGCGTGAACCCGCTGGGCTACCTCTAGCCCGACCTCGATCGGCGGCCGCCGCGGCCTCGGCTGCCGCGCGCGTCCGGGCTCCCGCTGCCGAAATCTCGTACCGGATTAGCCACGTGGTCTAGGCCGGCTGGCGCGACACGGCGGCGCCTGAACAGTGTCTCGGTCCGCCACCGAGTCGGCCCGACACGCCTGCTACCACCTCTCGAAGTCGATGTCCGGACCCGTCCGTGGACGCCGCGCGGCAAGGCCGTCGGCATCGATCGGCGACCGCGGCTACTCGCTCGGCACGCCCCCGTCGCGGCACTGAGCCGCGGCACGACCCCCGTCGCGGCTGACCGCGGCACGACCCCGTCCGGCACCGACCGCGGCACGAGGCCCGGCCGTCGCACCGATCCAGCCGTGCAGTGGCCGGCCTTGCCGCGCCGCATGGGACAATGGCGCCGATGTTCCTCGACCGCGTCAAGATCAACGTCCGCGCCGGCGACGGTGGCGATGGGGCAGCCGACCTTCCGGCGCGAGGCGCACGTCCCCCGCGGCGGCCCCGACGGTGGCGACGGCGGACGCGGCGGCTCGATCCACCTGCGCGTCGACGCCGGCCAGACCACGCTCCGCGACTTCCAGTACAAGCACCACTTCAAGGCCACGCCGGGCGGTCGCGGCGAGGGTGCCCGGCGGCACGGCAAGGCGGGGACGACCTCGTCCTCGACGTGCCGCCCGGCACGGCCGTCTTCGATGACGAGACCGGCGAGCTCCTCGCCGACCTCGTCGCGCTCGGCCAGCAGGTCGATGGTCGCGCGCGGCGGCCGCGGCGGGCTCGGCAACACCCACTTCGAGTCCTCGACCCACCAGGCGCCGAAGCACGCGCAGAAGGGCGAGCCGGGCGAGGAGCGCTGGGTCCGCCTCGAGCTGCGGCTCATCGCGGATATCGGGCTCGTCGGCCTGCCGAACGCCGGCAAGTCGACGCTGCTCGCCGCGCTGACCGCGGCCACGCCGAAGATCGCCGACTACCCGTTCACGACCCTCGAGCCGAACCTGGGCGTGATCGACCTGGGCGACGAGGATGGGCGCCGACCGACGATCGCCGACGTGCCCGGGCTCATCGAGGGCGCCAGCGGCGGGGCCGGTCTCGGCCACGCCTTCCTGCGGCACGTCGAGCGGACCCGGGTCCTCGTCCACGTCGTCGACGGCTCGGCGCGCGACCCCGAATGGGATCACGAGGTGATCCGCGAGGAGCTGCGCGCGCACGACCCGGCCCTCCTCGAGAAGCCGATCCTCGTCGCGTTCAACAAGATCGACCTGCCCGGCGCCGGCGATGCGTGGCCGGCGTTCCGGGCCGCACGGACTGCAGAGGGCCTCGACGTCCTGGCGATCTCCGCGACGGCCGGCGAGGGGCTGGACGCGTTCCGTGCCCGGATCGTCGATCTGCTGCCGTCGGCCGACGAGCTCGCCGAGCCGCCCGAGCCGCCGGCGTCGTCGTCCACCGGATCGACGCCGATGGGCGACGGGTTCGCCGTCGAGGCCGAGGAACCGGGCGTGTTCCGCGTTCGCGGCAAGCGGATCGAGCGGATCGCCGCGCAGACGAACTTCGAGGTCGAGGAGTCGGCCGAACGCTTCCAGCGTGACCTCGCACGGCTCGGCGTCGATGCCGAGCTGCGCCGCGCGGGGATCCAGCCCGGCGACCTCGTCCGCGTCGGCACGCACGGAGCTCGAATGGGAGGTCGAGGCCTGGGAGGCGCGCTGAAGACGGGCGTCAGCACCACGGGTCGCGCCGCACCGGTCCGCCCGGGATCGGTTGGCGTCCTCGGCGGGACGTTCGACCCGATCCACCTCGCCCATCTCGCGGTCGCCGAGGAGGCCCGCGAGGCGCTCGGCCTCGAACGGATCCTGTTCGTCCCGGCCGCCATGCCGCCGCACAAGGTCGACCGGCCGGTGAGCACCGCCCAGCACCGACTCGCGATGGTGGAGCTGGCCATCGCGGGCAACCCGGCCTTCGAGGCGAGCCGCATCGAGCTCGATCGGCAGGGTCCGTCGTACACCGTCGACACGCTCGAGGCGCTCAGCGCGGCCGGCAGCCGCGAGGTCGTCCTCATCATGTCGGCCGAGGCGTTCCGCGAGCTGCGGACCTGGCGGCGCCCGAGCGAATCCTCGAGCTGGCCCAGCTCGCGATCGTGCCGCGCGACGGCTACCCCGACGTCAGCCGGGCGTTCCTCGCCGAACATTTCCCGGGCCACGAGGACCGAGCCGTCTTTCTCCAGGGTCCGCGGCTGCGCCTCTCGGCCTCCGCGCTCCGCGAGCGAGCGATCAATGGCAGGTCCCTCCGCTACCTCGTCCCGCATGCGGTCGCGACGTATATCGGCGACCATGCCCTGTACAGCGATCCACTGTGGAGGAAGAACTGACTGTGACGGACTCCGTGCCGCTCGATGCAGCGGCCGCACCGCGCGCCGACGGCCTGCCCCATCGAGACGAGCCGGCCCCCGCGATCGATCGCGCGTCCCTCGATCTCGCGCGGCGCATCGTCGAGCTGGCCGAGGACAAGAAGGCCGCGGACATCGTCCTGCTCGATCTGACCGGGCTGACGACCCTCGCGGACTACTTCGTCATCTGCTCCGGCGGCTCGGAGCGCCAGCTCGATGCGATCGCGGACGGCATCATCTCCACGCTCCGTGACGAGAAGATCAAGCCGATCGGGCGCGAAGGCGTGCCCGCATCGCACTGGGTCCTGCTCGACTACGGCTCCGTGATCGTGCACATCTTCACGCCCGCCCGAGCGGGACTACTACGGCCTCGAGAAGCACTGGGCCGAGGCGAGGACGATCCTGCGCGTCCAGTAGCCCAACTGCACCGGACTACGACGGACGGGGGATCACGGCACACCCCGAGTACGTCCGGGCGGGGTACCGTCGGGTCATGTCGAGGCCCGTGGGGTCGCACCTAGCATCGCGGTCAGCGGATGGCCCCCTGGCCGTCCCGACCGAAGGACGACCCGCTCGATGTCCCGACTCCGCGACCGCTGTCCCGCCTGTGAGCGCCGCCTGATCACGACCCGGTTCGACACGACGTTCCGGCTCCCGGATCGGACCGAGCGCCTGTGCTTCGGGATCCCGGGCGGGCTGTGCGAGGACTGCCATCAGCTGTATATCGATCCGGACCTGATCGAGCTGCTCGATCTCGGCGAGGGCCGCTGCGTCTTCGCGATCGAGAGCGACCTCGTCGTCCAGGAGCAGGCCTGGTCCGCCGGCCACTGACGGCAACGCCGGTCGCCTAGGCCGGGCGACCAACCCGGTCGTTGACCCACAGCACGAACGCCAGGCGGCGCTGCGCCGCGTCGGCGCTCGAGCCCGGAGCGCCCTTGACCATGGCGTCCAGCTCGACCAGTCCGTCGAGCGCGGCACGGAGCTCCTCGAAAGTCCACGTGCGGGCCTGCGCCACCAGGTTTCGCACACGGAACTCACTGCCGATCTTCATCGCCTTCCCGATCGCGGGCAGCGGCTCGCGGGCGGCGAGCCTGTCTGCCACCTCGAGCAGCTCGCGGATCCGTCGATGGAGCACGTTGAGCAGCACCGGTTCGGGCGTGGTGTCGTAGAGGCGGTCGAGAAGCTGCGCGGCCTTGACCGTGCGGCGCTCGCCGACGGCGTCGGTCATCGCCCAGACCGAGCCCGGGACGACCTCGGCAACGAGGGCGCGCACATCGTCGACCTCGACCTGGCCATGCGGTCGGTACAGGGCCAGCTTGTCGAGCTCACCCGAGGCGATCCGGGTCTGCTGGCGGCGTTCGGCATCACCCTCCTGGACGAACCCACCAATCCGCGTGGCGATCTCCTTGGCCACTCCCGCCCCCAGCCGGATCCCGCGCTCACGTGCCTCCGCATCGATCCAGGCCGACAGCCCGCCGGCCTTCGGGGACTGGAACTGCCTGATCAGCCCGCCGGCGGCCGTGATTGCGTCCGCGAGCCGTTTCTGGGGCGGTGCCTTTGTCCCCGACGGCGTGCTCTCGACGAAGACGAGCGCATTCCCGGGGGCGAGCGTCGTGATTGCGCCAAGGAGCGCGTCACGCTGCGTGGTGGCGCGCAGCAGCGGCCCGACGTTGCTCACGACCGCGAGCGTCCCGCCACCGAACAGCACCGGCGTCGAGACTCGTTCGACGACCTGGCCGACGACGTCCCCGGCTCCGGCCGCATCCCCGCGAACGTCCCAGCGCTCGAGCGGCACGCCGCCGACCTCGCCATGCGCTGCCGCGATCCGGTCCACCGCGCGGCTTGCCGACAGCTCGTCATCGCCCCACAGGAGCGCGACCGACGGCGGCGGCTGGCGCGAGCTCATGTCCGTGCCGCCGAGAAGGCCCGGCCCGTCCAGCGCAGCCGGTCCACTGCCGCTGGCTCGATCCCGGCGAGCTCGCAGACGTCCGCTTCGAGACGGCGCGCGGCTGCCAGCACGCGAGCTGCCGTGGCGTCGTCCCAGCCGTCCGGGTAGCGCCGCCGCCACGACGAAAAGCGCGCATCCATCGACTGCAGCCGCTGCCCGGCGCGCTTGTCCGCGTAGGCCACGATCCGGTCCTCCATGCGGGCGCTCGTGAGCCATCGCTCGAACCACGCGCCGTCCTGGAGGCGGACGACAGGGTGGTCTGCCACGGCCGGAGCGAGCGTCGCGTGTCCCCGGTCCGTCAGCCAGGCCGCGGAGCCCTTCCCGTGTGCAAGCGCCCGGCGGGGATCGTCCGGCGGGAGCGCCTTGTCGGTGTCGTGGAGCAGGGCCGCGCTCTCCACGAGCCGGCGGTCCACGGCGAGACCCCGACCTGCCGCCCGCTCGGCAAGGAACCCCGCCACCTCGGCGACGGCGCGCGAGTGTCGCACCAGCCAGTCCGGTGGATCGAGCGAGCGAAGCAGGGTGGCGGCCTCCACCCGCCCCGGAACCGTCATCGGCTCGATGGTACAGGCCCGGCCCGGCGAGCCGGATCGAGCGCGCGGCGATGGCTGGAGGGACGGATGGTTCAGCGGCTTCACCTACGACAGCCGTAGCGGTGACGGGGATGGCGCACAGGAAGCCGGGCTCGGTCGCCGCCGTCTGACCTCGGCCGGCCGTCCGCGCCGACTGCGTGGCCGCGATCACGCCCCGTGCCCGCCCACCGGTGCTCCGGACCGTCACGCCCGACGCCTCGAAGGCCACGCTGACGCTGCCGTCCTGGTCCGTTCGGAAGACGTGCGCGCCGCGGTCCCGCAGCCGTTCGAGCGTGGCCGGGGCAGGGTGGCCGTACCGGTTGCCGGTTCCCGCCGACGCTATCGCGACCGCGGGGCGAACGGCGTCGAGGAAGGCGTCGGTCGATGCAGTCCGGCTCCCGTGATGCGCGACCTTCAACAGGTCGACGCGACCCACGGCGTCCACGAGCTGCGGATCGATCGTCCTCCTCGATGTCCCCGGCAAGCAGGAATCGCCGGCCGGCGACACTGCCGAGCAGGACGACCGAGACGTTGTTGATCGCCGTGCCGGTATCGGGTGGCTCGGCCGGGACGGAGCCCGGACCGGCCAGAGGACATCGAGTCGGATGTCGTCGATCGCCAGCTGATCGCCGGCCGCGAGCCGTGCCATGCGGCCGACCGCCGGAGGTCAGCGCCGCAGTCCAGGCCGAGTAGCCCGGACCCGGGTCCGCGCATTCCCGGCTCGAACGTGCGCCCGACGTCGTATCGCTCGAGCAGCACCGCGAGCCCTGCCACGTGGTCCTCGTGCGGGTGGGTCAGCACGACGGCGTCGATGCGGCGGTCCCACGGCGGCAGCCGGCGGTCGAGCTCCACGAGGAGGCGTTCCGGATCCGGTCCGCCATCGACGAGGAGCCTGCCGCCGCGGGGACCCTCGATGAGGATCCCGTCGCCCTGACCCACGTCGAGGACCGGACCGGTGGACCGCCCGATGGCCGCTCCGCCACCACCGCGCCCGGTCAGGCGACCAGCGCGCACACGAGAGCGCCGATCGCCAGCCGGGTCGCGGGCGACGATCTGCGGGATGCGGGCCGGCCGGCGGGGCTTGCGCCGTGGCCCGGATCGCTTCTGCCGGTGCCCGCGTGTTGGCCGCGTGCCTCGCGGTCGGCGCCTCGAGAAGGCCCGAGGCCAAGGGCGGCGCCCGACGCGCGGACACAAGGTTCCACGGCGGGCCGAGCGTCGCACTGGCGAACGGGATATCGGCGGCGATCCGGGCGATCGCGACGATGATCGTGAGCGACAGCCACCCCGGCAGGGCGATCAGGGACCCGGCGATCGCGGGAGCCCCGGCGGCGACAGGAGCGCACCACCGAACGCGACCAGACCGGCAGCCATGGCGATCGGCACGACCGGGACGATGAAGAGGTTCGCGGCCGGCGCGACGAGCGCCAGACGCCCGAACGTTGCGAGCACGATCGGCAGCGTCGCGGCCTGTGCAGCGAAGGAGACCCCGAGACTCTCCGCGAGCCAGCGCGGGACCCGACCACCGGCGAGGCGCCCGATACGGTCGCCGACAGGCGAGGCCCACCCGATCAGGCCGGCGGTGGCCGCGGAGGACAGCTGGAACCCCGCATCGCCGACGAGGCCGGGGTCGGCGAGGAGCAGGATCGTGACCGCCCATCCGAGGGCTGCCGCGGCCCGTCCCGCCCGACCGGTCTCGCGGGCGAGGAGCACCACACCGGCCATCGCGGCGGCACGGACCACCGAAGGCGAGCCGCCGGCGAACACGACATAGACGACGATCGCGAGCATCGTCAGGATCGAGCGCCGGCGCCGGCCGAGCGAGCCACCGAGCGCTGCGACGGCGGCCGCGACGATGGCGATATTCCAGCCCGAGATCGCGACCACATGGCTCACGCCCGCCGTCGTGAAATCGGCTGCAACCTCGCGATCGACCCGGTCGCGCAGGCCGATCAGGATCCCGGCCGCGAGACCGGCCTCCGGCTCGGGCAGGACCCGCGCCAGAAGGTCCGCAGCCGCTCGCCGGGCCGTCTCGAGCGCGAGCACAGGCGCCAGCGGGCCCGGGGCGAGTTCCAGCGAGGACGCTCGCAGCGTGCCGGCCACGCCGATCCGCTCGAGGTAGGTGCCGTAGGGAGAATCGGGCCGCGCCTGCACGGCGCCAGCAAGCAGCACGTGCTGTCCGGGAACGACGACCGGGTAGCGGGGGAGGGTTCCGGCGACGATCAGCGAGGAGCCCGCGACCGTGATGCGAATTGTTGCCGACTGCTGCCCATCACGTGGCGATCCGGTCGTCACGACGACGCCGGGCCACGGGCCGCGGTCTGTCGGAAGCGGCACCGCGTCGATCGGCGCTTCGGGAAGCAGCGCGACCCGGACCGCGAGCGCCGCGCCCGCGAGGAGCATCGCGGTTGCTGGCCCAAGCAGCCGCGGGCGTCGTCGAGAGGCTGACGCGCCCAGCAGGGCCACGACCACGGCTCCGCCGAGCGTCAGCATTCCGGCCACCGGCCGCAGCCCGACGGCCTCGGCGGCCAGGGCGGTGAGCACGGCACCGATCGCGAGCCACCCGCTCCGTGGCATGTCAGCGCGCCGTCACCAGCTCGCGGAGCTTCTCGAAGGTCTTCTCGCCGAGGATCCCCCGGCCGCGAAGTTCGTCGATCGATGCGAACGGCTGTTCGTCGCGGGCCGCGATGATCTTCGCGGAGGTCGCCGGCCCTACGCCGGGGAGTGCCTCGAGCTCGGTCGCCGTCGCCGTGTTCAGATCGACGAGCGCCCCGGTCGTGCTCCCAGGCGGGGCCAGGCTCGAGGCGGGACCCGCCGGATCGTCACGGGAGGGCACGCGGATCTTCGCGCCGTCCTCGAGGACCGCCGCGAGATTGATGGCTGCCGAAGCGAGGTTGACGTCCACCCGGGCCCCGTACCCGCCGGCGAGCTCGACGAGGTCCGTCACACGCGAACCCGCTGGCAGCCGGTAGACGCCCGGCCGCACGACTGCCCCGGCGATCTCGACGACGAGCACCTCGCCGCTCGAGTCGTTCGATCCGGGCCGCTGTGATTCGAGGCCGAGCGGCGCACCGCCCGCGACGTGCAGCTCGCCGCCGCCGGCGCCCATCGCGACGAAAAAGGCGACGACGACCAGCCCGATCGCGCCGGCCCCAGCGAGGACGGCAGTCAGCGGCATCGAGCGGGGGACCGGTGATGCAGTTGGCTCGGGGGCCGCTGGTGACGGCGCCGGGGTCTCGAGGGCGCGCCACGGGGCGGCAGAGGGATCCACGCATTCCTCCGTCGGCGGGAGGGTGTGGCGACCCGGGTTGCAACAGACGTCTCGCCACGTTGGGGGCACTTCCGACGCGGCGAGACGTCTATCGGAACTCTAGCGGGAGCCGCTTAGCTGCGACGTATCAGCAGGCCGCAGGCGTCAGTCTCATCCTTGACTTATATAAGGATCTACTTCTACACTCGGCCCATGCACGCGTTCGACGTCCTTGGCGACCCGGTCCGGCGGCGCATCCTCGAGCTGCTGGCCGATGGCGAGCTGACGTCGGGTGCGATCGCAGCCGTCGTCCAGGCCGAGTTCGGCATCTCGCAGCCGGCCGTATCCCAGCACCTCAAGGTGCTGCGGGAGAACGGCTTCACGATCGTTCGGCCGGAGGGCACCCGGCGGCTGTACGCCGTCGAAGCGGCGCCGTTCCGGGACCTCGACGAGTGGCTCGACCACTTCCGCGGGTTCTGGGAGCAGCGGCTCGACTCGCTCGAGACCGAGCTCGCCCGTGGGAGGCGCGAACGACGACTACGTGCCGCCGCCTCCGACCCCTCAGCCAGTCCAGCGACAGGAGACACGCCATGATCGACATCGTCCGCCACATCGAGGCCATCGAGCGCGAGGTCGGCAGCGGTCGAATTCCGGCCGGCGAAGGCCATGCAATCACGCTTCGCCGGACCTACGACGCACCCATCGACGACGTCTGGGACGCCCTGACGAACCCCGACCGGATCGGCCGCTGGTTCCTGCCGATCAGCGGCGACTACCGGCTTGGCGGCCGCTACCAGTTCGAGGGCAATGCCGGCGGCGAGATCAAGGCGTGCGAACGACCGAACCGCCTCCTCGTCACCTGGGTGTACGGCGATACCGGCAACCCGGCGGACGTCTCGGAGGTCGAGGTGCGACTTCGGGACGCCGGCGACGAGCGAACGACCTTCGAGCTCGCGCACACGGCGGTCGTGCCCGACGAGATGTGGAGCGAGTACGGACCGGGGGCTGTTGGCGTGGGTTGGGACATGGGCCTGCTCGGCCTGGCGCTGCACCTCGAGGGTGGGTCCGTCGGCGACCCAATCGCCTGGCAGGTGTCGGACGAGGGTCGCAACTTCGCGATCCGGAGCAGCGAGGCATGGGGCGAGGCAAACCGGGCTGCCGGCGCCGATCCGGACGCGGCCGCCCGCGCGGTGGCGAACACGATCCAGTTCTACGCGCCCGAGCCCGAGGCGTCCTGACCCCCACGCCCCGGACACGACAACGCCGCGGGACGATCGTCTCGCCCCGCGGCGTCGGGTTGTCTCAGTGCTGCGGCTGCCCCGCGGGCACACGGCCCTCGGTCCCGATGTCCACCGACCGGCCGAAGACGGAGGCGATCCACCGGCGCAGTGCCGCTGCGCGCGACTCGCGCTCCTGGCCGGCTGCGCGACGCAGGTCGTAGAGATGCTCGGCCTCGCGCGATCGCTCCTGGGCGACGTCGAGGGCGAGGAAGATGTAATAGCTGTGCATGGCGGGCTCCTCGTGGCGTGTGCGCGTGCTGCGGTGGCTGGTCATGGGTCAGGCGCCGTCGCCGCCGAGCGACCGGCCGGTGAACGAGCCCCAGGGGATCTCGGCAAGGTCGACCGCGATGAAGGCGGCGACGAGGGCGATGATGGTGAGCAGGGCATCCATGGCGGACCTCGAGACGTTCTTGGCTCTGGTAACCACTTAGAGCCTCCTTACTGGTTACTCGTAGACTAGCCGCTTGCGCGTAACCTGTCAAGGCGCATATAGTGGTTACCGACATGACAACCGCGCATCACGAGCAACGCCTCGCCGGGCATGACCATGGGGTGGAGCTCGATGACACCTTCGACTTCCTGAACACATCCGAGCTCGAAAACGGTGCACTCGTCGACCACCTCGAGACACCCGATCACGCGATCGAGTGGCTGGCGACGCGCGGGCTCATCCATGCGGAGAAGGTGAACGGCGCCGACAGCGCGCTGGACCGCGTGCGGGATGTCCGGACCGCGCTGCGCGAAGTCGCCGACGCCGTTGTCGAAGAACGTGCCCCTGCGCCGGACGCGCTGGCCGTGGTCAACGACGCGATCCGTCACCGTGCCGTGACTGAGCTCGTGGCCGGGCCGGACGGGATCGGCATCGGGCACCGGCACGTTGGCGACCCGATTGATGACGCGCTTGCCCGGATCGCCGATCCGCTCATCCAGGAGCTGGCCGCCGGGCACCCCGAACGGATCCGGATCTGCGGCAACGACGAGTGCCGCTGGGTCTTCTATGACGAGTCGCGCGCCGGGCGGCGCCGCTGGTGCGACATGGCCTCGTGCGGCAACCGCGCGAAGGCGGCTCGGCATCGCGCGCGCGTCCGCGCCGCCCGGCAACGACACCCCGTCGGGCTCGTCGAAGTGACCCGGGCTTCGGGCTCGAAGCGCCACGTGGCGCTTCGACGGCCTAGCCGCCCACGCGCTCCAGCATCGGTCGGACCTCGGTCGCGAAGCGGGTCTGCGACTCCTCGTCATGCGGCGCCGGGAACCCCGCGATGAGGTGCCGGTAGCCAAGCTCGACGAGCGGCGCGAGCATCTCCGCGACGTCCTCCGGCGTGCCAACCGGCTGGTCCTTCCACACGTCGGCGTTGCCGTGCCGGGCAAACATCTCGCGGTGGAACCGGACCGCGTCCTCGCGCGAGTCGCGGATGATCACGGTGCCTGCGCCGGCCGTGCGCTCGATCTCGGCGGGGTTGCGTCCGACCGTCTCGCAATGCTGCAGGAGCACCGCCTCCTTGCGCCGGACGTTCTCCACGCCGCCGCCGACGTTGTTCGCATCCCCGTATCGCGCGACGAGCTTGAGCGTGACCTGCTCACCCCCGCCACCGATGAGCAGCGGCAGGTGCGCCTGGATCGGCGGGGGATCGTTCCGGACAGCCTTCGTCCTGTAGCGCGGTCCCGTGGCGGTCGGCTCCTCGCCGTGGAGCATCCCGCGCATGATCGGCAACGCCTCGCCCAGCCAGCGCAGTCGCTCGGGGAAGCCGTCACCGAACGGGATCCCATACGCCTCGTGCTCGGTCTCGAACCACGCGCCACCGATGCCGAGGATCGCCCGACCGCCCGAGATGTGATCGAGCGTCGTGGCGAGCTTGGCGGTCAGCGCCGGCTCCCGGAACGTGTTGGCGCCGACCATGAGGCCGATCCGGACCTTCTCCGTCGCCATGGCCCAGGCCGTGATGACCGACCAGCCCTCGAGGATCGGACCGACGTGGCTGCCGACGATCGGGTAGAGGTGGTCCCACGTCCACAGCGTGTCGTAGCCAAGCCGGTCCACCCGCTGGCCGGCAGCAAGCAGGCTCGGCCAGTCCGTGTACTGGTTCCAGCAGTTGGCTCCGAGGCGGATGGGCGGCATGGCGGCTCCAGGAACGGTGGCTGAGGGCGACTCTATTGTCCCCCGCGCAACGAAATGCCACCTGACGGGGTCTGGCTCAGGGACATGGGCCCGGGGCGACGCTCGGGGGAGGCGCGGGGACCTCGTTGGCGCGGAGCGTTCCCACAACGACGCTCAGGACGCCGCACGGCAGGCCGACGGAATCGCCGGTCGCGTGGCCACCCGCCGTCGCCTGCTCGATCTGACCGTTGTTGACGCCGAGCTCGAGGAGCACGGCATCGGAGGGAGAGCGAAGCTCGAGGTCGAGCGGCGGATCGAACGGCCCGCGAAGCAGCACCTCCCGCGAGGCGCCTGCCGGATACGTTCCGATCCACTCCCCGTTCACGTACAGCCCGACCGGGACGCTGGTCGCGTTGTCGACGCGAACCGGTACCGCGCCGCCACTGGCGACCGGTGCAGGTGAGCAGTTCCTCTTTACGCATCGTCGTGATTGCCTCTCGGTGAACTTGGCGCTCGTTCGGGGAACAGCACTGCTCCTGAAACACAGGGACCCGGCGCTCGCCTAGCGCCGGGTCACCGTTGGAAATCGGAGTTGCTCACGAGGGTCAGCCTACTCGCGGAAGGTGCGGGACTCTCGGCGCTCAAACCCCCCGCCCGCCCCAGTGTTCGCCGCTGCTGGCTGCTCACCCGCCTTGTCGGCCCACACCTGCACCCGATGAGTCAGCCAGATGCCCAGGAGCATGAAGATTACGGCGATGACGACTTCAACGGTATCGGCCAGGACACCAAAATCGGCCATGTTTTCGATGATCATCCGTGCCTCCTTCAGCCCCGACGCATGGTATGGACGCTTCTCGCCGTTAGTGTGCCTTCCATTCCGGCTTCACGATGGCCGGGTTGGGTGCAGTAGTACGTGTATGTCCCTGGCGGCAAGTTGAGTACGACTTCCGCGGACTCTCCGGCCGCGACCGGTCCGGAAAAGACGTCAGGATCGTCGATCTTGAAGTCGTGCACGGCGGCGCCCGCATTGGTCAGCGTGAGCGTCACGTCGGTGTTGGCCGGAATGGTCAACTCTGTCTCGCTAAACGCGAGATCGATGGCTTCAAGCGTGATCGCGGTGGCGCCGCCAGATCCCTGCTCATCCGCTATCGGAGTAGCGGCACCTGCGGCCGGTGTCGCTTCTCCCGCAACAGGAGTGGCGGCATCTGCACTCGGAGTCGCTTCCTCTGCGGCTGTTGATGCGTCTTCCTCTGTCCCGCCGCCTGCTTCAGGGGCGGTAATCGTGAGGGTGCCTTCCATGAACGTGCGGTGGCCAGGGATGGCGCAGTAATAGGTGTAGGTACCTGGGGCCAGATCGGCTGGCACCTGCCAGGCGACCGTCTCTCCGATAGGCATATCGACCGGGGCGTCGTCGTTGTAGCCCTCGACCACGAAGTTATGCTGGCCGCCGCTCCCATCATTGAACAGGTTGATCGTGCCGCTCTGGGCGATCGTGATCTCGTTGGTGGTCCAGGCAATCCCAGGAGCGGACAGATCTACAGTCTGTGCCGCGTCCCCGCCTTCGCCTTCTTCGCCCGTTTGGCTTCCTTCGGCCGCGGTCTCTTCCGCCGCTTCGGCGGCTGGGGGCTCGGGGTAGGCGCCGTCGTTGGCCTCGACCGCTTGGTTGTAGACCCGATCCCAGTCGACGTGCTGGATCATGAGACGAGCTCTTCGATCTGCTCGCGATTGAGCTGGCCGCCATTGTCGTCGCCCCATGCGGGCATGAGCCACGCCGTTGCCTGATGGGTGCGGCCGATGGGCTGACCTCCGGGATGCGGAGGCGAAGGTAGTTCTAGGGCTCTTCGCGAATGACTGGTTCGGTTGACTGGTTCTCATGGTCCCGCCGGTGTTGCCGCCGATTGGCGCACCGATCCGGGCTTCGCCCCTTCGGAGCCTTCGCCGGCGGGGCCGTGGCAGACAGGCAGTACGGGACATAGGTGCCGATGCCTCGCTCGATCGACGTCCTCTTGCTCCTCGGCTTCGGCGTCCCGCCGGTTCCGCTCGTCTGCGAGGGAACCACCAGCAGGACGGCCAGCGCAGTGAGGCCCACCATCACCACCGTTGCGAGCTTTTGTACGGCCCCCACGCTCGCCCTCTCCTATTCCGGTGCCAGTTTCTTAGGTCCAGGATTGCTAGCGTCCCTGACGATCAGCGCTACGCTGTGTACGGCGTTGCCTGCTCCGGCCTGTATCCGCCCCGGCGCGGTATCGCCGGTCTTGACGGTCACCTTGCCGCTCGATCGACCGTGACCCCCATCATGTCGAGCGGGCGCGGCGCCGGTCCGGCGTACGGACGCCGTTGCGATCATAGAGGCTGCCGTGGCATGGGCAGACGAATTCGGAGCTGCCCGCGTTCCATGGGACGGTGCAACCGAGGTGGACGCATTTCCAGTAGATCGCCACCAGGCCGTCGTCGTTGTGGACGAGCCAGTACTTGCCCTGAATCTTCGGCGGAGCAGCGCCAACCGCCGGGACCTGCGAGGCCGCAACCTTGCTGTTGCCGCCGAATGCACCGGTCGTATTCGGTGTGAAGACTGATAGAAGCAGACGGTGCCGGCGGCGAGCACGGTCGAGACCGATCCCAAGGCAGCGTTCCCCACGAAGCCGCGCCGTGTCACAGCCGAGCGCGCGCTTGAGTGACCCGACTGGAACCGGCCGAGGACCATCGCGCGTGGAGATGATTCCGCCGAGAACGGCTCCAAAGATAGTCCGAACGAGGGACCATGCCTGCGTCGTTCACTAGCCCCTGGTAGCGTATCGGCCCGGTGGCATGCGAAACCAGTCCTCTAGTGGTGCGCGAGCGGCAGATCCCAGGGCCAGGTCAGGTTCTGGCCTCGCCGCGGAACGACGTTCCGAAGATTGTCAGGACCAAGTAGGTGACGAAGAACCCGGTGAAGAGGGCGATGATCATCTCGCGCCGGGTCGGGCGGAACATGCCCTGGACGAGCCCATCAGGGTGCCGATCGCGCCGACCATGACGATCGAGGGGAAGACCTGACCGTAGACGATTTCGGGCGCCCTTGCGACCGACCACTGTCGGGACGCGCCAATCCTGGAAGTGCCGGAGTCCAGTACTAATCGTCGGCGACGATCATGACGGACACCACGACGGTTGTGAACACCGTCGAGAAGCCGATGATCTTCCGTCCCTTGGCCGATGTCCCGAGGATGCCGACGCCGAGCGGGCTGCGGTCGACGTAGGGGATCGCGGCGATCGCCACCAACGCCACCGTCGGAACGGTGACGCCGGCCAGACCGGGGTTCATATGCAGGAGCAGTTCCTGCAGGTTGAGGAAGTACCACGGCGCCTTGGACGGATTCGGCGTCTGATTGGGTTGGCGTGCGCCGTCAGCGGCGCGCTGACGAGGATCGAGAGGACCGTCAGGAGCAGCAGGAAGACCGTCGCGCAGACCGCTTCGACGACGACGAGCGACGGCCAGACCATCACCTCGTCTTCGGCGAGGTCGGTCGGCCGCGCGAGGGCGCGTCCACGCACCAGTTCAAGCAGCTTTTGCCGCTTGGCCTCGTCGATCTGACGGCCGGCACTGCGCCCCGGGTCGCTGTGCTATCTCCGCCATCTGGTTCCTCTACCTGCTTACCACTCACCGTCGCTCCACCGAATGTCGCCTGTCCACTCGCCGTGATCTACCGCCGAGGCTCACGATGCGAGCCTACAGCGGGCCGGAGATGCCGCCGTCCTTGCGGATGCGCCAGAAGTGAACGGCCATCAGGAAGGCGGCGACCAGCGGCAGGAAGATGACGTGCAGGGTGTAGAAGCGGATCAGCGTGTTCTGACCGACCTCGATAGTCGCCGACGAGGAGGAAGTTGACCTGTGCGCCGAGGAGCGGCGCCGCGCCGCCGATGTTCGTGCCGACGGTGATCGCCCAGAACGCCAGCTGGTCCCACGGCAGCAGGTAGCCGGTGAAGGAGAGCAGGAAGGTGAGGACGAGCAGAATCACGCCGATCACCCAGTTGAACTCGCGCGGCGGCTTGTACGAGCCGGTGTAGAACACGCGGCACATATGCAGGAAGACCGCGATCACCATGCCGTGGGCGGCCTAGCGGTGCATGTTGCGCATCAGCTGGCCGAAGGTGACGCTCGACTCGATGTCCTGCATGTTCTGGTAGGCCTGTCGGTCGAGGGGACGTAATAGAACATCAGCAGACGCCGGTCATCGTCAGCACCAGGAACATGAAGAACGAGAGACCGCCGAGGCAGAAGGTATAGGTCACCTTGGTGGCTAGCGCTTGATCTTGACCGGGTGGAGGTGGAGGAAGACGTTGCTGGCGATGATCAGCGCCTGGTTGCGCTGGGTATCGGGATAGCCGTGACGGACGACCGA
>CAVWZL010000013.1:0-357653 GCA_963759495.1 uncultured Chloroflexia bacterium | reverse complement strand
CACGTGCGGGCCGTCCAGCGCTCCACCGAGCACGAGCCGTTCGCGCCCGAAGGGGCCCTCGCCCGGACTGGAGAGCCGGGTGCCGGCAGGTGGCGGCGCGGCGACCCACACGGCGACCGGGCCCTCCCCTCGTCGTGCGAGCGAAGCCGCCATCCGTCCCTCCGTGTTGGGCTCGACGAGGACGAGACGGATCTCCCCAACCGCCGGCCCGGTCG
Organism: uncultured Chloroflexia bacterium; assembly: GCA_963759495.1. Classification (GTDB taxonomy): domain Bacteria; phylum Chloroflexota; class Limnocylindria; order Limnocylindrales; family CSP1-4; genus DASTYU01. The sequence goes on along the minus strand of CAVWZL010000013.1, from coordinate 357,438 downwards.
TGCCCAGGGCACTGGCGCCGAGCAGCACGTCGTCGGGAAGTGGCGTGAATGCCGGCAGGGACGGCCAGCGAGCGGCGATCTCGGGCAGGGCCCGGTCGGCGATCCACCGTCGCCCATGCCACGGCACGCACGGAGCCCGCGGGCCAGGGATGCGGAAGCCCGACCACGAATCGGCCGATGAGCTCGCCGAGTCTCGCCGGCGGTGTCGCGCGCCGTGCTCACCCGACCAGCAGGAGGTCGGACGCCGGAGCGCCGAACGTCTCGAATCCGGCCCGCCGGTACAGCCGGATGGCCTGCTCGTTCTCGGCGAAGACGCCAAGGGCGACGTGCTCACTGCCCGCATCGACGGCGTCGTTTGCGGCAGCCGCCGTCACGAGCCCCCCAAACCCGCGACCGCGAGCCGCCGGCGCGGTCCCGATCGACGACAGGTAGGTCAGCCCGTCGAAGGTCGCTCGCCGTGCCACCGCGGCCGGCGACCCATGCCAGCGCACGAGGTAGCGGGTGAACCATGGGTTCCCGAGCGCTGCAACCGTCTCTGTCCGGATCTGGGCGCTGCGCTCCGGCTCCACGCCGAATCAATCCACGAGCACCTCGATCAGTCCGCGGCCGCCTCCTCCGCGGCCTCCCCGGTCAGCCCGTGCCACCGAACGACCTCGACATCGGGCTCACCGCCCGGGGTCCGGCAACGATCCCCCGGGGAACGGCGGGATCGACGAGCAGCATCAGGTAACCAGGCCCGATGTCCTCGAAGCCGGCCGCCAGGAGCCGCTCCACGAGGTCGCCCGGTCGGTCGAAGGCGGGCGACGCCCGACATGTGGCCGCCGCCCGGAGACTCGCGAACAGCACGGTGATCTCGTCGAGCCGGCGATCGAAGGCGGCCGCCTCCTCCGGCCAGCGGACTGCCTCCAGCCGGTTCCAGAACGGCTCCGGATCGAGCGGGTCATGGAGCAGGACGCTGTCACCCAGGTCGCGCAGCCGGCGTCCCGCAAGCGCATGGACCCGGGCCTCGTGGACGAGAATTCGGCGCAGCGTCGCCCAGTCGACGCCAGGACGCTCATCCGCCGGCTCCGGAACACGCACCATTGCTCGAACGATAGCGCCGGCTCAAAACCGAACGAGCGACACCGGCGTACCCGTCTCCGAGACCGCCACCGGCAATCCCGCCCCATCCCAGGAGGTGCCCATGCGTCGCACGACAGCCATCGTCACGGCCCTGTTCTCGACCCTGTTCCTTGCAGCCTGCTCCGGCGGCTCCGGGGCGACGCCGACGACGGCGCCCGCAGGGAGCGTGCCGGCTGCGAGCGCGCCCGCGTCCAGCCCGGAACCGGCGGGCGAGGCGTGCGCCCCGTCGTCGGACGCTGGAGCGGTCTCGGTCGAGATCGCCGGCTTCGCGTACGAGCCCGGAGAGGCGACCGCGAAGGTCGGTGACGTCGTCACCTGGTCGAACACCGACGCTGCCCCGCATACCGCGACTCTGGATGAGGGCGATTGCGCCACCGGCAACATCCCGGCAGGCGGCAGCGGTGGACTCGTATTCAGCGCCGCGGGCACGTACCCGTATCACTGTGCCATTCACCCGACGATGACCGGTTCGATCACCGTCACGGAATAGGCCTCAGACCGTCGGGCGCTCGGCGACGAACATGCTGGCGCCCGACGGCAGATCGACGATGAGCGGCTCCGGCAGGCCAGCCTCCGCGAACCAGGCGCGGAACTGCCCACGGGTCACAAGGGCGGTGCCCGGTAGAGCTCGTCGAGCTGGACTCCGGCGATCAGCTCGCCGTGCCGGGTACGGAACTCGTCCGGGTCAGAGGGCAACGGCCAGTCCAGGACGATCAGCCGTCCACCGGGCTCGAGCGCGGACCACGCCGCCCGCAGGGACACCGGCCGCGTCATCGAGCTGGTGCAGCGCGTACTGGAAGTACGCGAGCCGGTACGGTCCGGACGCCGCGAGGTCGGTCGCGTTGGTCTGGACGGATCGAGATCCGGGCCGTCAGACCCGCCTCCTCGACGTTCGCCCGGCCCGCTCACCGAATCGGGCTCCGCCTCGACGCCAACGAGCTCGAGCCCCGAAAAGCGCGCGCCATGGCGATCAGCCAGCGGCCGCCGCCGCAGTGGATGTCGATGACGCGGCCACCCCGCGACAGGTCCGCCACGGCCTGGGGAGCGCGGCGAGCGCCTCCTGGAAGAACACCGCCACGTCCTGGGCCGTCAGCCGCTCGATGCCGCACGGTAGCGGTCGGGTCGTTCGCGGATCGGCGTCCCGGTCCGGAAGAATCCACCATGCGGCCCCAGTCGAGCGTCGCAACGACGCCGTGGATGAACTGACCGCCGAGGTACCCGACCCGGTCCCGGTCGAGCAGCGTCGCGGCGAGCTCGGCGTCGACGCGGAGCCGGCCGCCTTCAGCTCGGCCAGGTCGTGCGCGTCGGCCGCCCATGCCCACAGGTCGATCGCCTCGGGATGGCCGCCGACGGCGTGCGACAGTTCCCCGGGCGTCATGCCGTCCTCGCCGGCCTGCCGCAGGACCTCGAACAGACCGAGCTCCAGGCCGAGGTACACGAGCCAGGAGCGATAGAACCCGCCCAGGCTGTCGAGAAGGTCGTCGAACGGATCGGAAGGGATCACGGCGGGATTGTCGCATCGGCACGCGGGACGGACGAGCCGCCGGCGCGTACCGTACCGATGGGCCTGCAACGATCCGTCACCGGCCCGGGTTCTGGATGGCAATGGACACCGACGACGACCTCGCCGCCCATCTCGCGAGCGACCTCGACCGGCATTTCGAGACTCTCGTTTATACCCACCAGGACCGGCTGTACACGATCGCGCATCGCTTCCTTGGCAATGCGCACGATGCCGAGGACGTCACCCAGGAAGCGCTCGTCCGCGCGTACGCGGCGCTCGGCGAATATCCGGCCGCACAGATCAGATCCCTTCGGCTTCGACCGTGGCTCGCGACGATCGTGCTGAATCTCTGCCGCAATCGGGTCACCCGACGGCCCGGGCCCGATCCCCTTTCCCTCCACCTGGCCGGGCCGGATGGCGCGACCATCGCTGAACCGGCCGTCGACCCGTCGGCAACACCCCAGGCCATCGCGCAGCGGGCGAATCCGCTCGCGTCTGGGCGGCGCTCGTCGGGCAATCCGCCGCCCGTGTATCGCGCCCCGGTCGTTCTCCGGCATGTCGACGGCCTCAGCTACCCCGAAGTCGCCCAGGCCCTCGAGCGGCCCGAGGGCACCGTCAAGGCGCAGGTCCATCGCGGCCTCGCGCTCCTGCGAATCGCATACGAGACCGCCCAGCGACGCGAGCGGGAGGAGATGACTGCATGACCACCGACGACCGAGCCATCGAAGCTGCCCTCGCCGGGCTGGGCCTTCAGGCGCCGCCGACCCTTGCGCCGGCCGTCCTCGTGCAGGTCGGCCTGGCGGATCGCTACGCGACGATCGAATCGCCGATCGGGCCGCTGTACGTGGCCTGGAACGGGCGCGGTGTGTCCACGGTCGAGCAGACGATCGACGATGCCGACGTTCGAGCGGCACCATCGCGAACGGACCGGTCGTGCCGCCTCTCGGGCGGGTCGCCTCCCCGAGGACCTGGCCATGCGCATCGACCGCCGGCTCGCAGGCGACCGACGGGCGCAGGTTCCCGTCGACCTCCGCGATCGCTCGCCGTTCGAGCGAGAGGTCCTCCAGAAGCTGCCGAGATCCCGCGCGGGGAGGTCCGGCCCTACGGCTGGATCGCGGCGGAGATCGGGCGTCCGAAGGCGGTGCGAGCCGTCGGGACGGCGCTCGGCCACAACCCCGTTCCGTTCATCGTTCCGTGCCATCGGGTGGTCCGGACCGATGGAACGCTGGGCCAGTACTCGCTCGGTGGCGCCCACAACAAGCGGGCGATCCTGGCCTGGGAGGGGCTCGATCCGGACGCGTTCGAGCGGCTCGCCCGGTCCGGGGTCCACTACACGGGGTCGAAGACGACGCGGATCGTGTGCCACCCGACCTGCCGGCACGCGCGACGAACCATGCCGGTCCACCTGGTCGGCTTCCGGTCGCTCAAGGCTGCTGCCGAGGCCGGCTACCGCCCGTGCAAGGTGTGCCGACCGGCGTCCGGAGCAGCAGCGGCGGCGTGACGCGACCGAGCTCGCTCGGGTACGATCCGCACTTGGAACAGTCACCTATGCCAAGTCGTTCGTCCGCGGCCTCGCAACCGGGCGCCGTGTGGGCCGGGCTGCTGGTCCTGTATGTCGTCTGGGGCTCCACCTACCTCGGCATCGCGGTCGCGGTGGAGTCGATCCCCCCATTCTTCATGGCGGCCATCCGATTCGGGATCGCGGGCCTCGTCCTGCTCGCCTGGATGCGCCTGCGCGGCGGCACCGAGTTCGAGGTTCCCACCCGGCGTGAGATCCGGGACAGCATCGTCGTTGGCGGCATGCTCCTGGGTGGCGGCATGGGTCTCGTTGCCTTCGGGGAGCAGACGATCCCATCGGGCCTGGCGGCCGTTCTGATCGCGATGCTGCCGGTCTGGGTCGCGCTCATCGGTCGCGTGTTCCTCGGCGAGCGACTGCCACGGCTTGCCGTCGTCGGGATCGTGGTGGGCTTCGTCGGTGTCGCGGTGCTGGTCGGCCCGACCATCGGCGGCGAAGCCGGCTCGCTCGAGCCGTTCGGTCTCGCGGCCCTCATCCTGTCGCCGATCTCGTGGGCGGCAGGCTCGCTGTTCGCGTCGCATCGCGCGCGCCTGCCGCGCCAGCCGCTCGTCGCAACCGGGCTGCAGATGACGGCCGGTGCCGTCATCCTCATCGGGATCGGCGTTCTGACGGGGGAGCCGGCTCGCTTCCATCCCGACGCCATCCAGGGTGACTCGCTCGCGGCGCTCGCCTATCTCACCGTCGTCGGGAGCCTCTTCGCGTTCCCGGTCTACGGCTGGCTGCTGCGCAAGGCCCCGCTCCCCCTCATTGCCACGTACGCCTACGTGAACCCGGTGGTCGCGGTGCTGCTCGGCGCGGTGATCCTTCGCGAGTCGATCGAGCCGCGGACCCTCGTGGCTGGTGCCGTGATCGTCGGTGCGGTCGTGCTCATCGTCACGGCGCGTGGCCGGATGCGCGCACCCGAACTGCAGATCCCGCCGGACGAGCGCTCGTCCGCCGCGCCAGACATGACCGCCGCGGTCCCCCGCCCCGGCCGCTGACCCGGGTAGGGTCCGTCAGAACCCTGGGCCGGTCAGGCCCTGGGCCGCTCGAAGCCCTGCGGCCGGGCCAGGGCTCGCAGCGCAACGGCCGGTCCTCGCGGTAGCCGAGGGCGTAGTCGGCCTGGATGAGGGTGTGGAGCTGGCTGGTGCCCTCGTAGATGACCGCGGCCTTGGAGTTCCGCAGGTAGCGCTCGACGGGGAACTCGTTGGAGTAGCCGTTGGCGCCGTGGACCTGGATCGCGTCGAGCGCGCTGGCGACCGCGTGGTCGGTCGCGAACCACTTGGCGGCGCTGGTCTCGCGGGTGTTCCGGACGCCCTGGTTCTTGAGGAACCCGGCCCGCCACACCAGGAGCCGGCCCGACTCGATGCCCTGGACCATCTTGGCCAGCATCTGCTTGACCAGCTGGTGCCGCGCCGATCTCGTCGCCGAAGGTCTTGCGCTCGTGGGCGTACTTGACGCGACGCGTCGAGGCAGGCCTGGGCCAGGCCGACGTTGCCCGCGGCGACCGTGTAGCGGCCCTGGTCGATCGCGCTCATCGCGACGAGGAAGCCCTCGCCCTCCTCGCCGATCCGGTGCTCGGCGCCGACCCGGACGTTGTCCATGTTGATCAGCCCGGTGTTGCCGGCGTGGATCCCGAGCTTGCCGTGGAGCGTGCCGGTCGTCAGCCCTGCCATGCCCCGCTCGAGCAGGAACGCGGTCACGCCCTTGTGGCCCTTCGATCGGTCGACCGAGGCGAAGACCAGGAAGTGGTCGGCGATGTCGGCCAGGCTGATCCAGATCTTCTGGCCGTTGAGGACGGTACGACTCGCCGTCGCGCCTCGCCGTCGAGCGCGAGGTTGCCGGCATCGGTGCCCGACGCCCGGCTCGGTCAGGCCGAAGGTCGCGAGCTTGTCGCCCTTCGCCTGGGGCACCAGCCAGCGCTGCTGCTGCTCCTCCGTCCCCCACTGCTGGAGCGTCAGCGAGTTGAGCCCGACGTGGACGCTCTGGACGACCCGGAAGGCCGTGTCGGCCTTCTCCAGCTCCTCGCAGATCATGCGCGAAGCTGATGTAGTCCATCCCGCCGCCGCCCCACTTCGAGTGGACCGGTGCGCCCAGGAGGCCCTGCTCGGCCATCCGGGCGAAGACCTCGCGGTGGACCTCGCCCTTGGCGTCCCACTCCCGGATGTAGCGGCTTGATCTCGGCCTCGCAGAACTCGCGGACGGTCTGCTGGACGAGCCGGTTCTCGTCGGTCAGGGTGAAATCGACCACGGCTGCAATCCTTTCGCCGATCCGCGGCACCGCCGGCGCGACGGAGCGGGGGGGGTGTCGGGAGCCCGTCCTGGCCGTGTCGCCGTGGCGCTGGCGCTGCCACTCGCAACCGGCGGGATCAGCGGCGCGGCAACGAGCGGCGCAACCCGAACGTGGTACCCGTCGCTTCGAAAACCGCCACTCAACCCGCCGCCCTGGGTGTTTGCCCCGGTCTGGACGGTCCTGTACGTGCTCATCGGTCTCGCCCTGTTCCTCGTCGTGACGGGCTCAAGCAGCGGGCCTGGCCGGCGTCGGGCGATCGCGTGGTGGGCCGCGCAGCTCGCGCTCAACTTCGCCTACCCGTTCGTGCTGTTCGGCCGCAGGGCGCTCGGACCGGCGTTCGTCGAGGTGGTCGTCCTGTGGCTCGCCATCGCCGCGACCATCCGCGAGGTTGGCGGCGTGCGCCGCGATGCAGCGGGCCTCTTGCTGCCGTACCTGGGCTGGACGAGCTTCGCGGTCTACCTGACCGGCTCGACCTGGTTCCTCAACCGGAACCGCTGATCGTCGCTGGCGCCGTGGCCGCGGGCGGGCCCTCGGCGCCCATATACTCGGACGATGGAGATCGCCCCCAACCTGACCCCCGTTCTCGGTCGCTATTTCCAGCGCAACTGGAGTCACGGCGAGGGGCATCGGCTGTTGGACACCGATGGCAAGGCCTACCTGGACTTCGCCAACGGGATTGCAGTGACCGCCCTCGGCCACGCGCATCCGCGGGTCACGGCAGCGGTCCACGCGCAGGTCGACCGCCTCATGGGGCCGATCAACGCCGTCGGCTACACGGAGCCCGTCTCGCGGCTCGCCACGGAGCTGGCGAACACGTTCCCCGCCCCGCTCGACTCGGTATTTTTCCTCAACTCCGGCGCCGAGGCGATCGATGCTGCCCTCAAGCTGACCCGCCGCGTGACGGGCCGCCCCGGAATCATTGCCTTCCGCGGCGGGTTCCACGGCCGGACGCTCGGTGCGACGAGCGTGACGACTTCGAACCTCAACTACCGGACCGGCTACGAGCCGCTCGTGCCGGGCGTGTATTTCGCCCCGTACCCGGTCGCGTATCCCGACTTCGGGGGCGACCAGGAGGCGGCATCGCGCGCCGCCCTCGCGATCCTCCGGTCGCTGCTCGAGACGGTCATCGCGCCGAGCCAGGTCGGGTCGATCCTGATCGAGCCCGTTCTCGGCGAAGGCGGCTACTCCCCGCCCCCGCCTCGTTCCTGCAGGGCCTCCGAGCACTGTGTGACGAGCACGGCATCCTGCTGATCGCGGACGAGGTGCAGACCGGGATCGGCCGGACGGGCCGGATGTGGGCCTTCGAGCACGCCGGGATCGTGCCTGACGTGGTGTGCGTGGCGAAGGCGATCGCGAACGGCCTGCCGCTCTCGGCGCTCGTCTCGAGTCGCGATCTGCAGGAACGATGGGGCCGCAGCGCACACGGGTCCACGTATGGGGCAACCCGGTGGCCTGCGCGGCCGGGCTTGCAGTGCTGGAGACCATCCGCGAGGAGGGGCTCGTCGAGAATGCGGCTGCTCGAGGCGCCGAGCTGGTTGCCGGCCTCGGCCGGATCGCCGCCGAGGACGACCGAATTGGCGACGTCCGCGGACCCGGCCTGATGGTCGGCGTCGAGTTCGTGCGGCCCGGCACGACGGAGCCGGACGGCGTCCTGGCGGATCGGCTGATGGCCACGTGCGCCGACAACGGCCTGCTCGTGCTGCTGTGCGGTCGCGAGCACCAGGTCGTGCGCTGGATCCCGCCCATCAACGTGACCGGTGCCGAGATCGCCGAGGCGGTCGAGATCTTCGGCGAGTCACTGGCGGCGATCCCGAGGGATTGACCCGCCCGGACCTACCGCGGCCGTCGGGGTCGCCCCGGTTCCTGCCATCTACACCTCCGGGACGTGGAAGTCAGGCGCTCTGGTCCACCGATCCGGGTTGCCCGAGGCATGTTTGCCCGGGGAGGCTAACTGCGGCCGATGCCGGGGCTCCGCGTACTGTCAGCCACACTCCCGGGTGGTAGATGACCGAGAACGGCGGACGCCAGCTGTCGTTCACAACCCGGGGTTGTAGGTGACAGAAACCGCGGGGCCGGGACAGTGCCGGCGACCCGCACCGGCCGTGTCGCGATGGGAACGCCGACGAGCGCCCGCCTGAATTCAGCGGACGCTCGACGGAACGGAATGCGGTCGCCGTGCAGCGACGACCGCGCGGATCAGCGGTTCTGGGCGAGGAACTTCATCACGTCGTCAAGCCGGAAGCGGCGATCGCCACGCTTGCAGACGCGATAGAAGGGCAGCTCCCCACGATCACCGAGTCGCTTCACGGTGTTGACGTGGAGATGGAGCATCTCCGCGACCTCGGTCGCGGTGAGCATCGGCCCAAGCTCATTGACGGCCATCGAAGCCATTGGTCGGTTGCCTCGTTCGGTGCGCAGTTCGCGGCTCCGGTCACCTGAGGTGTCCAGGGGTACAGTCCGGCCCGCTTCGAGGCGGAATGTATGAGTGCGGGTGCGTTGCGCCAAGCCGTACTTTGGGGGCAGCCGCCCGTACCAACCGGGCTGGTGCGTCCTCAGGACGGCTTCTCGAATGCCGACATCGCGATCCCGACGCCGAAGGCGGCAAGGAAGAGCCCCAAGGCCGCGCCCCCCAGCGACGTGCCGGATCGACGCGGAGCAAGGGGCGACGGCGTCCGTCGCATCGCTCGCGTGGGGAGATTGGAATCCCGTCGGCCCATCTCCCGTCGGAGCCAGCCGGCCATGTCGTCACCCCAGTCGCAGCCGATCGTCCCCACGTCCGCACTGATCCGGAACGACACGAACGACGGGCAGGGCGCGCAGTGCGACCTGGTGACGATGGCCCCGTCCATCGGACAGGCCTGACCCACGGCGTGATGGCGCACCGCTCCCTCCCTCCAGAGGTGCCGCATCCCGTGACGGCGGGACGCGTTGGGCGAAGTGTCGCAGAACGGCACTGCCGCGCGCCATGGGCCGAACGTCGCAGGTCGAGCCGTTTGTTTGAAGGAATTGGTAGCGGGCCGCCTCATACTCCCCGAGCGTCCCGACCGGGACGGTGAGGCAGGGGTAGTCGTGCTGCAGGAGCTCGTCGAGCGGGCCGCAAAGGGCGACCAGGAGGCCTTCGCCTCACTGGCCCAGGCAAGCTCGGGACGCCTCTATGCCGTCGCGTACCGGATCCTGCGCGACCCCTATCTCGCCGAGGACGCCGTCCAGCAAACCCTCATCACGATCTGGAACGAGCTGCCTCGATTGCGCGACCCCGAGCGGTTCGAAGCATGGAGCTACCGGGTCGTCGTCCGCGCAAGCACCACGGAGGCCCGGCGGGGCAGGCGGGCGGCGTCGACCCTGCGGCTCCTGCCCGACGACGCCGACGAGTCGCCCGCGCCCGACGCATACGGAGCGGTAGCCGATCGCGACCGGCTCGACCGCGGCTTCAAGCGGCTCAACGCGGACCAGCGCTCCGTCCTCGTCCTGCACCACTACCTCGGGCTGACACCGGTCGACATGGCCGAGGTGCTCGGCATCCCTGTTGGCACGGTCGGGTCGCGTCTCCACTACGCAACGCGCGCGCTCCGCGCAGCCATCGAAGCAGACGAACGCGCACCGAGCACGGAGGAACGATCGGCATGACCGGCTCGAACGATCTCGATCGCCTCCTCGGCGCCTATCTCGACGATGGTCCCCGGCGCTCGCCGGACCGTCCGGTCGACGCAGCCATCGCCTTCGCCCGGGCGCATCCGCGCCGGCGCGACCCGCTCGGCTTCCTCAGGCCCGACGTGATGGCCCGCCGGTCCGCGATGGCCAGCCCGCAGCTCGCCTGGGCCGCGTTGCTCATCGTGCTGACGCTCGGCGCGGTGGCGGCGTTCGTCGTCGGGTCGCGGCCCACGAACGACCCGGTTCTGCCGCCGCCGACCGTGCTCGAGTCTCCGTCGCCCGTGCCCTCGGCCGTGCCGTCCCAGGAGCCAACAGCGAGCCCGAGTCCCACCCCGTCGACTCTGACCCTCGAGCTGGGCGCGCCCGGTGAGCCGGCGGCGAGCGGCGATACGGGCTCGGTGTTCGATCAGACACTGACGATCGAGGACGCCTCCGGAACGATCGTGGCCGTGGAGAACGGGCCCATCCCGGCGGACGAGCCGGTCACCGACCTCACCGCCACTGCCGTACCCGGCGACCCGACGCGCGTCACCCTCCGCTGGCCGTTCGCCCCATGCGACGCAACGCTGGTGCTGACCGTCGATGCCGCACGCGCCTCGTTCGGACTCGAACGGCAGGGGTGCGTCATCGGTGACACGATCGGCGGCAACGACCCCCAGGTCGTGCTGACGTTCAGCGGGCCTGTGAACCCCGAGACGTTCGCCCTGGAGCTCGTCGAGACGCCCTGAGCTACGCCGGGCGAGGCGCCCCGGCCTCTGCCACATTGAGCAGGCGCACGATCCGGAACCGCTGCAGGACGATCAGCGTGTCGTCGTCGATTGCGAAGGACGGGTCGCCAAGGCGGTCCCGCAGCTCATCGACGTAGGCGTTCCAGAACCGCTCGTGCGACACCCGGAACTCGGCCGCATCTGCGTACCCCTCACCCTCGTCGATCGCGTGCTGGTCGTCGACGTCGGCCAGCCGGGCGACGCCGCACGCAGTGGTCTCGATCAGCGCGACCGGCTGCCCCTTCGAGTCGAGCAGGACCTCCCGTCCTCCCACCACGGGCATCACCTCGTCGTCGAGGTCGATCTCGATGAAGAGACCCGCGGTCGCAGTCTTCGTCCCTGCCAGTGCGAGCGCTGTCAGCTTGTCGCGGACAGGACCGGGAAAGGCGAAGCCCCACGAGGGCAGGCCGGCAAGATCGTCGGGCAGGGTCACGGCGGCTCCTGGCAGGGACGTCGATGGTACCGAAGCGAGCGCGCCGGACACACGAAGACGCGGAGCCCGGAGGCCCCGCGTCTGCGGTTGGAGAGAGGAGGGCTACTCGACGCCGGGCGTGTCGATGCCGTTCTGCAGCGACGCCTCGAGCTCGGCGGCAGACACCGCGTGGTCGAAGGTCAGGATCAGCTCCCGGTCGAACCCGACCGCGTCGGTCACCTCGGTCGGGTCCGGCTGGATCAGGACGATCCGGTCGGCCGCGCCGTAGATGTACAGCGTGAGGGCGTTGTCGATCGGGAAGTCCACCCAGGTCAGGCGCAGCGTTCGCTCGTCGACGTTCTCGACCTGGAGCGTGTACGGCTCCACCGACATCCCGTCACCCGGTGTGCCGGAGACGGCGTCGACGAGGGTCTCGCCGTAGTCGACCACATCGACGTACACGTCGTTGCCCGTCGCGTTCTCGAGGTCGACCTTGATCGGCATCGCGTCATTGCCGCCATCGGTCGGCTCGGGCGTGGCCGGTGGCTCGGTCTCTGCCGGAACCTCCGTCGGTGCCGGCGCGTCGGTCTCGACGGGCGCCTCCGTCTCGACCGGCGCGGGCGTCACCACGGGGGCTTCGCTCGGGACGGGCGTGACGACCGGTGCCTCGCTCGGCGCGGGCGTCACCACGGGTGGGGGCGTCGCAGGCACATCGGTGCCGGCACCCTGGCCACCAAATGCGGCCGCCGTGGCGATCGTCGCAACAAGTGCGGCGCCGCTGAGGAGGAGGACGCCGGCGGCGCGCCGGCTGTTGGTATTGAGTGCGTTCATCGTTCTTGGTCCTTGTCGATCTACCGAGCACGGATGTGGGCTTGGACCGTGCTTCTGACAGGTATGAGGCGACAGGGGCAGCGATTCTTCAGTCAAACGACGATGTCGGGTCGCATTGCGTACGTCCGTCCATGCGCTCTGGACGGATGACGTAGGGAATTCGAAAAGCCCGGCGGCGGACCACCGGGCTTCGAGGCTACGGAGCGGTGAGGCTCAGTAGCTGGGGCGCTGGCTGCGGAAGCAGTCGCTGCAGTAGACGGGCTTGGAACCGGTCGGGCGGAACGGCACCTGGGCCTCCTTGCCGCAGCTCGAGCACGTTGCGGAGAACATCTCGCGCGGTGCCCGGTCGTAGCCGCCGCTGCCGCCGCTCGAGTAGCCGCCACCGGAGTAGCTGCCACCGGAGGAGCCGCCCTCACCACGCGACGCCTTGCGGGACGCGCGGCAGGACGGGCAGCGACGGGGCTCGCTGAACTGTCGATCGGCGAAGAACTGCTGCTCGCTCGCCGTGAAGGTGAACTCCTGTGCGCAATCGGAACAGGTGAGCACCTTGTCTGCTGTGTACATGAAAAAACTCCTGCTCGTGCGGCCTCAGCGAACCATCTCGCCGAAACCGTTGAGAGGAGTGATCTGTGCCGCGTTTCTGAATGAGCGTCCTCACTGGACGTCGAGACGAGAATACCACGCGCTCGGGCGTCTGTCGAACGCTCGTTCGCAATTCCGCAAGTCGCGCCCGCGGGCACGCGTCCCTGCCATCGCCCTCCCCTTCCCGACGCCGCCCTCAGCCCCTCGGCGTGGTGGCGTCCCCGGCAGGATTCGAACCTGCGACCTTCCGCTTAGAAGGCGGTTGCTCTGTCCACTGAGCTACGGGGACGGGCACCCTCAGTCTACGCACACGCGCGCGAGTGGCGGACAAGGGAAGACCCGCCGGGTACCCGAACGTGCCGGAGGCGGCGGGCCAGTGGGCTCGGGTGACCTCTTCGCCGGCGATGGCCGGTCGGTGGGGACGGGCCCTCCGCGATCGCCTGTTCTCGCGTAGTCGACACGGGTTCATCTTCGCGAGACGGTGGCCTTCGAGAGGTTCCGCTGAACAGCCTCGAGTCCTCCACCAGCCTACGCCTGTCGTCCCCGCAAGACCAGCCCCAACCGAACGTTCGCCGCCACGCCGGAGCCCTTCGGCGTCGAATTGCTGCGTGCTACACTCCGCCGCCCGTGACACCGGCCGGAGACCGGCGTCTCGGTCCAGAGGGTTCGTCCCGCATGTCCGTTGCCTCGACCGACGCCCGAAATCAGGGCCACCCAGCTCGCACTCGAGCTGCCGGTCGACCTGCCCGCGATCGAGCTCGCGCCGGAATGGAAGGCGCAGCAACGCCTGTGGGGTCACAGCCTCCATCCGATGTGCTCGTACCTGGCGAGCTTTCCGGCCTCGCTCGCGCACGCGTTCATCGCCCGCTACTCCCGACCGGGGGACGTGGTGCTGGACCCATTTTCGGGTCGTGGCACGACGCCGCTCCAGGCGTGCGCCGAGGGCCGGGTCGGCGTCGGGAACGATCTGAACCCGTTCGCGCATCTGTTGACGGCCTCCAAGACCGATCCGGCGACGCGTGCCCAGGCCGTCACGCGACTCGCCGCGCTCCAGCTCGCGTGGCAGGCCGACGCGGGTGGCTGGCTTGACCTCGCGGCGTGGGTCAGCCGTCGCCGGGGGCACCCGGCCGCCCGAATTCCCCGGGCCGGCGGCGGTGCGGGACCATCCGCGCGGGACGAGGACGTGCCGGACGAGGTAGCCCTCGCATTCCACCCGCGAACGCTGGCCCAGCTGCTGTTCGTTCGCAGCTCGCTCGACCTCGCGGACGCGACCGACCGCTTCCTGGCCGCGGCGATCACAGGGATCCTGCACGGCAAGAGCGCGAGCTACCTGTCGGAGGTGATGCCGAACACGTTCTCGATGGCGCCCCGCTATGTCCGCGAGTTCGCCGCCCGAACCGAGTTCCGCTCACCCCAACGCGATGTCTTCGAGTGCGTGCGACTCAAGCTCGACCGGCTCTATCGACAGCCGCTGCCGCCGACCCGTGGCGTTGCGCTGCTTGGCGACGCACGGGATGTCGCAGCGCGCGCACGGGCCGCCCTTCGCGAGGCGGGCCGGCCTGATCAGGTTCGGCTCGTCGTCACATCGCCGCCGTATCTGCGGGTCGTCAAGTACGGCTACTACAACTGGCTCCGGACCTGGTTCCTGGGGTTCGATGCGCGAGCGATCGATGCGACGCTCGACGACGCCCACCACCGCGAGCCCTACCTCGTGTTCCTGCGCGACGTGCTGGCGGGCTTGCGCCCGATCCTCACGGACGACGCCGTTCTCGTGCTCGTGATCGGCGACGTGGAGACCGACCGCGGACGTTCGATCAAGGGCGGTATCGGCTTGGCGGAGCGGGTGTGGGAATCGGCGGCCGCGCCCGAGGGCTACGCGCTTGCGGGGGTCGCGCTCGATGACGTGGCCGCCGGCCGAAAGATGACGAAGCTGTGGGGCGACGAGGCCGGTCGAGCTACCAAGACCGACCGGATCCTCGTGCTCGGTGCCACGGAACGGGGACGCCGCCGGGCACTGGCAGGCGCGGGCGTCGATGTCGACTGGACGTGGCCGCCGCGAGCCCTGCGCTCGCTGTAACGCCCGTCCCGGGGACCGTCGCGTTCCCATAACCGCGCCGTCGTCTACGATCGCAGGACCGTGCCCATCACTCGATCCCTCCCACGCACTCGTCGCCTCGTCGCGCTCGCGATGCTGGTTCCGGTGCTGCTCGCCCTGTCGGCCGCTCCCGTCTCCGCGGAGCCCCCGCCGCAGATCGAAGGGCCGCTGACCGATCTCACCGGCGTCCTGTCGGGCGATGCCGACCGAATCGAAGCCACGATCGACGAGACGCTGGATCGCGACAACGTCCAGGTGTTCGTCGTGTTCGTGCAGTCGACCGACGGCGCACCCGCCACCGACTACGCCGACGAGGTTGCCCGGCTGAACTCGTTCGGCGGCAACGATGCCCTGGTCCTCGTGGCGCTCCAGGACCGAACCGACGCGATCTGGGTCTCCGACGGGCTGACCGGGATCAGTGACGCCGACATCGACGACGTGATCATCAACGAGCTCGAGCCGCGGCTTGGCGATGGCGCGTTCGGGGACGCCGCGATCGCTGCGGTCGAGGGTCTCGGCGCGGCTGCCGCGGGCGCTGCGGAACCGCCCCCCGCGGCAACCTCCGTCCCGCCGCCGGCGGCCACCGCCGCGCCGGTGCCCGGGGAGGGTCAAACGGGCAGCGGTGGCGGTCTCGACCTGGGCACCATCGCCGCCATCGCGGCGCTGGCCGGTGGCGGATATCTGGTCTATCGGGCGGTGCGCGCGAGACAGGGCGGCCAGCAGCAGGAGCGGCGCACGGGCGACCTGAACCGCGAGGCGAATGCCGCGTTGATCGCCACCGACGAGCGAATCCGCGACGCCATCCAGGAGACCGGCTTCGTCGAGGCCGAGTACGGCGGCGCCGAGATGGAGCCGTTCCGGGAAGCCGTCTCGGCCGCGCGTGAGGAGCTGCGTGCCGCCTTTGCGCTCCGCCAGCGACTCGACGACGCCGAGCCCGAGGCGCCGCAGACCCGTGACGCGATGCTCGCCGAGATCATCGAGCGAACGAAGCGGGCCCATGCGCTGCTGGACGCCCAGACCGAACGCATCCGGGCGCTGCGTGAGCTGGAGCGCGACGCGCCCGCCACGCTCGCCGCCCTGCCCGACCAGATCGCGGCAGTCGAGCAGCGGCTGCCGGCGGCCGAGGCCGTCCTGACCCGGCTCAACTCGTACGCGCCCGCTGCCTGGCAGCCGGTCCGGGGCAACGTGGCGGAGGCGCGCAAGGGGCTCGAGGGCGCCCGCGCCGCGGTATCAGCCGGAAATAGCGCACTTGCATCCCAGACAACGGCCAAGGCCGCGACCGCGACGCGCACCGCCCTGGAAGGCGTCACCGGTGCGCAACGGCTGCTGGATGCGATCGACCGTCTTGCGGCGACCATCGCAACCGCGGAGGAACGGGCGCCGCTCGAGCTCCAGGAAGCCGAACGCGACCTCGTCGACGCGCGCGCCGCCAGTGCACGCAGCACCGACGCGACGTTCGCCGAGCGGGTGCAGGCCGCGGAGCGTGCCCTCGACGCCGCCCGGGTGGCAGCGCGCATGAGCCCGGCAGACCCGGTGGCGGCCCTGAGCGCGGCGACCGAGGCGCACCGGCTTGCCGACGAGGCGCTGCTTGCAGCGAGGGAAGAGGCCGCAGCCCTGGAACGTCTCGCCGTCGCGGCCGGATCGTCGTATCGGACCGCGACCGTGGCCGTGGATCGGGCTGCCGACTTCATCGCTTCTCGCCGGGCGGGCGTCGGACGGACCGCGCGCACGCGGCTGGCGGAAGCCGAGCGCCACCTCGATGACGCGGCCGCGCTCCAGGGTTCGGACCTCTCGCTCGCGATGCAGGCCGCCGGTCGCGCCGAGCGGCTGGCCAACGAGGCGTACCAGCTCGCATTGAACGACTTCAGCGGCTGGGACCAGGGCGGGCCGGGCTGGGGCGGCGGCGGCGGGGTCATCCGGACCGGCGGCGGCTCCGATCTCGCCGGCGCGGTGCTCGGCGGAATCCTCGGCGGGATCCTCGTCCGGCGGCGGCACCGGGGGCGGCGGCTGGGGCGGCTCCCCGTGGGGTGGAGGCGGCGGCCGAAGCCGGGGCGGCGGGTTCCCGGGTTGGGGCGGCGGTGGCGGCTTCGGCTCCGGCGGCTTCGGTGGCGGCGGCGGCTTCGGTGGCGGCGGCCGGTCGCGAGGTGGTCGATGGTGAATCGGTTCAGGCCTCGGCATTGATGCATCGGCGCGAACCTGCGCCGTACCCTTGACGGACAGCACAGAAGGAGAGCTCACATGGCACAGACCTCGATCCTGGGCCGGATCGGTCAGCTCGTTCGGGCCAACATCAATTCGATCCTCGACAGCGCCGAGGACCCCGAGCTCATGCTCGACCAGCTCGTGCGCGACTTCACGAACAGCATCGCGGAGGCCGAGGAGGCGGTCGCGCAGACCATCGGAAATCTGCGGATGGTCGAGGACGACGCCCGCGAGGCGCGCAGTGCCGCCACCGAGTGGGGCCAGAAGGCCGCCGCCGCGTCGCGTCGCGCCGACGAGCTGCGTGGACAGGGCAACGCCACCGAAGGCGATCGGTTCGACGAGCTGGCACGGATCGCGCTCCGCCGCCAGGTGAGCTACGAAGGCCAGGCGACCACGCTCGAGACGCAGGCCACGCAGCAGAACGAGCTCGCCGAGAAGCTCAAGGACGGGCTGAACAAGCTGCGGACCAAGCGCGAGGACCTCATCCAGAAGCGCGACGAGCTCGTGAGCCGCGCGAAGATGGCCCAGGCACAGGAGCAGGTCCAGACCTCGCTCCAGAGCGTGTCCGTGCTCGATCCCACCAGTGAGATCAACCGGTTCGAGGAGCGCATCCGTCGCCAGGAGGCCGTCGTCCGCGGCCGCGAGGAGGTCAACGCCTCGTCCCTGGAGGAGCAGTTCGCCTCGCTCGAGACCGACGAGGACGAGGTCGAGGTCGAGACGCGGCTGGCACAGCTCAAGTCGGGCGGCTGAGCCCGGCGCGGCGTCTGTTGCGTCGCTGCCTCTGATCACGCCCAGCGGTCCTCGCATGGCCGTCCCGGCGCCCGCGGCGTGCGTGCCGGCCATGCACTCAATGAGCGGTACGGAGGCGGTCGCCCGGCTCGCGCGTGCCCATCTCGCTCATGCACGGCATGACTGGTACGGACCTCCGGCTGATGCGGGTCCCATCTATCCGGCTGGGTTGCGACGGGTCCCCATCTCGCTCATGCACGGCATGACTGGTACGGACGCGATCAGGCCCGGATCGGCCCGTGGGCATGCCGGCCATGCACCGCGTGACTGCCACGGGCGATAGCGCCGGCGACGGGCGTTGAGCGCTTCGTTACCAGTCCACGCCGGAATGGCCGGCAGGAGGTCAGCCGGCCAGCGGGCGGAATGCCGGCAGGCCCTCGGTCGTCCGGCGGCGGCGCGCGAGGCCCCGGGTGCCGGCCGGCCGGTATCATCGCGCCATGAAGCAGATGTACCACCCGTCGGACCTGGCGGCGATGGACCCGCTCGTGCTCATGAAGAATCTCGACCACGTTCGGATGACGAGCCGCCGGCTGTCGTACATCCTCCAGCAGCAGGTCCACCTCTACACGCCCGAGGCGAACCAGCTGCGCGAGCAGATCGACGGCTACGTCGAGGCCGAGCGCCAGATCGAGGGCGAGATGGCCCGCCGCCGGATCAGGGACTGACCGAGACCAAAGTACGCCTTGGGGAGCGAGGGTCGCTCTCCTAGCATCGGAAGCGTTCGGGTGCGCCTGCCGCCCGGCTTCGAGGTTTCCGTGCGACGGTCCGTCACCCGGGTCTCCATCGTGCTGCTCGCGCTTGCGATCGCGGGGCCGGTCGAGCTGCTGGACGTTGCCCGCGTGTCCGCGGCCGAGCCCGGGCCGGCGGCATCCCACACGCCGTCGCCGAGCCCCGACCCCAGCCCGTCACCGACGCCCGCGGCCAGTCCGTCACCAACGCCCGAACCCGACCCGGAGCCAACGCCCGCGGCGAGTCCCGTTCCCTCGCCAACACCCGACGCGACGCCGTCGCCCGGACCCAGTCCCTCGCCCACACCCGATCCCTCGCCGACGGCCGATCCCTCACCCACACCGCAGCCTTCGCCCACCCCGAGCCCAACGCCGAACCCCTCCCCGACGCCGGTGCCTTTCGGTGCCTTCACGACCCCCGCGGCCGGTGCCGAGGTGACCGGCGTTCCCGGACCGACGACCGTGGCATGGACCGAATCCATCCCGGTCGCCAGCCGCGCCCTGCGCCAGTACTACGCCGCACCCATCGCGGGCTCCTGCCAGGGCGCGACGTGGTCTCGAGCGTGGACGCGGGCCGTCGCGTCTCGAGGCGCCACCGTCCGGAATCTCGTTGCCGGGGTCTGCTACCGCTACACCGTCACCGCCGTTGCGGCCGGGACCGGGCAGACGAGCGTCATCACATCCGGGGTCGTGCGCATCCCCGGCGCATGGACCGGCAGGTTCGACCTCTACCGGTCCGCCGCGTTCTCGACACAACGAACCTGGTACTGGTGCGTCCCGGCCAGCGTGCAGATGATGCTCAACCTGATCAAGGGGACGAGCGACCATTCCTGGACCAACCAGAACACGTACTACCGATACGGACGGCCCCGGCGGCACCTGCTCAACTCGAGCAGGGGTCTCGACCCCAAGTCCTGGATGCTCACGCTCAACCGCTACGGCGGAGCCGATTACCGCATCGTCACGTCATCGAACCTGTGGCTGCTCATGCGGTACGCCGCACGGCGCAACCGGCTGACCGGCAAGCCAGTGGGCCTGCTGGTCGCGCGCGGTGGCCACGCCTGGGTCATGACCGGGTTCAAGGCGACGCGCGATCCCGCGCTCACCGGTGACTACACCCTCACGTCGATCAGGACGATGGGGCCGCTCTGGCCGATGCAGCGGTATCGAAACGGCTACTTCGATGCGCCGCCGGGTGCCTGGTTCACGATGGGCACGGTCTCGGCCTTCTACGGCCGCTATCGCGACGACATGGGGCGCACGCCGTGGGACGGCAAGTACGTGATCATCTCGCCCTGACCGGCCGTCAGGCTCCCGCCGGCGCGACCCGCAGCTCGCGGAATGCCGGACGGGGCGCTTCGCGTGCCGGCTCGGCTGGACCCGCGACCGCCGACCCGTCCGCCTCCCCTGCCCCGCCGGGCACGATCCGGACCGCCACCGGCTTGCGGGCGGCCGCCTCCTCGCGAAGCACGTGGTGGACGATCGCGGCGAGGCCCGGCATGTCGCCCAGACAGAAGCCGATCCCAATCCCGGCGAGGTCGTCGGCGGCGTAGCCACGGAACAGGCCGCGGCTCGCGACCGCGCACATCTCGTCATAGAGCTCGGGCCAGCCGACCCGCTTGCGCCGGTAACAGAAGCGCACGAACTCGATGGCGTCAGGGCTTGCGACGGGCGCGTCGGTATGCGGGGAATCCATCGATAGCGTGCCTCTCCTCACGTGGCCGCAGCCCATGGCGCGGCAAGCCCGGTCGGGCAGCCCGCTGGCGGCGACCAGGGTCAATGCTCGGTCAGGACCGGCCTTCCTCCCTCCTCAGGCCTTCTGGCGGACCGGTCTGGGCACATGGTAGGGGGCCCGCCGGGCAGCCGGAAGAGGGGTTGTCCACGGTTTCGTCCACCAAGTTGTCCACACGAACGGACGTTCGGCGAACGGGCGTGCGGAACGCTCTCGGCGGGTCAGCTCGGCCGGCGTCGAAGCCCCAGACCGGGCGCGTCCGAAAGCCGCCACCGACAGTCGCCGCCAAGCTCGAGACCCTCGAACGGGTCGTCCGCAAGCAGCAGGTTGCCATCGAGATCGACCCAGTCGGCAAGCGACGCGACCGCCGCGGACGCGGCGATGCCGACCGACGTCTCCTCCATGCATCCGAGGAACGTCCGAAACCCGAGCTCCCGCGCCCGCTCCAACATCCGCTTCGCCGGTCCGACGCCGCCGCACTTTGCAAGCTTCACGTTGATCCCGGCCACGACCCCCACGAGCCCGTCCAGGTCCTCGATCGTCACGGCGCTCTCGTCGGCCACGATCGGCAGCGGCGACCGCTCCTGCAGCCAGCGCAGCTGATCGAGACGACGAGCGGCGAACGGCTGCTCGATGAGCTCGACACCGAGGCGGACGAGCTCGGGCAGCACGCGCTCGGCGGTGTCGGGCGTCCAGCCGGTGTTGGCGTCCACGCGAATGGGGCCGGCGTACACGGCACGCACCGCCTCGAGCGTCTCGAGATCCGCAGGCCCGCCGACCTTGATCTTGAGCGCCGGAAAATGTGCGGCGCGGCGTGCTCGGTCCGCGACGACGGCCGGCCGGTCCAGGCCGAGGGTGAAGTCGGTCGGCGGAATGTCGGCCGAGAGCCCGAGCAGGGCATGAACGGATCGCGCGGTGACTTTCCCGGCGAGGTCGTGCAGGGCGATGTCGAGTGCACATTTCGCGGCGCCGTGGCCCCGGATGGCGCCATCGAACAGGCGCGTGGCGATATCGGCGAGCGAGCCCTGGGCATGCGCCGCCTCGAAGTCGAGATCGGTCTCGTCCACCCGGCTCAGCAGCCACGGCACGACGACGGCCATGGTCGCAGGGGTCTCGCCGTAATACGGGTCCGGGTAGCCCTCCCCGATGCCGACATGATCGGGAAACCGGTCGTCGCGAACCTCGACCACGACCGTTGTAGCGCTCTGGTTCGTGCCGTGCTCGGCCCGCGCGATGACGAAGGGCTCGGCCAGCGCGAGCTGCAGCACCTCCTGGGTCACGCTCAGAGCCACGGCAGTGCCTCCACCCCGCGCTCCACGTCGGTCCAGAGCGCGTCGGCCCCGAAGCGGACCGGGTCGTCGCACGGCAGGCCGGTCGCAGTTGCAGTCTCTGCGATCACGCGCCGCGCCTCCTCGTCGTCGCCGATGAGCGACGTGTTGAGCGCGACGGCCACGACCTTGGAGGGTCGAACGAGGCCCGCCACGCGCTCGTGCAGCTCGATGAACCCCGGGAGGTCCGCGATTGGAAACGACGCCTCGGGCAGGTGATCGAAGTCGTGCTCGGTGACGCCGGGCTTGTGGACCATGACCATCGCGTGGGGCGTCGCGCCGTGGATCAGCCCGAGCGTGACGGCCGAATAGGCGGCGTGATCGAGCGAGCCCTGGCCCTCGACGAAGACCCAGTCGCCGCGCGCCTCGCCCTCCTCGACGAGCCACTCGACGGTGCCGTTGAGAAAGTCGCTCACGAGGCGATCCACGGCGACGCCCCAGCCCTCGATCATCATCCCGGTCTGGCCGGTCGGGACCATGACGGCGGCGCGGCCCGCCCGTCGCGCCGCGGCGGCCAACTCCAGCGAGACGGACATCTTGCCGAGCGCGCAGTCGGTCGCCACGGTGAGCACGACACGTTTCCCGGGACCATGCCGCCGCCCGACCGCGGTCTCCATCCGCTCCGGCGGCCGGCGGTAGTCGACGATGGTCGCCCCGGACGCCGAGGCGGCAGCCCGGAACTCGGGGTCATCGCCGAGGAAGTGGTGGAGGCCGGACAGGACGTCGAGGCCGGCCTCGAGCGCGGCGAGGATGATGCCGCGCCACTCCCCCGGCAGCCGGCCACCGGTCGGGGCGATCCCGATCAGCAGTGCGGTCGGCGGCTCGGGTAAGGCGAGCGCTTCATCGAGCGACGCGACGAACGGGATGTCGCGCCCCGCCACGAACTCGGACACGTTCCGCCCGACGAGCGTGGAGTCCAGCACGGCGGCGATCGGCTGGCGTCCGTACCGGATCACGCCCATCCCCGTCTTGCCGTGGTGAGGCCCGAACTGGCCCTCGGTGAGGATCAGCAGTCGCCGCTCGTCGTGGTCTGGCACGCCCGCGAGTCTAGCGGGGACACGCCCTGAGCTCCCCGTGGGCGCGAGGTTGCGCTCAGGGCAGCTCGGCCCTTGCTCGATAGACCTCGGTCCCAAGCGTCTGCGTCCCCGGGCCGATCTCGAGGAAGTAGGTCAGCACCCCATCCTGCTCGATGAGCGCGGCGTCCCACGCGCGCCCGCCGACCGGAAACGCCTCCTTCGTGATGGACGGCAGCGCACCGTCCCGGACCCACGTCACGCCATCCGTGGAGGTCGCGACGCCACGATCGGTCAGGTCGATCCCGGCGTAGACCATGAGATAGCCGTCCGGGATGGCAACAACGCGCGGCCGGTCGATGCCGGTCCCCTCCCAGGCGACCTCGGGCACCAGGACCGGCTCGCGGTCCTTCACCCAGCGAACGCCGTCCGTGGTCGTAGCCCGCCCGATGACCGTGGCACGCCGGTTGGTCTCGTAGGTGCTGTAGTACATGGCCCAGCCGTCAGGTGTCTCGACCACGCTCGGCCACGCGAGGCCGCCAGCGTCCCACTGGCCGCTCGCGCCGGCGCGCAGGATCGGGTCGGGCGCCACGGTCCAGGGGCCGTCAGCTCCCGGCGCGGTGGCGACGCCGAGCTCCCACGGCGCGATGTGGTTGACGGTCTCGAAGACGAGGACCCACGTGCCATCGCCCCGCACGAAATCCGGTGGAGACGTCCATCCCCGGCTTTGCGAACGGCACGTCTTCGTTCGTGAGGACCGGTTCATCCTCGGCCAGGGTCCACTCGGCACCGTCGGACGAACGAAGGTGAACGACCTGCATCCCACCGGGCCACTGCGTGAACAGGTTCGCGTACATGTGGACCTCGCCATCGTGTTGGATGACAGCGCCGGGGTTGATGAAGGACTCCTCGAGCCCCGTCATCGTGCGGGAGATCACAGGGATCTCGCCGTCCGGCCAGCGAAAGGTCAGCGTGCCCGCCACGGGCGAGGCACTCGGTGCCGGGGTGGGTACGCTCGACGTCGTGGGGCTCGTGAGACCTGCCGGCGAGGGCGCCATTGTTGTGGTCACCGGTGCGCAACCGGCGAGCGCAAGCGCCGTGCCGATTGCCAGCGCGCCGCGCATCATGGCCCGGTGGACAGGACGCGTTCGCATGGTGGCTCCTTCGACGACTGCTACGAGTTCGTAGCATATCCTACGAGCCCGTAGTATCAACACCAGCAGCGAGACCATGACCGAGCCTGAAGCCCCCCGGCGCCTGACCCTCCTGTACCAGGTCTGGTTGCTCGAGGTCGCGTCGTCGAAGCTGATGCGGGCGACGCTTGCCGGCACCGGCATGCGTGGCGAGGAATACGGCCTGTTCAGCTACCTGTACGCGAATGGCCCGCGCACACTCACCCAAGCGGCTAATGACCTGGGCCATCCCGTGACGACGCTGTCGACGCTGCTGGCGCCATGGGTCGAGTCGGGCGAGATCGTCCGGCGTCCCCACCCCACCGACGGGCGGGCGCGCCTGCTCGAGCTCTCCCCGCCGGGCCGCTCCCGGCTCCAGGCGGTGATCCCCGTCTTCACCGCGGCCTACCAGACGCTCCTGCGTGAGCTCGAAGGGCGCGAGGCCGACATCGAGGCGATGTACGAGACGCTCGACCTCCTCAGGACGACGGTGGATCGCACCGTCGAGCTGATCGAGCTCGAGACCGCGGGCGTGCCACCACGCGACGAGACGTCCGAGGGCGGCCCGTCCGCGCAGACGTGAAGGCCAGATTGAACCGATAGGCTGGCTCGAGAACTCTCCACTCCGATCGCGGTCACCCTGGCCGCGACGACGGGCACGTCCCGGAGGGATGGGTGCACGCAGAGCTGGTGCTGCAGGCGAAGCGCGGGGATCGAGAGGCCTTCGATTCGCTGGCTCGCCTGACCGGCGACCGATGCATGGCGATCGCGTTCAGGATCCTGCGCGACTTCGACCTTGCTGACGACGCCGTCCAGTCGGCGCTGCTGACCGCGTGGCAGGAGATCGGCTCCCTTCGGGACGCCGCGCTCTTCGAGCCGTGGCTTCACCGAATCCTGACCAACGCCTGCTTCGCCGAGACGCGGCGTCGCCGGCGCTGGACTGAGCGGGTCCGTCTCATCCCTGTCGAGCCAGTGCACGGGCCCGACGAGTACGCAACAGTCGACAACCGAGACCAGCTCGAGCATGCGTTCCGGCGGCTCACCGTCGAGCAGCGCGCGGTCCTGGTCTTCCACCACTACCTCGGGCTCTCGTTGCCTGAGGTAGCGGCCCGCCTCGGCATTCCCCTCGGGACCGTCAAGTCCCGCATGCACCACGCGAAACAGGCGCTCCGGGCCAGCCTCGAGGCAGAAGGTCGGGGAGCCACGACATCCACGGAGCGAACCGCATGACCACACAGCACGACCTCGATCGGCAGCTCGACGCCTTCCTTGTGGACGGCCCGACACGCTTGCCTGACGCGTCGTTCGATGCGGTCCGCGATCGCACCGAACAGACACGACAGCGGGTCGTTCTCGGCCCGTGGAGGTTCCCCGAGATGAACAAGCTCCTCGCCATCGGGATCGGCGCGGCTGCCGTGATTGCGGTGCTCCTCGTCGGTCCGAATCTGCTGCCCTCGAACGGCACCGGCCCGGGCGGTCAGCCGGCGCTGTCACCGGAGCCGTCGCGCGCTCCAACTGCCCAGCCATCTGAGGCCCCGCCTTCCGCCACGCCGACTGCCTCGTCCGTCGCGGGCATCGCCACAGGTCGACACGTCGTCCTCGATACCGGGGCGCCGACGGGGGCGACCGAGATCACGGTGACCATTCCCTCACCCGGCTGGACTGCCCTGCCTGACTTCGGAGGCTTGATCAAGGGCGAAGACGGCGACCCGCCGCAGTCGGCGATCCTGTTCTGGTCGTGGCCGGCCGGTACCGGCTTCGACGTGTTCGGCGACCCGTGCAACTGGGAGTCGACCAGGCCCGAGACGCCGTACACCACCGTCGACGAGATCGCTGCCGCCCTGGCCGCCCAGACGTCGCGCGACGCGTCGGATCCGGTTGAGGTGACTGTTGGCGGATACGAAGGAAAGCACCTCACGCTGCACGTGCCGGATGACGCTCCGACCCGAGCGGAGGCATTCAAGGATTGTGACGGGATGGAGTTTGCGTCCTACGGGACGGCGGACGCTCCTGATGGCGTCGATGGCCTCTCCCGCACCCACCAGGGGCCGGGCCAGGTCGACGAGCTCTGGATCCTCGACATGGACGGCGCCATCGTCATCATCGATGCCATGTATCGCCCCGACACGTCCGACGAGCTCGTCGAGGAGATGCGGACGATCGCCGAGTCGGCAACCTTCGAGTAGCACCTGAGACCTCGTCCTCGGCGGCTCCACGCGGGTCGCCGGGGAACGGGGTATCGGCGCACGGGTCAGCCAGCGCGAGCCGAGGGTTCGGCGAACCCGCCGATCGCCGCCATCAGCGCCACGGTGGCGCGCCCATCGAGACCCGTGACGGCGGGCGGGCGCCCCTCACGGATCGCCCCGACGATGTCGCGGAGCTGGAGCTCGTGGAAATGGGAGCCCAGGTCCACCGCATGGAGCTGCGCGGCGTCCTCGGCCAGCCAGCGCGCCGGCAGTTCTTCCTCGCCGGGGATGGTCCACACATCGTTCCGGGCGACGGTCGGCACGGACAGTCCCGCAACGAACGACGAGCCCCGGTCGGTCTCGACGCCGATCGAGGCTCCGCTCGTTCCGTGCACGTGGACCGTCGCATGCAGTCCCGGCCGGACGGAGTTCGACGCGACGATCGTCGCGAGTGCGCCCGATCCAAACCTGACAACCGCAACCGCGGTGTCCTCGACGTCGATCTCGGGATGGTTCACGTTGGCGACGAACCCCACGACATCACGGTGCGGCCCCAGGTACCAGGTCAGGAGGTCGAGCTGGTGCACGGCCTGGTTGACGAGGACGCCACCGCCTTCGCCCTCCCTCGTCCCCCGCCAGGCGTCCAGGGCGTAGTACTCAGGCCCGCGCCAGCCGAGCACCTCGACCGTCGCGAGGGCCGGCGTTCCGATCCGCCCGCCGTCGATCGCATCCCGCACCCGTCGGGCCGCGTCGTACCACCGTCGCTGACTGATGATCGACAGCACCACGCCCGCCTCGTCGGCAGCCGCGATCATGTCGTCGGCGTCGCCCGGTGTCAGCGCCATCGGCTTTTCCACGATGACGTGGCGGCCTGCCCGCGCGACGGCTATGGCCTGTTGCCGGTGCAATGGGTGCGGCGTGCACACGATGACGGCATCGACGTCGGCTGCCTCCAGCAGTGCCGGGAGGCCGACCACAGCACGAGCGCCGAAGCGTTCAGCGAACATCGCGGTTCGTTCACGATCTCGTCCCGCCACCGCGACGAGGCGAGCCCCGGGGATGCGTCCCAGTGCTGCGGCGTGAACCGCTGCAACCTTGCCCGGACCGAGGATGCCGAAGCGGACGACCTCAACCACGGGCCGGCTCGAGCACCACCTTCAACGCCTCCAGCCGGCCGTCTGCCAGCTCCCCGAACAGCCGCTCACCCTCGGCCAGGGGCGCCACGTGTTCGACAAGTGGCGTCGGATCGAGCCGTCCCGCGGCGATGAGCTCGATCGCCTGCTCGAACTCGGTCGTGAAGCCATACGACCCCTCGATCGTGACCTCGCGCGACACCAGGTCCTGGAGCGGCAGCTCGATCGCCGGATCCGAGTTGCCGACGCAGATGACCCGGCCGCCCGGTCGAACGGCAGCAAGCGCCTGCCGTGTCGCGGAGGAGATGCCCACGGCGTCGACGGCCACGTCTGCCCCTCCGCCGGTCGCCTCGAGGATGGCCGGGAGTGCATCCTCGCGTCCGACGAGAACTGTTGCGTCAGCCCCGGCGCGAGTGGCGGCGGCGAGGCGGTGCGAACTCCGATCCGTCACCACGACGTGATTGGCGCCGTGGGCGCGAAGGGCACGAAGGACCAGCTGGCCGATCGTCCCGGCGCCTGCGATGAGCACCCTGTCCGCAGAGGCGGCGCGCACCGCCGCGGCGGCGTGCAGGGCCACAGCCAATGGCTCGACCAGGGCTGCGGCGGTGAACGACACGGATTCCGGGATCGGAACGGCGAGGACTGCCGGGACGACAACGAGCTCCGCATACGCTCCGTCCACCGCCATGCCGAGCCCACGGCGGTTCCGGCAGGTGTTGGCTCGGCCGAGCGAGCACTGGTCGCAGCGGCCGCAGGCAAGGATCGAACGAAGCGCGACCCGCTCGCCGACGCGCACGGAGTCCACGTTGGAGCCGACGCGGACGACCACGCCCGCCGCCTCGTGACCCATCACCACGCCAGGCGTCCGCCGGCCGGTGTGGCCGGTGAACCCGTGCACGTCCGATCCGCAGATCCCCGCGGCGTGAACTTCGACCACGACCTGGCCCGGTCCGGCAGCCGGCTCGGGCCGGTCGCGCAGGGGCATCCGCCCGGGGGCCTCGAAGACGAGCGCCTTCATGTCGTTCTCCTCGTCCGCCTTGTGTGCAGGCGCGGGCCGCCAGGGCGTCGTTCCTGTCGTGCTCGAACCCTACTTGAAGACGAGCACCGGGGCGTCCCGAAACAGGGCTTGCAAACCGGCAGACGACAGTGCAATACTGAACCGTATGGTTCAGCATACGCGCCTCGGACTGGATGACTCCTTCTCCGCGCTGTCGGACGCGACGCGACGCGGCGTGCTGGAGCAGCTCGGACGCTCCGACGCCTCGATCACTGACCTCGCCGTGAAGTTTCGGATGACCCTCACCGGGATGAAGAAGCACGTCGGCGTCCTGGAGCAGGCGGGGCTCGTCACCACGGAAAAGGTCGGCCGCGTGCGGACCTGCAGGCTCGGACCGCGCCGGCTGGACGAAGAGACGGCTTGGATCGAGCGGTACCGCCAGCTCTGGGCCTCACGCTTTGACGCATTGGATGACGTCGTCGAAGAGCTGAAACGGAAGGAGATCACCAATGGCCGCAGGAAGTGACCGCGAAGGAGCCCTCGTGAAGAACCCCACCACCGTGGAACCGACGTCGGAGCGCGAGCTGGTCGTCAGGCGCATGATCAATGGTCCGGCGCGCCTGGTGTTCGAGGCGTGGACCAGGCCCGAGCTGTTCAAGCAGTGGTGGGTACCGAAGTCGGCCCCCATCACCCTGATCTCCTGCGACATGGATGTTCGCGTTGGCGGCACGTACCGCCTCGTGTTCGCCGCGGGGCCCTCGGACGAGATGGCGTTCTTCGGTCGATACACCGAAGTCGAGCCGCACTCGCGCCTCGTCTGGACCAGCGACGAAAGCGATGAAGCGGGTTCAGTCACCACGGTGACGTTCCAGGAGCAGGGCGACCAGACGCTGCTGGTCGTTCGAGAGCTCTATCCCTCGAAGGAGGCTGCCCTCGCGTCCGGCGCGATGGACGGCATGGCCGAAACCCTCGATCAGCTGGACGAGCTGCTCACCGCGCTGCGCGCCAGCGAGGAAGGATCATGACGTCGCCCGGCCAGGTCCGGTGGGTTCCGGCTGCTTGAGGGTACAGATGGGGTACAGAGAACGCGGGCCTACGAGCACCTGACCCTCAACGCTACGGGCTTGCCGCTCATCGTTGCGCGGCCACAGCCTGCTCTCTTCCGATGGAGACGGCCCACGATCGACACGCATGGTGAGAGGATGGACGTGTCGGTTGCCGACGCTGAAAAGGGAAAGGCGCGATGTCAAAGAGCGTCGCCGAGAAGATGGGGATCAAGGCGGGCAGTCGCGCCTTCATCATCCGGGCGCCCGATGTCGCTTTGCGGGCCCTGGACCTCCCGTCCCTTCAACGCGGATCGCGACTCGTCGGGGGCTTCGACTACATCCACCTGTTTGCGTTGGCTGAAGCCGAGGTCGTCGCCGAGCTTCCGAAGCTCCGCCGCCATCTCGCGTCGACGGGCATGCTGTGGGTCTCATGGCCGAAGGCGGGCAAGCTGGACACCGATCTCACGCTGCAACGCGTCATCGGCATCAGCTATGAGCATGGCTTGGTGGAGAGCAAGACGCTTGCAGTAGATGACACATGGTCGGCGATCAAGCTCACCCACCCGAAGAAGGGGAAGTCGTATCACAACCGGTACGGCCGACTGACCTCGGCATGAGCCGTGCATCCCGGGCATTCCCTTCGTGGCCAGCGTGGCAAAGGATCGCCAGACAGCCTGCCCAATCGTCCCCAACCTGGAGGTGATGCGTGACTGACCATACCGGGAACGTCGTCAACTGGTTCGACATTCCCGTGACCGACCTCGATCGCGCGATGCGCTTCTACGGAGAAGTCGTGGGGCTGCCCCTGCAGCGGTATGAAACCGAGGGCATTGCGGGTGCGCTCTTTCCAGCCGAGGGAGTGACCGGAACGCTACTCCTGGGGGACGGATTCACTCCGAGCCACCAAGGCTCCGTGGTTTATCTGAACCCAGGCCCCGATCTCAATCACATGCTCGAGCGAGTCGAGCACGCAGGAGGCAAGATTCTCCTGCCGAAGACTCCGATCCCCGGCGACCGCGGATTCTTGCCTACTTTGAGGACACCGAGGGAAACCGCATCGGTCTGCATTCGGCGGCCTAACGCCGCTGACGAGGCGTTGGCAATCCCCTGGCCGGCCGCGGCTTCGGCCTGTTGCTGACCGGCAACAGGGGTACAGCGCCGCAAGCGGCCACGAAACAGCCCCGATTCACGCTCAGGATCGGGGCTCGACGGCGAAATTGGTACCGCATACCGGATTCGAACCGGTGATCTCCGCCTTGAGAGGGCGGTGTCCTAGGCCTCTAGACGAATGCGGCACGGGTGCCTGCGGCGGTCGATGGACCAGCCGGGCCGGTGGGGATGATACCAGCGGGCCGGGAAAGGCTTCAACCGAGGCCGGTCGCTACAGGCGGTGTGTCTCCAGGAAGCTCCGGATCGACTCGGCCACCTGCTGGTAGCTCTGCTCCCCCAGGACGAGCCCGTAGTGCGAATGCGCGCCGAATGGCTCGAACTCGCCACCGAGCCACGTCGCCACCCGCTCCGCATCGTCGAGCCCGACCGTCCGGTCCAGCCCCCCACCGATCACGAGCCGGGGGATCTCGTCGAACGGCCGCCGGTCGATCGAGACGCCGGCGAGCATCGCCCTCCGGGCCGCGCCCGACTCGTGTGGCTTCTGGCCCATCAGGTGCTGGACGCGCAGCACGTCCGCGATCGTGAGATCGCGGTCATCGCGCTGGAGTCGCTCGGGCAAGGTCTCCCAGCCAACCATGGAGCGGCCGTACAGCTCCGGGATGTCCCGGAGCTCATGCTGCCGAGCCGGTGACCGAAGCTCCCGCGGCAACTCCGGGCTGATGAGGATCAGCCCCGAGATCGGCATGCGCTCGGCGGCCTTCATGACGAGCAGCCCGCCCATCCCATGGCCAACCGCCACGGTGTTCGGCCCAAGCCGCTCCATGGCCGCCGCCACGTCCTGCGTGTACGACTCGAACGAGAGCTCGGCCGGATCGGCCGTCTGCGACCAGTGATGGTTGCGCAGGTTGAGGGCGTGGCCTTCCCAGCCACGCCCCGCGAAGTAGCCGAGGTAGCGCTCCCAGACCCACGAGCCACCGAGCTCGCCGTGCACGAGCAGCAGCGGCTTGCGGCGCGAGCGCCGCTCGGGCAGCCACGATTCGATGTACAGCCCCCGCTCGTGGAGCTCGATCTCGTCCTTGCGCACGGGTCGCCCGGCGGGTGGCGGAAGCGTGGCGCGGCCGAGGATCTGCTCCGGGGTATCAGGCATGCGGCTCACCATTCGTGGGGGTTGATGACCAGCCCGGTCAGGGCCTTGGGGAAGAAGTAGGTCGACTTCTGGGGCATCACGTCGCCATCGCGCGCGACCGCGATGATGTCCTTCACAGGCGTCGGATCCAGCAGGAACGCGGCATCCGCGCCGTTGCGACGGCTCGTCGACCCAGGCGATGGCCTCCGGCGGCCGACTTGGTGTAGGCGATCCGGCCGGCGACGGCTGCCGCGGCATCAATCCCGGCGAGGGACTCCAGGGCTGCCCCGAGAAGCGTGACGTCCAGCCCGCGGACCGCGTCGCCACCATCGGACAGCAGGGGCTCGAAGGCCTCGCGGCGCGCCTCCAGCCATGCGCCGCCGTGGCGCGTCCAGAGCCCGAATCGACCGGCGCCGCCGGCCGCGAGCCCTGCCGTGAGCCGGCCTCGACCAGCTCGGACGCCGGGACGCCCGCGCGGACATCGAACAGGCTCATTGCCGACTCGAGCAGCCCTGCCCCTTCGTCCGCGAGGTCTCCCACGACACGGTGGGTCGGGAGGACGGTCAGCGGCTCGTCCGCCTCGACGAGGAGCGCGAGCAGGTAGTCGAACGCCGGATCCTCCTCGCAGGAGCGCGTCATCCGTCGCTCGTCGCGATACCGGATCGCGGTCTCGTAGCGGTGATGCCCGTCGGCGATCGTGATCGGCCCGCTGCCCGCGGCCGCCAGCAGGGCCGCGACGGCGGGATCCGGCTCCGGGCCGCCGGCTGGCACGGGCCACAGGCGGTGTCGCGTGCCGTCGTCGTCAGCCACCTCGACTTCCGGCGCCGCCTCGGTGAGTCGATCGAGCAGCTGGGCAGCCCCGGCCTCGGGGGCCTGATACAGGCCGATGACCGGGCTCGTGTTCACGCCCGTGGCGCGCAGGAGCTTGTAGCGGTCCTCTTTCGGAGCCGCCATCGTCCGCTCATGCGGGAGCACTCCCGAACCGGGTCCGAAGTCCTCGAGCCGCAGCCGGCCGAAGAACCCGCGCTGCGTCCGCTCGGTGGTGGTCCCCGGGACGCAGTACGTCTGCTCGTACACGTAGATCGAGGGATGCGGATCCTTGTGCAGCGACCCGTCCGACCGCCACGCCGCGAGGCTCCTCGCGGCACGCCGGTAGCGCTCGTCGTCGGCATCACCGGGCTCGGCCCTGGGCAGGTCCAGCCGCACGACGTTCACGGGGTGGCGCGCGAGGAGCGCCTCGTGCTGCTCGGCCCCGATGACGTCATAGGGCGGCGCAATCACCTGCTCGAGATCGCCGACGACGGACGGGACGAACCGGAGCGCGCGGAAGGGACGGATCAGGGGCACGGAGATCCTCGGCGTCGACACCGCGTCGGCGGAGCTGATGGAAACGCCCGCATCGTACGATAGCCGCGGTCACGACGCCGCAGTTGGGGCATCGTCGCGACCCGCGCCAGAGGGCTGCGCGCAACTTTCGGGGGGCACGAGACGTCCATGCTCCGACCACACCGTCCGACAACCGTCAGCGGAGTCCGCGTGCGCCGTCGCCACCCCGTCACGAACGTCCTGTTTCGCTCGCTCCTGGGGCTGGGCATCCTGATTGGTGCCCTGGCCGCTGGCGTGGCCCCGGTTGCCGCCGCCGACACCGATGGTCCGACGATGGAAGCGCGCGTCCTGCTCGGCGGGCACGCCCGGACGGGCTCCTGGATGGCGATCGAGGTGCGCCTCACCAACGACGGGCCGTCCGTCGTCGGCGAGCTCCGTCTCGCAGGTGGCACGCAGAGCCAGACCCGCTATGGCACGCCGGTCGATCTGCCGACGGGATCCGACAAGATCTACCTCCTCTACGCGCAGCCACCGGGCTTCGGTCGCGATGTCACGGTGCAGCTGGTCGAGGGCAACGAGGAGATCGCCTCGGTCAAGGCACCGTACGCGATCCGTGACGCCGCCCAGCTCGTGGTCGCGATCGTGGCCGAGCGGCCGCAGGGCATCATCGCCGGCCTCAACCTCCTCCCCAACCAGCAGCAACAGGCGCCCGTGACCCTTGCGCTCACGCCGAGCGAGCTCCCGTCTCGCGTCGAGGCGTGGGGCGCGTTCGATCGCCTGATCTGGCAGGACGTGGACTCGAACCGCCTGGAGCCGGCTCAGCTCGACGCGATGCGCGGCTGGCTCGCGGGCGGTGGGCGACTCGTCATCGCCGGCGGGACGGCCGGGGCGGCGACGCTCTCGGCCTTCCCCGACGCCCTCCTCCCCTACCGGCCCGTCGCGACGACCGAGGCCGCGCCGGAATCGCTCGCGGGAGTCCTCGGAACCATCCCCGACGGCCGCGACAGACATCGGCGCCCTGTCCGGTGAGCTCATCGCCGGCCGCGCTCTCGCCTCGGTCGGCGACCAGGTCGTCGCCGCCGAGCGCGCCTATGGCGGCGGGCCTCGTCACGATCATCGGCTTCGATCCGGCCACGCCGTGGATCAGCGACACGGAGGCAGCCGAGGGTCTCTGGCGTCGGCTCCTGCCGCCACGCGGGACGACGGGCATGGTCATCACCGACGACAGCCAGCTGATCAGCGCGGTGTCGCAGCTACCCGCCCTCGCGCTCCCCCCGATCGGCGGCCTGCTGGCGCTGCTCGGCGCGTACATCCTCCTGATCGGGCCGGTCAACTACCTGGTCCTCCGGCGCCTGGACCGGCGCGAACGGGCGTGGGTCACCATGCCGCTGCTGATCGTCGATCTTCGCCGTCGGGGCATACGGGTTCGGCGCTGCGCTCCGGGGCAGCGACGTCATCGTCAACGAGGTGGCCATCGTGCGCGGGGCACCGGGGGCGACCGATGGCACGGCACAGGTCTACCTCGGGGTCTTCTCGCCGGCCCGCGAGACGTACCAGGTCAGCGTGCCCGGCGGCGCGCTCCTCTCGGCCCCACTCAGCGGTGACGTCTTCGGTGGGGAGGCTGGACGGCACCGCCCTCGACATCCTCCAGGGCGAGCCGGCCAAGGTCCGCAACCTCTCGGTCGGCTTCGGCTCCCTGCGGGCGATCCGGGCCGAGACCGCCACGACGGTCCCGCTCGTCCAGGCCGACCTCGCGCTCGTCGACGGCCGGATCAAGGGCACGATCACGAACGCATCCGACCAGCGGCTCGAAAAGCCGGCGGTTGTCCTCGGATCGACGGTCGCCGTCCTGAAGGACCTCGAACCAGGCCAGACCGCAAACGTGGACGTGGCCCTCGAGCAGTCGTTCTTCGGCCAGGGCATCTCCGACAAGATCGTCGGCTCCGTCTTCTTTCCCGACCAGGGACGGCAGAGCGAGCAGGTGATCCAGCAGTACGTCCGCCACACGATCATCGACCAGCTGACCTACGACCCGATGTTCGGCACCTCGAACAACCTGCCCAGTCGACGGGCCGGTGATCCTGGCATGGGGGACGCGCGACGTCCTCGATGTCGAGATCGCAGGCCAGGTGCCACGTCGCACGGGCAACGTCCTGTACTACCTGCCGTCCGCGCTCACCATCCGTGGCGAGGTCGCGTTCACGCAGGACCTGCTCCGGTCGAGCGTCGTCGAGACGGACGCGGCCTTCTTCAACAAGGACCCGTGGTCGATCAACTTCGGGCGCGGCAGCGCAACGCTGGCCTACCGGCCGATCCCGTTCGAGGGCACGTTCGATCCGACCAAGGTCGATCCTCAACCTCGGCTTCGGCGGCGATGTCGGCGGGATCGGCGGACCCGCACCCAAGCCGGTCGAGCCGCTCGACGAAGATCCCGCCCGCCGTGCGATCCCGCGCTCGAGAACGATTGTCCGGAGCCGGACCCGAACAAGTTCGACGGCATGCCCGAGGTCGAGGTGTTCGACCTGACCGGCGACGGCGAGTGGAAGCGGCTCCCCCACCTCGACGCCGGCCAGCGCTACGACCTCGCCGAGCCCGATCGCTACGTCGAGCCCGGCGACGGGCACGATCCTGCTGCGCTTCGTGAACGACAACCAGGACGGCGTCGGGTTCAGCTTCGGCGTCGAGCTCAGCGGAGACGTCCAGTGACCGCGATCGTCCGCGCCGAAGGCCTCGTCAAGCGCTACGACCGCACACTGGCCGTCGCGGGCGTCGACCTGGCCGTGGAGCCGGGCGAGATCTTCGGTCTCGTCGGACCAAATGGCGCCGGCAAGACGACGACGCTCCGGATCCTCGCGACGCTGCTCCAGCCGAGCGCCGGCGAGGCCGAGATCGCCGGCTACTCGGTGATCCGGAACCCGGACGATGTCCGTCGCGTCCTCGGCTTCATGCCTGACTCGTTCGGTGTCTACGACGACATGAAGGTCTGGGAGTACCTGGACTTCTTCGGTCGCTGCTATGGCATTCCGGCAGCGAACCGGCGCCGGATGATCGGCGACCTGCTCGAGCTCGTGGACCTCGCCGTCGAAGCGCGACACGTACGTCCAGGCCTGTCCCGCGGCATGCAGCAGCGCCTCTGCCTCGCCCATGCGCTCGTCCACGACCCGCAGGTCCTGCTCCTCGACGAGCCGGCCTCCGGCCTCGATCCGCGCGCCCGCGTCGAGCTGCGTGAGCTCCTCCGGGAGCTTCGGCTGCTCGGCAAGACGATCATCATCAGCAGCCACATCCTCCCCGAGCTCGAGGAGCTGTGCACGAGCGTCGCGATCGTCGACAAGGGCCAGGTCCTCGCTCAGGGCCGCGTGTCCGACATCGAGCAACGCCTTCGCTTCGGGGCCGTGCTCCGCGTGCACGTCCTCGCCGAGGGCGAGGAGCTCGAGGCGGCCCGAGACTGGTTCGCCAGCGACCCGGAGGTTGCGAGCGCGGCGATCCTCGAGGACCGAACGATCGAGCTGGGGTTCCGCGGCGATGACGCGGCGTCGGCCCGGCTCCTGAGCGGTGCCGTCCGAGCCGGGCTTCGCGTCGTGACCTTCTCCCGTGCGGCGAGCGACCTCGAGGAGCTCTTCCTCCAGGTGACCTCGGCCGATCGTGAGCCGGTGGTCGCGGCATGAACGACGAACGCACCCTCCCGGACGGCATGGCCCCCGAGGCGCCGGACCCGCTCGAGATCGAGAACACGTCCAGCTCCGTCCCCACGACCGAGGTATCGCCGCCGGCTGCCCCGCGCCAGCGCCGGCCCCGCCCCAGTCTCCGCCGGTCCCTTCGAGGTCTCGTCAGCGGGCTGTCCGCGGTCGGCGTGAAGGAGCTGCGCGGCAGGATGCGCGGGCGACGCGCCTTCGTCGTCCTGACGCTCTATCTCCTGCTCCTCGCGGGCTTCGCCTGGATGTACGAGCTGATCCTCGAGCAGCGCTACAACACCGGGCTCAGCGGCACGGCTGCCTACGCGTCAGCCGCGATCGGCCAGGAGCTCTTCGCCGGCCTGATGATGGTCGTGACCCTGCTCGTGGTCCTGCTCGCTCCGGCCTTCACGGCTGGGGCCATCAGCCTCGAGCGCGAGAAGCAGACGCTCGACCTGCTCGTCACGACGCCGATCTCGTCGCTCTCGATCGTCGTCGGCAAGCTGCTCAGCGCGCTGACCTACGTCTTCATCCTGATCGGCGCGTCGGTGCCGCTGACCGCCGTCGTGTTCGTGTTCGGTGGCGTCGCCCCGGACGACGTGATCCGTGGCTACATCGTCCTGCTCGCCACGGCGTTCGGGCTTGGCGCCTTCGGGCTGTTCTGCTCGAGCCTCGTGAAGCGCACCCAGGCGGCGACCGTCATCACGACGTTCGGGGTCATGGCCATGACGCTCGGCTCGATCTTCATCCTGCTGTTCTGGGGCGCCATGACATCGCCCCGGTTCGGCCAGACGCAGGCAGGCATCGGACCCATCAAGGGCCGACCGCCGCAGGTCATCGCATACCTCAACCCGTTCGTGGCACAGGCCGATGTCGTATGCGGAACGCAGACGACCTACGGAACGTGGTGCACCTACATGTCGACGCTGCTCAATGGCAGCTCGGGCGTGGTCGTGTTCTCGGACGTGCCGCCCGTACCGCAGGGCGTACCTGAGCCCGCGATCGCTGTGCCCGCCGAGGCGGTGGAATTGCTCGACAAGCGAGCTCCGCTCGTCGTGGCAGAGCCCGGCTTTGCTCCCGCACCGATCGCGGCCGCGGCCCAGCCCTTTGGCGTGACACGTGACGCCTTCTGGCCACGGAGCGTCGTCTCCTGGCTCGTCCTGTCCGTCGTGATGATCGCCCTCTCAGTCCAGCTCGTCTCGCCGACCCGCCGATGGCGTCTCGGTCTCCGCCGCGGTTCGAGGAGAAACACCTGATGTCCGTCCGTTCGCGCCTCGCGCGGCCCGCGCGCCGCTCCGCGGAGGCAGCTGCCGTCGTCCCGGCCGATCCCGCATCGGTCCTGAGCGGGCCGCTCGACCCGACGCTCCAGCAGATCCGGGCCACCCTCGCGCCGCATCGCCGCCGCCTGTGGCTCCGACGGATGGTGCGGCGGACGTGGATCGCCGTGGCGGCCGTGATCGCGGCTGAGCTCGTCCTGTGGACGATCGCGCGCATCCTGCCGATCGAGATCGCACCGATCCTCGGCATCACGATCCCGGTCATCGGGCTCCTCGTGCTGCTCGTTGCGGTGATCCAGGCACGTCCGAGCGTCGGCGAGACATCGCTTGCGGTCGATGCGGAAGGACGCCTGGGCGACCGGGTGTCCAGCGCCCTCGAGCTCGCCGTCGCGTATCCCGCGGCTGCCGGCCCTGCATTGGGCGATATTGACGACCCTGCGAGCGTCGACGAAGGCGCCGAGGCCGAGCGGTTCGTCCGACGACAGCGCCGCGACGCGCTCGGGGCGCTTCGGGTCGTTCGACCGAACCTGTTCCAGCCGCGCCTCTCGCGCTCGCCGGCCGCGGCCATGCTGGTCGCCACGCTTCTCCTCGTCCCCGTGCTGCTCCTGCCGAACCCGCAGGACGCCGTCATCGCCACGAACCAGCAGATCCGTGAGGAGGCGAACCGCCAGGCGGAGCGCCTCGAGGAGACCGCACGCGAGCTCGAGACAAAGGGCGAGACGACCGATGACCCGCGGAGCGAGCTGGCCGAGGAGCTCCGCGAGCTCGCCCGACAGCTGCGCGAGCAGCCCGGCAAGCTCGACGACAACCTGGCCCGCGTGGCTGCCACAGAGGCGAACGTGCGGGCCCAGCTGGATCCTGCGAACGAGCAGCGGGGCGCGGCCCTGACATCACTCAGCCGCTCGCTGTCGCGCGCGGCGTCCGGCAATCCCCAGGCGAACCCCGATGGCGAGCCGGAGAAGGCCCGCGAGGACCTCGAGGAGCTTGGCGACAAGCTCGACGAGATGACCGAGGAGGAGCTGCGTGACCTCGCCCGCGAGCTCGCCGAGCTTGGTGGAACGGCGTCCCAGGCCAATGGTGGCGCCGCAACCGCCCTCGGCAACGCCGCGCAGAGCCTCGCCCAGGGCGACACGGAAGGCGCCCGCGAGGCGCTCGGCCGGCTCGGGGAGGCGCTCGGAGGAGCCGGGCAGCAGGTGACGACCAATCGCGACCTCGCGGAGGCAGCCTCGGACCTGCAGGACATCAAACGTGAGCTCGCCAATGCCGGCCAGGGTCAAGGCCAGCAGGGCCAGGGCCAGGGTCAGCAGGGCCAGGGTCAGCAGGGCCAGGGCCAGGGCCAGGGTCAGGGCCAGGGCCAGGGCCAGGGCCAGGGTCAGGGCCAGGGTCAGGGCCAGGGTCAAGGCCAGGGCCAGGGGCAGGGCCAGGGCCAGGGCCAAGGCCAGGGCCAGGGTCAGGGTCAGGGCCAGGGGCAGGGTCAAGGCCAGGGCCAGGGTCAGGGTCAGGGCCAGGGCCAGGGGCAGGGTCAGGGGCAGGGTCAGGGCGCCGGCAACGGCGGCGGCTCCGGCGCGCGATCCCTCGGCCAGGGCCAGGGTGGCAGCGGCCAGGCAGGTCTCCCGCAGGGCGCCAGCCGGGCCGAGGAGCTCGGTGAGGACCTCTCCTCGGTGTTCGCTCCCTTCGACCGGCTCGGCCGCCCCGGCGATCCGTCGTATGTCGCCGGAACCGGTGGCGACGGCCAGACGCAGCAGGGCAACCAGCAGGGCCAGGGCCAGAACAACGGCTCCATCGTCCCCTACCAGGACGTCTTCTCCGACTTCGAGTCGTACGCCCAGACGTCGCTCGACCGCGACTACATCCCGCTGTCGGTGAAGGACTACGTTCGCGACTACTTCAGCTCGCTCGACCCGTCCGAGTGACGTCTCCGAGCGCCGACCCTCGCAGCATCCCGGAGGCTTCCATGGACACCGCGACCGCCCCTGAGACCGCGCGCCTCGCACCGGAGGCCTTCGCCGAACGCGCTCAGGCCATCGAGCGTGAGGTCGGACGCGTCATCGTCGGCCAGCGCGAGCTTGTTCGTCAGACGGTGACCGGCCTGCTCGCCAACAGCCACGTCCTCCTCGAGGGCGTGCCGGGTCTCGGTAAGACGATGCTGGTGCGCACGATCGCGGACGTCATCGACTGCTCGTTCAACCGGATCCAGTTCACGCCGGACCTGATGCCGGCCGACATCACCGGCACGAACATCCTCATCGAGGAGGAGGGTCGCCGGATCTTCCGGTTCCAGCCGGGCCCGATCTTCGCGAACCTGGTCCTCGCCGACGAGATCAACCGGGCGACACCGAAGACCCAGTCGAGCCTGCTCGAGGCGATGCAGGAGCACCAGGTGACCGTCGCGCGGCAGCGCTATCCGCTCGACCCGCCGTTCTTCGTCCTCGCGACCCAGAACCCGCTCGAGATGGAAGGCACCTATCCCCTCCCCGAGGCGCAGCTGGACCGGTTCATCTTCAAGGTGATGGTGCCGTTCCCGTCAGAGGAAGACCTCGTCACGATCATGGACCGGACGACGGGCTCGGAGTCGGTCACGGCCTCGAAGGTTGCCTCGGCCGCCGAGATCGTCGAGATGCAGCGGCTCGCCCGCGCCGTCCCGATCGCGCCGCACGTCACCGCGTACGCAGTCAGCGTCCTGGCGGCGACCCATCCCGACCAGCCGCGAGCGCCCGGCCTCGTCCGCGAGTACGTTCGCTATGGCGGCTCCCCGCGAGGCGCGCAGGCGCTCGTGACGGCCGGCAAGATCTACGCGCTCCTCGACGGGCGGTTCAACGTCTCGATCGACGACGTCCGGGCTGTGGCGCTCCCCGCCCTCCGCCACCGGA
Source organism: uncultured Chloroflexia bacterium (assembly GCA_963759495.1). GTDB lineage: Bacteria > Chloroflexota > Limnocylindria > Limnocylindrales > CSP1-4 > DASTYU01. Next base: position 316,920 of record CAVWZL010000013.1, on the reverse strand, counting down.
TCATCCTCAACTTCGAGGGCGAGGCCGAGGGCATCACCACCGAGGCGGTCGTCCGCTCGATCCTCGACAGCGTCGCCGCTCCGGCGGTCGAATAGGAGCGCGGCTGCCCCTGCCGCCCGCGTCACCATGACCGACCAGGCATCCACCACCGCGCCGGCCTCGCCGGGCACGGGGACGCGTGTCGCGTTCCTGCCCAACGAGCTGGACACGACCGTGTTCGACGAAGGCTTCCTGCGCCAGCTCGAGCGCCTGCTCCTGCTGATGCGGTCCCCGGTCCGCGGCGGTCTCAAGGGTGGACGGCGGAGCGTCAAGCGCGGCCAATCGGTCGAGTTCGCCGACTACCGGGACTACTCGCTCGGGGACGACCTGCGCCAGCTCGACTGGAACGTCTACGCCCGGCTCGAGAAGCTGTTCGTCAAGCTCTTCATCGAAGAGGAGGACGTCACGGTCACGATCCTCCTCGACGCTTCGGCATCCATGGCCACGGGCCGGCCGGAGAAGCTCCTGTTCGCCAAGCGGGCGGCGGCCGCGCTGGGCTACATCGCCCTCGCGAGCGAAGACCGGGTCTCGCTGAGCGTGCTGGCAGGGCGGGCCGCCCGGCGGCGCACCGGGCTGCGGGGCTCGGGTCGCGTCTTCCGGCTGCTCAGCGACCTCTCGTCCATCGAACCCGCTACAGGCCCCACCGACCTCGTCGCGTCCGCCCGTCATGCCGCCGCGCAACTCTCGGGCCGCGGCGTCGTCGTGCTCCTGTCCGACCTGCTCGACCCGGCGGCGGATCGCGTCATCCGCGAGCTCGCTGCCACCGGATCCGAGCTGGTGATCCTGCACGTGCTGTCGCCGGACGAGCTCGATCCCGCGCTCGAGGGCGACCTGCGCCTCGTCGACAAGGAGACGGGCGAGACCCTCGATGTCACCGCCGACCTCGGCACGCTCGATGCCTACAAGACCCGTCTCGCCGCATGGAAGGCCGGGTTCGCCGACCTTGCTGCGCGTCGCCGGGCCAGCTATGTCGACCTGTCGTCGGACATGAACCTCGCCGACCTGATGTTCGCCGAGCTGCGACGCCGGCGCGTGCTGGGCTGACCGATGCTGACCTCACCGCTCGCCCTGCTCGGCCTGCTGTTCATCCCGCTCGTCGTGGCGATGTACATGCTCAAGCTGCGCCGGGATGAGGCGGTCGTGCCCTCGACGCTGCTCTGGACGAAGCTCCTGACCGACGTCGAAGCGAACGCCCCCTGGCAGAAGCTGCGCCGGAGCCTGTTGCTCCTGCTCCAGCTGCTGCTGGTCGTGATCCTCGTGCTGCTCGCCGCACGACCCTTCCTCGAGCGCCCGGCCGGCCTCGCCGGCGACATCGTCCTCGTCATCGACACGTCGGCCAGCATGGGTGCCACGGACGTGCTCCCCAACCGGCTCGAGGCCGCCAAGTCGGCCGCGATCGAGGCCCTGCGCGAGCTCCCGACCGGCGGCAAGGTCAGCGTCATCGCCGCCGAGCGGACCGCCCGGATCGTCGCCAACGAGACGACCGACCTCGGACGTGTCCGGCAAGCCATCGCGGCGCTTCGTCCCACCAGCACGACCGGAGAGCTCGGCGACGCCCTGGAGCTGGCGTCGAAGCTTGCGCGTCGGTCCGGTGACGCCGAGATCCTCGTCGCGACGGACGCCGCCCTCGCCACGCCGCCGACGGCGAGGATCGATGCACCGATCAAGGTGCTGCCAGTGGGGCGCGACCGCAAGAACCAGGCGATCGTGGCACTGGCCGTCCGGACCGATCCGTCGGCGCTGACCCAGTCCGCGTTCATCGGCATCGCGAACATGGACCTCGAGCGGACGATCCGGCGCATCGAGGTCTACGGCGACGGGATCCTGGTCGAGGCGCGCGACGTTCCCCTCGAGGCGCAGGCGCGGCAGGACATCATCGTCGACGACATCACGAACGGCGGTGACCGGACGATCGGGGTCCTCGAGGTCCGGCTGACGCTGCCGGGCGAGACCGCGGCTGAAACGCCGCCCGACCAGCTCGCGCTCGACGATCGGGCCTGGGCCGTCGTGCCGACGACGCGAACCCGGAACATCCTCCTGGTGAGCGAGGGCGACCCGTACCTCGAGACCGCACTGACCCGACTGCCCAACGTCGGCGCGTTCATCATCCCCCCGTCCAGCTACCCGCGCGACGCGGAGCGTGACGACGGCACCGAGTGGGACCTGATCATCTTCGAGGGAACGGTCCCGCGGACCCTGCCCGACGTGCCGGTCCTCGCGATCGCCCCGAACCGCTCGAGTCCGCTGGGCGAGGTGGACGGCACGCTCACGAACCCGGGCATCGGCGCGATCGACCCGCAGGAGCCGATCCTGAGCTACGTCGACCTGAACACGACCCATATCGCCGAGGCGGTGCGGCTGACGCTGCCCGACTGGGCACGCAGCGTCATCCCCGGACCGCGCGGCGCGCCGCTGCTCTACGTCGGCGAGCGAGCCGGGATCCGGACGGGGGTGCTCGCGTTCGATCCGCGGCAGTCGGACCTGCCGCTCCAGGTCGGCTTCCCGATCCTGCTCGCCAACCTGACCGGTGAGCTCCTGGGCGGATCCACGACGCCCGTCGACGCGGTCTCGCCCGGCGATCCGGTCGAGCTGACGCTTCGGCCGGGTGTCGCGGCGCTCCGCGTGACCCGGCCCGATGGCGCGGTCCAGGAGCTCGTGCCGAGCAGCGAGAACGGCGCGACGGTGACCTACAGCGCCACGGACCTTCCCGGTGTCTACTCGGTCGTACCAGTACTGCGGCCCGCCACGCCCGCCCCGTCGGGCGCCACGGCGCAACCCTCCCCGAGCTCGAGCGCAGGGCCTGCCACGGACCCGACCGTCCCGTCGAGCTTCGTCGTCGCGTTGTTCGACGTGCGCGAATCCACCATCACGCCCGGAAACCCGCGGGAGCTCGAAGCGCTCGGTTCCGCGCCCGGTGCAGGACCGGGAGCCTCTCCGGCGGTCGGTGGCGTGGTCGACGCACCGGCCACCACGCGTGACGAGCTGTGGATCCCGATCATCCTCATCGTCCTGATCGGCCTGTGCGTCGAGTGGGCCGTCTACCACCGCGATGCGCTCGCGCGGATCCGCCGCGGGCTGTCGACCCGGCTGGGACGCGCGCCGGGCGGGAGCGCCTAGATGGGCATCGCCTTCGACGCGCCGCTCGCGCTGCTGCTGTTCATTCCGGCCTTCGTCGTCACGGTCGTCCTGCACATGGCGGCGCGCCGGCGCGTGGGGGCGACCCGCCGCCGCGTTGCACTCGGGATCCGGACGCTCCTCCTCGGCGCGCTCGTGCTCGGGCTGGCAGGGCTGCAGATCGTGCTCCCCGTGAACCGGCTGGCGACCGTGTTCGTCGTCGACCTCTCCGACTCCATCGGGACGGCCGGTCGCGAGGATGCCCTGGCGTTCGTGCGCGAATCGCTGGCCGTGATGCCGGAGGAGGACGTCGCCGGGATCGTCGCGTTCGGCAAGGAGGCCCTCGTCGAGCGGCTGCCGAGCGATCTCGCCGAGATCGACCGGATCGCCTCGGCGCCGGTTCGCTCCGCGAGCGACGTCGGCGGTGCGCTCCGCCTCGCAACGGCACTCTTCCCGGACGACGCGCAGAAGCGGATCGTCCTGCTCTCCGACGGCAACGACACGACCGGCTCGGGACAGGCAGAGGCCGCGCTCGCCGCGACGCGGGGCGTGCGGATCGAGACCCGGATGATCGGTCTCGGCGAGAGCGACGAGGTCCTGGTCGAACGCGTCACGAGCCCTTCGACGACCCGCATGGGCGAGGACATCGAGGTCGTGGCCGAGATCCGCTCGTCGGTCGAGCAGCCCGCAACCGTCCGTCTCTTCGTGAATGGAACCCAGGCCGGGGAGCCCGAGCGGCTCGAGCTCGTGGCCGGCGCGAACACGGTCCGCTTCAGCTACACCCCGATCGACGCCGGCTTCCACCGGTTCCGGGTGGTCGTCGAGGCCGCGCTCGACACGTTCAGCGAGAACAATCGGGCCGATTCGAACACGATCGTCCAGGGCGAGCCACGAACCCTGGTGCTCGCCGGGGACCAGGTGGTGGCCGCGGAGCTCGTCGAGGCCCTCGAGAGCCAGCGCCAGCTCGTCGACGTCATCGTCCCCGAGACCCTGCCCGAGCTCGACGAGCTGCTCGACTACGACAGCGTCGTGCTCGTCGACGTGCCACGGATCCGGCTGACGGATCGCCAGCTCGGCTCCTTGCAGGCCTACGTCCGCGATCTCGGGCGCGGTCTCGTGATGGTGGGCGGGCCACGCAGCTACGGGGCCGGTGGCTACCAGGACACCGTGCTCGAGGAGACGCTGCCGGTCGACATGGGCGTCCGCGATCGCGAGAAGCAGCCCGACGTCGCGCTCGTCGTGGTCATCGACAAGTCGGGCTCGATGGACGCCTGCCACTGCAACACCGCCGACGGCGGGATGGGCGGCGGTACCGGCATCCAGGGGGTCAAGAAGACCGACATCGGCAAGGAGGCGATCCTGCGCGCCGCCGCGGCGATGACGGCGCGCGACGAGCTGGGCGTCGTGGCCTTCAACGAGCAGGCACACTGGGTCGTCCAGACCCAGCCACTCGGTGGCATCGCCGACCTCCAGGGCTCGATCGCGGGCATCAAGCCCGATGGCCAGACGAACATCTTTGCGGGCCTCGAGCAGGCGGTGAACTCGCTCGAGGATGCGCAGGCCACGCGTCGCCACATCATCCTGCTCACCGACGGCTGGTCGTCCACCGGGCAGTACGCCGACCTGCTCGATCGGATGGCGGCGGCCGGGATCACGCTCTCCACGGTGGGTGCGGGCGGCGGCTCGCAGAACCAGTTCCTTGCGGGCCTCGCCGAGGAAGGTGGCGGCCGCTATTACGACGCCGCGAACCCGGCCAGCATCCCGGACATCTTCCTCAAGGAGACGCAGCAGGTCTCGGGACAGCAGATCGTCGAGGAGGCATTCTTCCCGATCCTTACCTCGTCGTCGCCGATCATCCGCGGCCTCGACGAGGGCTTCCCGCAGCTCCGCGGCTACAACGGCACGACGGCGAAGCCCGCTGCGCAGACGGTCCTCGTCACGGCTCGTGACGATCCACTCCTCGCCCAGTGGCAGTACGGTCTCGGCCGGTCGGTGGCCTGGACGTCGGACTCCACGGGGCGCTGGGCAAGCAACTGGGTCGCGTGGGACGGCTTCAACCGGTTCTTCAGCCAGCTCGTCGCCTGGACGTTCCCCGGCGAGGAGTCCGGCGGCATCGAAGCGACCTTCATCACCGAAGGCAATACGACCAGGCTGCGCGTCGAGAGCGTCGAGTCGGACGGGTCGCCGCGCGACTTCTACTCGACGAACGTGGCCATGGTCACGCCGACGCTCGAATCCACGGCGGTCAATCTCGTGCAGGTTGCGCCCGGGGTGTACGAGCAGGATCTCGGGGAGATCGATCCGGGCGCGTACTCGGTGCGGGTGACACAGACGCGACCCGGGACCTCCGCACTGGGTCGAACGCTCGGGCTGGTCGCGCCCACCGCCGCCGAGTACCGGATCCTCGGCTCGAACGAGCCGTTCCTCGCGTCGCTTCGCGCGGCGACGGGTGGGATCGCGATCGAGACCGTCGATCAGGTCTGGGCTCGCAACCTCACGTCCACGAGCCGGTTCACCGACCTGTGGCCGCTCCTGCTGATCCTCGCGCTGCTGCTGTGGCCGCTGGACATCGCGTTCCGGCGCGTCTCGGTCGGGCGCCGGGAGCTCGCCGCGGCCCGCGGCTGGGTCACCGGGTTCGGCGGGCGGCGACGGACGATGGCGCCACGGCCTGCGGTTGCCGAGGGCCTCCTCGCCGCGCGCAACCGGGCAAGCGGGACCAGCGCACGAAGCGCGATGCGCGCGGAGGAGGCCGCGCCACCCGGGAGCGTGACCCCGCAGACGGCCGTCAGTGCCTCCGCGGCAGTCCCGTCGCCCCGCGCCGGGCCTCCCCGCGTGACGGCTGCGCCGACTGCCGCAACGCCGACCGCCGCCCCGGGGCCAGCGGCTCCGTCCTCGACTCCCGCGGTCACGGACTCCACCGACACGATGGCCCGCCTCCGCGACGCCAAGCGGCGGGCCCGCGAGCGCTGAGCGCCCACCGGCGACTTCGATCGACCGGTGATAGCCTCGGGCGGTGTCCCGGATCCTCGCCCTTGCCACGCTTGCGCTGCTCCTCGCGGCCTGCGGCGTCGTCACGACGAGTGCGCCAGCCCCGACGCCGGCCGACTTCCAGGGCATCGCGTCCGAGATCGTCAAGCGCGACATCCAGATCGACAACCTGGTCTCGGGCGACGCGGGCTGCGATGACGACACCCTCAACCCGACCGCGATCGCGTTCGACGCCAGTGGCCTCGACCAGGCGCAGCCCGTCCGTCTGTACCTGTACATATTCCGGAACCGCGCGAGCTACGAGCGGCTCCGCGGCGAGATCGACACGTGTGCGCGGTCGTACGTGACCGACCCGGCGACCTTCGAATCCATCGAGTCCTCGCCGTTCGTCCTGGCCGGCCAAGGCCCGTGGGCACCACAGTTCAAGACGACCCTGCGCGAGGCGTTGACCCTTGCGTCTGGCACCGGCAACTGACGCAGACCACACACCTCCCGCGGGCGCGACACCAGACCGGACGGTGACGAAGGTCCCGGCTGCGGACCCGGACCGGGACCCGGACCGCTCCACCTTCTCATTCCCGATGGGACGTCCGGGCCACGGTCCGCACGCCTCCTGCCCGCGATGGTCTGGGCATGAAGCGAGTCCACCTGCCCTACCGCCGAATCCTGCTTCCCGCGGCGCTGGCCGCGATCCTGGCTGCCGAGACGATCGCCGTCGCCGCTGCCACCGATCAGCGGCCCGACGTGAGGCCTGTCTCGACGACGGCGTTCGCGACGCAGGCGACGCGGCCCGCCGTCCGCGAGGGAACGCGGACCTTCACGCTCGCCGTCGGGCAGTCCGGTGGACCGCTGGTCACGCGACGCGACCCGCGCACTCGGGCCGAGGCGCCGGTCCGCAGCGAGGCCGCGGCGCCGGTCATCGTCCCGGTTCGGCCCGCTACGGCATCGGTCAACAAGGCGAAGTCGGTCTCGAAGGCCCAGCTCGCCGCGGCGTCTGCGCCGGGCGGCTCCGGTTCGACTGCCTCCGGCGGCTCGAGCGCCAAGAGCTTCAAGGGCCGCAACCACATGTGGTTCCCGGCACTCGGTCTGAACCGGTCGGTCAACGGCTACGCCTGCTCGAACAAGTCCTACCCGGGTGACGTCGTCTACCGCTGGGGCTGCGCGGGCGGCAACAACGTGTACCTCTTCGGACATGCCCACAGCGTCTTCAAGCCGCTTCACGACGCCTATGTCCGGGGCCGTCTCCAGAAGGGCATGAAGGTCATGTACGCGGACGGCAGCGGCAAGGTCAGCACGTACAGGATTGCCTGGTGGAAGGTCACGACCCCGACGAAGGGCGCCTTCGCCTTCGCCGCCCAGTCCCGGCCGAGCATGACCCTCCAGACCTGTGTCGGCGCGAAGAGCCAGTACCGGCTGATCGTCCGCCTCGTCCGGGTCTAGACGACTCGCAGCCCGAGGATCCGGCGGGCGATCACGAGCCGCTGGACCTGGCTGGTCCCCTCCCCGATCTCGGTCAGCTTGGCGTCCCGCATGAAGCGCTCGACCGGGTAGTCCGTGACGTAGCCGTAGCCGCCGTGGATCTGGATCCCGTTGTTGGTCGCCCGGCTTGACACCTCCGACGCGAACAGCTTCGCCTCGGCTGCCGCCAGCGCGTAGTCCCTGCCCTGGTCCTTGAGCCATGCCGCTCGCCAGACCATCTGCCGGGCCGCCTCGATCTCGGTGGCCATGTCGGCGACCATGAAGGCGACGCCCTGGAATGAGCCGATCGGCCGCCCGAACTGCTCGCGCGTCTGGGCGTACGGGATCGACGCGTCGAGGGCCGCCTGGGCGAGACCGACCGCGAGCGCCCCGATCGAGATCCGGCCGCCGTCGAGGATCTTGAGGAACGTCTTGAAGCCACTCCCCTGCTCGCCCAGCATGTTTGCCGCCGGGACGCGCGCCCCCTCGAACCGAAGCTCGCCGGTCGCGGATGCGTGCAGACCCAGCTTGTCCTCGAGCCGTCCCACGCTGAACCCGGGCGTGTCGGCGGGAACGATGAAGGCGCTGATCTCGGCCTGACCCCGCTCGTCCTGGCCGGTCTTCGCGGTCACGATGTAGGTCCCCGCCTGGCCCGCGTTCGTGATGAAGCGTTTCCCACCGTCAAGGATCCAGGCACCGCCGTCCTGCCCGTCCTCGTGGCGTGCCGTCGTGCGGGTGCCGCCCGAATCGCTGCCTGCGCCGGGCTCGGTCAGGCCGTACGCGCCGATGACCTCGCCGCTGGCCATCGGAACGAGCCAGCGCTCCTTCTGGTCTCGCGTCCCGGCGAGGTGGAGGGGCCCGCAACCGAGGCTCGTGTGCGCGGCGACGATCAGGCCGAGCGAGCCCCACACGCGGCCGATCTCCTCGATCGCGATCGCATAGGCCAGGGTGTCGAGCCCGGCGCCACCTTCGTCCTCGGGGATCGGGATCCCCAGCCAGCCCAGCTCGCCGATGCGGCGGACGATCTCGGTCGGAAAGCGTCGGTCACGCTCGTGCTCCTCGACGACGGGCGCAACCTCGGTCGTCATGAAGTCACGAATCGTGTCGCGCAGCAGGGCGTGCTCCGGGCCCAGATCGAAGTCCATCGGCCCGAGCCTACCATCGCCCGGAGCGTCCCGCGGGTCCGAGTGCTAGCCTTCTCGGATGTCCGAGCTGGAGTCCTCGGCACCGGGCGGCGCCGTCACGTCGCCGAGGCTCGTTCCCTCCGCCGCCACGCCACGGTCCGAGGACGCGGCCACGGGTCCGGCCGCCATCCCGGGCGCATCCAGCCTCCGTCGCGCGCTGCTCGTGTCGATCCGTCGCGCAGGCCCGAGCTCACCCGATGCGCTTGCCGGCGAGCTTGGAGCGAGCAGGACCGGCGTCCTCCAGCAGCTCCGGGCACTTGAGGATGCCGGCCTCGTCAAGCGTGAGACGGTGCGTCACGGGGTCGGGCGTCCGCGCCACGTGTACGACGTGACGGAGCTCGCCCAGGGGTTCTTCCCCGCCGCCTACGACGGACTGGCCACCGGTCTTGTCGCGGCGGTTCGCGCTGTCGGCGGCGACGAGCTGCTCGAGGAGGTCTTCCAGGCCCGTCGCCGGCAGACCACCGAGCGGGTGCGCGAACGCCTTTTGGAACGCCTGCCGGCGGGCGCGAACCTCGAGGAACGGGCGCGCGAGCTTGCCGTCATCCAGGACGAGCAGGGCTATCTCGCCGAGACGCTGATCGGCGCCGACGGGGTGATCCGGATCCGGGAGCACAACTGCGCGATCCACCGCGTCGCGACCAACCACGAGGCGGCGTGCCGGGCCGAGCTTGAGCTCTTCGGCGATGTGCTCGGGGTCCCGGTCGAGCGCGAGACCCACATCGCGAAGGGCGACCGGTGCTGCACCTATCGCCTCGGCGACGGCGACGACGCCTGACCGACGCCGATCAGGCCTCCTCGCGCTCCACGACCTCCCGACGCGCGGGCTTGAGCCGGGTCAACGGCACATCCGACACGTTTGGCACGAACGACGCGGCAAGCGAGGTTGCCGCCGCCCGCTGCTGATCCTCCACGGTCAGGATCCCGAGACGGCCGAGCTGGGCAAGCTCGTCGCGGATGTAGGTCTTGAGCATCTCGGGGCCGTCGGTGTTGATCGTGAACCGGATGTCGTTGCGCCGGAAGGTGTCGAAGATCCAGCGGAACTCGTCCCAGCCCGACACGACGCGCGTGTTGAGATTCGACGTGGGGCAGATCTCGAGGACGATGCCACGGTCGCGGATCATGTCCATCGCACGCGGGTCATAGGCCGCCTTGACGCCGTGGCCGATCCGGTCGGGCTCGAGCAGCTCGACCACCCGGGCGACCTCCTCAACCGGACCGGATTCGCCGGTGTGGACGGTGATGCCCGAGCTGGAACTGGCGCGCGCGGCGGAAGAGCCGCCGGTAGTCGGCCACCCGGAACGTCGCGGATTCGGGGCCGGCGATGTCGACCCCGACGACGCCGCGGTCCCGCCACTGGATCGCCTTCTCGACGATGATCTCGTTGAGCTCGTACGGGAACGCCCGGTCGAGGCACAGGATCAGCCCCGGCTTGACCGGATATTCGAGGGTCGCCCGATCCATGCCGCGAACCGCCGCGGCGATGATGTGGTCGAGATCCTGCTCGCCGCCACGGTTCCGCTTCATCGGGTTGAAGCGCAGCTCCATGGTCGTGACGTTGTTCTTGCGGTACGCCCCGCCGACCACCTCGTAGACCGCGCGCTCGACCGCGAGGGGCGAGCTCTGGATGAGCTCGGTCCAGTGGAACAGCTGCAGGTATCCGTCGAAGGAGCGGTTGCGTCGCGGCGACACGGTGATCATGTCGCGAAACTCCCAGTAGTCCTTGGTCGGGAGCTTGATGCCCTGGGAGTGCGCGATGCCCCACATGATGGCGGGGGTGACGGCGCCGCCGAGGTGACAGTGAAGCTCTGCGAGCGGGATCTTCCGCGAGAGGGGTCGGGTCACGGTTCGAGCATAGCTCGCGCTCGCCATCACCGTCCTGCTACATGCAGAGCGGCAGGTACTTCTCGCCGTCGCGACGGACCAGGTTCACCACGAGGCCGCCCTGCGAGGTGAACGTGGCGTGGCTGAGATCGCTGGCGACAAACGTCCCCTCGGCCGCATTGATGGAGTCGCCGTGGTCCGAGTTCACGAGGCCGACCGGGTCCCAGTAGCTGCCGTCCACGTCGACCCCGCTCCACAGGCCCGCAGTGGCCGAGCGTGAACGGGATCGGCCCGGCCAGCTGCCCGCGGAGCGAGCTGGGTGCGACCTTGACGCCGAACGCCTGCGCCCGGTCGAGCGCCAGCTCGCCGTCGGCCGCCAGCTTCACCTGGACTTCGATGCCGTCACCCTCGGCGACCTCGAACACGACCCTGCCTTCGGGTCGCGCGATCAGCGACGTGGCACAACCCTGCCCATTGAGACAGCCAAACGGACCGACCTCGACATAGATCACCGGTGGATCGGTCGGCAGGATCGCGGCCGCGGCTGCCTCGAGGACACGAGCGCAGTCCGGCTCGCCGAGCCCGAGACACGCGTACTGCACGTTCGGGTTCGCGCCGGCCGCAGGAGAATCGGTGGGTGTTGGCGAGTGCGCGGGCGACGTCTCGGCCGAGGGGGCGGCTGCTGCGCTCGGTGAGCCGCTGGGCGAGGTCGATGGGGCGGGCGCGCCACACGCGGCCAGAAGGATCGCGAGACCAGCCGCGAGCAGGAGGTGCGTCGGTCGTGCCATGGCTGCGGGACGCCGCGCGCCCCCGGCAGGTTCCGCGTCAGCCGGCGAGCGGGACGACCCGGCCCTCCGCGTCGAGCGTCGCCTGCCGCCTTCGGGCTGCCTTGAGCTCTGCGCCGGGCACCTGGTCACGGGCGTGGTAGCTCGAGCGGACGAGCGGCGCGGACTCGACGTGCTTGAAGCCGAGCGCCTGGGCCTCGGCCTTCATGTCGGCGAACTCGTCGGGATGGTAGTAGCGCTCCACCGGCAGGTGCCCCTCGGAGGGCCGCAGGTACTGCCCGACCGTGAGGATGTCGACATCGGCGGCACGCAAGGCCTCGAACGCCTCGGTCAGCTCGGGACGGGTCTCGCCCAGACCGACCATGAGCGAGCTCTTGGTGTGGACCGGGTAGCCGATCTCGCGGGCCATCGCCTTGGCCGTCTCGAGCACGTACAGGCTGCGCTCCCAGCGGGCGCGCTTGCGCACGGGCTTCTGCAGCCGGCGAACCGTCTCGAGATTGTGGTTGAGGATGTCAGGCCGGGCGTCCATCACGATCCGCAGCCGATCGTCCGAGCCGTCGAAGTCCGGGATGAGGACCTCGATGCCCATGCCCGGTGTGCGAGCGCGCATCTGGCGGATGGTCTCGGCGAAGATCCCCGCACCGCCGTCGGGCAGGTCGTCCCGGGCGACGCTGGTCACGACCACGTGCTCGAGGCCGAGCTGGGCGATCGCCTCTGCAACGCGGCGCGGCTCGTCGTCATCGAACCAGGTCGGCCGGCCGGTCTTCACCGCGCAGAAGCCGCAGGCCCGGGTGCACGTGTCGCCGAGGATCATGATCGTGGCGGTGCGCTGGTCCCAGCACTCCCCGATGTTGGGGCAGCGGGCCTCCTCGCAGACCGTGTTCAGGGTCTGGTCGCGCAGGAGTCGCTTGAGGTCGTGGTAGTTCTCGCCTGATGGCATCCGGGCCCGGATCCACTCCGGGTGGCGCCGGAGCGCACGGGAGCCGTCCGTTGCGGGCTCCGCGGCGAGTCCGCCACCCATCGCGATCGTGGGCAGATCGGGCGCGTGGTGGCCCTGGGCTGCACCGGGCGGCGTGAACATCGGGAGCTCGCGAACCATGTGCCGAGTGTACGCCGTGCGGGGGTCAGCGGCTGCCGAAGGCGTCGCGCAGGCCGCCTTCGAGCTCGCGCGGCGCGTAGCCGAGCTTGAGGCTGGCCTTCGTCGACGACGCCCAGTACGTCACGCCGTCGGCGGCACGGACCACCTCGCGCAGGTTTGGTGGCTGGCCCATAGCGCGTGCCGCCAGCGGGCCCAGTCGCGCGGCAGCCCGGATGAGACGCGGCGGGATCTCGAGACGCGGCGGTGGATGGCCCCCGACCCGCGCCGCCACGGCCATGAGCTCGCGCAGGCGCATGTTCGGGCCCGCGAGGATGTACGACTCGCCGAGCCGGCCCTGAGTCAGTGCCCCGACGATGCCGGCCGCAACGTCATCGACGTGTGCGGGCGAGACACCCGTCTCCCCCATCGCCACGTATCGCGCGCGGCCCTCGAACGCCGCCTTGATCTGGCCACCGATCGCCGAGTGGTCACGCTGGCCGTAGGTCACGCCCGGCATGGCGATCATGATCGGAGCGCCCGAGGCGATCAGCTCGCGCGCCACGACATGGGCCAGGTACTTGGTCTCGTCGTAGTAGCTGAGGAAGCCCTTGGTGACGTCACGGCGGTACGACTCGTCGACGATCCGCCCCTTTGTGTCGCCGAACACGTTGACCGTCGAGACGTGGACGATCCGGGGAACGGCGGTCTCGATCGCGGCACCGAGGACGCGCGACGTCGCGCCGACATTCGCGTCGTACATGGCCGGATGCTCGCGGGACGCGAGACCGACCCGGTAGCTCCCGGCGAGATGGATCACCCCATCGCAGCCTCGCATGCCGCCGGTCAGGGCCTCGGGGAACGTCAGGTCGCCCGAGCGCAGCTCGCAGCCGATCCCGCGAAGGTGCTCGGCGCGGGCGGGGTCACGGACCACGGCGACGACATCGTCACCTCGAGACCGGAGATTGCGGCAGACGGCCGACCCGATGAACCCGGCGCCACCCGTGACGAAGACGCGCATCAGGGCGTGCCGTGCGTGGTGGCGCGCTGGCCTGTGCCCATGATCGCGACCGCCGGGGATCGGCGATCGCGCACCGGGCTCAGTAGATCGCCGTGTCGGGTCCGACTGACTCCAGCCATGCCTTGATGTCCCGCAGCAGCGCCGCGCCACCGGCCCCGTCGTTCGCGCGGTGATCGACGGCCAGGACCATGTTCATGACCGGCCGGATCGCGATCACGTCGCCATCCTCGGTCGACACGACGACGGGACGCTTGGTGATCGCCTCCATCGTCACGATGCCGACCTCCGGCACGTTGAGGATCGGCATGACCAGGTTCGTGCCCAGGTAGCCGGTGTTGTCGACGGTGAACGTGCCGCCACCGAAGTCGTCGATGCGGAGCTTGTTCGCGCGGGCACGGTTGGCGACGTCGGTGATCGCGACGTTGAGGCCGTGGATCGACAGCTGGTCCGCGTCGCGGATCACCGGCACGATGAGGCCCTCGTCGACGGCGACCGCGACCCCGATGTTCACCCGACGCTTGGCAAGCAGCCCCGCCTCGGTCCAGTGGGCGTTGAAGCTGGGGTTGCGCTTGAGCGCCTCGGCACTGGCCTTGACGACGAACGGCACGAAGCTGAGCGAGATACCTTCGCGGCCCTGGTACTCCTTCTTCGACCGCTCGCGGAACGCGACGAGCCGCGTCGCGTCGATCTCCATCTGCACGTAGGCGTGCGGCGCCTGGAGCGCACGGGTCATCTGCGCGGCGATGCCCTTGCGCATCTGCGTCATGGGCACGAGGACCTCGTCGGCACCGGCCGGGAAGTCGATCGTGGCGACGCCCGGGGTGGCGGTCCGTGACGCCGGGGCCGGAGCGGCCGTAGGGGTCGGGGCCGCGGTGGCCGGGGCCGGCGTGGCTTGTGGAGCTGCCGCTGGGGCCGCAGCCTGCGCCGGCGCGGGTGTCGCCGCCGCGGGAGCCGGGGTTGCGGACGGAGCCGCCTCGCCGTTGCGCATTCGCTCGACCACCGCGAGGACGTCGTCCCGCGTGATCCGGCCACCCTGGCCGGTGCCGGCGATCTGCGCGGCGCTCAGCTCGTGCTCCCGAAGCAGCCGTCGGACCGCCGGGGTCATCCGGGCATCGGGATCGCCGTTGGCGGCTGGGGCGGACGCGGTTGGGGCAGCGCCGACCGAGGCGGCGGCTGCGCGCTCGGGGGCCGGCGCCGGGCTGCTGCCGTTCGATGGCTGAGGCTGGACCGGCTCGCCCGGAGCGGTGGCACCCGGCACGGGCTGCGCACCGGCAGCACCCGCCACGTCGCTGTCGGTTCCCGGGTCCCTTCCTGCCTCGCGAGCTGTCGTGCCCTGACCGGCCGACTCGGCGCGGACCGCAGCGTCCTCCTCCGGGCTCCGCTCGGCCGCCGGACGCTCATCCGATCCCGCCGGTCCCTGCGAGCCGGGCGTCGCAAGCTCGACGCCGATCCCGCCGTCCGGCTCGGACGGCGGGGCTTCGGCCTCGAGCGCGACCGGCGCCGGTGCATCGCCACCTGCCTCGTCGGCGGTTTCGATCACGGCAATCTCGGCGTTGTTCGGGACCGTCGCGCCTTCCTCGGCGAGAATCTCGCGGAGGATGCCCTCGAACGGTGACGGCACCTCGGCGTTGACCTTGTCGGTGATCACCTCGAGCAGCGGCTCGTACTTCGCCACGGTGTCGCCGGGCTGCTTGAGCCACTTGCCGATCGTCCCCTCGGCCACGCTCTCGCCGAGCTGGGGCATCGTCACCTTGGCCACGTGTAGTCCTCCTTCGAGGCTCGCTCGAGTCTTCGCAGACCCCTAGTGTCGCCGATCCGCGCAATCGCGGTCGAGCGAGGCGGCGTGGAGGGTGCCGTCGCGGCGCCCGCGGCCGTCGCGCTGTCCCTGGCCCAGCGTCCTTGCCCGGTTCTGCCACCTACATCCCCGAGTTGTCGAAGTCAGCCGAATGAGGCGTCGGTGCTGCCAGCTACCTCCCGGACGAGTAGATGGCGGCGATTCGGCCTCAGGCGGGGCGATTCACGCCCTTTGCTGCCTCGCGCTGCTGACTCGTACGTCTCCCGGTTGTGAGTGACAGAAACAGGAGGCCGTCACCGGCCGCCTGCGGCCGTCGCGCCGTCCCTGGCCCAGCGTCCTTGCCCGGTTCCGCCACCTACATCCCCGAGTTGTCGAAGTCAGCAGAATGAGGCGTCGGTGCTGCCAGCTACCTCCCGGACGAGTAGATGGCGGCGATTCGGCCTCAGGCGGGGCGATTCACGCCCTTTGCTGCCTCGCGCTGCTGACTCGTACGTCTCCCGGTTGTGAGTGACAGAAACAGGAGGCCGTCGCCAGGTCCTGCAGGGTCCCGCAACCACTGGCGGACGGCCCAGCCGCGGAGCGGGTACCGGCGGTCGAGCACTGCGGCCGCACGCTCGACCCGTCGGCGAGAGGTTCGAGTCGTCGGACAGCACGAGGAGCCGCGCGACGGCCTTCACGTCCCAGGAGAACTGGCTGCGGACGACGTGGGCTCCCAGCCGCGCCTTCTCGTCGTGCTTGCGCAAGGTTGACTCGATCCCGGTGAGCTCGGACTTCACCTCGACAACCAGCAGGGTTCCGGTGCCGGCCTCCCAGCCCGCGAGATCGATGGAGCCGCGTTCGCCGAAGACGCTGTAGGTCACCTCGGGCACGACGGCCCAGCCCAGGGTCGTCAGCAGGTCCGCGATCGCACCGACCAGGGCCGCGTGGCGCTCGTCGAGCAGTCGATCGAGGGCGCCACCACGCCACCTGACATCCCATCCCGTGCTTGCGTCGACCGCGCCGAACGCGAGACGCACCGTGCCGACCTGCATCCGAACGACGTGTCCGCGCTCGATGAGCGAGACCTGCTGCTGGCTCAGACCGCTGCGCTCGGCGAGCTGTCGCTGCGACCAGCGGAGTCGACGCCGCAAGGCGCGCAGCACACGTCCGGCTCGAACATCGTCCATCCCGTGGATGGTGCTCGACAGCGCTGCACTCCCCATTATCCCGACCGGCATGGTTCAGCCACTGGCGGAACGCGCAACCCTCGTCTGCTCGTAGTCGCGTCGCAGGATCGACTCGAGCTCCCCGAAGAGGCTCTCGTCGACCCGGGGGAAGTCGAAGCGCGCCGGCTCAGCGCGGGCCGACATCCGATTGGGCGTCCTCAGTACGCGGCGAGCTTCCGGATGCCGGCCACGATCTTCTCGGGATTGACCATGAACCAGTCCTCGAGCACGTGGTTGTAGGGCACACCGGGTACATCAGGGCCGGCGATCCGGCTCACCGGTCCGTCCAGGTAGTCGAATGCCTCCTCCGCCACGATGGCGGCGAGCTCCGCGCCGTACCCACCGAACCGGTTGTCCTCGTAGACCACGAGGCACTTGCCGGTCTTCCGAACCGAGTCGAGCAGCGTCTCCTTGTCGAGCGGCCGCAACGTCCGGACGTCGACGACCTCGACGCTGATCCCCTCGTCGGCAACGACATCGGCCGCCTCGAGCGCGTAATGCGCCATCAGCCCGTAGGCCACGACCGTGATCTGCGAGCCGGGATGCGTGATGGCTGCGCGGCCGAGCGGGACCGTGTAGTCGGTGTCAGGGACGTCGCCCCGGACGGAGCGGTACATCTTCTTGTGCTCGAGGTACAGGACGGGATCGTTATCCCGGATCGAGGACCTGAGCAGGCCACGCGCGTCATAGGGCGTTGATGGCACCACGACCTTCAGCCCCGGCACATGCGTGTAGAAGGCCTCGATCGACTGCGAGTGGTAGAGCGCCCCGTGCACGCCGCCGCCGTACGGCGCACGGATCGTCATCGGGACCGAGTAGCCGTTGTTCGAGCGGTAGCGCATCCGCGCGGCCTCGGACACGATCTGGTTGAAGGCCGGGTGGATGAAGTCGGCGAACTGGATCTCGGCGACGGGCCGGAGCCCGTTCACCGCGGCACCGATCGACGCGCCGACGATCATCGACTCGGTCAGGGGCGTGTCGATGACCCGCTCGTCACCGAATTCCGCCCACAGCCCGTCGGTCGCGAGGAAGACCCCACCCTTCTTGCCGACGTCCTCGCCGAGCACGATGACCGACTCGTCGCGGCGCATCTCCTCGACGAGCGTCTCGCGAATGGCCTCGATGAACGTCCTCGCCGGCACGTCAGTGCTGCCCTGCGTGGCCGCCGATCGTCCCGAAGCCCCACGGTGGCGGCTCCTCGGACGGCCAGCGCTCTTCGTAGACCCAATCCATGCCGGTGGCTGGATCCGGGTCGGGCTGCGCTTCGGCGTAGTCGGTCGCGTCGGTGACGGCGGCGGTGATCTCGGTGGCAAGCCGACCGAGCACCTCGTCGGTCAGGATGCCGGCGGCCTGGAGCTGCTCGCGGAACCGGGGCAGCGGGTCGCGCGCCTTCTCGGCCTTCAGCTCGTCCTCGGAGCGGTACTTCGTCTGCTGGTCGTCAGAGGAATGGGCGGTCAGGCGGGTCACCCTGGCCTCGATGAGCGTGGGTCCATCACCCGCTCGGGCTCGGTCGATGGCCTCCTTGGCGGCCTTGTAGCACGCCAGGACGTCAGAGCCGTCCACGACGAGGCCGGGGATCCCGTAGCCGGCCGCGCGCTCCCACACGCTCGAACCGGCGACCTGTCGGTTCATCGGGACGCTGATCGCGTAGCCGTTGTTCTCGACGACGAACACGAACGGCAGCTTGTGGATTGCCGCGAAGTTGAGGCCCTCGTGAACGTCGCCCTGGTTCGACGAGCCCTCACCCATGATCGCCATGGCGACCTGGCCCGAACGTCGGATCTTGGCGGCCAGCGCGATCCCGACCGCATGCAGCAGCTGGGTCGCGACCGGGGACGAGACCGACACGAGGTTGTGCTCGTGCGACCCGTAGTGGCCGGGCATCTGGCGCCCGCCCGAGGACGGATCGTTGGCCGTCGCGTACTGGGCCGTCATGATGTCGCGCGCGGTCATGCCGAACGTGAGGCACGTTGCGATCGAGCGGTAGAACGGCGCGACCCAGTCGTGACCCTTCTGCAGGGGCCATGCCATGGCCACCTGGGCGCCCTCGTGCCCCTGGCCGCTGATGACGAACGGGATCCGGCCCGCCCGGTTGAGGATCCACATCCGCTCGTCGACGGCACGGGCCAGTGCGACGAGCCGGTACATCTCGATGAGCTCGTCGTCCGACAGCCCGACCGACTCCCCGAGGTGATCGACGCGATCCCTGGTGCTTGCCATCGACTCGGGACGCCTCCTCGGGTGTGTGACCGGCTAGAAGTTGATGCTCCGCCCGTCGACCGCCAGCGCGGCCTCGCCGATGATCTCCGACAGCGTTGGGTGCGCGTGCGTCGCCGATCCGATCTCCCACGGCGTCGCATCGAGCTGGAACGCGAGCGACGCCTCGGCGATCAGGTCCGTCGCGTGTGGGCCGACGATGTGGATGCCGAGCGTGTCCTCGGTCTTCTTGTCGCCGACGACCTTCACGAAGCCCTCGTAGTCGCCGCCGATGATCGCCTTGGCGATCGCCTGGAACGGCACCTTGCCGACCTTGATGTCGTGACCGGCCTCCTTGGCCTGCGGCTCGGTCAGCCCGATCGAGGCGATCTCGGGCCGGCAGTACGTCGCGCGGGGCTGGGTCGTGTAGTCGATCTCGTGAACGTCCTTTTCGCCGGCAATCACGTGCGCGGCGGTGATCCCCTCGTGGGCAGCCGTGTGGGCAAGCCACAGCCCGCCGACGATGTCGCCGATCGCGTAGACGTGCGGCTCCTTGGTCCGCATCCGGCCGTCGACCTTGATGATCCCGCGGTCGGTCTCGATTCGGGTCGTGTCGAGCCCGATGTTCTCGATGTTTGCGGCTCGACCTGTGGCCACGAGCATCATCTCGGCGCGCAGCTCGGCGGCGTCCTTGCCCTCGGGTCCGACCTCGAGGCAGATGCCCTTGTCGTCAGTCGTGACCGCCTTTGGATCGAACCGGGCGCTCGTCATGACCGTGATGCCGCGCTTCTCGAAGCTGCGCTGGACGACGCGGCTGACCTCTGGGTCCTCGAGCGGCACGATGCCCGGCAGGTACTCGAGCAGCGTCACGCCGACACCGACGTCGTTGAACATCGATGCGAACTCGACGCCGACCGCGCCCGCCCCGACGATCACGATGTCCTTCGGCAGCGTGTCCATGCGCAGGATGTCGTCGCTGGTGACGATCCGCTGCCCGTCGGGCTCGAGACCCGGCAGCGACTTGACGCGCGAGCCGGTGGCCAGGATGACGTCGGTCGCGTTGAGGACGCGCTCGCCGCCACCGCCCGGCGTGCCGTCCTCGCCCGCCTGGTCGACGCGGATCTTCTGCGGGCCGTCGAGCCTGCCGCGGCCCTGGATCCACGTCACCTTGTTCTTCGTCACGAGGCTCTTGAGCCCGGTCCACATCCGCTTCACGACCGCGTCACGGCGGGCGGCCATCGCCGCGTAGTCGACCTCGGGCTCGCCCGGCAGGTTCAGGCCCAGCTCCTTCGCGTGCCGGACGCGGTCGACGAACCCGGCCGTCTCGAGCAGCGCCTTTGTCGGGATGCAGCCCCGATGGAGGCACGTGCCGCCGATCTTGTCCTCGTCGACGAGCGCGACCTTCAGCCCGAGCTGGGCCGCCCGGAAGGCCGCCGTGTAGCCACCCGTGCCCGCGCCGAGCACGACGAGATCGAAGTCATTGGACGAGCCGACGGCCATGGGTCAGGTGCCTCGAAGCGCCTCGACGCCGGTGCTTCGGGTCTCGCCCGAGAACGACCGGGTGGGCAGGTGGGTCATCACGGCCATCGTACGCGGGCTGTTGCGAGTCCCGCAACCGGCGGTCGGTGCGGCGCGGGCCTGGCCATGTGTGGCTCGAGTCCTGTCAGATACAACCGGGTGATGTGAGTGTCGACGTCGACGGGGCCGAACAGGGCTCGTTTGCCGCTTCGGAGGGGTGAAACCGTGCCACCTACCGCTGCGGGTTGTGCGTGACACGACCTGGCGCGCGGGCTGGTGACTTCCACAACCCGGGGTTGTAAAGGGCAGAAGCGGGCCTGTACGTGGCAGAAGCCGTCCGGCGTGGTGTGACTTCCACAACCCGGGGGCGTAGGTGGCAGAAGGGGCCTGCGCGCGGCGCTCCCCGGCTCGTGGTGCCCCGCCACCCCCGGGAATCGAACGACCCGGGTCGGCTGACAACCCGGGTCGTGGATCGCGCTGTTCGGCGGGCCGTTGATCGGCCCGCGCCGAGAGGACTAGTTGCCGCGCTGGCTGCGGAAGCAGTCGGAGCAGTAGACGGGCTTGCCGCTCGTCGGGCGGAAGGGAACCTGGGCCTCGCGGCCGCAGGACGAGCACGTGGCGCTGAACATCTCGCGCGGGCCGCGATCGCGGAAGCCACCGCCGCCGCCGCCGCCACCACCGCCGTAGCCGCCCGACCCACCGGCCGAGTAGCCGCCGCCGGCGCCGTAGCTGCCGTACGAGCTGTCACCACCGCCACCACCGTCGCCACGGGCAGCCTTGCGGCTGGCGCGGCAGGAGGCGCAGCGGCGGGGCTCGGTAAAGCCACGCTGCGCGTAGAAGTCCTGCTCGGACGCGGTGAAGACGAACTCCTGGCCGCAGTCCGCACAGGTCAGATTCTTGTCGTTGTACACGAAAACGAAACTCCTCTCGGTAGCCGGCGCGATCCCATCGGGTTTTCTCGCGTCAGCCGTGAGAGGAGTCCGAGTGCGTCGAGCTACGTTTCTGGCCACGGACGCTTCCGTGGCGTTTACGGGCCGGAGTCTAGATGCCCGCAACGATCCTGTACAGCCCCGAGTTTCGACCCCGGTGCAGCCGCACGACGGTGCCCTCCCGCGACCGTTTCGACGCCGCGCCGCAACGGTCCGGCGCAACCTCTGGCGCTATGTCCGCTGGCGCCGGGAGATGCGCCAGAGCACGATCGCGGTGCCGCCGATGAGGACACCGATCGCGATCGGGGTGCGGTAGACGAGGTCCTCGATGTCGTTCGGCAGCAGCTGCGTGACGACGACCGCAAGGGCCACGACGCCGACGATCGCGAGTGCCACGAGCATGACCTCGGTCACGCCCGGTGCGTGCCGCGGCGAGCCCCGGTCAGACACGGTCCGCCTCGGCCGGGATGCCGATCGGCGCGACCAGCACCTTGCCCGCGTGCGCTGCCCCGCGACGCGTCAGCAGCCCCGTCTTCGGCCGGTGAAACGTGACGGTGAGATCGGCACGGACCGCAGGCTCGGACGGCTCGCCGCTCGAGAGGTCAACGGCCGTTGGCGTGTCGACGGCCACGACCGGGATGCCGGCATTCCCCGCCCGCCGGATCACCTCGACCGCGGTACGGATGGGGTCGCGCAGGACGCCTCGCACGCCGGTGCCCAGCAGCGCGTCCACCACGACGGCCGCCTTGTCGATCCCCTGACCGAGGATCGCGACGTCGCGGGCCACGGGCGTGTGCACGATCCTGATGCCGGCGTCGC
Organism: uncultured Chloroflexia bacterium; assembly: GCA_963759495.1. GTDB lineage: Bacteria > Chloroflexota > Limnocylindria > Limnocylindrales > CSP1-4 > DASTYU01. Next base: position 294,973 of record CAVWZL010000013.1, on the reverse strand, counting down.
GCGCGATCCGGTCCCAGTTGCGAGCGGCGGTCGCGCCGCGAGGCCGCTGCTCGGTCGTGACCAGCACCACGACGACGTCACCGCCCGCGAGCGCGAGCCGGCGTGCGGCGACGAATCCATCGCCACCGTTGTTTCCGGGACCGCAGAACAGCACGATGGGTCCGGTCCCCCAGCGCCCCACGTCGACGGCCAGCGCACGCACCGCCGCGGCCACGGCAGTGCCGGCATGCTCCATCAGGCGTTCCTCGGGGATGCCGACGGCCTGGGCCCGGCGGTCCGCACCCGTCATGGCCTCGGCGCTGATCGCGGTCAGCGCGGCCCGATCCGCCCACCGATGGCGGAGCCCGCGCAGGTCGAGCGCGAACAGATCCGGGTCGTTGGCGGGCAGCGGCAGGCTGCCGTCCGTGGGGTTGGAGGAGGTCGCGGTCATCGCCCCGTCAGCGTAGCCGACGAGCCCCTCTCGGTCGCTGGACGAGCATCAGTCCCCGCGAAGGCGTGCCGTGCCGCCCTCGACCTCCAGGAATCCCTCGCGCGCAAGCGCCTCGACGGCCGTGCGGATTGCGATGGCGTCGTGCAGGCCGAGCGCGTCGGGGATCGGCGTCCAGGTCCCAGCCGGCGCGTCGCGGACCAACGCAAGCAGGCGGCCGCGCAGCCAGCGATTCGTGGCCTCGAACCTGGTCGGCGTCGCACGGGGTAAGGCCCGCTCTCCCGGCGTGTACGCGGAGCGGCACATCCCTCGGAGCGGGCACATTCCGCAGGCCGGCGCGCGGCGAAGGCACACCGTCGCGGCGAGGTCCATCACCGCATCGACCCAGCGCCGAGGATCCCGGCGAGCGACCAGCGCGTCCGCGGCGCCCTGCAGGTCGCGATCGCCCGGTTGCATCCCGGCGACACGCGCGACGACCCGGCGCACGTTCACGTCGAGCGGCGCAACCGGCCGCCCGAAGGCGCTGGCCGCGACGGCACGTGCGGTGTACGGCCCGATGCCCGGGAGCGACTGGAGGGCGTCGACCGACGACGGCACCCTGCCACCATGGTCCCGAACGATGGCCCGCGCCGCCTCGTGGAGCGCGAGCGCACGACGGTTGTAGCCAAGACCGGCCCACGCCGTCACGACCTCGGCAGCCGGGGCTTCGGCCAGGGCCCGGGGTGTCGGCCAGCGAGCCATCCAGCGTTCCCACGCCGGCCCAATCCGGTCAACCTGCGTTTGCTGCGACATCACCTCGCCGACGAGGACGGCCCACGGCGTCGTCGCGGCGCGGATCGCGATCCTGCGCCTGGCGGCCGCGTGCCACGCGAACAGCGCCCGATTGAAGCGCAGGCGGTCGGGCCCACGTGGAGCGGCGCGAGGATCGGCTTCGGTCGTGCCCGCGTGCTCCACGACGAGCAGGATAGGCCGGAAAGAACGCGGTCAGATGGCGGCGACAGCAGACCGCCGGGCGACCGCCGCCAGCGCCTGCGATCAGTCGCGGCTCGACGTTGAGTGACGCGATGCGCCGGAACTCGAGCCCGGCCGCCTCCGCCTGCTCGCGCGCCCCGATGTCGATGTCGTAGAGGATCTCGAGATGGTCGGCGAGGAACTGGACCGGCGCGACGACGACCGCTCGGTGGCCCGCGTTGCGAAGCTCGGGCATGAGATCCGCAAAGTCGGGCTTCATCCACTCGCCCGGCTCGTGGCCGGCGCTCTGCCAGCAGAACGTCCACTGGTCCTCGGCGAGGCCGGCGGCGGCCGCGATTGCGTGGGCGGTCTCCGCGAGCTGATCCAGGTATCCGGGCTCCTGGTCCGCGACACGCCGCGGGAGGCTGTGCGCGGTCAGGAGCACGGGGACTGGCTCGCCGCCCGCCTCTCGCCCAACCTCGGCGAGCGTCTCCCTGATTCGCCCCGCGATTGCCGCCGTAAAGGCCGGCTCCCGATGCCACGCTTCGGCCAGCTCCCAGGCGCCCTGTGCGAGGCCAACTGACGCAGCCGCCGCCTCCAGCGCCCGCGCGTAGCCGCCCATGAGCAGTGGCGAGAACTGTGGTGACAGCACGATCCCGACGACGCGATCGACACCGTGGTCGACCAGCTCGCGCAGGGACGTCTCGATGGACGGCTCCGAGAATCGCATCGCCGCCCGGACCATCGTCCCGTCGCCAAGGAACGCCTCGAGGGCCGCGGCCTGGCGGATGGTGATCGGGATCAGCGGCGATCCGCCGATCACCTCGTAGCGACGCCTGAACTCGGCGAGGAGCTCGTCGTCGGGCCGGCGTCCGCCGCGCACCGCCGTGAGGTACCGCTCGACATCGTCGAGCGAATCGGGCGACCCGTAGGTCATCAGCAGCACCCCGCGCCGGCGGGACTCGTGGGTCATGAGAGCGCTCCTGTCGCCAGCCCAACGGGCTGGTTGGCGGTTCGGTCGTGGACGGCCTGCACGATGTCGCGCAGGACACCCGGCTCCGTGTCGCGCGGGACGGCGTGGCCGGTGTTGAAGACGTGCCCGGGCCGCCAGGCATTTGCCGCGAGAACGGCATCGATCCCGTCCGAGGTCGCCGCCCAGCCCGCGGCCACACGGGCCGGGTCGAGATTGCCCTGCACCGGCCGGTCGCCAAGGCGGCCCGAACCTCGGCAAGGGACTGAGCGCTGTCGACGCCGAGGACCGTGGCGCCCTCGGCCAGCCGCTCGACCAGCGTCGCACCGGCCGCGGCGAAGTGGATCGAGACGGCGCCGGTCCGCGCGATCGCGGCGAGGATCCGACGGCTCCAGGGCGCCACGAACCGCCCGTAGTCGTCCGCGCTGAGAACGCCGGCCCACGAGTCGAAGAGCTGGATCGCATCGACACCGGCACCTGCCTGTGCGACCACGTAGTCGATCGTCGTCTCGGTGAGCGCATCGAGCAGCGCCGACCAGCGCTCGGGATCGCGGTGCATCCAGGCGCGGGCGACGAGCTTGTCACGCGACGGGCCGCCCTCGACAAGGTAGGCGGCGAGCGTGAACGGCCCACCCGCGACGCCGATGACCGCAGCCGTGTCCCCGAGCTCGCGCCGTACGAGCGCGATGGCCTCGAGCACGAAGCCAAGGTCCGCCTCCGGATCGACCGGCCGGAGGCGGCCGACACCGGCACGATCGCGGATCGGTTCGAGGACGACCGGCCCGTCCGAGGTGAGCTCGAGCCGCACGCCCATCGCCTCGACCGGCAGCATCACGTCGGCGAACAGCACCGCGGCGTCGGTCCCGAGCGCGACCGCAGCTCCGGCGCTGACCTCGGCGCACAGCTCGGGCGTCCGGGCGATGTCCATGACCGAGTGGTCCGCGCGCAGCTCGAGGTAGCGCGGCAGCCGCCCGCCGGCCTGGCGCATGAACCAGACCGGCGTCGCATCCACGCGCTCACCACGGCACGCCGCGAGAAACCGATCGCGACCGGTCATCGACGCGGCTACCCCCTCGACCTGACTCTCGTGCACGAGATCGACGAGCCGGCGCAGGTCGTCGGGATCGGTCGGCGGCAGCACGCCATGCCCGAGGTTGAAGATGTGACCCGGCCTGCCACCGGCCTGCTCCAGCACCCAGCGGGCCTGTCGCTCGGCGGCATCCCACGGTCCCGTCAACAGCGCGGGATCCAGATTGCCCTGGACGGCTCGATCGGGAACCCGGGACCATCCATCGGCCAGCTCGAGCCGCCAGTCGAGCCCGATGACGTCGCCACCGGCCTCGGCCATGGCCTCGAGCAGGCCGCCGCTTGAAGTCCCGAAATGGATGGTCGGGACGCCAAGGTCCGCGAGGCCGGCGAAGAGGCGGCGGACGTGCGGCAGCACGGACGCCCGGTAGTCGAACGGCGAGAGGGCGCCCACCCACGAATCGAACAGCTGGATCGCCTGCGCCCCCGCGCGCACCTGCGCTCGGAGATACGCGACATCCATGTCCACGAGACGGTCCATCAGGCTGCCCCAGATCGCGGGCTCGGCATGCATGAACGTCTTCGTGCGAGCGAGATCGCGCGGCGTGCGGCCCTCGATGAGATACGCCGCCAGGGTCAGGGGCGCGCCCGCGAAGCCGATCACGGGGACCGGGGATTCGCGGCGGACGGCCCGGATCGCGTCGAGGAACGGCGCGACGGCAACGTCGGGTTCGAACGGACGGAGCCGCTCGACATCCGCCCCCGACCGCACCGGCGCCGCGATGACCGGCCCGACCCCCTCCACGAGCTCGACCGCGACGCCGACGCCCGGCAGGGGCGTCGTGATGTCCGCGAACATGATCGCGGCGTCGACACCGAGCCGGGCGACCGGCTGGAGCGTGACCTCCGTGCACAGGGCGGCGTCGGCCACGATCTGCTGGAGGGTGGCGCGCTCGCGGATCCTTCGGTACTCCGGCAGCGACCGGCCGGCCTGGCGCATGAACCAGACCGGCGTCGCGTCGACGGGCTCGCGCCGGCAGGCCGCCAGGAAACGCGTCGCGCGATCCGTCATGCGGCGAACGCTCGGCGTGCCGCCGCAACTGTCGTGTCGAGCACGTCACGATCGTGCGCAAGCGACAGGAACCATGCCTCGAACGGTGACGGTGGGAGCAGCACGCCCTCGGACAGCATCGCGCGGAAGAAGCGCCCAAAGGCATCGCGGTCGGCGTCGAGCGCCTCCTCGGCGTTGACCGGCGCGTCGGGCCGAAAGAAGACGGTGAGCAGCGACCCGACCCGGTTGATCGCCACGCGCCGTCCGGTATCGGCCGCAGCCGCCGCCAGCTCGCGTGCGAGCCGGACTCCCGTCCGCTCCAGGGTGTCGTAGGCCTCGGGCGTCAGCGCATCGAGCGTCGCGATCCCGGCCGCCATCGAGATCGCATGACCGGAGAGCGTTCCCGCCTGGTACATCGGGCCGTCCGGGGCGACGAGGCGCATGAGGTCCGCCCTGCCGCCATACGCGCCGATCGGCATGCCGCCCCCGATGATCTTGCCAAGGGTCGTGAGGTCCGGCGTGACCCCGTAGCGTGCCTGGGCGCCGCCCGGCGCCACCCGAAAGCCGGTGATGACCTCATCGAAGACCAGGAGCGCGCCATCGGTCGTGGTGACCTCCCTGAGATGCTCGAGGAACCCCGGCCCGGGCGGGATGACGCCGGCGTTCGCGGCCGCCGGCTCGACCACGACCGCGGCGATCGCGGCGGGATGCGCGAGAAACGCATCGCTGACCGCTGCGGGATCGTTGTACGGCAGGACGATCGTCCGCGCGGCGACCTCGGCCGGCACCCCGGCACTCCCCGGGATCGCGTGCGTGGCCACGCCCGAGCCGGCCTCGACGAGGAGCCCATCGCTATGCCCGTGGTAGCCGCCGGCAAACTTGACGACCAGCTCGCGACCGGTGGCGGCACGGGCCAGCCGGATCGCGCTCATGACCGCCTCTGTCCCGGACGACACGAAACGGAGGCGCTCGAGCGACGGCATGCGCGCCCGGATCCGCTCGCCGAGCTCGATCTCGAGCGGGCCGGTCGCACCGAGGGCGAACGTGCCGTCCGAGGCCCGGCGGATCGCCTCCACCACGGCAGGATGCCCGTGACCGAGGATCGCCGGTCCCCACCCGCCGATGTAGTCGATGTACTCCCGGCCGTCCGCGTCCTCGACGCGCGCGCCGCGGCCCCGAACCAGGATGACCGGGTCCGCCCCGACCGAGCGGAAGGACCGGACGGGGCTGTTCACGCCGCCCGGGAAGAGGTCGGCGGCGCGTGCCCGGAGCTCGGCCTGGCGCGACGTCGTGAGCGTCATGGCAGCGGCGCCCCGAGCCGCCGGGCAAAGGTCGCCGGATCCGTCCGGATCCCGAGGAGGATCGGGCGATCGTTGACGGTGGAGCGGCGGCTCTCAGTGCCGCGGAGCTCCCGAACCAGCTCGCCGAACGCGGCCAGGTCCTCGGTGTCGTACGCAACGAGGAAGTCGCCGTCGTCGAGCCCGAACGAGTACGCGAGCAGCTGGCGGACCGTGGGGTAGCCGCGACCGACGCGCATGTGCTCGTTCATGATCCCCTGCCGCGCCTCCCGGCTCAGCAGGTACCAGTCCGCCGACTTGGTGAACGGGTAGACGATCAGGTACTGCGCCTGCTCCCCGTCGAGGACCGATCGCTCCTGGTCGGTCGGCTTCGTCACGTACTGCGACCCGCTGATCCGGCCGAGGATGCTGTGCCGGATCACCAGCGACCGGCCGAGACCCGATCGCGCCAGCCGAGCGCCGGCATCCTCGAGCGCGTCCATCGACGGGGCGAGCCGAAGGAGCACGAGATCCACGCCCGGCTCGAGCCCGACCGAGGAGCATGTGAGGGTTCGAACCCCTGCGCCGGCCGTCTCGCGCTCCGCGGCGACGTACGCCGCGGCATCGCTCGCGCGCTCGTCATCCGGCCGGCGTCGCCAGGCTGGGTCGAGGCCGAGCGCCACGGCCTGGACGAAGGTCTGTCCCTCGTCGCTCATCGCGCGACACCGCCTCGCTCTTCAGCGATCCAGCGCGCCAGTTCCGCGGCAGCGTACGTGATGACGATGCCGGCCCCGGCGCGAACCATCGAGGTGACCGACTCGAGCATGATCCGGCGGCCATCGACCCAGCCTCGCTCGGCGGCCGCGGCGATCATCGCGAACTCACCACTGACCTGGTACGCGGCCACGGGCAGGTCCCACCCGGATCGCGCGGCCGCGATGAGGTCCAGGCAGGGCAGACCCGGCTTGACGAGGAGGATGTCGGCCCCTTCATCGACGTCGAGGGACGTCTCGCGCAGGGCCTCTCGGCCGTTGGCCGGATCCATCTGGTACGCGCGCCGATCCCCGAAGGCGGGGGCACTGTCCGCGGCCTCGCGGAACGGACCGTAGAACGCTGACGCCGTCTTGGACGCGTACGCCATGATCGCGGTGGCCGTGTACCCCGTCTCGTCCAGCGCCGACCGGATCGCCGCGACCTGGCCGTCCATCATCGCGCTCGGCGCCACGATGTCGGCGCCCGCGCGCGCCTGGCTCACGGCCGTCTCGGCAAGTCGTGCCAGCGCGGCATCGTTGTCCACGGATCCGTCGGGACCGATCGGGCCGCAGTGACCGTGCGCGGTGTACTCGCACAGACACGTGTCGGCGATCGTCACGAGGGGCAGATCCCGCTCGCGGATCCGGCCGAGCGTCTCCTGGACGATCCCGTCGCGCTGCCATGCGCCCGAGCCCTCGGCATCCTTGTCGGCGGGCAGTCCGAACAGGAGGACGCCCCCGATCCCGAGACCGGTCAGCACGTGCGCCTCATCGACGGCCTCGTCCGGTGAGAGACGGGCGACGCCGGGCATGGACGCGATCGGCTCGCGGATCCCGCGTCCGGGGCGCACGAAGATCGGCGCCACGAGCATCGACGGGTCGAGCCGGGTCTCCTGGACGAGCCGACGCAGCGCCGGGCTCCGCCGAAGCCGTCGCGGGCGGTCACGCAGCCCCGGCAGGGCATGGGCGGCTCGAGCCGCGTCGGTGAGGCGGGTTGGCAGCGGCAGGGTCATCGGGTCTCCTGGAGGGCGTCGAGCGCGCGTGTGGCCATGCGGGCCACGTCGGCCGGGGCGGGTGTGGCAGCGACCTGGACCGTGCGGAATCCGGCCCCCCGGGCGGCCCCTGCGGTCGTCGAGCCTGTCACGACAGCCGGGAGATCGAGCAGTCCGTGGGTCGCGCCCAGCTCGTCGGCCAGTCGGACGATCCCATGCACGGCCGATGGGCTCGCGAACAGGATTGCCTCGGGGTCGGCGGCGAGAGCCGCCTGCAGTGCCTCGCGCGAGCCTTCGGGAGCGAGCGTCGTCCGATAGGCAGCGAGCGGGTCCACGCGCGCGCCCCGCGCACCGAGGGCCGCCGGCAGGTCGTCGGCGGCGAGCGAGCTGCGCGGGATCAGCACGCGGCTCCCGGGTTCGATCGGCAACCGATCGGCAAGGCTCCCGGCGTCCTCGGACCCCGGCTCGGGCTGGACATCGGGGCGGATGCCGGCCCACGCGAGCTCCCGGCTCGTGGCCCGGCCGACCACGGCCCAGCGCGGCCCGGGTCTGGCGTTGGAACGTGCCAGGTCGACCCCGGCCCGGGTCGCCGCGATCCGCAGCGCCCGAACAGCGTTTGCGCTCGTGAGGACGACCCACTCATAGCCCTGGAGCCCTCGAACCGCGACATCGAGGGCCTGCGGCAGGAGCTCGATCCCGATCCCGGGGACGGCCCATGGTGCGAGACCCGAGTCCACGAGCGCGAGCATCGTGCCCCCGGCCTGATCGGGCGGTCGCGTGACGATGACCCGCGGCCACCCTTGCGCGACTGCTTCCTGCGCCGCCGCCGCGCTCAGTGCCCGCAGCGTGCGCTCCGCCAGCTCGCTGCCATCTGTCGTCGCTCCATCGGTCCGTGTCCGTGCCCGGAGATCGCCCTCGAAGCGCGCGTACCCGGCGGTCACGGTCACCACCCGGCCGGTGACCGAGGCGAGCACGCCGAGCGGGGCCCGACACCCGCCACCCGACGCCGCGAGCACGGCGCGCTCGAGCTCGACGGCGACGCGCGTGGAGGCGTCATCGAGCGCTCGAACCGCGGTCGCGGCCCGATCGTCGTCTGCGCGGACCTGGACGGCGAGGGCTCCCTGACCGGGCGCCGGCGGCACGAGCTGCGGTTCGAGCGCGACATCGATCCGGTCGGCGCGCCCGAGTCGCTGCAGACCGGCCGCCGCCAGCACGAGCACGTCGGTCTCCCCGGCGTCCAGCCGCCGCAGGCGCGTGTCGACGTTGCCGTGCAACGGGTGCACGTCGAGATCCGGGCGGACGGCTCGCAGAAAGGCGGTGCGACGAGGGCTGTCGGTGCCGACCCGGGCTCCGTGTGGGACGGCGTCCAGTCCGGACGACCCGAACCCCGGCCGCAGCACGAGGACGTCGCGGGCGTCGGCACGTGGCAGGTACGCGGCGATCTCCAGCCGGGGATCCTCGTCCGTCGGCACGTCCTTGGCGCTGTGCACCGCGACATCGACCCATCCGTCCAGCAGCGCCCCCTCGATGGCTCCCACGAAGGCGCCCTCGCCCCAGGCTGTGTCGGGTGCCCGCCGGTCACCCTCGGTCTCGATGACCTGCAGGACCGCCGGCCGGCCATGCGCCTCGAGCGCATCCCGGACCAGCCCGGCCTGGATCAGCGCCAGCGCGCTCCCACGGGTCCCGATCAGCAGCGGCCTCTCGGTGGTCACAGCTCGAAGAGCTCCCGTGCCAGTTGGCGACTTCCTTCATCACGATCGCGTGCGAGGCGGGCAAGCGGCGTACGGAACAGCCGGTCCGTGAGGCGGCTCGCCATGCCCTCGATGGCCTGGCGCTCGCTGTCCGGGAGGTCCGGGAGGTGTCGCCACAGCGCCGCGAGCTCGGCCGCCCGCTCGCGCTCGACCCGGCCCGACAGCTCGGCGGCCAGCTCCGCGGCCGTTCGCTCGGCGAGACGAGCGCCAACGGCCACGACCGTCTCCTCGCGAAGGCGCTCCAGCCTGGTGCGGTAGCGGTCCTGCGCGCTGTCGCGCGCCGTGCCGCCCGAGGGCCAGGCCAGGGCATCGACATCGACCAACCGGTCGCCAAGCGCCTCGACGATATCGCGTTCGAGTGCAGCGGGCATCGAGAGGTCGATCACGACCGGGCAGCCGGCGAGCGCCCGCGCGGTCTCGGTGGCAACTGGCCAGGCGCCCGAGAGCGCGATCACCACCGCGTCGACATCGCGGACCGCCGCACCGGGATCGAACGGCAGCGCGACTCCCCGGACGTCGGCTGCCAGCATCTCCGCCCGTGCGAGTGTCGGCGAGGCCACGCTGATCGCCGCGCCCGCGGCGCGGGCGGCGCGGGCCATCAGGCGTCCCATCTCACCCGCACCGACGACGAGGATCCGCCGGCCCTCGAGGGCCCCGAGGCATGCCACGAGCCGGTCGACCGCCAGATCGGCGAGCGAGCGCGAGCGCGTCGGGCGCCATGAGCGGCCGGTCCTGCCGGCACGGAGCGCATGTCCGGCGAGCACGTCGAGGGGCTCGGCGAGACCGCCCCGGGTGCGGGCCGCCGTGACCGCGACGCGGAGCTGATGCAGCACCTGGTCCTCGCCGAGCACCGCCGATTCGAGGCCGAGCGCAAGGCCGACGACGTGCCGGGCCGCGTCCACCCCGTCCAGGCGCAGCGCGTCCCGCCAGGGATCTGGCAACAGGTCAACCGCGCGGCCCGCCAGGACGTAGAGCTCGACGCGATGGCAGGTCTGCAGCGCGATCCCGTTGCCTGCGGCGGCCGCCTCACCCACGACGCCGGCAGCCCTCGCTCGGAGATCAGCGCCCGCATCGGGGGCGGCGAGGACGAACGCGCTGATCGGGATCTCGGCCGGCGCGATCACGGCCGGTACCACGGTGCGCGTGGTGACCGGCTCGCCTCACCGAGGCCGAGCCAGTGCGGTTCTGCACCTCGGGATGGGCAGGCAGGCGGCACGGAATCTAGGCAAACCTATGTATGGGTCGACGATCCCGTCCACCTTACCGCAATCGCGCGTCGAAGTTGGAGATCTACCCTCCGCTGCCCGCCGCTAGCGTCCGGGCTCGACGGATACGGAGCCGGCTGCGGACAGATTCACAGCCGGCGGGATCGACCCGGCAGCCCCGGCGCCCGACCCGGTCGGGAAGGCGACCGTCTCCACGTCCCGCAGCCGGAGCGTCAGCGCGTCACCGACCCGCAGCCGCCGCACGCCCGGACCGGCCTCGACCCAGAGCCGCTCGTCGTCGTGGGCCGCGACCTCGTACAGGATCTCGGTTCCGGCGAAGCGCCGCCGCAGCACGCGCCACGTGTCCGGGCCCGCCGGCCCGTCAGGAGCCTCGAAGACGTCGAGGTGCTCCGGGCGCAGGACGACGAGCGCTCGCCCCTCGGCGCGGCCGGCGCGCGGACCGACCAGCCGGACGGGACCCAGACGGGTCATGGCAACCGACGCGTGGCAATCGGCGTGGACGAGGTTCGCGATCCCGACGAACGTGGCGGTGAAGGGCGTCGCGGGCTCGCCGTAGACGACCTCGGGTGCGGCCACCTGCTCGACCCGGCCACGGACCATCACGGCCATTCGGTCGCCCAGCGTGAGGGCCTCGTCCTGGTCGTGGGTCACGAAGATTGCCGCGGTGCCCGCAGCCCGAAGGATCTCGCGAACGTCAGCGCGGAGCTGCGTCCGAAGCGCGGCATCGAGGTTCGAGAACGGCTCGTCGAGCAGGACGACGTCCGGCCGCGGCGCGAGCGCGCGGGCCAGCGCCACGCGCTGCTGCATGCCGCCCGACAGCTGGTGGGGCATGACGCCTGCGGCGTCGGCAAGATCGATCAGGTCGAGGAGCTCGGCGACGCGCACGTCGCGGTCCGGGTCACGTCGGAGGCCGTAGCGGACGTTGTCGGCGACGGACAGGTGCGGGAACAGCGCAAAGTCCTGGAACACCATGCCGACCCGGCGCCGCTCGGGCGGGATGGCCGCTCCCCCACCCGCCACGCGCCGCCCACCGATCTCGATCGTGCCAGCGTCGGGCGCCTCGAGCCCGGCGATCAGTCGCAGGACCGTTGTCTTGCCACAGCCCGACGGGCCGAGCACGGTCAGCATCTCGCCCGGATGAACCTCGAGATCGAGCCCGTCGACTGCACGAACCGCGCCATAGCGTCGCTCGAGGCCGACGAGCCGAACGGCCGGAGGCGGCTGGGGGGTCGTCACCGTCATCGCGCCCGTTCCTCGTTGCGGAGCAGAACCGCCACGGTGCCGGCGGACAGGAGCAGCAGCAATGTCGCGGGACCGGCCGCGCGAGCATAGAAGCCCTCGGACGCCGCGTCCCAGATCTCCGTCGCGAGGGTGTCCCATTCGATCGGTCCGAGCAAGAGGGCCATCGGCAGCTCCTTCACCGTTGTCAGGAAGACGAGCGCACCACCGGCGACGAGCGCCGGTCGCAGGAGTGGCAGCGTCAGGCGCAGGAATGCGCGGAGCGGCCCGTCACCCAGCGTTCGGCCGGCCTCCTCCACCTGCGGCCCCACGCCGCCGAGCGCCGCCCGGATCGTCCCGACGGCCTGGGGCAGGAAGCGAACAGCGTACGCGAGCATCAGGAGCACCAGCGTCTGGTAGAGCGGCGGGACCACGTTCGTGGCCAGGAACACCACCGCGAGCGCGATGACGATCCCGGGGAGGGCGTAGCCGGTGTACGTGCCGTTCTCGATCGCGGTCGTCAGGCGGCCGGGATAGCGGGCCACGAGCAGCGCGATCGGCAGAGCGAGAACGACGGCACCCACCGCGGCACCGCCACCGGCGAGGAACGAGTTGACCGCCGCGTCCGCGACGAACCTGATCGACTCTCCCTGGGCGACCCCGCGAATCAACCACCAGCCGATCGTGCCGGCCGGGACCACGAGGGCGAGCCCGACGACGAGCGTGCAGAACGCGACGGCCGGCCAGCGCCAGGATCCAAGCGGCACGACCGTCGGCGGGCGTCGCGACCTGCCCCCGACGCTCGCGAAGGCCCGCGCGCGGCCCCGAACGCGCGTCTCGGCAACCGTGACCGCGAGCGTCATGCCGACGAGCATCAGGGCCAGGATCGCCGCCAGCGAGCGGTCGAACGACGCGCGGTACTGCACGTAGATGGCCCGGCTGAAGCTGTCGAACTGGAGCAGCGAGACGGCGCCGAAGTCGGACAGCGCGTACAGAACGGCGAGGAGCGCCCCGGCGGCGATACCCGGCACGAGGACCGGCAACGTGACGCGCCGGAACACGACCGACCGCCGATCGCCGAGCAGCCGCCCGGCGTCCTCGACCGACGGGTCCGTCCTGAGGATGGCCGCCCGGGTCGACAGCACGACGTACGGATAGGCCACCAGCACGAGCACGAGCGTGGCGCCGAAGAGGCCGCCGAACGAGGGCAGCCGCTCGATGCCGAACGGCTCGAGCAGACCCTGGAGCGCGCCACGCGGCCCGAATGCGGCGAGGAACGCAAAGCCCGTCACGTATGACGGGATGGCCAGCGGAACCACGGTGAGCACGGCCCAGAGGCGCCGTGCCGGGCAGGTCGGTGCGGGTTGTCAGCCACGCGAGCGGGACGCCGAGCGCGATCGTGCCCGCGCCGACGAGGAGCGCCAGCAGCACGGTCGAGACCGCGACCGACAGGGTTCGGGGGCGAAGGACCAGGTCGAGTGACGACGCATCGGCCTCGACCGCGCGGACGACGAGGTACAGGAGCGGGAGGAGCGCCAGCCCGGCGACGAGCAGCCCGAGAAGCAGCAGCGGCCGGGGCGCGCGGCGGGTCTGTCGATCCGCGCCGCGCGATCCACCCAGGATGCGGCCCCGGCGAAGGGCCTGCGTGCCGAGCATGGGTTCGGCGGGCGACCCTAGAGGACGCCCGCCTCCTGGATCAGCCGCAGGGTGCCTTCGAGATCGGCCAGGTCCGACAGGTCGATGTCGGGCGAGTCGATCTCGTCGAGCGCCGGCAGGTCGGGGTTCGCCGGGACGCCCGGGAGGAGCGGGTACTCCTGGGTCTCCTCGGCGAAGTAGGTCTGGCTCTCCTCGCTGAGCAGGAAGTCGACAAAGGCCTGCGCCGCGGCAGGGTTCTTCGCCGTCGTCACGACGCCGGCGCCCGCAACGTTGACGAGCGCACCCGGGTCGTCCCCGGCCAGGAAATGGTTTCGAACGGGGAAGTCGTCGCCCTGCTCGGCGAGCGGCGACCATCAGGTAGTAGTGGTTGATGAACCCGACCTCGATCTCGCCGGCGGCGATCGCGTTCAGGACTGCGTCGTTGCCGTCGTAGACCTTTGGCTCGTTCGCCTGGACGCCTTCGAGCCATGCCTTCGCGGCGTCGTCGCCCTGGAGGACCCGGAACGCCGTGATGAACGACTGGAACGAGGCGTTGGTGGGAGCCCAGCCGATCCGTCCCTTCCACGCCGGATCGGTGAAGGCGCCGATCTCATTGGGCAGCTCCGATGCCTCGAGCGCGCGCGAGTCATAGGCGATGACCCGGGCCCGGCCCGAGACGCCGACCCACTGCCCGTCCGGCGAGCGGAAACGCCCATCGACGACATCGAGGGTGGCCTGGGGCAGGTCGGCGAGCATGCCCTCGGCCGCAAGCGCGCCCAGCGCACCGGCGTCCTGTGCGAAGAAGACATCCGCCGGAGAGGCGTCGCCCTCCTCGAGGAGCGTCGCGGCGAGCTCGGAGGTGCTGGCGTACTGGACCTGCACGTCGAGCCCGCTCTCGGACTCGAAGCGCTCGAGCAGCGGACCGACGAGCGACTCGCTACGGCCGGAGTACACCGTCAGGGCGCCGCTCGGCGACTCGGCAGCGGGCGATGCGCAGCCGGAGAGGCGGACTGGTGCGCTCATGGACGGATCGCCTGTCTCCGGCGTCTCGGAGGCGGGGGCAGGGCTCCCACTGGCACCGCTCGAGCCGCATGCAGCGGCGAGCAGGGCAACGAGCAGGACGGAGCCGAAGGGGCGGAGGGACGATCGCAAGCTGGGAACCTCGCTTGTTGATGCTGCAAACGGTGCGATCGTAAGCGAGGTCACGGGGATCGGTCAACCGACCCTGCTCGACGCGGTCAGGTGCCCTTGAGTTGCGCGTCTGTGCGGGACCACAGTGACGCCCCGAGAAGCTCCCCGATCGTCCCGAGGACCAGCCGGGACCCCGACGAGGAGAGAGCCGGACCAGGCACGCGCACCGATCCCACCCACCAGGACCCTTCAGGAGGGACGCCGACCGTGAGTGTCAGGCCGCCCCGGCCGCGGATGGTTCGCTCGACCTCCCCGTCGCGAGGCGAACCGGCGAAGAGCACCGCGCGGTACCCGGGCAGCGCCGTGTAGATCCCGGTGTGGAGCCATTCGCCCGTCTCGTGGGCGGTCGCCGGCAGGCGGGGCGCCTCCCGGAGCATCAGCGCGGCCTGCTCCGCCATACCGATCATCGCGCCCGGCGCGAGGACGGCGATTCCGGGCGCGCGATCGAGGAGCTCCGTCGCGGGGTCTTGCCAGGTCTCACGGCCCTGGATGAGCTCGCGCAGCGCGGGCGCGACGGGCCGAAGGTCCTCGGTATCCGGATGGCGGCCGGCGAGGCGCTGCCCGAGCAGCTCGAGCACGACGGTCGTCGCCTGCCACGTCCGGCACGCGATCCCGGAGGCCTCGGTCCCCGCCAGCAACGGCAGGACGACGTCCGCGCTCGCTCCCAACGGCCCCTCGGGGTCGTTCGTGATCGCGATCACGAGACTCGTCCCACGGTGACGCTCGGCCGCCTCGAGCACCTCGGACGTCCGGCCCGACGCCGAGATCGCGACGACGACGAGGTCGGCGGCTGGCGGGGTAGGAGGCACCGTCCCGGGGATCTCGGTCCAGGCCGCGACGCCGGCCGCCCGCAGGCTCGTGGCCGCGTCGACAGCGGCATAGCGCGAGCTGCCGAGCCCCGCAAGCAGCACGCGAACCCGGTTCGGCTCCCGCTCGGGGACGGCAGCCAGCGGCCCATTCGGGGCTTCGTACGCGTCGAGGAGCCGCTCGAGCGTCTCGGGCTCGGCGCGAATGTCGTCGAGGAATGCGGCCGCTCGGTCGACCACCGTCAGGAGCCTGGTGTCGCGTTGTCCGTGAAGAGGCCGAGCATGCCCTCCGTCGGCGCCCACAACCATTCGGGCAGGAACGTGGCCGCGTAGACGAACTCGTAGCACTCCTTCTCGATCTCGAACGCGCGGAGGAGCGCCGGGTCGACCACGATGGGCGCTCCCGCACGGCGCAGCTCCGAACGATAGGCGGCGACAAACCGCTCCCGGGAGCGAACGAGCCACGCGTCGAGATCGAGACCCGGCGTCGGGAGCGGACCGCCGTTTCGTTCCTCGGCCCGGTGGCCCGCGCTTCGCCCGACGTGATCGATCGAGCGGAGCATCGAGGCCACGTCACGGAGTGGCGATCGATGCGCCCGACGGTCCTCCAGCGTCCGCGTGGGCTCGCCCTCGAAGTCCACGATCCGGTAGCCATCGGGCGCGGTCAGGATCTGGCCGAGGTGATAGTCGGCGTGGACGCGGGTCACGATCGGCTCCGCCGCGAGCGCCTCGAAGACGGTGAGCTCCTCGGCGATCCGGGGCGCGAGGTCGCGCAGGATCCGTGCGCCGGGGCCGGTCGTGATCTCGAGGGCGCGGTCGAGCTGCTGGCGTGCGTCGTCGTGCCAGCCGCGCAGCTCCGCGCGCGTCGCGGGCCGCGGCTGGAAATCCGGGACGCCATGGGCCGCGGCGAGGGTCGCGTGCAGTGCCGCGGTCAGCGTTCCGAGATCGGCCGCGATCTCCGTCGCGAACTCGACGCTCACCTCGCCCGGAGCCAGCAGCCAGTCGGTCAGCGTCTCGGCCGTCTGCTCGTAGGCATCGGCGCCGTCGGGGATGAATGCCTGGAGCATGGCGACCGTGGCCGGCGGCCCGGAACGCGAGACGACCTCGGCGAACCCGGCGAGCGGCGGCACGGCCGGAAAGCCGGCCTCCTCGCTCAGATACGCGACGAGCTCAAGGTCGGGGTTCAGGCCGGGCTGCAGCCACCGGAACGCCTTGAGCAGGAGCCGTTCCCCGAGGACGACGCTCGTGTTCGACTGGTCGGCCCCAAGCGGCCGCTCGTCCATGGCGCCGACCGCGTTGCCGCCGCCCGGCGCGAGATCCGCGAGGGCCGGGGCGGGCCGGCAGACCAGCGCGGCGGTCACAGGCCCCGGCGTCCCGGCCGGCGTTCCAGGCTCTGGCTCGCGCGGCAGCGACGGGATCGTCCTTCCCTCGGCGATGGCGACCGCGAGCGCTCGCCACGTGCCGTCGCCCTCGACGGCGAGCCGCAGGCCGTCGTTCCCGGCGGTGAAGGCGAACTGGTATTGCTCGGCTCGCCCGCTCCGGAACGAGACGGACGCAACGGCCAGCACATGCCCGCCGTCGCCAGGCAGCAGGAACGCCTCGCCGAGCTCCACCCCCCAATCTCGCGCCCCTTGCCACCAAACCACCGAGCCCCCGCGATGGCGCCGACATCCAGCCGCCCGACGACAGCCGCAACAGTCCCCCGGCTGATCTCAGTCAGGGTCGGATCCCATAGGCCGCCTCACCAACCTGCGCGGCCGCGGGAGGCCGCCCGAGGCCGTTGTCCGGACCTGTCGAGATAGGACCGTGCGACGACGCGAGTCTCCTCGAGGCAAGGCGCCAGGGAGCATCCGCCGCGAGCGCATCCGCAGATGCGTAAGCAAGGAGCGCAGCTGGCAACGCCGCATCGAGCAGAAATCGCGTCGGCGCTCTACCCGATGTTGATCATGACGTGCTTGATGACTGTGTAGTCCTCAAGCGCGTACATCGATCCGTCCTTGCCGTAGCCCGATTCCTTGAAGCCGCCGTGCGGCATCTCCGAGGTCAGCGTGAAGTGCTCGTTGATCCAGACCGTCCCGAACTGGATGGCCTTGGCGACCCGCATCGCGCGACCGATGTCGCTCGTGAACACCGACGCGGCGAGCCCGAACCGGACGTCGTTCGCCCAGTTGATCGCGGTCTCCTCGTCGGTGAAGCGCTGGACCGTGACGACGGGCCCGAAGACCTCGTCCTGCACGATCTCGCTGCGCTGGTCGGGGTTCGCGATGAGCGTCGGCTCGTAGTAGTAGCCGCGGCGATCTGGACGGTTGCCACCCACCACGACCTCGGCGCCGTCGCGGGCGCGGTCGACCATGGCGGCGACCTTCTCGGCCTGGGCCTTCGCGATGAGCGAGCCCATGTCGAGGTCGTCCGACTCCGAGGGGTCGCCCCACTTGATCGAACGCACCTGGTCCGACATGGCAGACACGAACTTGTCGTAGACGCCCGGGCCGGCGATGACGCGCGTGGCGGCGGTGCAGTCCTGACCCGCGTTCCAGTAGCCGGCCGACTTCAGGACCTCGGCCGCGGCGTCCACATCCGCGTCGTCGAAGATGATCACCGGCGCCTTGCCGCCGAGCTCGAGGTGGAGGCGCTTGACCGTGTCGGACGCGATCCGTGCGACGCGCTTGCCGGTGTCGGTGTCACCCGTGATCGAGACCATGCGGACCTTTGGATGCCCCACGAGGGCGTCACCGATGGCGCTGCCGGTCCCGGACAGGACATTGAGCACGCCCGGCGGCAGGATCTCCGACGCGATCCGGGCGAATGCGAGCGCGGTGAGGGGCGTCCGAACCGACGGCTTCAGCACCACCGTGTTGCCCGTCGCGAGCGCGGGCCCCAGCTTCCAGGCCGCCATGTAGAGCGGGTAGTTCCACGGCGCGATGCTGGCCACGCAGCGGGTAGTTCCACGGCGCGATGCTGGCCACACACCGACCGGCTCGCGACGGATCAGCGACGTGTGCCCGGCCAGGTACTCGTTGGCCGCCTTGCCTTCCATGACTCGGCACGCACCGGCAAAGAACCGGAAGAGGTCGACCGAGACGGCCATCTCGTCGATCGCTGCGCCGACGGGCTTGCCCGCGTTCCGGCTCTCGAGGCGGCCCAGCTCGTCCGCGTTCGCCTCGAGCGCGTCGGCGAGCTTGAGCAGCAGAAGGCTGCGGTCCTGCGGGGTTGTCTGCGACCAGCTCTCGAAGGCCTTGCTCGCTGCATTCACGGCCCGATCGACGTCTTCGGTGGCGCTCGCCGGGACGTTGGCGATCACCTCGCCGTTGGCGGGGTTCTCGACCCCGATCGTCTCGCCGGAAGCCGAGTCGACCCAGTCGCCGCCGATGAACTGCTGATAGGTCTCGACCTGCTCGAGCGTGTCGGTCACGGAAGGCTCCTCATCGTCATGGACGGACGGGGTTCGGGGTTCTGTCGAGCCATCGTGCCACGCAGCGGCCAGCCCGTCCCGGCAGGTGGTCGCGTGGCGGGACGCGGAGCTACGTGCCGGGACCTCCCTGGCTGCGCTCGATCAGCAGGCGCATCAGCTCGATCGCGGCGGCGATCACCGGACCCGCGACGGGATCGGCGGCGAGGCCCGCGAACGGACCCATCGCGAGGTGGTTGCCGCCGTCGGTCAGGATCCAGATCGCGCCGTCGCCCGTGCCGGGCGGGGCTGGCCGCGGCTCGTCGAGCGGACCGGTGACATCGGCCACGGCCTGACCGGCCGTCAGCATCGTTCGGACCGCCGCACCGATCCGGGCGTCCTCGGCATCCCACACCACCGCTCCCCCACCCTGGTTGAGATAGCGGGCGGATCCATCCTCGTACCCTGCCAGCGTGTCGACGCCGTTCTCGAGGCCGACGTCCACGACGACGCCGCGGGCCTGGCCGGCCGTCTCCCCACCGGGCTCGATCCCGACCCGACGCGCCAGGGACCAGCCCTGCAGGCGCACCCGGGTCTCGGTCGCAGCGAGCACGGGTGCAGCCCGGTCGCGCGCCCGCTCCTCGTCCTCGCGTACCACGGCGTTGGCCAGGGCGAGCAGGTCGGGTACGTCGGCGAAGCGCTCGATCACGCCCAGGGGCGGCAGATCGGCGAAGAGCAGCTCGCGGATCTCCGGGAGCGAGACGCCGTCGCTCGCCGTCATGCCGGCTGGGCGGCTCGCGCGCCCGTCGCAACCTCCTCGATCAGCCCGGCCGCGACCGCGGTCCCGTTCGCGGCCTGCATCCGCGCCGCGATGGCCCGCATGCGGTCACGCAACGCGACGTCCCCGAGCAGCCGATCGATTGCGCCGAGCAACTCCTCGTCGCGGAAGTCGTACGCCGGCAACCGCACCCCGAAGCCCGTCTCGTCCACGCGCTGCGCGTTGTCGACCTGGTCCCAGAAGAGCGGCAGCACGATCATCGGCTTGCCGTGGTGAAAGGACTCGACCACGGTGTTGTTGCCACCATGGGTGATGACGAGATCGACCTGCGGCAGGATCGCGGGCTGCGGCAGGAAGGCTTCTCCCGCCATGTTCTCGTGCAGGGCGATCTGGTCGGCCAGCGGCCCCTTCGAGACGATGACGCGGTGGTCCGTCCGGCCAAGCAGGTCGACGAGCCGCTGCATCAGCCCCACATCCGCCGACCCAAGGCTGCCGAGCGAGAGATAGATCAGGGCTCCGCGACGCGTCGCGAGGTGCCCGGGTAGCTCCCAGGTCGCGTCGCTGGCACGGACCGTCGAGTCGAGACGGTGCCACGCCGGCCCGAGCGCCTCGGCGCGCCCATAGTCGGCCTCGGCCGGATACGCATAGAGGTTGAGATACGGCGATTCGTGCATCAGCTCGGGACCGAAGCGGTCTGGCGGAAGCCCGCCCGCCCCGGCATCACGACAGAACGCATCGAAGCCGTTCCACAGATCCGCGTGGGCTCGCCGGTACTCGGCCAGGAACGCCGGCCACACGGACCGATCCGCTGCCGGGTACCCCGAGGAGAACGGCGCGACGAGCGCGTCCTTGATCTCCGCGGGATTGCAGGAAACGATCCGGACCCAGGGCCGCCCGGACGCCATCACGGCAGGGAACGAGACGACGTTGTCCTCGACGATCGCATCCGGCTCGAGCTCACCGAGGATCTGCTCGAGTCGCGGATTGACGTACACCGCGCCATCGATGAGCGCCTGCCACGTCGGCGCGATGAACTCGGTGATCTGCTCGAACGTGCTCTTGCGGAAGACCGGCGCGGTCTCACGGATGAAGTCGATCCAGAACTGCCCGGGAACCTCGGGTACCGCGGGTGGCGGCCCGAGTCGCATCAGTCGCTCCTCGAAGCCCTTGGCCTCGAGCGTCCCGGCGAAGGACTCCTCGACGATGAACACCACCCGATGGCCCCGCGCCCGCAGCACCTGTCCGATGCCGATGCAGTTGTTCGTCGGCCCGTATGCGCCCTCGGGAAAGAAGACGATCGTGCGCCCGTCGCTCACCGGTACGGTCCCTCCCAGCGTCCCTTCAGGGCCGGATCATGGCAGAGGCTGCGGCCCGAACGCCGGTGGAACCAGGGGGCGGGACGCCCCAGCCGCCGCGAGCCGGGGCCGCTCCTGATCCCCGGCCCTCCCGGTCGATCCTGTGCGTCACGTGCACGAAATCGGCGAGGCCTTGCACCCGGTGCACATAGCAGCTGCCTCGGGGGGCGCCGCCGTCGGAACCTTGCCTCCGGTACACATTCCGAGCCAGCCGGCCCTGGAACCGCCAGTTCTGTGCGCCGGGTGCACGCTTTGCGCGTATTTCGGCCGCGTCACTGTTTGCCCGCCTTCGTTCTGTGCATGGCAGGCAAGGGCCTGCCCGCCTTCGTTCTGTGCATGGCAGGCAAGGGCCCTTGCCGCTCCCACGCTGCCGGCCGGACGCAGGCTCAGAGCGCCACGATCAGGACCAGAACGGCTGCGGCACCTGCAGCCACCGCCGCGTCGAGGGCCGTCCAGCGCACCGGCCTGTACGTCGACCGCGGCCCGGACCCGAACGCCCGGGCGTCCATGGCAAGCGCGGCCCGGTCACCGTGCCGAATGGCGCGGACGAGGAGCGCCACCAGCAGCCGCGGATGCCAGCCGCCCCGCAGGCCCCGTATCCGGCGCGATTGTCGAAGCGTTGCCAGGTCCTCGGCGAAGCGCGGGATGGCCTGGTACGCCACCAGCGCCCCGTAGGCGAAGCGTTCGGGCACGCGGGCCTGCTGGACGAGGCTGTCCACGAGCCGCGTCCCATCGGTGGTCAGCGCGAAGACGGCACCCGTCGCGGCGATCGCCACGACCCGCAGGGCCAGGCCCACGCCCCCCGCAAGGCCGGCCTCGGTGATGCGGAACGGTCCAAGGGCAGCGATGACGTCGGTGTCCGGCGCCAGGTTCGAGGCGGCGAACAGGGTGTTGAACAGCCCGACACCAACGGCCGCGACCCACAGCGGCGCGAGGGACCGGCCGAGCGCGCCGGCCGGGATGCCGCCGAGGACGAGGCCCGCTGCGAGGACGATGAGGGTCAACGCGATCGGTGGCAGCGGGTCAATGGTGAAGGCAAGGGCCAGGAGCCAGATCAGCGCAATTGCGAGCTTGAGCACCGGACTCGTCCGACCGAGGGTGCTGTCGAGCTGCAAATCGGTCAGCTCCGGGGCGAGGATCATGCCGCGCTGCCCACGAGCCGGTCCTCGATGATCCATCCGGCGTCGAGCTCGATCACGCGGTCGGCCACGTCCTCGACGAAGCGTCGATCGTGGGTCGCGGCGAACAGGCACGTGCCCGCTTCGAGTCGCTCACGAAGGATCTCGACGAGCGCCTCGTGCCCGTGGCGGTCCTGGCCGAAGGTCGGCTCGTCCAGCACGAGAACCTCGGGCCGGCGCACGAGCACGCAGGCAAGCGACAGCCGCCGGGCCTCGCCGCCCGACAGCCGGTAGGGGCTGCGGTCACCGAACTGGTCGAGCGGCAGGCCGAGGCGGTCCATGAGCTCCCCGACCGCCGGCCTTCTCGTCCCGTCGCAGTCCCACCAGCACCTCGTTCCGCACGGTGTCCGCGAGGAACTGCAGCTCCGGATCCTGGAACACGTAGCCGGCCCGCCGGGCGAGCTCGGCGGACGGAAGCGCCGACGGCTCGTCGTCACCCAGGAGCAGCTCGCCGAAGTCGGGTCGGAGCAGGCCGACGAGCAGCCGGCCCAGCGTCGACTTGCCACTCCCGTTCGGACCGACGAGTGCGATCCGCTCCCCTGGGGCCGCCACGAGCTCGATGTCGCGAACCACCGGATCCAGCGCCCGGTCGTAGGAGAACCGAACCCCGCGCGCCTCGATGAGCGGTGCGAGCGTCGCCGGCTCCGGAAGTCGACCCACCGCCGGCGGGCGCTCCGGCGATCGCCGCTCGGGAAGCCAGATCCCCTCGCGCCGCATGCGTGCTCCCGATCGCTCCAGGACCAGCTCGGCAGGCCCGATGTCGATGGGCCGCCCGTCGCTGCCGAGGGCCAGGACGAGGTCCGCAAGCGGCCATGCGAGCTCGACGTGGTGCTCGATCAGGACGAGGGTCGTGCGGCCAGCTGCCCGGATGGCGCTGAGCTGCCGGAAAAGCCGCGCGGTGGCGTCGGGGTCGAGGTTGGCGGTCGGCTCGTCGAGGACGAGGATGCCCGGCATGGCGGCAAGCACACCGGCGAGCGCGAGACGCTGCTGCTGCCCGCCCGACAGCCGGTTCGATCGCCGCCGTTCGAATCCGTCGAGCCCCGCCTCGCGCAACGCCTCCGGGACGCGCGCCAGCATCCGGTCGCGCGGCCAGCCCCGGTTCTCGAGCCCGAACGCGACGTCGTCCTCGACGCGCTCCATGACCAGCTGCGAATCGGGGTCCTGGAACACGACACCGACCCGCCCGGCCAGCCCGGCCGGCTCCCAGGCGCGCGTCTCGGTGCCATCGACCTCGACGCTGCCCTCGAACGCGCCGGGGATCTCGCGCGGCACGAGCCCGGCGATTGCAAGCCCGAGCGTGCTCTTGCCCGAGCCCGACGGCCCGACCACGAGCAGCGTCTGGCCTGGCTCGACGTCGAACGAGACGTCCGCAAGCGCGCGGCGAGTCGCGCCGACGTAGCGGAAGCCGAAGTCGCGCGCAAGGATCGACCCTGGGCCGTCGGTCACGCGCGCCTCACTCCGGGAAGCCGTCCAGCACGCCCGACCTTCGGAGCGACCGCCCGAGCAGCACCGAGCCGAAGGCAGCGATCACGACAGCCGAGACGGCCATGGCCAGGCCGCGGAGCACCTGCACGAACGGATCGACCGCCGCCCAGTAGAAGTACCAGTCGTGCAGCCAGGCCGCGATCGCGCTGCCGATGGCCGCGGCGACGAGCACCGCCAGGAGTAGATCCGGTATCCCGTCAGGAAGAAGATCACCTCCGCCCCCAGGCCCTGGACGACACCCGAGAGGAGTGCGCTCACGCCCCATTGACTGCCGAGCACGGCTGAGACGCTGGCAGCCACGATCTCGGCGAAGAGCGCAGCGCCGGGCTTCCTGACGACCAGCGGCACCACGATCGCTGGCATCAACCAGACCCCGTACATGATGTCGCGCGCCCATGGAGCCGCGGCAAACAGCGGGGCGGCGGCGCCGTACAACAGGTTCCAGGCCCAGAACACGACCCCGAACGCGACGGCAATCACCGCTGCCACCACGATGTCGCGCGTGCGCCAGCCACGCGACGCGGGCTGACGCGATCCAAGGGCTCGACCAGTGGTCACCATTGCTCCCGAACCTCCGACTGTGGGCTGGAACACCGAGCGCCGACCGGGGAACGGCGGACAGCGTCGAGTCGGACGGGCCTGCTTCCTTCGCTGGTACGAACCAGATCAGGTTCCGCGGGTCTGTGGGCTCACCACACTCTCAGCGCTCGAGGCGCTCCCCGGAGGCATATTCGGTTGTCCTGGAATGGTAGCACCGGCGCCCGCGAGGCCGGCGGCCTGGGCGCGGAGCCAGCCGATCACGCCCGCGATCACCTCGCGCGCCTCGGGCTCGTTGTGCGTCTCGTGGCGAAGACCCGGATGGACGACACGGGTGACGCCGTGCCGGCCCTCGAGGGGCTGCGACGCGCTCGGCGGGATGAGCCTGTCGTCGCCTCCATGGAAGACGTAGGTGGGGACGTCGAGTCCATCGAGTGCCGCCTGCACCCGTGCCTGCTCGGCGAACCCCTCCACCCCGAGTCGAACCGTGCTCCGATGGACGTTCGCCGGGTCGGAGCGATAGGCGGCCGCCACGGCCGGGTTGCGGGAGAGAACCTCACCCGCCACGCCGTTTGCCATACGGAAGCCCGGCGCGACACGCCCAAGGACGCTCGCGAGGCGGTGCTTCCACCGAGGAAGCGCGTCCGCGAGGGCCGGTGACGAGAGCACGAGCAGGTCCGGCGCGGCCCGATCGGTCAGAGCGTAGCCCAGCGCCATCAGGCCACCGAGCGAGTGCCCGTAGAGCGCCACGGGACGGTCTCCAGCCTCGGAGCGGACGGACGCAAGCGCGTCCTCGACGTCGTCGTGGAACACCCTCCACCTCGGGACGTCACCACGGGGGCCCTCGGACTTGCCGAACCCGTGGTGGTCGTGCGCCCGGACCGCGATCGCCGCGTCCGCGAGCTGCTGCCCGACCGCTTCGTACCGCCCCGAATGCTCGCCGAGGCCATGGAGCAACAGGACGTGCAGCCACGGATCGCCGGCTGCCCTCCAGTGCCGAACCAGCCTGCCCGTGCCGTCACGCGCCGTGATCCGTTCCGTCGTCGAAGGCATCCGCGCAGCGTATCCGGGCGAGGGCCCCCTAGGATGTCCTGATGACGGGTTGGACCGAGATCGGCGACCGCGTGTTCGTCCGTCGCTATGCGTTCTGGGACCAGAACATCGGCGTCATCGTCACCGACGACGGCCCGGTGGTCATCGACACGCGAATGACGCCGCGCCAGGCGGATGAGATCAGGTCGGATCTTCGGGAGCTCACGAAACGACCGGTCGCCGTCGTGATCGACACGCACGGCCACTCCGATCACGCGTTCGGCAACTCGGTGTTCCGACCGGCGACGATCTGGGGCCACGCCGGCTGCGTGATGTTTCTCGAGCGAACCGGCGCCGAGCAGATCGAACGGCAGGCGCGCAACCTTCCGGAGCTCGCCGAGGACCTGGCGCGGGTCGTGATCGACGTCCCGGACCAGACGTTCGAGGACCGGCAGACCATCGAGGTGGGCGGCCGCGAGCTGGCGATGCGCTTCCTTGGCCGCGGCCACACGGATCACGACATCGTCATCGACGTCGTGGGAACCGGCGTGCTCTTCGCCGGCGACCTCGTCGAGAACGGGGCGGTGCCGGCGTTCGGTGACAGCTATCCACTGGAGTGGCCGGACACAGTCGAGGCGATCGCGCCCCTCGTCGAGCGCGTCGTCGTCCCCGGCCACGGCGATCCGGGCGATGGGGCCTTCGTCGCGGCGCAGGCCGCGGCGCTGCGCACCCTCGTTGATCTCGCGCAACGGGTCGAAGGTGGCGAGCTCGAACTGGACGCGGCAGTTGGGCTGACACCCTATCCGGCCTACCCGGCGGACGATCTCCGCCCGGCGCTCGACCGGGCGCTGGCGCAGATCCGCGGGACGCTGGACCAGGACTAGGCGCCGATCCGGACGATCCACCGCCCGCGTGCGGCCCCGGCCAGGATTCCGTCGAGACCGTGCTCGAGCGTGTCGAGCGTCAGCTCGGTCGCGTGCTCGCCGAGCCCGCGCGGTCGGAGGTCCGTCGCGAGCCGCCGCCAGAGCTCCCGCCGACGCGCGATGGGCACGGGGACCGAATTCGATCCCGAGAATCGCCGCACCGCGCAGGATGAACGGGAACACGGTGGTCTCGAAGCTTGGGCCGCCGGCGTTCCCGCTCGATGCGACCGCCGCGTCGCGGCGCAGGGTCCGCAGCACGTACGGCAGCGTCGCTCCGCCGACGGCGTCGACCGCGCCGGCCCAGCGTTCCGATTCGAGCGGTTTGCCGGCGGCCGTCACCTCGTCCCGCGTGAGGAAGCCCGACGCGCCCAGCGTCCGTAGCCGCGACTGCTCGTCGTCCTTCCCCGTCGCGGCCCAGACCTCGTAGCCTCGCTCGGCGAGGATTGCGACGGCGTTGCTCCCGACGCCACCCGACGCGCCGGTCACCAGGACGGGGCCGTCGCCGGGCTGCAGTCCGCGCTCCTCGAGCGCGACGACCGACATGGCGGCGGTGAACCCGGCCGTGCCGATCACCATCGCGTCGCGCGTCGAGAGCCCGTCGAGCGGCACGACCCAGCCGGCAGGCACGCGCTGGTACTCGCTGTAGCCACCATGCCGGGCCACGCCGAGGTCGTAGCCATGGGCCAGGACGGCGGTCCCCGCATTGAGACCCGGGTCGTCGCTCGCCACGACGGTCCCGGCGAGATCGATGCCGGGGATCAGCGGGTTGATCCGGGCAACCTTGCCGTCGGCGCGGGTCGCAAGCCCGTCCTTGTAGTTGACGCCGGACCACTCGACGCGGATCACGACCTCGCCCGGCGGCAGGTCCTCGGCCGTAAGGTTCCGGATCCCGCGCTCCACACGATCGTCGGTGCGCTCCGCGACAAAGGCGCGGAACGGGCTCGGCACTGCGGTCATCGGTTCTCCCTGCACGATGGAAACCATCGTAGGCACCGCCCTACGGAGCGGCTCGTTCGTCCCGGGCCGTGGCCCGGGTGCGTTCCTCGGGCGGGGGCAGGTCGGTTGGTGCGGGGCGTGGAGCGACAGCGACCTGCGCCGCGCGTGTCAGTCGCGTGGCGAGATGCAATGCCCCCGATGCCTGCCGTCCGGTCCGGCGAAGGCCGCGTGGCACGGCGCGGACCGTAGGGTTCGGCCATGCCGCACGTACAGATCGGATACCACGCCAGTCACGAGCAGTTCCCGCCCAGCGAGCTCCTGGAGCACGTCATCTCCGCCGAGGCGGCCGGATTTGACGCGGCGATGTGCTCGGACCACTTCGCGCCGTGGTCGGCCGACCAGGGCCACAGCGGCTTTGCCTGGTCGTGGCTGGGAGCCGCGCTTGCCCGTACGTCCCTGTCGTTCGGGACCGTGTGCGCGCCGGGCCAGCGCTACCACCCCGCGATCATTGCCCAGGCCGCGGCGACCCTCTCCGAGATGTTTCCCGACCGGTTCTGGGTGTCGCTCGGGAGCGGCGAGGCCGTCAACGAATCGATCACGGGCGAGGCCTGGCCCAGCGCAGCCGATCGCGATGCCCGGCTGCTCGAATCGGTCGAGGTGATGCGGGCGCTGTTCCGCGGCGAGACCGTCGACCACAAGGGTCTCGTCAGGGTGCAGGAGGCGAAGCTGTGGACCCGCCCGGCCACGCCGCCGCTCCTGTTCGGCGCCGCCCTGGCCCCCGAGACTGCGCGATGGATCGCGGGCTGGGCCGACGGCATGATCACGATCAGCCAGCCGCCCGAGAAGCTGCGCCCCGTCATTGACGCGTTTCGTGACGCGAGCGGCGGCTCCAAGCCGATCTACCTCCAGTCGAAGGTCAGCTGGGCGTTGACGCCGGAAGCCGCTCTCGCCGAGGCGCATCACCAGTGGCGGACGGCGATCGTCGGCGGCACGGTGCTGGCGGACCTGCGCAGCGTGGCCGCGCTGGATGCGGTTGCGGCGACTGTCCGGCCCGAGGACATGGACGGCCCGGTCCGCGTCTCCGCCGATCCAGGACGGCATGCGGCATGGCTGGCCGAGGACATCGAGCTCGGGTTCGAGCGGATCTACGTCCACCAGGTCGGCCGCGACCAGCAGGGTTTCATCGAGGCGTACGGCGCCCACGTGCTGCCCCAGGTCGCGGCGGGTTCCGCGACGCGGCAGGCGAAGGTTGCGATTGGGACAGCGGGTTGACGCCCGCGGGGGTCGTCCGTCACGATCCTCCACCTGTGAACGAGCAGTACCGCTCCCGATCGATGTGTATGCGCTGGCGGCCCCGCCGTACGGAGGATGGGGTCTGACGTTCCGCGCAGGCACGACGAGGCAGCAGCGGGACTGACGACCAGGTCCCGGGGCCGCGGATCCATCAAGGACCCGCGGTTTTTTGTTTCCTCCGAGCCACGCGACGGGTGACCGCCACTCCCCACCGGACCCGCACCGACCGAGCCACACAGCACTGGAGAACCGTTCGATGACCGATCTCGATCCGACCACCTTCCGCCCCGAGACGCAGGCGCTCCACGCCGGCCAGCAAGCCCGACCCGACGACGAACGCACGCGCCGTACCGATCTACGCGACCACGAGCTACGTCTTCGACGACGCAGCCCACGCCGCGCGGCTCTTCGGGCTCCAGGAGTTCGGGAACATCTACACCCGGATCATGAACCCGACGACGGACGTCTTCGAGCAGCGGATCGCGGCGCTCGAAGGCGGCGTCGGCGCCCTCGGCCTCGCCGTCCGGTCAGGCTGCCGAGACGCTCTCGATCCTCAACCTCGCGCGGGCCGGCGACAACATCGTCAGCTCGTCCTCGCTGTACGGCGGCACGTACAACCTGTTCCACGCACACCCTGCCGAAGATCGGGATCACGACGCGCTTCGTCGACGGCGGCGACCCGTCCGCCTTCGGGCGCGCAATCGACGAGAAGACGAAGGCCGTCTTCCTCGAGCTGATCGGCAACCCGCGGCTCGACGTCCACGACCTCGCGTCGATCGCGGACGTCGCCCATGCGCGGGGCGTCCCGGTCATCGTCGACAACACGTTCGCCCCGCTCCTCGCGCAGCCGATCAAGCACGGCGCCGACATCGTCATCCACTCCGCGACGAAGTGGATCGGCGGTCACGGCACGGCAATCGGCGGCGTCGTCGTCGACGGCGGCACGTTCGACTGGGCGGCCTCGAGCGCTTCAAGCAGGACTTCGTCGACCCTGATCCGTCCTACCACGGGATCAGCTACACGGCGGCCTTCGGTCCGCCTCGCGTTCATCCTCAAGCTGCGGGTCCAGGGCCTGCGCGACATCGGCGCCGCGCTGAGCCCGTTCAACGCGTTCCTGTTCCTGCAGGGCCTCGAGACGCTGCCGCTGCGCATCCAGCGCCACAGCGAGAACGCGCTCGCGGTCGCCCAGTGGCTCGAGAGCCGCGACCGACGTCGACGTGGGTCAGCTACCCGGGCCTCGCCCTCGCATCCCTCGTACAAGCAGGCCACGAAGTACCTGACCGGCGGCTTCGGCGGGATCGTCACGTTCGGGGTCAAGGGCGGCGTCGAGGCGGGCCGCGAGCTCATCGACAACGTCCAGATCTTCAGCCTGCTCGCCAACGTCGGTGACGCGAAGTCGCTGATCATCCACCCCGGCCTCCACGACGCACTCGCAGCTCGAGCCGGCGGAGCAGGAGCGCGACCGGCGTCACGCCCGACCTCGTCCGCCTGTCGGTCGGTCTCGAGCACGTCGATGACCTGATCGCCGACCTCGAGCAGGCGCTCGGTGCGGCGACCGGCGGTGCCACCGACCGACGGCGATCTCGTCGGCGCCGCCGGATGACGTCGCCGAGCGTGACGAACCCGGGCTCGTCGGCTCGGATCCGACGCGCCCGGGTCGCGCTCATCCGCGAAGCTCCCCTTCGGCACCGGCCGCTGGAGACCGTTCGGCTCGGGCCGTTCGACGCTCGGGTCCGGCGTGCCGCTGCCTGACCTGGTCGCGGCGTACCGCCACGACGGGCCGGCTCCCGGCGACGCGCCGCAGGTCCTCGTCGTCCATGCGCTGACCGGCTCCGCGGACGCCGCCGGCGACTGGTGGGAGCCGCTCATCGGGCCGGGCCGGGCGCTCGACACCGACCGGATCGGGGTGCTCTGCGCGAACCTGCTCGGCGGCCGCTACGGCATCCACCGGCCCGATCTCGCTCGACCCGCGAACCGGCCGCCCTACGGCGCCGGCCTTCCCGGCCGTCTCGACCCGCGACCAGGCACGCGCCCAGTGGCGGCTGCTCGACGCCCTCGGCATCGATCGGGTCGCGCTCGTGGTCGGCGGCTCGCTGGGCGGCATGGTCGCGCTCGAGGTCGCGCTCGCATCGCGCCCGGCCGTCGGTCGATCACGTCATGCCGATCGCCGCGCCGGCCGCGACCGGGCCGATGGCGTCGCCTGGAACCACATCCAGGTGCACGCTCATCGAGCGGCTCGGTCGTCGACGGGCTGGCCCTCGCGCGCCAGCTCGCGATGACCACGTACCGGAGCGAGGCCGACTTCGACGGAGCGGTTCGGGCGCCGGCTGGAAGACGACGGGCGACCCGTCGATCGTCAGCTACCTCGACCACCAGGGCCAGAAGCTCGTCGACCGCTTCGATCCGGCGACCTACCGCATCCTCGCCGGCGCGATGGACCTGCCACGACGTCGGGTCCGGCCGTGGCGGGATCGAGGCAGCGTTCGCCCAGCTTGCGGCGGCCGGCACGAAGGTCACCGGTCTTGGCATCGAGGGCGACATCCTGTACGGGCCGGACCAGGTCCGGGCGCTGGTCGAGGCGGCCAGCGCAGCCGGAGCGCACGCCCGCTACCGCGAGCTGGCCTCGTCCAAGGGCCACGACGCATTCCTCGTCGAGTGGGACCAGCTCACGGCCGTGCTCCGCTGAGGCGCTCGGGAGCCAGGGCGTTGCTGCCTACCGATCCGATGCCCGTGCCCGAGACCATGGTCAGGTCTGAACCGACAGCCCCTCCTACGCTCGGACCATGGATGTCTCCGTACCGGACCACGTCGAGCTCCGCTGCTTCCCGAGCCAGGACGAGCACTTCATCGAATACGTCTATGTCGTCGCATCACGGATGGCCTCGAGCGGTACGCCGTTGACGTGCTACGCCCTGCAGGAGCGCATCAGGAGCCGCTACCCGAATGCGTCGGTCCACGCACGAGAGGAGCTGGCGACTCTGATGCCCGGCGAGCCCGCCTGGTACGTCTACCGTGACGGGGCACTCTGACGCTCTCGGCTTCACTTACCAAAGGCTCATGTGATCCCTCGCGCGGAGCCGCTCATGCACGCACACGACCCGGACGGGCTCGGGCCAGCAAACCGCATGCCTATGACGACGTCGCCCGCGTTCTGGCGTACGTGGGCCGGCATCTGAGCGAACTGGGGGGCGTCGGCGCGAGTCGCTGAGCGAGCCCAGGTACGCGAAAGGGGGGATCAGCCGCCGGCGGGCGTATCGGTCGGAGCGGCCGACGTCGCCGGGACCAGTGCGGGCTCGACCGGAGCCTGCTCCTCACCCACCTCGGGCGCAACGTCGTCCGGCGGCGTCGGGGAAGGTTCGGGCGTCGGCGTCGGCTCGGGTGTCGGCGTCGGCGTTGGCGTGGAGACGGGCGTAGGAGTCGGCGTGGGCACGGGCGTTGGCGTCGGGGTCGGCTGAGGAGTCGGGGTCGGCTTCGGCGTCGGCTTGACGGTCGGCTTCGGCGTCGGCGTGGGTGCCGTCTGCTGACGCCAGAGGTACTCGCGCAGGGTCAACCCGCTTGCGCGCACCTTCGCGGCCGTCGTCCGACCGACGTAGCGGTAGTGCCAGGGCTCGTACTGGTAGCAGGTCGTCGAGGTCTTGCCCTTCGGATAGGTCATGACGAAGCCATACTTCCAGGCGTTCGCCTTGAGCCAGGCACCGGCCCTCGTGGTGCCCCAGTCCGCGTAGTACCAGGGCGCCGATCCACCGTAGCTGCGGAAATCGATCGTCGTTGCCAGCTGATGCTCGCTGTGACCCGCTCTCGCGCTGGCGAGCAGCGCCCGCTGGTAGCCGTACACGCTCACCCAGTAGTTGAACGTCGACCGCTGCGTCGTGTACGACCGGTAGGCGGACTGGACGGCAAGCCGTGCGCCGGCATTCCGGGCGGCCGTGGCCATCGCCCGGAGATCGGCGACGACGAACGACCGAACCGTGTAGCCCGAGTTGAGGCCCGCCTCGGACGTGCTGCGGCGATCGGTCGGGGCGTAGGTCGATGGCAGCCGGTAGTAGGTGTCGAGGACCGTCCGACTCCAGTCGCCATACGCCCGCTGCTTGGTCACGACGTCACCGATCCGGCAAGCCGGCAGGGCCGTTGCCGACGTGGTGATGGCGAACCCTGCAAGCAGGGATGCCACGATCGCGGCGACGACGAGGCGAAGGCGGGCGTCGGGGCGGCGGGCGTTGGTCGCGAGCATGGTCACCGATACCGTGAAGTGGGTTGCTGCCACGGTGATGCACCGGCCGACCCTGCACCAGCACCCGAACGTACCACGCGCTCGATCCCGCTCAGGCTTCTTGCATGAAGCGCATCAGGTTGCAGCGACGCGCTCCCGGACTGGACCGAAGAACGTCGCCGACCAGGCCCCGACCGAGACCACCGCGACGCCGGTCAGTGCGATCACGAGCGGCCCAGACGTGGCATCGGCGAGCGGACCCGCCACGAGGATCGGGAGGAGGCTCGTCGCGCTGACGATCGAGGCAAGGACCCCGAAGACGCGGCCGCGGACGCCGGCGGGCATGTTCTCGAAGAGCGCCGTCTGCGCCGACACCGTGGTTGCCGCGTAGACCGATCCCGCGAGGAACGCCAGGACCACCGCCAATGGGACCGACGGGATGGGGAGGACGGAGTCCAGCGGACCGAGCGAGGCAATCGCCCCGGCCAGGAGGCCGAACGCGACGAGCCCGGTCTCGGCCGCGCGGCGGCGCGATACCCGGTCGCCGAGGAAGCGCAGACCGAAGACGCCGCCCACGACGCCGATCCCGAGGGGCGCGACGATGACGACGAGATCGTTCGGGTCGAGTCCGATGGACGAGGCAAGGTCCGGCCCGAGGACGCCGACGACCCCGACGAGCGATGCCGCTCCCGCGAGATGGAGCAGGGGCCGCCCGACCTCCCGATTGCCATGGATTGCCTGCAGCCCTTCGCGCAGCTGGATGATGGGCTCGTGGAGGGCGCGACTGGCTACGCCCGGCTCGCGACGGACCGGCGGGGCCGGCGGCAGGAACACCGTGGCGACGGTTGCCGCGCCGTAGAACAGCGTCACGATCACGAGCACGAACGATGGGCTCGCGAGGCTCACGATGAGCGGGCCGAGGAACGCGAACCCAACCGCGAACGACGCCTGGAGCGTGAGGTTGAAGATCCCCATCGCCGTCTCGAGCTGGCTCTTCGACACGACGCGCGGAATCATCGCCGCCTCGGCAGGGGTCAGGATCACCGTCGTCAGGCTGATCCCCAGGTTCAGCACCAGCAGCACCGCGACGTTGGCGCCGGCGAGCGCAAGGCCCAGCGTGAGCAGCGTCCGTATCAGGTTCGGGACGATGAGCGCCCACCGGACGTCGAGCCGGTCCACGAGCACGCCGGCCACGGCCGACAGGAGGATCGTGGGGATCAGGAACGACATCACGAGGGCGCTGACGGCAGTGTTCGAGCGGGTCGTGTCGAACACGAGGATCGTCAGGGCGTAGAGCGCCATGTTGCCGCCGACCTGGGTCGAGGCCTGGACGAACCACAGCCGTCCGAAGACCGGGTCGCGGAGCAGCGGCCCGGAACGCTGGGTCGTCACGGCGGCCATTGTGGGTCAGCGGCGGGCTGTCACGCTCGGCGTCGTGGCATTGGCGCCGGACCGGCTTGACGGCTCAGCGCAGCTCCTCCCGGAGCAGGTCCATGAGAAGGCCGTCGTGCCACGTGCCATCCGGGCCGCGCTCGTACCGACGCATGCGCCCGACGGGGACGAAGCCGACCCGCTCGTACGCCCGGATCGCCCGGATGTTCTCCGCGGACGGGTCGATGGTGAGTCGGTGATGACCCCGGGCCTCGAACAGGTATCTCGCGACCGTGCGGATTGCCTCCGAGCCGAGACCCCGGTCCTGGTGATCCGGCCCGAGGAACAGGTCGAGGGACGCGTGCCGGTAGCTCGGCTCCGACTCGTCCCCGGCCTGGATGCTGCCGGCGACCGTCTCCTCGACCTCGATCGTCCAGACGGTCGTGTCCGCGTCTGCAGCCAGCCAGTCGTCGGCGACGTCCTTGCCCGGCTCGAGCAGCACCCACCAGCGGGCGACCGAGGGGTGTTTGAGGTGGGCACGGAGCGTCGCGACATCCTCGTTTCGAACGGCGCGAAGCGTCACACGTGGACCGCGAAGCGTGGGTGCGGCGGGAGAGCCAGCGGTTTCGGTCATTGCTGCCAGCGTGGCAAACGCCTGCCCGGCGGGTCAAGCGAGCAGAGATCCGCCGTCGGCGAGGGCGACCGGGCCGGAGCAACGTGCGCCGGCCCGGGATCGTCCTATGCGGTCGGCGGCTTGTACGCCCGAAGGGCGCCCGCAGCCTGCTGCACGATCGCTGCCTGCTCGTCCTGATCGAAGATCTGGTGCGTCTCGATGCCGGCGAGCGCGCCGGTCGCGCTGGCCGCGGCCGCTAGTGCCGACGCAGCGACTCCATCGGGCAGGTTCGAGATCAGGAATCCGTCGTGCTTGCCCTGCATCCAGTAGAACGCCTCCTGGGTGCCGCCGACGGACTCCACGAGCGCCCGCCCCGCTGCGACCCGATCGCTCGGGCGATCGATCAGCGCCTTGGCCGACTCGCCGGTGTACGAGAAGAATGTGATGAACCTGGGCATCTGTGTGCCCTCCTCTTGGTCGGCGTCGGGCGCCACACCGGAGAGTTGGTCGGGCCAGTGG
Source organism: uncultured Chloroflexia bacterium (assembly GCA_963759495.1). Lineage (GTDB taxonomy): Bacteria > Chloroflexota > Limnocylindria > Limnocylindrales > CSP1-4 > DASTYU01. The sequence continues at coordinate 260,082 of CAVWZL010000013.1, read as the reverse complement.
CACGCGTGACGGCGTCAGCCGCTGGTGAGAGCCACAACGCTCGCATGCCTCTCTCCTGGCTGTCGCAGTGTGCGCGCATCGCGACGCATTTGCGAGGATGTTTCGCTCGAACTTCTGGCGCGGGGCGCAACAGGCCGGCAGGGGCACGATCCACGCTCAGCGGCCGCCTTCGGGTATCATCCCGGTCGGCTCCACTGGCGAGTGGCCAAGCGGTAAGGCGCCTGACTCTGGATCAGGAGATCGAAGGTTCGAATCCTTCCTCGCCAGCCAAACCCTTCGGGTTTTCTGCGGCGCGGGCTCCAAGAAGGAGCCCGGAGATGCACCCATGTTCCCACCGCCATGTTCACCTGATTGCGGGTCCGGGTAATCGCGACACGCGCGGGCACCGGTTCGACGCGGTTGTGGATGCCTTCGTCGCGGCGGGGTCGCTCGACCAGATGACGGAGCTTCTTGGCGCCGCCCCGCAACCACGGTTCGACCCGCCCTCAATTCAATTCGTCGATCCCGATCCGCCACAGCGTGTCATCTGCGAAGTTCGCCACCCAGAGCGAGCCGGATGTCACGGCCATGCCGCCGCCACCACCGGAGGCCGGGTAGGTCGCGGCGGCCTTCCGGGTCCGTGGGTCGATCCGCGCGATGGTGTCGTCGGAGGTCCGCAGCCAGATTGCGCCGTCCGCGGCCTCGATGTGCAGGTCCCAGTTCTGTGTCTGTTTGGTCAAGCGAAGATCGACCCGCTCCACCGTGTTGGTAACCGGATCGATCCGGTAGACACTGCCATCACCGACGCTCCCGACCCATACGGCGTCTTCCCCCACTGCCATGTCTCCCGAACCCGTAACGCTAGGCGGGCCGACGAGAAGCGTCGCGACGACTTCATTCTTCTCGGGGTCGATCCGCTGGACGGTTCCATCCTTCACGTTGCTGACCCACGCCGATCCGAAGCCATACTCGAGATACGTGGGTCCCGCTCCGACCGGAATACGCGCAGCTAGCTCGTACGTCCCAGGATCGAATCGCCCAACGGCCCCCGGCGTCGAAAAGTCGAGCACGGCCCAGACAGACTTAGCCCCGAAGGCGACCGACAAACCCGGCCACCGGTCGGAACCCACGACTCTATTCGTCGACGGATCAACCCGGAACGTGGTGTTGAAGTCGCCGCACGAACTGACCCAGACCAGGTCGTCCCCAAAGGCCAGCTCGCCGCATTGCTCCGTCCCGATGTTGATCTGTGCCTCGATCGCATTCGTGTCGGGATCGATGCGGTGGAGAAACCGGCCACGGTGCGATGCGACCCACACCGACCCGTAGCCGACGCCGACGGCGGTCGGTGCCCCGAACAACCCGATGACATGGTCAACCCCGTCAGGCAGGGTTGGAGTCGGCCGTGGAGGCCGCGCGGTGGCGACGGCGGCGGAGGCCGACGGACCCGGGGCGAGCTCCGAGCCAGCCGGGAAGGGAGCCGCCGGCCGTTCCGATGGAATCGGGGAGTACGGAGCCGCGCACGCCCCGGTCAGGACGTTCGCGACAAGCGCTGCCGTCACCGCGCCGCGGCGGCCGTTCATGCCAGGAGATCGCAGATGCGAGCGTTGTATTCGTGCCGTCCAGCTTCGAGTAGCGTCTCACCCGTTGGATCGTCCGTGACCGAGATACCCGCATCGAGCTCGATCGTTCCAATTCCCGGCACCGTCGTCCGTCGCACGAGACCGACGAACGTCAGACGACCGGTCGCCGGCTCGAAGATGCGTGTGAAGTGACCGGTGTACGGCAACGTAGTACCCGTCAATGAGTTCCTAAGCGTGCCCGTGAAGTTGACGTGCCTCCGCTCGAGGACCACGTTCGCATGCTGGTCGAGCGTCGTGATGCTCCGCCGGTTGATCGTCGCGCTGTAGAGGACCACGAAGCCCTGGGCGCAGGGTTCCTCGAGAAATGGCAAATCGACCCGGACCTGCACGACCTCGGAGATCACGGGCGGCGAGGCACTCGCCGTTGCCGCCGTGGCAAGGAGGAGGATGCACGCCAGGCCAGGGGAAACGAACCGATGCATCGTGGACCTCCTCTCGGTTGCGACGAGTCAGGGTGCCCTGACCTGGAGGCATCGTTGCCGGAAGCGCTTTTGACGTCCTTCCAAAGCGCTTTCTGTGTCTAGACTCGGGTCAATGACGTCGCTTGAGTATCGCGTTCTCGGGCCTCTCGAGATCATGCGAGGTCCCGAACGCCTCGCCCTTGGACCGGCACGACAGCGTGCGGTCCTCGGCATGCTCCTGCTTCGCCACGGAGAGGTCGTCTCCAGCGAGGCCATCATCGAGGGGATCTGGGGTGAGGACCCACCGCCTTCGGCTCGGGCAGTGGTCCAGGTGCACGTGTCGAACCTTCGCAAGATGCTGGTGGAAGGCGGCCGGGCGGATGCGCTCGTCACCCGTGCGCCCGGGTACGTCCTGGACCTCGGGACTGACACCCTCGATCTCGATCGGAGTCGGCAGCTGGCCAGTGACGCTCGGAGCGCCGCGGCCGGGTCAAACGCTGCCAAGGCGTCAGAGCTCTTCCGCGCTGCACTCGGGTTGTGGCGCGGCGAGCCTTTCGCGGACCTCGACGAACCGTTTGCGGAGGCGGAACGCGCCGGGCTTGAGGAGCTGCGCCTCACCATGCTCGAGGAGTGCATCGAGACGGACCTGACGCTCGGTAGGCATGCGTCTCTCATCCCCGAGCTTGATCGACTCACCACGGTGTATCCCTATCGTGAGCGTCTTGTCGCCCTGCTCATGCTCGCGCTGTATCGATCCAATCGCCAGGCGGACGCGCTTGCTGCATACCGGACCACACGTGCTCGGTTCTCGGAGGAGCTGGGGATCGATCCCAGCACGACGCTGCAGGACCTGGAGATCGGGATCCTCCGCCAGGACCCTGCGTTGGAGCTACCCAACCAGCCACACCCGGCCAGTTCGACGATCGGCGCGTCGGCCGACGATGACACGCGAGAGCGTGTTCGAGCAGCGAGCATCCTTCGTGGACGACGGCTTGTCCTCCTCCTGGGTGTGGCGGCACTGGTCGGCGTGGCCGGCCTGCTCGTCGCAACTCGACCATCGACGGCTGTGCGACCAGCCGCTGGATCGCTCACGACGATCGACGGTCGTTCACTGCAGATCACCGCAAGCACCCTCGTTGGAGAAGGGCCAGGCCTGGTCGGTGCTAGTGAAAGCGCCGTGTGGGTCGCGAACGAACTCGACCACACCATCGTTTCAATGGATATCGCGACTGGCCGGACGACAGTTCGTGGGATCCCTGCCGTGCCAACGTCTCTGGCGGTCGGGAGCAACGCGGTATGGGCTGGTCTGGGTCACACGGGATCTTTCGTCCGTATCTCCACCGATGGGAATGACGTCGTCGGACCGTACGAGGTGGGACAGGGAGCGACAGGACGGGCGTCGCTTGCTGGCGTCGATGAGACGCTGTGGATCGGGCTGCGCGATGGCACCCTCCGTCGGTTCGGGCCCGGTGACGCTGCCCCGGTCGTCGTCGCCGATGGGCTCGGTGATGCCGAGGCGATCGCGGCCGAAGATGGTGCGGTCTGGTGGGTCGCGGACCAGGAACCAACCGTCTACAGGGTCACGCCCGGCGGCGACACGCAAGCGTTCACCCTTCGAGGCGAACTTACGGCGATCGTGCTGCACGAAGGGTCGGCTTGGGTGGCGTCTCGGGATTCCCACATCTGGCAGCTTGACCCGGCGGCGGGGACGGCGCTGGCGGGGGTCGCGCTCCCCTACCCGGCAACGGCCCTTGCGGCGAGCGACACCTCGTTATGGGTGGCATGTGCAGACGGAAAGGCCATCTTCCGCGTCAATTGGGCTGATCTGGCCGTCGACATGGTCCGCTTCGAGTACGCGCCCAGCGGCATCGCGGTCGTGGGCGACCAGGTCTTTATCTCTCTGCGCTAGAGATCGGGACAAGCGCTTCAAAACGCGCCGGATCGCGCAGACCCTCGATATGGACCCACGCCCGGACCAGGGCGTCCTGGATGGCGTCAGCGGCTGCCTCCTCGTCTCGAAGAATCAGCCGGGCGGCCCAGAGCAGCGGACCGGTTCGTGAAGCGGTCAGCCTCGAGAAGGCCTCCAGGTCACCCCATGGTGCCCGCGCCACGGCGCTCTCGTCCAAGTCCCACCAGCGTGGTCCGGCGGCGCCGCGTCTGTGAAGTCTGGGAATGGGCCTTCGGGTCTGTTCCAACGGCCATCGGCCATTTCGTCGTGGCGATCGAGTCCGCTGGGCGGACGGACTGCCGGCTCCCCTCAACCCTCTTGACATCCATCTGCTCGCCGCGCGGCGACGAGACTGGGAGTGCGGGAATACTTGGTACCACTCCCATTCCCCAGCGCCGTCAAGCGCGATACGGTCGATCCCGAAGTTACTTGATCTAAGACGAGCCCGAGCCACGCCCAAACCGCATCGACTAGGCAACGAAATCGTTGGGACTTCTCTGGATCAGGAGATCGAAGGTTCGAATCCTTCCTCGCCAGCCAACCCTCTCGGGCTTACTGCGGCGTGATCTCGAGGAACGAGATCTTGTTGTTCTGGGCACCCGGAGCGTTGGTGATCGTCAGCCTCCCGTCACTGACAGTCACGACCTGCGTGCCTTCGATCCAGCGGACGCTCGTGGTCGGGGTCCCATTCACGGTCAGCACCCCTTCGGCGGCCACCCTGAAGACGCTGTCGAAGTGGCTTGCATCGCCCGAGACGATGCGGACCGCGTACCGCCCGTTCGGCAGACCGATCTCCCAGATGGCGTTCGCGAGCGAGGGCTTCTGGAGGTGGATCAGGGTGTCGTACCGCTGGTCGAGCGAGCTGGCCGCATTCCGGTCGCGCGACTCGACGTTGCTGCCGTTCCAGCCGTAGGTGTAGCCGTTGCCGCGGCTGGCATATGCCGCGCCATCATCCTTCAGGTAGCCCGCCGGGATGGGAGCACCGGTTGGCTGGAAGTTGACCTTGATCGCGGGCCCGACTTGCGAGCTGTACAGCTGGCTGCGTGGGACGACTGCCTTGGGCGTCGACAGACTGCTCCACAGGAGCCTGGCCACGGCGGCGCCGCCGTTCTCGAAGTACTCCATCCTGATGTCGTAGCGTTGCCCGGCCGTCAGGGCGATGCTCCCGCTGTTCTCGGTCGTGGCGTGGTCGGTCCAGTTGTCGATGAGGAGTTGGCCGTTGACCCACAGCCGGACGCCATCGTCGCTCTGGGTGAAGAACTGGTAGCTCTGCGTGAATTGCGCCTGAACCTGGCCCGTCCATCGGACGCTGAATGTGTCAGCACCGACCGGAGCCACCGGGGGGCCAGACGCCCAGTCGAAGTTGACCGTCTGATCGATGCGCGACGCCGTCGTGCCCGTGAAGTTCTGGTTGTCGTAGTACACCGCCGCGAGGCCATCACCCGTCCCCGTCTGGCTCACCTGGTACGCCGCCGTGTACGTCGTGTTCGTCGCCGGGGTCGTGATCGTGTGCAGCGCCGCGCCACCGTCCGACCAGCTCTGGAACGCGTAGTTGGTGCTCGCAAGCGTCTGCGGTGTGATTGCCTCCAGCGTCCGCTGGATACCCGACGACGGCGTCGAAGCTCACTGGCGTCGTCGTCGGTTGGTCGTCGACCCTCACTTGAAGGCCGGGCTGACTCGCGGTAACCGTGAGCCGGACAACACGTGGGAGGACGTCGCGGGTCACCGTGTGGGTCAGGCCACCGGAGTCGCGAACCGTGAGGATGATCCGGTACCAGACGTCCGCTTCCGGGTGGCCCACCGTCGGGACGACGAACGATCCGCCTGTGGCCCCGGTCGTTGGCTGGATGAACGGATGCGAGTGGGTGGCGTGGTGAAACACGACCTCCCAGGTGAAGGCCGACGGAGGAAGTGTTCCGTCCTGGGGGTCCGTGCCCGTGCCGGCGAAGGTGATCGTCTGGCCGCCGCTGTAGAGCGCGCCGGCGGTCGGCTGGGTGATCGTGGCGGTCGGCGCTACGTTCGAGGCGACGCGTCAGTACGGCCTCATTACTGGTCGCCGTGCCGAACTGATTGGTGACAACGACCCGGAAGCGGGCGCCGTTGTCGGATGCCTGGGCCGATGCCAGGGTGTAGGTCGACGAGGTGGCGCCCGCGATGCTGGCCCCGTTGCGCTGCCACTGGTATGACAGCGGCGTCGCGCCCGACGCCACGACCGAGAATGCAGCCGGCTGCCCGACGTTGACAGTCCGGTTGGCCGGATGCGTGGAGATGGCTGGCGGCGTGTTCGCGAAGCTGATCCGCGTGACGGTGCCCGTTGTGCTGCCGGCGCCGCGCGCCAGGTAGTACAGCGCCCCGTCGCTGGAGACCTTGAGGTCGACGGGCGCCGGGATCCCGGTCGCGAACTGGGCGACCGTGTTGTTCGATTGCTCGAGCTTGTAGATCCAGCCGCTCGCAGTAGTCGGCGAAGAAGTAGTCGCCGTCGTACGAGGACGGGAAGGGAGACGCGCCGCTGCGGGTTGTAGAAGGCGCCGCCGGTGATCGCGCAGCCGTTCGGGGCGGCCGCCTGCCATGGTCGTAGCAGTAGATGGGCGCGCGGAAGCGCGGGTCGGTCGTGTTGCCCTTCGGTGTCCGGCCAGCCGTAGTTCGCGCCCGCGACGCCGTCGTTGATCTCCTCCCAGGTGTTCTGGCCGACGTCGTTGATGAACATCCGGCCGGTGCCGGGCTGGACCGCGAACGTGTACGGGTTGCGCAGGCCCAGCGCCCAGATCGCCCGGTTGTCGCCGGTCGCGGTGCCGAAGAACGGGTTGTCGGTCGGGATCGAGCCGTCGGCGTTGATGCGCAGCATCTTGCCGAGCAGGTTCGAGAGCGTCTGCGCGTTCGCGCCGTTGGCGTTGTCGCCGACGGCGACGTAGAGCTTGCCGTCGGCGCCGAAGTGGATCGCCCCGCCGTTGTGGTTGGTGCGCGCTCGAGAGCGGTCGAGGTCGAGGATGACGATCTCGCTGCCCGCGACCGCCACGTCGCCGTTCGCGGTGAAGCGGCTGACGCGGTTGTGGACGTTCGGCGTCGTGGCCGTGTAGTAGACGTAGACGAACCGGTTGGTCGCGAAGTTGGGATCGAAGGCGACGCCGAGCAGCCCGCGCTCGCCCGAGGAGTTGACGGTGACGGTGAGGAACGGCGTCGGCGAGCAGCGCGCCGTTCTTGATGACGCGCAGCCGGCCGCCCTGCTCGGCGACGAACAGCCGGCCGTCGGGCGCGAACGCCATCGCGGTCGGGTTGGCGAGACCGGTCGCCACCACGGTCTCGGCAAAGCCGGCGGGCACCGTCGCGCCGTTCGCGGTGGGGACGGCCAGTGCGAGAAGCACCAATGCGAGGGGAAGCGCAAGGGCGCGTGTGCGCATGGAGACGACATGGCGCAAGGACGATCGACGCATGTCTTGCTCCGAACGGCTTGGGTATGGGCGCCTTTGGCCCGCAGCCTGAGGTCGGGCGACCTGGAACGCCCTCGGTGGTTGGAAGACTACAGCCGGTGAATTGTCGTTGCCGTACCAACGGCCCCCTGGTCCAGCCCGAACGTCCCGGTGATGCAGTGGCGACGGATCGGATCCTCGATCTCGAGTTCGCGACGCAGATCCAGGCAGCCGACGTCGAGGCATTCCTCCAGGACGGCCTCGACCCCTGACCTCGGCTGGGCAGCCGCGGCCTCGCGCGCGCCTTTGCAACACCGGCGCAACTGTAAATCCGATACAAACGGCCTCTCCGATGGGGAGACGCGGGAAACTGTTGGCATGGCGACCACCGACGACGCGCTCGATGCCAACTCGCGGAGGCTGCTCGGAGAGATCGACGAGCTGCGGCGTCTCGAGCGTGAGAAGCGCGCCACGGCGCGCAGCTCCGAGGACTTTCATCGGCTCGCAGAACAGGTCGAGGCGACGGCACGACACGTCTTCGACATTGCGCACGAACAGCAGGTCGAGGGCGACGAGGACTCGCCGATCCCCGCCGAGCGCGCCGAGAAGCATCCGGGCGACTGGGCCGAGGGCAGCCGGAACTAGGTCTTTCCCGGCGTGGCCCACGCATCGTAAGATCTCGGTCCCACCGCCCCGTCATCGGTGGCACGCAGGAGGGACCGATGATCACGCGCATCACTCGTGGTGTGCTGGACCGCAACAGTGAATCGGACGTCTTCGAGTTCCTTCGTGCCGCGGTCGCGTCCAGGCCGAAGCTCGAGGGTCTCCTCGGCTTCTCGTTGAGCCGCTCGATGACCGAACGGGACATCGTGCTCGTCTCGGTCAGCCTGTGGACCGACATCGATACGATGGCCGGAGCCCTGGGCCCGAACTGGCACGAGCCGTCATGGCCCGGCCTGAATGAGCACCTGAAGGACGCCTCGGTCGAGATCCACGAGACGATTGCCACCTCGCTGACGGAGCTCGAGGTCCTGTCGGCCGGCTAGGACCGGCCACGGTTCTCCTCTACTCCGCACGCGGCAGGGACGCTGTCGGCGTCCGGGCCACCGAACAGCGTCACGTCGTCGCCGGTCGGGACGAGCACGTACGGTCCAGGAGGCGTCATGGCTGGCAAGAACGCGAAACAGGGCTCAATCGTCGTCACTGGCACCGGACGGGTCGCCGTTGATGCCGACGTCGCAGACCTTCGACTCGGCGTCTCGCTGGTGGCCCCGACCGTGGAAGAGGCCCGGGGCTCGGCTGCGACGACGATGGAAGCGATCCTGAAGGCCGTCGCGACGGCCGGTATCGAGCGCCGCGATGTGCGCACGACCCTCCTGTCCGTCCAGCCACGCTACGACTACCGCGACGGCGCGGCCCCGATCACTGACCGGCTACGAGCTCGCCAACATCGTCGAGGTCGTCGTACGCGACCTCTCGAGGCTGGGCGATGTCGTCGACGGGACGCTGCGTGCGGGCGCGACGAGCATGGACAGCCTGTCGTTTCGACTCCAGGACCCCGCACCAGCCGAGCGCGAGGCCCGGGTTCGGGCCATGACCGAGGCACGAGCTCGCGCCGACGTGCTGGCCGAAGCGGCCGGCCTGGCGATCGTCAAGGTGGTCGACATCGTGGAGGGGCCCGCCCATCAGCCGCCGATGCCGTTCGCCAAGGCGGAGCGGCTGGCCATGGTCGCCGACGCCTCCACGCCCGTCGAAGCTGGCTCGCTCGAGATCGCCGTGACCGTCACGGTGACCTACCGGGCCCGATAGCCGAACGACCCGCCGGTCGTCCCGGCAGGTCGTTCGTGGCGCTGCGCGTCGTTGACCGGCGACTCGCGAGGTCAACCCTCGGCAAGGACCTCGCGGAGCTTCGCTGCAAAGGCGTCCGGATCGCCGGTCTGGCCGTACTCCCCCCCGAGGAACCCGGCGTGGCCACCCGGGAAGTTCACGGCCTCGGTACCCAGCCGCTCTGCAACCGCGAGCCCGCCACGCTGGGCAAGCTCCCCGTCCGACTCGACGCCGACGGCCACCAGGATGAGAGTGGACGCGCGCTTCAACGCATCGAAGTCCGGCTCGTATGCCGTGCTCGTGAGCATGTTCTGTCCGAGGAGCGGGTCATTCCGCGTGCCGTCGTCCTCCGTCGGGAGTCCGAACATCGCGGGGTCCGGCGCGGGCTGGGCAGCGAGCTCGGCGGTCATCGGGCCCTTGTGGCTGACCGCGAGAATGAAGCGAGCCATTCCGGGACCGGTGCCGCTCTCCTGGTACGTGTCGTAGATCGCGCGACACACGGCCAGCGCTGCCTCACGGTCGGGCACCTGCGAGGCGAGCGGTGGCTCGTGTGCGACAAGCGTTTGAACCTGCTCGGGATGCGCGGCCACGAGCGCGAGCGCATTGATCGCGCCGCCACTGCTGGCAAACAGGTCGACGGGGCCGAGGCCGAGCTCGGTGATGATCCGGGACAGGTCGTCACCATGCTGGTCCGGGGTCGACTGGGTCGACGGATCGGCCTTGGTGCTCCGCTCGACACCGCGCGGGTCGTACGTGATGACGGTGCGGTCCGTGAAGTGGCTCGCGAGCGTCGGGAAGCCACTCGCTCCCATCGGCGATCCGATCAGGAACAGCGGCGACGCCGACGACGACCCACCTTCCCGGATGTCGTAGGTGAGGACCGCGCCCGGAACCTCGAGGGTGCGTGTTTGCGGCTGGGTCATCGTCGTCATGGTGGCTGCCTCCTCGTGTGTGGTCGTCAAGAGCTCAGACGGTGTGGGCGGCGGGAACTCATCGGCGAACGGCATCCTCGGCGAGGATTGCGTCGATCTGGCCAACTGCCTGGGTCAGGCCCTCGACCATGCCCATGGCCACGACCTGCCTCATCGCCTCCTTCGTGGCGAAGTGGTTCGCGATCGACATCCGCGTGCGACCCTCGCCGATCGGCTCGATCGTGACCCTCGCCTCGTTGCGGGGCATCGCCTCGTTCGGCGTGCCATCGGGATTGGCGAAGCCGTCGAGGAACACGAGACGCATGGGCGGCTCTGCCTCGAGGACGTCCCAGAACCCGCGCGGCTGATCGCCGGACGGACCGGTCATGTGGTACTCGACCCGGCTGCCCGGCTCGAGCCCGTGCGCCGTGAACGTCGCCGGGTAGGTCGGCGGTCCCCACCAGCGCTCGAGCTGGCGAGGATCGGCCCACAGCTCCCAGACGCGTTCGGGGTCTGCGTCGAACTCGGCGGTGATCGTCAGCGTCCGAGCTTCGGGATCCTTCTCGACATTGGTGACCGTCATCGATTCGACTCCTTCGCGTCCGTGATGAGCTCTGTCATGCGGTCGATCCGGCCGCGCCACAGTGCCTCGTACTCGTCGAGCAGGCGGCGCGCGACGCGGAGCCGCTCGACATTGGTGCGCACGACCTTTCGCCGGCCGTTGCGCTGCTTGGTGATCAGGCCGGCCCGCTCGAGCACCGCGACGTGCTTCTGCACCGCTGCGAAGCTCATCGGGTAGTGCGCGGCGAGCTCGGCAACCCCCTCGTCGGCATGGATGGCGCGCAGCACGATGTCGCGCCTGGTTGCGTCTGCGAGGGCCGCAAAGACCCGGTCGGCGTCATGGTGCTGGTTCACTCGTACAACCATACGGTTGTATGTCCAGGCCGTCAAGCCCGGCCGGGGGCGTCGGGGGCCGGCGGATCGCCCGCGCCCCGGAACGCCCGGCGACCCAACGGTCCAACGAGGGTCGACGTATTTGCTGGTTGGAACGCGAGGCGACCCAAGCGACCGACGGACGGCCCCTCTGCGGTCCGCTGGAACGCCAGGCGACCCAAGGGCCGGACGACACGGCGCCCGTTCGCCGGTTGGAACGCCAGGCGACCCAGGGGGGCGCCCGACGGACGCCCGTTGGCTGGCTGGAACGCCAGGCGAACCAGGCGGGCGCCTGATGTCAGGGGCCGAACGGCTCACCGGTCTTTGGGCGCACGTGTCGGGCCGACTCGAGATCGTGCTCGGGGTCGTCCGCGAACGTGCCAGGCGTGTGTATCGACAGGATCTGGTGGACGCGCGACGGACCGCGCACGGCGGGTCCCACCGTCGGGCCGCAGCCCATCCCCAGCCGACTTCGGGGCTAGAGCTCGGCGAGGATCCGGCGGCCCGTGTACGCCGCCCACGACTCGTCGGCCGGCGACGCGGCAGTGAAGTCGGCGAACGACGTCATGAGGTAGCTCGCGAGCTCCTCGGACGTCAGGTCGCGGCCGACGAGCGCGCCAATGCCGTTGTCGACGGCGTACCGCGCATACCAGATCGCCCACGCCTCGTCGTAGACGCCGTCGAGCTCGTTCGTCTCGTAGACCCCGTGCGCCTCCTCGGCCTCTTCGAGAAGGGCCGTGAGTTGCGCGGTGTTGTCGTGGGTGTCGTCTGACGCGGCGCTCATGGACAGATCCCTCGGTCGACTGGCAGCGGGACGTCTGGCGGAGTCGATCCTATCCAATGGCGGCCGCGCGGGGCACCAGCGGAACCGCGTCAAGAGCCGCGGGGCACTGCCACGCCGCGGAAATGTGCCCACCAGACCGCCAGCGTTCTGCAACGGCCCTCCGCCTCTTGTCGCAGGTCTCGGTGACGGCCGCCACGCGAGGATCTGGTCCCGCGAGCCCCCGTCGGGTTCCGCACCGCCTTCATGGAGTGATCGTGGCCCGAGATCTGGTGTGCTTCTCGCATCTGCGTTGGGACTTCGTGTACCAGCGTCCCAATCACCTGATGGCGCGAGCCGCCGGCGATCGGCGCGTCTTCTTCATCGAGGAGCCGCTCCACGACGAAGCGATCCCCCGCTTCACGACGATCCGCCGCGCGGGCGTCACGGTGATGACGCCGCACCTGCCCCCGGCCATCGCGTTCGACGAAGCGGCCACGTGGGCAGCGCTCGCCGCGCTCGTCGATGAGCTGTTCCTGGCCGAGCGGATCCGCCGGCCGGTGCTCTGGTACTACACGCCCATGGCGCTGCCGTGGACGCGGCACCTCGAATCCGCCGCGATCGTGTACGACTCGATGGATTACCTCGCCGGCTTTCGTGGCGCGGCACCGGAGCTGCTGACGCTCGAAGCCGAGCTGTTGCGCGCTGCCGATCTCGTCTTCTGCGGCGGTCGAAGCCTCTACGAGCGGATCCGCCTGCAGCACCCGGCCAGCCACTGCTTTCCGAGCAGCGTCGATGTCGCCCATTTCGCACAGGCACGCTCGATCGGCACCGAAGCCGCGGATCAGCTCTGCCATCCCGCGACCCCGCATCGGCTACGCGGGCGTGATCGACGAACGTGTCGACATCGAGCTCATCGAGGGCGTCGCCGTGACGCGTCCGGATTGGGAGATCGTCCTGCTCGGACCGATCGCAAAGATCTCCGAGGACGATCTCCCGCGCCGGCCGAACGTGCATCTGCTGGGGCTCAAGCCCTATGCGGAGCTGCCGCGCTACCTCGGCGGGTGGGATGTCGGGTGGATGCCGTTCGCACGCAACGAGGCAACGCGCTACATCAGCCCCACCAAGACGCCCGAATACCTGGCGGCCGGGCTCCCGGTCGTCTCGACCAGCATTGCTGACGTCATCGAACCGTACGGACAAAGCGGCATGGCCAGGATTGCCGACACGGTCGAGGACACGACGGCCGCGATTGGGCAGACGCTCGCCGGTGCGCGGCCCGACCAGGCGCGCGTCAACGAGTTCCTGGCCAGCCGATCCTGGGATCGCACCTGGAGCGCAATGGCGAAGCTGGTCGACAGCCTCGACGTCGTCCCGGTGGCGCGGGCTCGGTCGGTCCCCGCGCGCCGGCCGGCTGGGGCTCCTCGATCGGTCATTGCCGCCGGGGTCCCATCCACGGCCGGCACCTCTTCGACGACGACCACCCTCTCGGGGGATCGGGCACGGCCTGACCGTGGGGCATGACGTCGTCGTGGTCGGCGCCGGCTTCGCCGGTAGCGTCGTCGCGGAACGGCTGGCGAACGAGCTCGACAAGCGGGTCCTCGTCCTCGATCGCCGCCACCATATCGGCGGCAACGCGTACGACGAGCTCGACGACGCGGGGATCCTGATCCACCGCTACGGGCCGCACATCTTTCACACGAACTCGGCCGAGATCTTCGCGTACCTCTCGGGATTCACCTCCTGGCGACCCTACGAGCACCGGGTGCTTGCGTCCGTTCGCGACCGACTCGTGCCGATCCCCATCAACCGGACGACGGTCAACGAGCTCTTCGGGCTGCGCCTGCAGAACGAGGCGGAGGTCGCAGGCGTTCTACGACCAGCGCGCCGAGGCGGGTCCGACCGCCGCGCACGTCGGAGGACGTCGTCGTTCGTGCCGTCGGGCGGGAGCTCTATGAGCTCTTCTTCCGTGGCTATACCCGCAAGCAGTGGGGCCTCGATCCCAGCGAGCTGGATGCGTCCGTCACGGCCCGCGTCCCGACACGCACCAACGACGACGACCGCTACTTCACCGATCGCTACCAGGCCATGCCGGCCCAGGGATACACGCGGATGTTCGAGCGGATGCTCTCCCACCCGAACATCGAGGTCCGAACCGGCGTGGACTTCCACGAGGTGCGGGACGAGCTCGATTTCGACGAGCTGGTCTACACCGGCCCGATCGACGCGTACTTCGGCCGTCGCTACGGCCCGCTGCCGTATCGGTCGCTGCGGTTCGAGTTCGAGACCCTTCCGACGGAGCAGTTCCAGGCCACGGGGACCGTCAACTACCCCGACGAGCGCGCCGTCCCGTACACGCGGATCAGCGAGTTCAAGCACCTCACCGGTCAGCGCCACCCCGCCACGACGATCGTGCGGGAACACCCGACGGCCGACGGCGATCCCTACTACCCGATCCCGCGCCCCGAGAACAAGGCGCTCTACGAGCGCTACCTGGACCTCGCCACGGCCACGCCGGGCGTGCACTTCGTGGGGCGTCTCGCGACGTACAAGTACTACAACATGGACCAGGTCGTCGGGCAGGCCCTGGCCACGTTCCGGCGCATCGCCGACCGGTCGGAGCGCGCCGCCTGACGCCCCGTTCTCGTGACGCTCGACGCCGACGACGCTCGAGGTTGCCGAGGTGCTCCGCGCCCGAGGCATCCGAGCGGCTCCGCGCCGCCGACTGACTACTCGGCGAGACCGAGCCGCGCTGCGATCGTGGCCGCCTCAACCCGGCCCGCGACGCCGAACTTCGCGAGGATCCGGGACACGTGCACCCCGGCCGTGCTCTCACTGATGAATAGCGCCTCACCGATCTGCCGGTTCGTGCGGCCGGTCGCGAGGAGCCGCAGGACCTCCGTCTCGCGCGGCGTCAGGTCGTAGGCGGCCACGCCCTCCGGCACCGGCTGGGGCACGACGCCCTCGGAGCCCGTCGGGACGTCGAGGACCAGCCGGGCACGTGCGGCGAGCCCGTCGATGGTCTCGAGGAGCGGTGCGGCGCCAAGCCCCAGCGCCACCTCGCGTGCGCGCGCGAGCAGTCCTGCGGCGGCCTCGCGCCCGGCACGATCGGCGAGCAGCGCCTCGGCCTGGTGGTACCGGGCGTAGGCCGCATCGTGGACCATTGGTCGCGCCTCGCCGGCGACCGCCGCCCGTTCCCACAGGTCCGGACGCGGCGTGCCCCCCACGCGACTCGCCTCCGCCTCGCCGAACGCCCTCCACAGCTCGACCAGGGCGCGGAATCCGGCCGGGATGCCAGCCACGTCGATGCCTCGCATCCCCGTGAGCAGGCCGCCTGCGCGAGTGATGGCATGGGCCACGGCCTCCTCGTCGCGGCCGGCGCGCCCCCGTTCGGCCGCCTCCGCCTCGACCCGCAGGGCCCGTGCGTAGAACAGCGCGAGCGTGGCGACGTCCTCGGTCTGGGTGAGAATCGGGAGACTCTCGTCCGCTGCGGCGCGGGCAGCAGCGAGTTCGCCCTGCCAGATTCCGAAGTCCATCCGGATCGCGGCCAGGGGGCCGTTGAACTGCGCCTCGACACCCGACGTCAGCCAGCCCGTCGCGGCCGCAATCGCGCGGCGGGCATCGTCCCACCGACCCATGCCGACGTAGAGCCGGGCCAGCTGCAGGTTTGCCGACGTGCGGCCGTTCCCCCGCGCTGCCGGCTCGCCCGACTCCCCCAGCCGAAGCGCCTCGGCCCAGCGGCCCAGTGCGGTCATCGAATTCGACCGCGTTCATCTGCACGAACGCCCCGTACGTTGCGGCCATCCCGAGCGTCCGCAGGCGGGCGACGCCTTCGAGCGCGACCTCGACCGCTTCCGCCGCCCGTCCGGTGAGGTCGAGGGAGGACGAGAGACAGGCATAGCCGCGACCGACATCGTCGTCATCGCCAACGTCCTCGGCGATCGTCAGCGCCTCGCGGATCATGTCGAGCCCGCGCTCCTCGTCAGACACGTTCGCCAGGTCGATGCCGAGCGTCGTCATCGCGTGGCCTTCGATCTGCCGTGCACCCACGGTCCGGGCAAGCGCAATTGCCTCCTCGGCCATCGGCACGGACGCCCGGTAGCGAGCGCCGAGCATGAGGACCTGTGCGAGCCCGGCCAGCACGCGTGCCCGGTCCGCCGAAGGCGGCGTCTCCGGCACGTTCGCGACGGCTGCCCGGTAGGCCGCGAGTGCGGGGTCGAACTGGCCGGCGGTCCAGAGCGCGCGCCCGAGTCGCTCGAGGAAGAGCCCGGCCCGGACGGTATCCCCAGCCGCTTCGAGCAGGTCGATCCCTTCGCGGAGCAGGGCCGCGGCTCGCCCGAACTCGCCGCCAAGCTGGGCAGCCTGCGCGCTTCGACGCAGGACCTCCGTTCGATCCATTCCAGTTGCCGCGGCCGGCTCCCCGACGACGTCCCACAGCTCGAGCACGCGCTCGTACTGCCGGAGCGACTCGAGGTAGGCGCCGGCGTCATAGGCAGCCGCTGCCGCCCGGACCGATGCGACAAGCGCACGAGGCAGCTCGCGACCCTCGAACCAGTGATGCGCGATCTCGGCGAGGTGGCCGGCCTCCTCCGCGCCGTGTCGGCGGGGGGCGCGCTCGAGCGCCTCGGCGATGACGACGTGGAGCCGTCGGCGCTGGCTTGGCAGGACGGACTCGGCCGCGGCCTCCCCGATGAGCGCGTGCCGGAACGCGTATCGCTCCACGATCGACGACTCGTCCGTCACGAGGAGCTGCGCCTCGACGGCCTCCTGCAGCGCGTCGAAGAGGTCGCGCTCCGACAGGTCGGCAAGCTGCGCCAGCAGATCGTGGTCCACCTGCCGGCCAACGACGGCCGCCACCCCGAGCAGTCGCAGCGTTCCCTCCGACACGTGGGCGAGCCTTGCCGCCAACACCTCGCGCAGCGTCGGGGGAAGGCGGCGGGTCTCGGCGCCGGCCGCGAGGAGCTCCTCGGCGAAGAACGGATTGCCGTCCGAGCGCTCGAAGACCGACGCGACGAGATTCCCGTCCGGCGCGTGCCCGAGGATCCCGGCCAGCTGGCGGGCGACCGCCTGCGGCCCGAGCCGCCGCAGCTCGATTCGTTCGACCCCCGCGAGGCGGTCCGTCTCGGCGAGCCAGAAGAGGAGCGGGTGGCGCCGGGTGAGCTCATCGCTTCGGAACGTGATCAGGAGGAGCAGCGGCTCCGCCTGCGCGTTCCGGATGAGGAACGCAAGCAGCTCCCGGGTCGAATCGTCTGCCCAGTGGAGGTCCTCGATCGCCAGGACGACCGGCCGCCCACCACCGAGCCGTCGGAGCAGGTCGAGGAACGCTTCGTACAGCCGGCTGCGAGCCCACTCCGGGCGCAGCTCGGCCCCGGTCGATGCGACGGTCCGCCGATCGGTCAGCAGCCCCAGCTCCGCGGCCACGCCGAGGAGCGAGCCGCGCGTCGCATCGTCGGCTTCGCCTGCCTCCGGGCCGGGTCGACCAGCGGGCTCCTGCTGCAGGTTGAGACCGCGGACGAGCGGGCGCAACGCCTCGACGATCGGCGCGAAGGGCAATGACCCTTCGGCCAGGCCGATGCAGCCGCCCTGCAGGATGACGGCGCCACGATCCCTGGCCAGGTCGAGCGCTGCGGAGAGCACCCGCGACTTGCCGATCCCCGCCTCGCCACCGAGGAGCACGGTGCGCGCGGTCCCGCGGGTCGCGTCGCGCAGGGCGTCGCCAATGCGCTCCAGCTCATGCTCGCGCCCGATCAGGTCGGGACTGGCGATCCGGCTTCCCACGGTCGCGATCATACGGTCCCCATCCAGCCGGCCGGCACGTCGACGACCGGCCCGGGGGAGGCCGGGCCGGTCGAGGATTTGCGGGTTGGTCCTGCTAGAGCGGCCGGAACGCGGTGGGGCCGAGGGTCGCACGGCGGAGCAGAACGACGAGGTTTCGGGTGCGCGCCGGTCGCTCGGTCGGCGTCCCGACGGAGACGAGGCGACGGGCGTCGGCCTCGGCGCGCCGCTCGGCGATCCGTGCGTCATTGATCTCGCTCATCAGCAGCTCGGTCATGGTGTTCATCTCTGGTTCCTTCCTGTCGACCCGCGGGTCGTCCGTCGGTCTATTGACGACAGTAGGGATCAAGGGTGGGCGGACACATCGGGCAGATGGGCAATTTCGGAGCCGCCTGCGTGCTTATTCGTGGCGAGCGACCCTTTACGCCTGCGCGGACGCCTTTCGTGACTGCCCCCGGACGGCCCGCCGGTCGCGTGTGGAGGCACAAACCGGACCTGGCAGGGTGTCCAGCCATCGCGCAAGCTGCGTGCCGCGCCGGTCTGGACGGGGACGAGGCGCGCGCCGTCGCGGTGCGTGTGATGATGCGGCCATGACCGATGGCTACGCCCTCTGCAGCCACCTCCAGGACGTCCGTGCTCCAACGCCCTCGGGCGACGGCTGCGAGGACTGCCTGCGCAGCGGTGGAGAGTGGGTCCACCTGCGGCTCTGCATGGCCTGCGGACGCGTCGGCTGCTGCGACGACTCACCCAACCAGCACGCCTCTGGCCACGCGCGCAACGAGGCCCATCCCGTGATCCAGTCGTTCGAGCCCGGCGAGCGCTGGATCTGGTGCTTCGTGGACGAGATCGGGATCGACCCCGCCGAGGAGCCGGACGCCGGGTAGGATCACCCGGCCGTGACTGACTCAGCTCGCCTCGTCCAGCGCACCTACCTCGTCCTGACCCTGCTCACGACGCTCGCTGCGTCGTTCATCTGGGGTGTGAACACCCTCTTTCTCCTCGACGCGGGGCTCAGCAATGCCGAGGCGTTCGCGGCAAACGCGTTCTTCTCGGTTGGGCAGGTGCTGTTCGAGGTGCCGACCGGCGTAGTCGCGGACACGCGCGGTCGACGGTTCTCGTTCCTGCTCGGGGCACTGACGCTCCTGGTCTCGACCCTGCTGTACCTCCTGATGTGGGAGGTCCGGGCCCCGTTCATCGGCTGGGCCGTGGCCTCGATCCTGCTCGGCCTTGGCTTCACGTTCTTCTCCGGGGCAACAGAGGCATGGCTGGTGGATGCGCTGACCGCGTCGAAGTTCACCGGTAACCTCGAGTCGGTCTTCGGCCGCGCCCAGACCGTGAGCGGCGCCGCGATGCTCACGGGGTCCGTGCTCGGTGGCGTCGTCGCGCAGGCAACCGACCTCGGCGTCCCGTACCTCCTTCGCGCGGGCATGCTCGGCGTGACCCTCGTCGTCGCCTTTGTCTTCATGCACGACATCGGCTTCTCACCGAAGCGTGGCGCAAGTCCGGTTGCGGAGGTGAAGAGCGTCTTCAGCGGCGCGGTAGAGGGTGGGCTCCGAAATCCGCCGGTCCGGTGGCTCATGCTGGCTGCGCCGTTCACGTCGGGCGTGGGCTTCTACGCGTTCTACGCGCTCCAGCCGTACCTGCTCGAGCTCTACGGCGACCCAGGCGCCTACAGCATCGCCGGCCTCGCCGCCGCCCTGATCGCCGGCGCCCAGATCGTCGGCGGGCTGAGTGTGCCCTGGGTGCGCCGGCTGTTCACGCGACGAACCCACGCGCTCCTGCTCGGCACAGTCGCCAACCTCGCGCTGCTCGCGCTCATCGGCATCACGACCGAGTTCTGGATGGCGCTCGTGCTTCTGGCCGCGTGGGCGCTCGTCTTTGCGGTCGAGGCGCCGCTGCGGCAGGCGTTCCTCAACGGGCTGATCCCGTCACAGCAGCGGGCCACGGTCCTTTCGTTCGATTCGCTGATGGGCTCGGTTGGTGGCGTCGTAGCGCAGCCGGCGCTGGGTCGCACGGCGGACGTGTTCGGGTACGGCGCGTCCTACGTGGTTGCCGGCGTCGCGCAGGCGCTCGCACTGCCGTTCATCGCGCTCGCCCGGCGCGAGAACGCGACGTCGGACCCGATCACCGGGGACGCCGAGCCGGCGCCCGCCGGGCCGGAGACCGCCTAGAGGTTCGCCTGGATGGCCGACGTCAGCGCCTCGGCGGCGCCGAGCGGCTGGTCGACATCGGGCAGGAACGACTGGACGATCACGGGCCTTCGAGGAGGAACGCGGTCAGCGACGCCGCCAGCGCCTCCGGTGCATCCTCGGCGATGTGGTGGCCCGATTCGATGGCATGACCGCGAACGTCGTCGGCCCAGCCGCGCCAGACCTCGAGCGGGTCTCCGTACAGCTCGGCCATGTCGTCCTGCGTCGCCCAGAGCACCAGAACCGGCGCCGCGACCCTGACGCCCGCTGCCATGTCGGCCTCGTCCGCAGCCCGATCCGGCCCGAGACCCGCACGGTAGTCTTCCATCATCGCGTGAACGGTCGCCGGATCGTGGATCGCGCGCCGGTAGTCGTCGTAGTTCTCCTGCCCCATGGCGACCGGGTCGTTTCGATACCACGCGTCGGGGTCGCACAGGATGGCGCGCTCGGGCTTCTCGGGCAGCCCGAAGAAGAACCAGTGAGGCCACGCCTGCGCGAACCGCGCATCGGCGCGCGCGAGGGCCTCGCCGATCGGCACCGCATCGAGGATCGCGAGATGCGTCACCGCATTGGGGTGGTCGAGGGCAGTCCGCAGCGCGGCGTAGGCCCCCCGGTCGTGCCCCACGATCGCGAACCTGTCGTGGCCCAGCCCGCGCATCAGCGCGACGACATCCCGGGCCATCGCCCGCTTCGATGCCTGGGCATGGTCAGGCGCATCGGGTAGCTTCGAGGACTCGCCGTAGCCGCGCAGATCGGGACAGACGACCGTGAACCGCTCGGCGAGACGTGGTGCGACTCGATGCCAGGTGGTGTGCGTCCGCGGGTGTCCATGCAGGAGGACGACCGGCGGGCCGCTGCCGCCCTGGCGGACGCGAAGCGTCACCTCGCCCGTATCAAAACGGTCCAGCGTGAACCCGTCGAACATTCAGCGGCGAGCTGTGGTGGCCTCAGCCGTCGCGAAACACGTACCAGATGACGTAGCCCGGTGACAGCGTCCCGAGCGGGCTCTGCTCGCGGACGCGGGCATGCGGGTACATGCCGCGGAGCCGGCGCTCGAGCGTCTCCGGCGTCCGTTCGGGCTCGGCTGATCCTGCCAATGTCGTGTCGACGAAGGCAGCGAACGCGGCGTCGTCCGACGGAAAGCATCGAAGCTCAACGCCGCCGGCGATGGCTGCGGACTGTGGCATGACAAAGGGGCGGCGGGACGGAACTTCCACTAGCAAACCGTAGGTCCGAGCGTCGGTACATTACGAACGGTTGACTCCGGCCGTCGACCCACGCAGGCTCACCGTGAAGGCCCATCGCCGGCCGCTGTCTTCGGGCAGCCCACTGACGACTACCCGTGGTCCGTCAATCACGGTGCCTCCCGCAACGTCAGTGGTGCCGATGGCCGCGCAGCCCGAACTCACCGAGAACCGCCTGCTTGCGCTCCTGCCTGACGAAGACCTCGCGCGCCTGGCGCAGCACTTCGTGATGGTGAACGGTCGGGACCACGACATGGTCTATGCGGCGACGGACGAGATGGAGTTCGCCTACTTCCCGATTGGTGGAGTGTGCTCGCTCATTGCGACCGACGCGGCCGGCGATGGGGTCGAGATGGCCAGCGTCGGGCGCGAGGGCATGCTCGGCCTCCCCGGTGCCCTCTCAGGCGCGCGTATGATCGGGGAGACGGTCCAGCAGATCAGCGGCCCCATGGTCCGAATTCCCATTGCCGACCTGCGCAGGGAGGTCGAGCGACGCGGCGCACTGTCGCAGATCCTGGAGCGCTACACGGTTGCGCTGCTCTCTGCCATCGGGCAAGGCGTCGTCTGCAACCGCCACCACCCGGTCGATTCACGGGCAGCACGGTGGCTGCTCGCCACCCATGATCGCGCCGGGAAGGATCGATTCCGACTCACCCAGGACTTCCTCGCGACGATGCTCGGCGTCACGCGGCCGCAGGTCACCGTGGCGGCCGCATCGCTGCGCCGTGCCGGCATGATCTCGTACCACCGCGGCGACCTCCAGATCCTCGATCGTGCCGGTCTCGAGGGTGCGTCCTGCGAGTGCTACTTCGTCCTCCGCGATGAGTTCGTTCGCCTGCTGGGCGACTCCAACGGACGTCCCTGGGTGCCGGTCGGCGGCTGATCGCTCCCGGTCGGCACGGTGCGGTCCGGTGGCCGCAGGTGCGGTGATGGTCATTTCGGACCAGGTGCGGAGTGGTCCCATGGGCCCGGTGGGTCATGGCCCCATGGAGTGATGGATCGGACGCAGGTCCTGAGGGACGGTTCGGGTACCCCAAGGAGAGAGGTACCCCACGTTGCGTCTGCTCACACGCCGCCCCGACCGCACCGGCTCGCCGAGGATTGTCCTCACGGCGTTCCTGGCCGCGGCATTCCTGTTCACCGCCGGCTCCGTGACGCGTCCGTCCGATGCCGCAGCGGCGTCGACCATGACCACGGCCTGCGACGGTGTGGCGTTGCGCACCAAGGCCAGCACGAGCTCGACCCGCAAGGGGTTGCTCGCGGGCGGTGCGCAGGTCTATGCCGTGACCAAGGTCTCCGGTGGCAGCTGGCGCGTCTCGTGCGCGGGCCGCACGATCTCCGGCAGCACCTGGTACAGGATCAGCATCGTGAAGGGCCAGAGCGTCTCATCGCGCTACGGCGTCACCTACGTGTACGCCGCTTCGGCCCTCTTCAGGCAGGCCACCGCCTATCCGAAGTACGCGTCCTGTGACGGGGTCGCCCTGCGCTCCCGCGCCTCGACTGACTCGACGCGGCTCGCGGTGATCCCCGAGGACTCGAAGGTGTATGCCATCAGCCGGGTCAGCGGCGGCGGCTGGCAGACCAGCTGCGACGGTGTCACGAAGTCGGGCTCATCGTGGTTCCGGATCACGTACGTCAAGGGCGCGACGGTCGCCTCGCGCTACGACCGAACCTACGTCTACGCGGCCACGTCGCTCTTCACCGCGACGCCGCCCAGCGGGACGCCGGACCAGCCGGAGGTCAACCCCACCCCCACCCCGACCGCGACGCCCAAGCCAAGCACGACGCTCACCGAGGGCATCGACGTCAGCCACTGGCAGGGATCCATCGACTGGGCGCGCGTCCGCGCCGCCGGCAAGCGCTTCACGTACATCAAGTCGTCCGAGAACACCTCGTTCGTGGACAACAAGTACGCCACGAACCGGGCTGGGGCCAAGGCCGCCGGGCTGCTCGTTGGCGCCTACCACTTCGCCCAGCCGGGCACGGGTGCCGGGGACGCGGTCGCCGAGGCCGACCACTTCGTCGACACGGCCCGGATCCAGAGCGGCGACCTCATTCCGGTCCTCGATCTCGAGGTCACCAACGGGATGGGCAGCAGCTCCCTCCAGGCCTGGGTCAAGTCCTTCCTGACCCGCGTCTACGACCGCACCGGGGTCCGCGCCGGGATCTACGTCTCGCCGAGCTTCTGGAGCGGCAAGATGGGCAACTCGAGCTGGTTCGCCTCGAACGGCTACAAGGTCCTCTGGGTCGCGCACTGGACGACCGCCGGCTCCCCGAGCGTGCCCGCGGGCAACTGGGGTGGCAATGGCTGGACCTTCTGGCAGTACACCTCCAGCGGTACAGTGCCGGGGATCAGCGGCCGCGTGGACCTCAACCGCTACAAGGGCACGGACTTCACCAAGGTGCGCGTTCCCTAGCCTCGGTCCACGGGCCCGCAGCGACGCAGACGGGGGCCTACCACATGCGCACTCGACCCACCGGCAGCCGGCCGTGGCGACGATCCGTCGCCACGGCCGCTCTGTTCGTCAGCAGCCTGCTCGTGGCGGCATGCACCGGCACGGCGACGGTGACACCGTCGCCATCGCCCTCCCCTACCTCGACCGTGAGCGCCGCGCCGTCCGCGGTGATGACGATGGCCCCACCTTCGGCGAGCGCGACCGCAACCGGCGGCTCGGCCCTGGCGCCCTGTGCAGCCGACGCCCTTGCGGTGTCCGGCGGACCGTGGAGCGCGGCGGCAGGCAGTCGCGGCGCCGATGTGGTGGTGGAAAACCAGGGTGACGCGGCGTGCACCCTGTCCACCACGCCGCACGTCATGGTCGTCGACTCGGCGTCCCAGCGCATCGCCGAGACCGAGCCGGAGCCGGGGGCCGGCCCGACGCTCCATGCCGGCGGCGCCATCGGCTTCGTCGTCCTGTTCGGGAACTGGTGCGACCCGAATGCGGCCTTGCCGCTGCACGTCGTCCTGCAGGCGGCCGATGCCGGAATCCAGATCCAGGGCCTGGATCTCGGGCAGGCCGACCTGCCGCCATGCAACGGTCCCGGTCAGCCGCCGAGCCTGACGGCAAACCCCTGGACGGCCGGCTAGCCCGATTCGGTCCCGTCATGCCGCTGCAAGGTCTGTCCCGTCTCGTCCGGTGACTCGTCGCACCGGTGCCCCACCAGACTGGCGTTTCGCAGAACTGGAGCCAGGAACATGAGGGGCCACACCGAGGACGCCGAACGCCGCGATTCGGCTGCAACACGCACGATCCTCGAGGCACGGGGTGAGCGTCCCCTCGTGCCGACCGTCGTCCGCTGGCCACTGGACGTGCCGGAGGACTTCGCCACGACCTTCCTTCGCGACCCGTGGCAGTCCATGGTTCGCGACTCGATCGTTGCCTACCGCGAGGGCCGGGCCGACGTCGCGAGCTGGAGCTGGACCGGCGACATCACCTGGCGTCTCTCCGCCAACGGCGTGTCCGAGGAGCATCACGGGGCAGACCAGATCTTTGCCTACCACCAGCGCCTGGTCCGCGCCAGCGGCGGGACCTTCCGTCAGCGGCTGGTCGCACTCCACGGCTGCCAGGGTCCGATCGTCGAGGCCTCGATCCAGTCGACCGCACGGCGGATGGGACGCGAGCTCGACCTGTCCGGGCTCTACGTGTTCGAGCTCACCGGCAGCCGGATCCGGACCGTCACGGAGATGCCCGGCAACCCGGAAACCTGGGCCCGGTTCTGGGCCGATTAGCCACCAGCCGCTGCCTGCGGACAAGTGACGCTCTTCGGTAAGGCCACTCGCTAGACTTCTCGGCCGATGGAGGTCGAGCCGAACGTCGTCTGCTACCCGGATACAGTCAACGTCTACCTGATCCGGACGGGTCGCGAGGCGATCCTCATCGACTTCGGCAGCGGCGACATCCTCGATCATCTCGCCGAGCACGGCGCCGATCGCGTCACGGACGTCCTCCTGACGCACTTCCACCGGGACGTGACCCAGGGTCTCGCCCGGGCGCACGCCGCCGGCATCCGGATCTGGGCTCCGCCCACCGAGCGCGACCTCATCGACCGTGTCGACGAGCACTGGCAGGCCCGACCGCTCGACAACATCTACGACCTCCGCGAGGACCGGTTCTCGCTGCTCGAGCCCGTGCCGATCACCGGTGTCGTCTCTGAGTACCGAACCGTCCGGTACGGGGGCGTCGACGTGCTCACCGTGCCGACGCCGGGACACACGCCAGGCTCTGTCAGCTACGTGGTCGAGATCGACGGCCGTCGCCTCGCGTTCATCGGCGACCTGATGACCGCTCCGGGCAAGGTCTGGTCGCTCGCCGCCACGCAGTGGACCTACACCGGGATCGAGGGCCTTGGCGCAACGATCCTCGGAACCCTTGCCGTGCAGGACCAGGCACCGGACCGGATGCTGCCGGCGCACGGTGAGCCGATGGACGACGTGCCGGCGGCTGTCTCGCTGGTCAACGATCGGCTCCAGCGGCTCATCAACCTGCGAAGCCCCGAATGGAACCCCGCGGAGCTGCGCGCAACACCGTGGCTCAACGTCACGAGCCACCTGCTCCGGAACCAGACGTCCGTCGCCAACTCGTACGCGCTGCTGTCCGAGAGCGGCGCGGCGCTGATCATCGACTTCGGCTATGACTTCACGACCGGGCTGCCCGCGGGGACCGACCGCTCGTCACGCCGCCCGTGGTTGGAGACGATCCCGCAGCTCAAGCGCCAGTTCGGCATCGATCGGGTCGAGGTCGCGATGCCGACCCACTACCACGACGACCACGTCGCCGGGTTCAACCTCCTCCGGGACGTCGAGGGGACGCAGGTGTGGGCTCCCGAGAACATGACCTCGATCTTCGAGGACCCGCACCGGTACGACCTCCCCTGTCTCTGGTACGACCCGATCCCGGTCGATCGATCGCTCCCGTTCGGGCGGCCGTTCCGGTGGCACGAGTACGAGATCACGGTCCACGAGCTCCCGGGGCACACGCTGTACGCGGCCGCCATCGAGTTCGAGGTGGATGGACGGCGGATCCTTGCGACCGGTGACCAGCAGGACGGCCGGTGGGTCGCGAACGAGCGACCCGAGTTCCTCAACTACGAATACCGGAACGGCTTCCGGTTCGACGACTTCCGGCTCAGCGCCGAGCTGTACCGCCGGTTGCGGCCCGACCTCATCATCAGCGGCCACTGGCTCCCCCGCCCGGTGACCGATGCGTACCTCGACCAGCTCCTGACGGCCGGCACGGAGCTGGCCCAGCTCCACCGGGACCTGTTGCCGCTGGACCGCGTGGATTTCGGGGCGGGCGGGTTCGGTGCGCGGATCGAGCCCTACCGGTCCGAGGTTGCCGCCGGCTCGACGGTCGTGCTCACGGCCATTGTCCGAAACCCGTTCCGGCGTACCGCGGAGGCATGCGTGCAGCTCGTGACACCCGCGGGCTGGACGGCCGAGCCGTTCGAGCGGCGAATCGAGGTGGGTCCCCACGGCGAGGGCTCGGTCGACTTCGCCGTCGTGATCCCGGCCGGTGGGCCCTCCATGCGCCGGGCACGCGTGGCCGTCGACCTCACCGTGGATCAGGTCCGATTCGGGCAGCAGGCCGAAGCGCTCGTGACGGTTCGTTGAGCGCCGCCCCGGCCGAGCAGCACTTCGAGGGGAGCTGGTACCGGCTCGTGCTCCGTGACGCCAAGCCCGTTGCGTGGCTCGACGACCTCGAGGGACGCCGCTGGGCCGAGCTTCGGCTGCTCGCCTCGGTCGACGCGATCGACTGCCCGGACGAGACGCTCGGCTGGGAGGGCCCGGGGGTCGAGGCGACCGAGGATGGGACGCGACTGACGTGGACCTCCGAGAGCAGCCGCTGGACGTCGAGACGCCTGGTGATCCATGCCCGACGCGACACGCTCGAGGTCCATGTCGAGGTCGAGGGCAATGGTCGGATCGGCGACGTGCGGCTGCTCGGGGGTCGCGCCGTCCTTCCCGCGTCCGGTGGCGGCCTCCTCCTGAGCGGCGCGTGGTTCGAGACGATGTTCTCGTCCTCCCCCACACACCCGCTCAAGATCGTCCGGCCGGCGACCGAGTCCGCGGTGATCGGGGTCGTGTCCGGGTCGGAACCTGGTCGCGGCAACTGGTTCTTCACGCCCGGTCCGTTGCTGTTCGCGGCGACGCGGTCCGTTGCCTCGGCCGGAACTGAGATCCCCGCGGGACCGTGGCTCACGTTCGGACTGCGGGCCGACGTCGCGCAGGCGGCCTTTTCCGGGTTCGGGTACGACGCGATCGATCGCGGGTTCACGTTCCGACTCGACTACGAGGGACACACGTCGGTTCGTGGCTCCTGGCGGTCACCCACGCTCGTGATCGGGCAGGCCGGCGATCCGTACGCGGCGATCGCGGAGCACCGGTCCGACCTTGTCTCCGCCGGGATCGTATCGGCAGCACCACCTCGACCCGGCACGGCGCCGGCGTGGTGGCACGAGCCGATCTTCTGCGGCTGGGGTGCGCAGTGCCGGCTCGCGCTGGACGCGGGGCTCGGCTTCAAGGGCGCGCCGTGGTTCGCGACGCAGGCCGTCTACGACACGCTGCTCGACCACCTCGAGTCGAGGGGCGTCATCCCGGGCACGGTCACGATCGACGACAAGTGGCAGGCGGCCTACGGGACATGCCTCCCCGACGAGGAGAAGTGGCCCGATCTCCGGGCATGGATCGCCGCTCGGCGCGCGCGTGATCAACGCGTGCTGCTCTGGTGGAAGGCCTGGGACGCCGAGGGAACACCGTCCGAGTGGTCGGTTCGATCGGCGAGCGGCGCATCGCTCGGGCTCGACCCGACCCACCCCGACGGTCGCGAGGCGATCCGGGCAGCCGTTCGCTCGATGCTCGCCCCGGACGCGCTCGATGCCGACGGCCTGAAGATCGACTTCACGGCGCGCACGCCGAGCGGGGTGGCGGCCACCGCTCATGGCGAGGCCTGGGGCATCGGGCTGCTGCACGAGCTGATGACGGTCGTGGCGGACGAGGCGCGCCGGGTCAAGCCGGACGCGCTGCTCGTGGCGCACGCACCGAATCCGCTGTTCGGCGGGACATTCGACATGCTCCGGCTCAACGACACGCTGCGGCTCGACGACCCGGAGCCGCGCGTCGACGTGCTGCCGCAGATGCGCTATCGCGCCGCCGTGGCGCGGGCTGCCCTCCCTGACCACCTCATCGACACCGACGACTGGTGCGCGCCGGACCTGGCCACGTGGCGGCGCTTCCTCGAGATCAAGCCCGAGCTCGGCGTTCCCGCGCTCTACTACGCGACCGGGCTCGACCTCTCACGCGAGGACTTCGGCGACGAGCGACTACGCCCTCATCCGTCGCGTCTGGGCCGATTATCGACGCGAAACGGGCCTGAACGCACGGTAGGGGCCTTGCCGGAACTGGCATCATTCGGCGGGGAGGCATGGCCGCATGACGCTCGACGTCCGGACGACCGCCGCGTGCAGGTGCAGCGGCCGATTGCTCGTGCCCGGCTCCCGGGCGTGGGCGGCGTCGTGGTAAGGGAGAGCCCGCTCCGACCCGGCCGCTCAACCCGCCCCACGATCAGCGACCTGGCGCGCGAAGCCGGCGTCTCACGATCGACGGCGTCGCGCGCGATGAGCGGCCACGGCTACGTCGCGGCAACGGTCCAGCTCCGCGTCCGCGACGCGGCCGTGCGGATGGGCTACGTCCCCGACGCGATCGCGCGAAGCCTTCGTCACCGCGCCAGCCGGGCCGTCGGGGTCCTGATCTCCGACCTCCGCAACCCCTTCTATGCCGACTTCGCGGCCGCAGTGGAGAGCACGCTGCGGGTCCGCGGCTATCACATGATCCTTGCCAACAGCGACGGGCTCGGGGAGGAGGAGCGCGCCGCGGCCACGCTCTTCCAGGCATCCCGCGTCGCGGGCGTCGTGCTCGCCCCGGTGTCCGCCGAGGCAACCCGCCAGCTCGTCGACGCCGGAGTCGAGGTGGTGGAGGTGGACCGTCAGCTGGCACCGGGCGAATGCGACGCGGTCGTGGTGGACAACGTCGAGGGGGCCCGGGCCGCCACCGCCCACCTGCTGGAGCTGGGGCATCGCCGGATCGGCCTGCTCCTGGGCGAGCTCGAGTGGATGACCGCGACGGACCGCCTGGCCGGCTACCGGGCGGCACTGACCCAGCATGGGGTCGCCTTTGACGAGGGGCTCGTCCCGCGATCGAGCTTCAGCCCGGCGGATGCCGCGAAGGTCACCGGCGAGCTGCTGGACGGACGGCCTGACATGACGGCGATCTTCGCGACGAGCAACGTGCTAGCGGAGGGCGCAATCGGCGAAATCCAGCGTCGTGGTCGCCGGATCACGGCGGACCTGTCGCTGGTCGCGTTCGACGACGTGCCCTGGATGCGCCTCATGCAGCCCCCCATCACGGCCGTGGCGCAGCCCACCCATGGCATGGGCCAGGCGGCGGCACAGCTGCTCCTCGACCGGCTCGATGGCACGGCCCCGCCGGAACCCGTCGTTCGGCGTCTCGACACGGCCCTCGTGGTGCGTGGCTCAACGGCGGCGCCACGAACCGGCGCGTAGGGCTCCAACCGGTCGGCGCCCTGCCCCGGTCACCATTGCCGCTCGCGCCTTTCCCGCTCGTTCTGTGCGCGCAATGCACAGATCCGACGTGGGCTTGCATGAGGTGCACATAGCGCTAGCTGGGGCGTGCCAGCATGGCGATCCTGTGCACCTCATGCACCGTATTGTCCGGGGCCACCCTGACCTTGCATCTCGTGCACGAAACGGACCGAAAATCTCGCCGCGGCGCCCGGGTGGCCGCCGGTACGTGCACCCGGTGCAAAGCCGGTCCGCGAGGGCCCCGCGACTCGCGCGCCTCGCCCGCCTTCCCGCCCGTCCTGTGCGCGTCATGCACACATCCGACGTGTTCTTGCATGAGGTGCACATAGCGCTGTCGACGGCGCGCCAGCACGGCGATCCTGTGCACCTCATGCACCGTCCTGTCCGGGGAGACCCAGAACTTGCATCTCGTGCACGAAACGGACCGGAAATCTCGCCGGGGCACCGGAGCGACTGTGGGTATGTGCGCCCGATGCAAAACCGGTCCGCGGCGGCCGATGTTGGGCTGGTGCTGGCCGGCGTCCGGGCGGCCAATGTTGGCGAACGCCAGCCCAGGCCGGCGGAGTCGAGCCGGCGGAAGCCCGCCGGCCCGTCGATCAGCCCTTGCTGCCCGTCGTCGCGATGCCTTCGATGAAGTACCGCTGGCCGAGGAAGAACACGATGATCATCGGCAGTGTCACCACGACGCTCGCCGCCATGATCAGGTGGAACTGGCCCTCACCGCCGGCCTGCGGGTGGAACCGGACGACGAGATCCTGGAGACCGCGAGGCAGCGTGAAGAGCGCCACGTCCTTCATGAAGATGAGCGGCTTCATGAGGTCGGTCCAGCTGGCCTTGAGCTCGAAGATGAACACGACGATGAGCGCCGCCCGGGTGAGAGGCACAGCGATGCTCGTGAACATTCGCGGATAGCTCGCGCCATCGACCCGGGCCGCCTCGAACGTCTCGCGCGGCAGGCCCATGAAGAACTGGCGCAGCAGGAAGATGTAGAACGCCGACGCGAACAGGTTGCCCGCCCACAGCGGCACGAAGAACGGCGAGTTGACCTGGCCGAGCGCGTTCCAGATCAGAAAGTTCGGGATCATCGTCACGGCCCCGGGCAGCATCATGCTGGCGAGCACGAGTCCGAAGAGCGCGTTCTTGAACGGGAACCGGAAGTAGGCGAAGCCGAACGCCACGATCGCCGAGCTCACCGTCACCGTGGCTGCCGCGAGCAGACCGACGACCACGCTGTTGAAGAACCAGTTGGCGATCGGGGAGATCTGGAAGATCGTCACGTAGTTCTGGAACTGCAGCGGGAACGTGAACAGCTCGTCGTTGAAGACGCCCTGCCGCGTCTTGAGCGAGGCGCTGACGAGCCACAGGAACGGGAACGTGAAGATCACGGTCGCGATCGCGAGCCCGATGAAGAAGAGGATCCGCCGGAGCGGGCCGGTCGCCCGGCGGCTGTCGACGGTGGCGGCCTTCGGGGAGGCGACGGCAAGACCCGTTGACGTGGCGGGTGGCGCCCCACCGACGCCGCCCTGCTGGACGGTCATTTCCCATCTCCGGCGTAGTAGACGAAGCGTCGGCTGACCCTGATCTGGATGACCGTGATCACCAGGATGATCAGGAACAGCACCCAGGCCATCGCGGACGCGTAGCCGAGATCAAGGTCCTGGAACGCCTTCTGGAACAGGTAGATCGTGTAGAAGAGGGCGGATCCCTGCGCCGGCCCGCTGCGCGTGTTGAAGAACATCGTGAAGACTTCGGTGAAGATCTGGAGCGAGGCGATCGTGTTCACGATGACGGTGAAGAAGATCGCGCCGCTGATGAACGGCACCGTGATGCTCTTGAACGACTGCCACGCGCTCGCGCCGTCGATCTTGGCTGCCTCGTACAGCTCGGTTGGCACGTTCCGTAGCGCGGCGAAGTAGATGACGACCGTGCTGCCCAGCGTCCAGAGCGACATGATGACGATGCCGGGCTTCACCCAGCTCGGATCGGTGAGCCAGTTCGGGCCATCGATCCCCACCACGCCGAGCAGGCGGTTGATCAGCCCGTTGCCGGCGAGCAGCAGCAGGAAGAGCGTCGCGATCGCGACGGCGGGCGTGACGCTCGGCAGGTAGAACGCGGTTCGGAAGAAGCTCGGCGGCCCGGCCGACCCTGAGCAGCATCATCGCCAGCAGGAGGGCAATGATGATCACGCCCGGGACGTGGAGGATCGCGTAGAACGCCGTGTTGCCGAGCGCGAGCGGGATCCGACGATCCCGCAGCAGCGCCTCGTAGTTTTCCGTTCCGACCACCTCGGGCGGTCGGATGACGTTGTATTCCGTGAAGGAGATGAACAGGCTCGCGATCATCGGGCCTGCCGTGAAGATCAGGAAGCCGATTGCCCACGGGAGGAGGAAGATGAAGCCCCAGCGAGCTTCCTCGTCAAGGCGCCATCGAGACCGTCTTGGGACGGTTGCCCCAGCTGCGGTCATGTCGAACTCCTCCTCCCGTGCTCAGCTACCTGGTTGTGCCGGGGGTGCCCGGCGCTACTGGGCCGAGTCGATCGCGTCCTGGGCTTCCTGGTCGGCCTGGGCGAGTGCCTCGGCCGCCGGGACGCCGTCGTTCATGACGCGCTGGACTGCCTCCTGCCAGATTCGGGTGAACTCCTCGGCAGCCGCGTTCGGCGGCAGGGCGAAGGAGG
Organism: uncultured Chloroflexia bacterium; assembly: GCA_963759495.1. GTDB lineage: Bacteria > Chloroflexota > Limnocylindria > Limnocylindrales > CSP1-4 > DASTYU01. Next base: position 227,796 of record CAVWZL010000013.1, on the reverse strand, counting down.
TCTCGGACACTTCCTGGACGAGCTGGACGCCCTCGTAGTAGGCGCCCGCGTTCTCCTCGGTGACGAGCTCACCGAAGATCGTCTCGTCGGCAACCTTGTTGCCCGAGTAGACGCCCGTGAAGGCCTCGCCCGTCTCGGCGCGCATCCCGGCACGGGTCTCCGCTGCGGCAATCCACGCCTCGGCGCTGGTGATGACCTTGATGTACTCGCAGGCGGCTTCCTTGTTCTTCGCCGACGAGGGGATGGCCAGCGCCGACCCGCCCGAGAGGCTGATCGAGTTGCCTTCCTTGTCCCGGAACGGCTGGAAGCTGATCTGCTCGTCCGGCGTGTCGTTCGCCAGGACGTTCAGGTACCACTGCTCCATCGGGAAGGCCCCGACCGAGTCCTCGGTGAACTGGTTCTCCGGACCGAAGAACGCGCTGCCCGGGCCGGTGCTGCGGAAGTCGAAGAACGACGGTGCGTCACCGTGCGCGACGATCAGCGAGACGGCGTATTCGAGCGCCTCGGCGACCTTCGGGTCATCGAGCTGGGAGGTCTTCCCGTCCGCGGACAGCAGGTCCACGCCGTTGGCCTTGGCCCACAGCGGAAGGAACTCGGGGAGCTTGGGATCGAACCCGATCCGGGTGATGTTGTTGCCGTCCTTGGCCATGAGCTGCTGGTTGACCTGGGCCAGCGCATCCCAGTCGCTCGTGTCGATGTCCTCGGCGGTCAGGCCGACCTCCTCGAGGACGGAGTTGTTGATGAGGATGATCCGGCTGTCGAAGAACTCCGGGATGCCGTAGACCGAGCCGTCGATCGTGACGGACTCAACGCCGGCTTCGCGGTACTGGCTCATGTCGATGCCGTGGTCCGTGATGCACTGGTCGAGCGAATCGATCGCGCCCTGCGCAACGTAGGTGCCGATCAGATCGCGACCCATCCGGACGACGTCCGGCGGATTGCCGGCGGCGACCGACGTCAGGAACTCCTGGGCGTTGAAGTCCGCCTCGGTGAAGTCGATCTGCACCTCGGGGTACATCTCGGCGAACATGTTGACCCGGGTGTAGGCGATCTCGTCGGCCGCACCCTCGGTGCCCTCCGCGGGAACGCACGGGGCCGGCTCGCAGCCGTAGCGCGCGCCGATCTGCAGCGGGCCACTGATATCCACGGCACCGGCGCTGGCGCCCGGCGATCCGGCCGGGGCGCTCGCGCCACCGGTTGCCACGGGGGCCGAGCCGGCGGGGGTGGCCGCACCCGGCGTGCCGCTGTTGTTGCCGCACGCGACGGCGATCAGCGCCAGCACCGAGATCAACGCGACCGGTAATGCACGTCGTGACATTCGCACTCCTCCTGTTGTCCGCACCCCGCGGACTGGGCCACCATGGGCCGTGTGGGATCGATCTCGCAATCTTCCCGGGCGCCATGATGCGCTGTATGGGATCGTTCTCGCAACACGTCCACATACTTCACCTGCACCGTGTGGGCCGTGACATTACCGGGGCATAACAAACCGGCGCGAACAGGCGCCTTCCACTTGGCAGTGGGTGAGAATGTCGACCGTGAGTCAGGGCACAACCGAAACGCGCGAGGCGGCGGCCCCCTTCGTCCTCGCGCTGGACGTCGGCGGGACGAAGCTGGCGGCGGGCGTGGTCGCGTCGGACGGGGCGGTGCTGTCCCACCTGCGCACCCCGAGTCGCGTCGAGGAGGGACCCGAGCGGATGATCGCCCGGCATCTCGACCTCGGGCGGGAGGCGGTCCGCGTCGCGGGGGTGCCCTGGGATGCCGTCCGAGCGGTCGGGATCGCGTGCGGCGGCCCGCTCGATCCGATGGCGGGCATCATCCAGTCGCCGCTCAGCCTGCCCGGCTGGGATGACATCCCGCTGGTGGCGATCGTGGAGCGCGCCCTCGGCCGGCCGGCCGTCGTCGAGAACGACGCCACGGCCTGCGCGCTTGCCGAATTCCGGTTCGGCATCGGCCGGGAGCGAGGCGCACGGCACCTCGTGTACCTGACGATCTCCACGGGCGTCGGTGGCGGCCTGGTCCTCGACGGGCGGCTGTACCGGGGCGCGGCGGGCAACGCCGGTGAGCTCGGCCACCTCACGATCGACTACCTCGGCCGGCGCTGCGCCTGCGGCCGGCGCGGGTGTCTCGAGGCGTACGCGTCGGGAACCAACATCGCCCTTCGGGCGCGCGAGGCCCTCGCAACCGGCCAGCCGTCTTCGCTCGCGTCGCTGCCCGTCGTCCGCGCCGAGGACGTCGCAGCGGCTGCCGCCCAGGGGGACGCCCTGGCGAGTGCCATCTGGGACGAGACGACGGCCATGCTCGGCTCTGCGATCGCCAACATCCTCGACGTCTTCAACCCGGACCTGGTGGTGCTCGGCGGCGGAGTGACGCGAGCGGGCGACCAGCTCCTTCGACCGGTTCGCGACGCCGCGCTGAGCCAGGCGATGCCGCCGGCCCGGAACGCAGCGGACATCGTGCTCGCGGGCTTGGGCGACGAGGTCGGCGTCGTCAGTGCGGCATGCGTCGCGCTCGAGCGGATCCCGATCCCTGTGGAGACGACTGCCGACCACGATGCCGTCGGAGCGACCCGTGGCTGAGCCCGAGCTCACGCAGGTCGAGGAACACCGGGCGGTCGCAGCGGCCATCGACGGTCTGCTGCCGATCCTCCGCGAGGTGACGGCGCGGCTGTGCGCGTCATTCGAGGCCGGCGGACGGCTCTACACCTTTGGCAACGGAGGATCGGCCGCGGACGCCCAGCATCTCGCCGCGGAGCTGATCGGCCGCTACAAGCGCGAGCGACGGCCACTGCCCGCCGTCGCGCTCACCGTCGACCCCTCGGTCATGACGTGCATCGGCAACGACTACGCGTTCGAGGACCTGTTCGCGCGCCAGGTCGAGGCGCTTGCCGTGCCCGGCGACATGGTGGCCGGCTTCTCGACCGGTGGCACGTCCGAGAATGTGATTCGTGGCCTCGCCAGGGCCCGCGCTGCCGGAGCGACGACGGTCCTGTTCAGCGGTCGTGACGGCGGACCCGCCGCGCGCCACGCCGACTTCGCCCTGATCGTGCCGTCGGAGACGACGGCCCGGATCCAGGAGATGCACACGCTCCTCCTGCATGTCCTCAGCGAGGGCGTGGACGAATGGGCCGTATCCACCGAGCAACAGGCACGACCGACGCAACGAGGGACCGGAGGCTGATGGCGGCGACACGACCTGCACGCGAGACGACGGCAACCCCGACCGAGGAGGGCACGGAACGTGTCCTCCACCTGATCGGGAACTCGCACATCGACCCCGTCTGGCTCTGGCAGTGGCCCGAGGGCTACCAGGAGATCCGGGCGACGTTCCGGTCCGCCCTCGATCGGATGCACGAGTACCCCGAGTTCATCTTCACGTGCGATTCGGCCGCGTACTACGCCTGGGTCGAGGAGATCGATCCGGACATGTTCGCGGAGATCCAGGCACGGGTCGCCGAGGGTCGCTGGGAGCTGGTCGGCGGCTGGTGGGTCGAGCCCGACTGCAACATCCCGGGTGGGGAATCGTTCGTCCGCCAGGCGCTCGTCTCCCAGCTCTGGTTTCAGGAAAAGTTCGGCAGGATCGCGACGGTCGGCTACAACGTCGACCCGTTCGGGCACCACGCGCATGCTGCCCCAGATCCTCGCGAAGAGCGGCATGGACGCCTACGTCTTCATGCGCCCCGGCCCGCACGAGATGCGGCTCCCCGGGCCGATCTTCTGGTGGGAATCGCTCGACGGGACACGCGTGCTGACGTTCCGGCTGCCGCACGAGTACTGCGCCCCGCGCGAGGATCTCGGGAACCACCTCGACAAGTCGATCGCCCAGCTGCCCGACCGCTGGACCGAGATGATGGCGTTCTACGGGGTCGGCAACCACGGCGGCGGCCCGACCCGCGAGAACCTCGACAGCATCCGCAGGCTCGACGGCGCGGGCGCGATGCCCCGGCTCCGGCACAGCACGCCGCAGCGCTTCTTCGACTCGATCCTCGCGGCCGGCGACGAGCTGCCGGTCGTCCGCGAGGAGCTCCAGCACCATGCGGTCGGCTGCTACGCGGCCCACTCCGGTATCAAGCGCTGGAACCGGCGCGCCGAGAACATGCTCGCACCGGCCGAGGCGTGGTCGGCGATCGCCCAGCGCGTCGTCGGGCAGCCCTACCCCGCCGCGGAGCTGACCCACGCCTGGAAGCAGGTCCTGTTCAACCAGTTCCACGACACCCTCGGCGGGACGGCGATCGAGCCCGCGTACGACGACGCGCGTGACCAGCTTGGCGAGGCGAGCTCGATTGCGGCACGAACGACAAACCTGGCCGTCCAGGCCCTGACTCGCCAGATCAACCTGCCGACCGAGCCCGGAACCCATCCGCTGGTCGTCTTCAACCCGCATGCATGGCCGGTCCGGACCGCGGTGGAGCTCGAGTTCGGTGGGCTCAAGACGACCGACGGGCTGGTCGACGAGGACGGCGGCCAGGTGCCGTTCCAGGCCACGCAGTCGTACGCCACCGTGTCGGCGTGGCGCAGCCGGATGGCGGTGGCGGTCGACCTTCCGCCGCTTGGCTACCGGACCTACCGGGTCATGCCGGACACCGCCCGCCTGACCGAGACGACGGTCAGGGCCAGCGCAACCCTCCTCGAGAACGAGCATCTGCGGCTCGAGCTCGATGCCGCGAGCGGCCGGATCACCTCCCTGGTCGTCCGCGAGGACGGTCGGGATGTCGCCGACCTGGCCGACTCGTCCCGCCCGCGAGCCCTCGTGGTCGACGACACCTCGGACACCTGGGGCCATCGCCGGCTTGCGTACCGCGACGAGATCGGGGCCTTCGAGACGATGCGCGTCAGCCTCATCGAGTCGGGCCCGGTGCGCGCGATCGTGCGGGTCGAGAGTCGCTACAAGGCCAGCAGCCTCGTCGAGGACTTCGTCATGACCGCGGGCGGGCGGGCCGTGGAGATCCGGGTGATCATCGACTGGCGCGAGGAGGCGAAGCTGCTCAAGCTCCGCTTCCCCACCCGGCTCGACGCGCCCGTGGCCACGTACGAGATCCCCTACGGGATCGCCCAGCGGCCGGCAAACGGTGAAGAGGAGCCCGGACAGCGCTGGGTCGACGCGAGTGGCTCGCTCGAGGGCAGCGGCCGGTTCGGTCTTGCCGTGCTCAACGACGGCAAGTACTCGTTCGACGTGATCGCCGGCGAGATCGGCGTGACGGCCGTCCGCAGTCCGATCTACGCGCACCACGAGCCCGCCATCCCGAAGGAGGGCACCCGATACGCCTACCAGGACCAGGGGCTCCAGCGGTTCGCGCTGGCGCTCCTGCCGCATCGCGGCGCGTGGCCGGATGCCGGTCTCACGCGCGAGGCGCTCGTGCTCAACCAGCGGCCCACGGTGCTGCTCGAGTCGTACCACGAGGGACCGCTTGCCCAGCGCGGGTCCTTCCTGTCGGTCGAGCCCGAGCACGTCGTCGCGGGCGCAGTGAAGCTCGCCGAGGACGGCGACGACCTGATCGTCCGCGTCGTGGAGACGGCCGGTCGCGAGGGAGCCGCCCGGATCCACCTGCCCGCCTGGGACCGCGAGGTGACGTTCGATATCGGGCCGTTCGAGATCCGCACATTCCGCATCCCGGCGGCAGCCGGCGCGGACGCGATCGAGACCGACCTCCTAGAACGCTCACTCGACGAAGCCGCGGACCGGGCCACCCGGGGCACGGCGCCGAAGGCCGCCGGCGTGCCGGACGTCGAGGTGCCGTCCCCCGTCGACGAGCCACCCTCGACGGACGACATCCTTGCCAGCGACCTGCTCCAGAGCACGGAGACGGCCGACGTGGCCACGCCATCCGAGGCCCCGCTGCCAGACGAGACCTGATGCGACCCGTGGAACGTCGTGGTGGACGACGACCGGCCGTGCCTGGCAGGCACTCTCCGCATCGACCAGCACGGTGGCTTTCCGCCGGCCCTCCTGCTGGACCTGCAGCTCGACGAGGCTGACGGGACGATGGTCGCGACGAATCGGTACACGTTCAGTGGCACGGCTGACTTCGCGGGACTGCTCGACGTGCCGCGCACCGAGGTCGCGTGGGCACTGGAGCCGGACTCCGACGAATGGATGCTCGCCCTGCGAAACGACGGCGATACAACGGTCCTCGGCCTCGTGCTGTCCGACGACCGGCCGCTCGCCACGCCCGGTTGGGCCGAGGCGGAGGACAGCGGATTCGATCTGCTGCCCGGTGAGTCGCGTTCGGTGCGGGTGCGCTGGACCGCTGCACCCGTGGACGACCGCCGGCTCGCCTTCGAGGGCTGGAATGCGGGACCGATTCGTGTCGGCTGAGACCCCGGTCCTGCACGTCATCCCCCGGGCCGACGGGACGAGCGGGATGCGGCTGCCCTGGCTTGCGCGCATGACGGGGCCGAACGGCGAGCTGGAACGGATCGAGGCGGACGCCTTCGAGCGAAACAAGCACGGCACGATCGAGGCGCGCGGTGCGGGCGCGCTCTTCACCGTCGAGTCGCGCTGGGCTCCGGCACCGGGGATGCCGGCCGGAGTCGAGCGCTGGGACGTCACGCTGAGCGTCACGTCGAGCGCCACTGAACTCGTCGACGCAGGGGTCGAGGTCGCGGTCTGGCTCGGCCCGTCGGCCGACCCGCACTGGCTGATCCCGGGCCTCTTCTACGGCGAGAACCGCGTCGCCGCATGCGACCGGCGCTATCCGCGCTGGGTTCCCGTGTCATCGCCCGGCGACGACCTCGCATCCAGCCACTGGTCGTTCCGCGCGGATCGTGCCGCCACGCCGTCGGTCACCGCCTCGGACGGGCGGACCGGCGCGACGATCGCCACGACCGAGCGCAGTCCGATCGGGCCGGCGGGGATCGGGCTCGCGTCCACGCCTGCCGCCACCGAGCTGCGCCTGACGTTTCCGTTCCGGGAGGAGCCGGTCGTGTACGACGGCTTCGAGACCGCGCGGCCCGCCGATGTCCGATGCCACGCCTGGCAACCCGGTGAGACGGTGGACCTCCAATTCCGGGTCTACCTCCATGGCCCCGAGCCCCATGCGTACGCACCCGTGCAGCGCGACCTGCACAGATGGCTGGCCGCCGACGCGCCGCTGCGCCCGTGGACGTCCCCCGCGGAGGCCGCGGTCCTCGCCGCCCACGGGCTGACCGCCTGGCACTACCGGCCCGAACCCGGCGTGCTGTACGAAACGGCAGCCTTCGAGCGCGACGGTGACGGCAGCCAGGATGAAGCCACGGACCGTCGCGCGATGCACGTGGCGTGGCTCAGTGGCGCGCCGGCGGCGTTGGCGCTCCTCGCCCACGGACGGCGCACGGGCGACGATCGCGCGGTCGAGGTCGGGACGCGCGTGCTTGATGAGATCGCGACGAACCGTGCGCCCTGCGGGACCTTCTGGGGCCAGTGGTCGGCGACCGGCGGCTGGGGCAAGGGCTGGACGCCCGGCGAGGACCGGCTCCACGCTCGCACGCTCGGGGAGGCGGCCGTGTTTCTGGGCCGAGCCCTCGCGCTCGAGCCGGAGCGACCCTTCTGGCGAGAGGCCCTTGCCTCGAACCTCGCCTTCGTCGCCGGCCTGCAGCGTGGAGACGGGGCTCTCCCGGCGCAGTGGCATGGCCGGACGGGTGAGGTCGAGTCCTGGGTCGGGTCCGCGGGGCTGACCTGGGTGCCGGCGCTGATCGAGGGCGCGGCCCTGCTCGACGAGCCGCGGTACGTCGATGTGGCCCGGCGCGCGGGTGCCTTCTTTGCGACCCAGGTCGACGAGGAGTTCCTCTTCGGTGCCCCGGAAGACGTCGACCTGGCACCGACCTCCGAGGACGGGTACCTGGCCGTGATGGCGTACGTGGCGTTGGCCGAAGCCGAGACGAAGGGGCCGGCTCGGGACAGATGGGTCGACCTCGCGCGCCGTGCCGCCGACTGGATGCTGACCTTCCGCTACAGCTACAACGTCGCGTTCGAGCCTGAGACGCTCCTCGGCCAATACGACTACCGGAGTCGTGGTGCGGACCAGGCGTCGCCCGCGAACCAGCACCTCCACGCATACGGGCTCATCGCCCTGCCCGAGATGGTTCGCCTGGCCGAGCTCACCGGCGATCCGTGGTACCTCGAGCGCACTCGCGAGAACCTTGCCTGCTTCCGGCAGTTCATCGCCCGGCGCGACGGCGACTTCAACGCGCGGCGGGGCATGACGCCCGAGCGCTACTACCAGACGAGCTGCTTCGGGCCGAAAGGCGCGATCGGGCCGCTGTCGCACGCCTGGTGCCTCGCCCTGATCCTGTACGCGTGCGACGCGGCCGTCGACATTCCAGAGCTGCGCGAGGAACCCGATGGGACTTGACCCTCGCTTCATGAGTCCGTGGCGGCTGCTGCTCGACGCGATGCATATCCGGCCGACGACGGCCGAGCCGAGTGACTTCTCGATCCTCGCCGAGACCGCCGGTCTGCCGATCGACCGCGAGGACGCACATCCGGGTCTGGGCTGGGACGTCATGCTCGACGCGTTCGACCGCGAGGGTCACGACGAGGGCTGAGTGATGGCCGAGCTGCGATTTCCCGAGGGGTTCACCTGGGGCGTCGGGACGTCCTCCTACCAGGTCGAGGGCGGCGTGCACGAAGGCGGCCGTGGCGAGTCGATCTGGGACCGCTTCAGCCACACGCCGGGCAACGTCGCGAACGACGACACGGCGGACGTGACCGCGGACCACTTCCACCGCTGGCGTGAGGATGTCGACATCCTCGCCGAGCTCGGCGTTGGGGCGTACCGGTTCTCCATTGCGTGGCCGCGAATCCAGCCGACGGGTCGGGGCAGCCCGAACCCGGCAGGCATCGGGTTCTACGACGGGCTGATCGATGCGCTGCTCGAGCGCGGGATCCAGCCCATGCCGACGCTCTACCACTGGGACCTGCCGCAGGCGCTCGAGGACGAGGGTGGCTGGCTCGAGCGTTCCACCGTCGATGCGTTCGCCGCCTACGCCCGGATCTGCTTCGAGGCCTTTGGCGACCGGGTCGGGACCTGGTTCACGATCAACGAGCCGTGGGTGGCCGCAACGCTTGGCTACCGGATCGGGCTCCACGCGCCGGGCAAGCGCGACCTGCGACTGGCGACGCGGGCATCGCACCACCTGCTGCTGGGACACGGCGTCGCGGTCGAGGCCTTTCGCGCGAGCGGTCGCGCCGGCCGCATCGGGATCGTGGCCAGCCTCTCCCCGACGTACGCGGCGAGCGACAGCGACGAGGACCGGGCCGCCGCCGTGGGTTCGGACGGGTACACGAACCGCTGGTTCCTCGACCCGGTCCTGACCGGCGCCTACCCCGAGGACATGGTCGAGCTGTTCGAACGCCTCGCCGGTCCGCTCGACTACATCGAGCCTGGCGACGCCGCGCGCATCGGCACGCCGTCGGATTTCCTCGGCGCCAACTACTACACGCGCCGCGTCGTGAGCGCGGGCACGACCGATGGCGGCCTGCCGTGGACCGTGCGGCCGCCGGCGAGCGACGTCCGGCGAACCGACACGGGCTGGGAGATCACGCCGAACGCCTTCACCGAGCTGCTCGAACGCCTGGCGCGCGACTATCCGGGCGTGCCCATCCTCATCACCGAGAACGGCTGCGTGTACTTCGACGCGCCGGACCCGAACGGCCGGATCCCTGACACCGGCCGGATCGCGTTCCTCCGCGATCACCTCGTGGCGATCCACCGGGCCATCGACGCCGGCGCTCCCGTCGAGGGCTACTTCCACTGGTCGCTGCTCGACAATTACGAGTGGGCCGAGGGCTTCCGCTCGCGGTTCGGCCTCGTCCACGTCGACTACCCCACCGGGCGTCGCCTGATCAAGGACAGCGGTCGGGCGTATGCGGCGATCATCCAAGCGAACGCGGTCGACCCGGACGCGGCGGCCGGTCCGGTCATCATGCCGTCGCTCGCGGCGCCCGAGCACGCTGGAGATCCGACATGACGAGCGGGCGGGTCGTGTGCATCGGCCTCGCGACGCTCGACGCGATCGCGCTCGTTCCGCGGCTTCCCGTTGCCGGTGAGCGTCTCCTGGCGGACGAGGTGCGCCTTGCCGGTGGCGGCGTGGCGGCGACTGCGGCTGTGACGCTGGCACGACTCGGCGTGCCGGTTGCCCTGGTTGGACGGGTTGCCGATGACGAGGTTGGTCATCTCATCCGCGCCGGGCTCGAGCACGAGGGTGTCGACGTGTCCGGGCTTGCCACCGTGCCGGGCAGCAGTCCACTCAGCGTCGTCCTCGTCGAGACAGATGGCGAACGGACGTTGCTCCCCTACCTGACCGGCGTCGCGCCGATCCAGCTCACAGCCCGCGAGCTCGAGCTGTGCCGGGAGGCAGCGTGGCTCCACGTCGACCAGTCGGGCTACCCGGCGCTCGCGCAGGCTCGTGCGGCCGGGATCCAGACGTCGGTATCGCTCGATGCGGGCAACCCCATCGACGGTCTCGACCTGGCAAACGTCAGCCTCTATGCCCCCACGGAACGAGCGCTCCTCGACCGGTATCCCGGCATGGACCTCGCGGCAGCCATGCAGGAGGCGCTTGGCGAGGGTCCCGAGGCGGTCGTCGTGACGCGCGGCGACGCCGGGAGCATCGCTGCCGAGCAGACGGGTGACGGGCCGCCGCGCATCTCCGTCGGCGCTGCGTTCGAGGCGTCGGTCGTCAGCACGCTCGGCGCCGGCGACGTGTTCCACGGTGCCATCCTTGCGGCGCTCGTCGACGGCTTCGACATCCCGGCGGCCCTGCGCCGCGCCAACGCGGCGGCAGCTCTCGCATGCGGCGCGCTCGACGGCCGAAGCGCCATCCCGACGCGTGCGGAGCTCGACGCGTTCCTCGACACTGCCAGGACCATCCCGGAGGTGACCCATGCCCGATAGCCAGACAGCCGGTCTCGGCAGACTCGCCCGCCCCAGCGGTGCGTTTGCCATGCTCGCCCTCGATCAGCGCGAGTCGCTGCGCACGATGCTCGGGGCGCAGTCGTCGGGCGACGCCGTACCCGATCGGGCGCTCACCCAGTTCAAGATCGATGCGGCACGGGCCCTCTCGCCGCACGCATCGGCCGTCCTCGTGGACGTCGCCTTCGGGCTCGCGCCGATCATCGAGGCGGGTGCGCTTGCGGAGGGCGCAGGGCTCATCGTCGCTGCCGATGCGCTCGAGCAGCCGCCCGGCGGTGTCGTCGAGGGCACCTCCGTCGATCGAGCAGTCTTCGCCGATCCGGCGGTCACGTCGCGGGCCGATGGGTACAAGCTCCTGCTGATCTGGCGACCGGGTCGCGATCGAGCGGCCCGCGATGCCGTGGTGCGCGAGTTTCTGGACGCGTGCCGGGAGCAGGGCCGCCCGGGCATCGTCGAGGGCATCGTCCGGCCCGACGCGGGACAGCGGCTGCTCCCCGACGAGCATGCCGCGCTCGTGCTCGAGGCGGCCATCGAGCTGACAAAGCTCCGGCCCGACCTCTACAAGGGCGAGGTGCCGACGCTTGGGCTGACCGATGACGACGCGATCACCGCCGCGAGTGAGCGAATCAGCGAGGCGCTGCCCTGCCCGTGGGTCGTGCTCTCGAACGGGGTCCGACCCGACCGCTTCGATCCGCGGCTCTCGCCGCGTGCCGGGGCGGGGCGTCGGGTTTCCTCGCCGGGCGTGCGATCTGGATCGATTCCATCGCAGCCGAGGACCCTCGAGCGCACATGGAGTCGGTCGGGGCGCCCCGGCTTGCCTCCCTCGCGGAGCAGGTGGACGCGGTCGCGCGGCCCTGGACCGAGGCCACCCGCTGATGCCGAAGCAGGTCGCGCTCATCCACACGGTCGGATCGCTTGCACCGGTCTTCAAGGAGCTCACGCAGGAGCTCGTCCCTGGCGCGACGACGACCGACACCATCGACGAAGGCCTGCTCCAGGAGGCGATCGTCGCGGGGCAGGTCCCGCCCGCGACCGCCGGGCGCCTCGAGGGCCACGTGAAAGCTGCCCTGGATGACGGCGCGGACCTCGTTCTCGTCACGTGCTCGTCGATGGGTGGCGTTGTCGACGACCTGCGGGAGCGACATGGCTGGCCGGTCGTCCGGGTGGACGAGGCCATGGTCGATGCAGCGCTCGCGGCCGGCTCGCGGATCGGCGTCATCGCGACCGTCGGCTCCACGCTCCGACCCACGGCCGACCTCGTGCGCCGGCGGGCACGCCAGCTCGGACGGCCCGATGCGGCCGTCGAGGTGGTCACGCGGCTGGTGGACGGCGCCTTTGCGAAGCTCAAGTCGGGCGACACGGAGGGTCACGACGAGGCGGTCCGGACCGCCTGCGCGACCTCCTGCCCCTCGTCGATGCAGTGGTCCTGGCCCAGGCATCGATGGCGCGCGTCGCGGGGCAGCTGAACGCGGAGGAAACGGCCGGGACCGCCGATCTTCGCGAGCCCGCGCCTGGGCGTCGAGCGCGTCCGCGACCTGCTGGGGCACGGCTCGCTCTCGGGTTGACCTGGCGTTCCGACGCTCCCAGCCGGCTCCCGGCTTCGGGCGGGCCTGGGCGCTGGGCTCGATCGTCGTGCTCCTCGCGCTCGCCCTGCTGATCGGGCTCGTCTGACCGGCGTCAGCCGGCGGCGTCGACGGCGTGCGTGTCAAAGAGCGTGTCGGGCGGCAACGACGCGAGCAGCCGTCGCTCGATGTCACCGGCCACGGGCAGGTGGATCGCGTCGAATGCGAGCAGGAGCGCGCCGGCCGCGGGTTCGAGCACGGGCGTGACGGGCCGGACCCGCGGGGCGCCTTCCTGCACGGCGGCGATGATCGTGTCGCGCAGGAGCCGGCCGGGGTGCCGGAGGACGCCACCCATGAGCGCCAGGTCCCAGGGGCCGTCGACGATCCCGACGCGACGGGCGGCCGCGAGACCGTAGCGCCCGAGCGCCCTGCCCTGCTCGCTGACGATCGCCACCGCCGTCTCGTCGCCCGCTTCGGCGGCGTCGAGCAGCACCGGCGCGAGGAGGGCGGGCTCGTGCCAGCGGTCCGGGCCACGGGTCGTGAACCGGCGCAGGACCTCCTCGACCGACCCTTCCCCCACCCGCGCAAGGACCTGCTCGGTGAGCGCCGTCCGAGGACCGAGCCCGAGCGCCGACCGGGTGACCGCCTGCAAGGTCTTCACGCCGAGCTCCCGCGCGCCCTGCGGCTCCTGCCAGAAGCTGGTGTGCCAGACGGTGCCGTCCGCGCCCCGCGCACCGGTGGCGGCACCCGTGCCGATGGCGATGGCCACGCCGGGCCCCGACGGGATCCCGGCACGGAGGGCGCCGATCGCGTCGTTGACCACCCGCGCCTCGGGCCAGCGCGACCGAAGGGCGGACTCGAGCGCCGCGGTGTCCTCGGGCCAGTCGGCGCCGGCCAGGCTGAACGCGGCGGCACGGACCGGGGAGCCGCCAGGGGCCGCATCGGCCAGCGCGGCATCGGCGGCCGCGTTGATGACCACGAGCGCTCGATCCATGCCGACCGCATACGGGTCGCTGCACGCGACGAGCCTGCCCGTGCCCACGACGGTCCCGTCCGGCCGCGCGACGAGGGCGATCGTCTTGGTATTGCCGCCGTCGACGCCGAGGAGGAGCCCGGAGGGGTGGCGGCCGCTCATCCCCGCCTCAGGCCAGCAGCCGGTCCGGCAGGTACGCCCGATGCGCCGCCGCCATCTCGTCGTACATCCGCTCGGCCAGCGACAGCGACACGACCAGCGGGTTGCTGGCCAGCGCCTGGATCGCGTCCCGACGGCCGCCGCTCCATGCCGCCTCCGCGGTGAGTGCCTGGTACTCCCCGAGCAACTGGATCAGGCCGCGTACCTGGCGTGGCAACGGTGGCACGGGGATCGGCGTCGCGCCACGCCGATCGACGATTGCCGGCACCTCGACCACCAGATCCTCGGGGAACCCGGGAAGGGCCTCGTCGCGGTTCGGGACGTTGACCGGCCACTGAGCACCCGTGTCGTTCACGATCGCGTCGATGACGTCGATGGCCAGCTCGAGCTCGAGGATGCCGCCGCGCGATCGGGCTGGATCGAGCTCGGGCTCGGGGGCATCGGCCTGCTCCTCGTAGTGGCGCCAGTAGTCGCCGACCTCGGCCACGATGTCCTGGGCGCGGGTCGTCGGCTTCGCCCGGGCCTCGGCGAGCACCTCGTCATGAAAGTAGTAGTAGTCGAGGTAGGCCGACGGCAGTGCGCCCATCGTCGCCGCGAGATGCAGCATGCGGTCGCTCTGCGGGTCGCCCGAGGGCTCGCGCCGCCGTCGCTCGTCGGCCTCGCCAATGCGGGCGAAGAGATCCTCGCCGCCGTACTCATGCCGAACGGTCCAGCCCGTGTGGTTGAGCCCCACCAGCGTTGCCTCGAGCGGCGCCGGGTCCAGACCCGCACTGCGCACGGCTCCCGGCGGGAAGTAGAGCGGTCCCTCGCACAGCGAGATCGTCGGGATCGGCGAGTGGTGGGTGACCGCCTCCGACACGATGTTCACCGGGTTGGTGTAGTTGATGAGCGTCGCGGCCGGGCACACGCGCTCCATGTCCCCAACGATCTCGCGCATCACCGCGATCGACCGAAGCGCCATGAAGAAGCCGCCTGGCCCCTGCGTCTCCTGGCCGATGACGCCGTGACGCAGCGGGATCTGCTCGTCGAGTGCGCGGGCCTCGAACCCGCCGGGACGGAACGAGGTCAGGACGACGTCGGCGTCGGTCAGGCCGGCGGCGCGGTCGGTGGTCGTCGTCACGCGCAGGTCGGCGCCGCGGGCACGGGCCATGCCGAGGGCGATCCGCCGAACGACGTCGAGGCGATGCTCGTCGAGGTCGATGAGCGTGACCTCGGATCCGGCGAACGACGCGGCACGGAGCACGAGCGCGGCCACGGTACCCGGCGCCCGGGTGCTGCCACCGCCGATATACGCAAGCTTGATTGCTGCCATCGCGTCGTCTTCGATTGCTTCGGGGAGTACCGTGGGACCGATCCCACATCGAGGTGCCCAGTCTAGGGCCGGAGGAGCAAGGGCAGGTCATGACCGTCACCGATCGCGCCCCGTCGAACGCCACGCCGGCACCCGCGACCGTCGACCCCGCCGCAATCGAGGCGCTCGCGGGCTACCACGTGACCATCGTCGCGCACACCCACTGGGATCGCGAGTGGTACCAGCCATTCGAGGTCTTCCGCATGCGACTCGCGCGGGCGGTCGAGCGGATCTGCGACGTCCTCGAACGCGATCCGCGGTTCCGATCGTTCACGCTCGACGGACAGTCGGTGATCCTCGAGGACGTCGTCGAGCTGCGGCCCGACCTCGAGCCCCGGATCCGCCGGCTGCTCGCCGATGGCCGCCTCGTGACGGGCCCGAGCTACGTCCTGCCCGACGAGTTCCTCTCTGGGCAGGAGGCGCTCGTCCGGAACCTGCTCCTCGGTCGGGCCGTGTGCGAGCGCTTCGGGGCCCGGCCGATGGCGGTCGGCTACATGCCGGACACGTTCGGGCATGTCGCGCAGATGCCGCAGCTGCTGCGGGGCTTCGGACTCAATTCGTTCGTGTTCTGGCGGGGGCTCGGGGACGACGCCGATCGGGTTGGGATGGCGTTCACCTGGGAGGCACCGGACGGATCGCAGGTTCTCGCCGTCCGGCAGCTCGGCTCGTACGGGAACGCCAACCAGCTCGGCCGCTGGGTCGAGGGCGGGATCGACCTGGTCGACCAGCCCGCCCGGTATCCCGAAGGAGCCGCCGGCCGCCTCGCCCGGTTCACGCGCGCCTATGCGGCGGAGCTGGCACGCACGCCGACCCGCGAGCTGTTCCTGTGCAATGGCAGCGACCACGAGGAGATCCACGAGGCGCTGCCCGACCTGCTCGAGCACGTGCGCTCCGTCTATCCCGCGACCGGCATCGAGATCGGCTCGTACGAGGAATACCTCGCCCGGCTTCGACCCACGCTCGACGACGCGGCACTCCCCGTGGTGACCGGCGAGCTCGTCGGTGGCCACGACGCCCCGGTCCTCCGCGGCATCAACTCGGTTCGGATCGGGTTGAAGCAGCTGGCCGAACGAACCGAGCGCGCCCTCCTCACCGCCGAGACCCTTGCGTCCCTGGCCGTCCTCCGCGATCTCATGCCGCCGCCGCTGGCCGAGCTGCGGTTCGCCTGGCGGGAGCACGTCCGCAATCTGCCCCACGACTCGATCAGCGGCTGCTCGGTGGACGAGACGCACCAGGACATGGTCCAGCGGTTCGTCTCGGCGCAGCGGATCGCGGGGCGGATCACCGAGGAGGCATCCGCGGCACTTGCCGGCGGCCATCTCGACTGGGAGCCGTTCCGTACCGCTCGGACCTCGGTGTCGGTCCTCAACGCGCTCGCGGCCCCGCGCCGGGCCCTCGCCGAGCTTGCCGTTCCCGCGGCGCTCCGGAAGGTCCCGCTTGCGGCCGAGACGTCGGGCGGCATGGTCCCCGTGCAGGCCGTCCGGTCCGGCGCCTCGGCGCTCATCGCGCTCGACGTCCCCGGGTTCGGAGCGCGCGACGTGCGGCTCGTTGCCCGGACCGACCAGATGGCCACGGCGGTTGCGGCTCCGTCCGGCGATACGATCACCAACGGGATCCTCACCGTGACGGCCGCCCCGGATGGCACGGTGACGATCCTCGACGAGCGCACGGCCCGCACGTACGCGGGCCTCCATCGCTTCGAGGATGTGGCCGACCGCGGCGACGAATACAACTTCTGCCACGTCGAGGGCGACCAGCCGATCGGCGTCTCTCGACCGGGCACCGTCCGGGTGCTGTCGCGCGGGCCTGTTGCCGCCGAGCTCGAGGTCGCGCTGACGCTGACGCTCCCTCGCCGGCTGTCTGCGGACCGGTCCCACCGCGTCGGCCGGACCGAGCTGCCGGTGCGGACGCGTTTCCGGCTCGTAGACGGGATCGATCGCCTCGAATGCACGACCGTGATCGACAACACCGCCTCGGATCATCGCCTTCGCGTTCGGTTCGATGCCGCCGAGGCGACCGACCGGACCCGGGTTCGTGCCGAAGGTCACTTCGCGATCGTCCGCCGCACGGCTCGACCCGTCTGGCGCGGCAGCGGCTGGACCGAGCCGCCGGCACTGACCGCGCATACCGCCGGTGTAGTCGCGGCCGGCGACGTCGCGATCCTCGGACGGGGCCTTCCCGAATACGAGGCCGTTCCGACGCGCGGCGGTCTCGAGATTGCGCTGACGCTGCTCCGCTGCGTCGGGTGGCTGTCGCGGAACGACCTCGCGACCCGGCCCGGCCACGCGGGCCCCGGCGTGCAGACACCGGGCGCGCAAGCGCAGGGTCGCACCACGTTCGAGTACGCCGTCCGCGTCGGCGTGGCCGGCGAGAGCGACGCGGGTCTCCTGCAAGCCTCGGCCGACTTCCGGACGCCGCTCGTCATCGGCCCGGTCGGCGCCGAGCATGAGGCCGTCGTCCGGGTGGACGGCGGCGCCGTCGTGACGGCGCTCAAGCTGGCCGAGGACGGTCGCGGCGCGATCCTTCGGACGCACAACGCGGGACCGGAACCCGTCGGGCTGACCGTATCGGGCGACGTATCAGTGTCGACGGTACGACTGGACGAGACCGACCTCGCTGACGATCCGCGGGCGCCGCTTCGCCCCGGCGAGATCCGCTCGGTGCGCCTGCAGGCACGCTAGCTCCCGAAGCCCGCGGGAAACACTCCCTCCCCGTGATGAGTGTTCGCGGCATATCGGTGGCGCACCGAGCGCGGGCCAGCCCTGTGCGGCACGGTGGTCATCCGCCCATCGCCCGCCGCCCATCGCCCATCGCCCGTCCGCCGCCGCCCATCGCCCATCGCCCGTCCGCCGTCGCCCGCGCCCGGGCCGCGCGGCGATGCGGATTCGCGGCATATCGGCAGGAGGTGATGCCGCGAACAAACATCACCAGGGAGGACTGGTTTCCGCGCAGTCGGGCGGCACGCTCGCGCTGGGCGACCGCCTCGGCGAGGCGGTCCTACCGCGGGGCGAGCAGCTGGCCGTGTGCAGCGAGGCGCGCCCTGAGCACGCCGGTGTCAACTTCGTGGACGGCGGCGCCGCGGCGTGACGCCTGCGCGGCAGCAACGCCGGCCGCGTGGCCCGCGATCATGAACTGCGGCTCCATCCGGAACGAGGCCAAGGCGACCGCGGACGCAGAGATGCACGTGGAGACGAGCAGGTTCTCGACCTGGGACCGCTTCGGCAGCAGCGAGCGATACGGGATCCCGTAGGCCGGCACCGGCACGGAGAGGTAGCCCTCCACGAGCACCTCCTGGTGGATGTCGGGGAAGCGCGAGATGGGGCACGCGACCCACTGGACCTCGCGGATGTCGATGTTGTAGCCGCCAAGGCCGATCGAGTCCCCGGGAACCCGCCCCTCGAGCAGGTCGGCCTCCGTCAGCACGTGCTCGCCGACGAGCCGCCGAGCCTCGCGCACGTAGAGCTGATGCGGCCAGCCGGCCGAGTCGGTGAACTCGTCCCGTGGCAGACCATAGCGGGCGACCTCGTCCTGAATCACGGCCGGCACAACCGGGTCCGTGGCCAGGAACCGGAGCAGTCCCTGCGCCCACGACCGGTGCTCGGCACGAATGGCATCGCGCGCGACCGCGTCGCCCGTGACGTACCGCCACGCCGACCCGAGCAGATTCGTCGAGACCGGCCCGTGGCTGTTGACGTCTGCCTTGTCCCCCGGCACCCCAGAGATCCCGATCGCGTCGTGGAGGTTGGCCGGGATGCCTTCGCGCGCGAGCGACTCGAAGTACCGCGCCAGGAGCTCGTACCGTGACCGGTCGTACGCGACCCCCACGTCGATTGGCAGGCGATCCTCGGCCGTGGTGAGACAGAGGCGATGGCAGTAGGCCTGGACCTTGCCGTCGCCCTCGCCGGGCAGGCCGATCTCGTCATACGGCACGATGCCGGGGAGGAGCGAGCCGTCGTCCGCCACGGCAGAGACGGGCGCACGGAACTGGTGCGGGTTCGGAAGGATCTCCCGGCGGCCGGCCCAGCGCTCGCCGTGCAGGGCCCGGGACTCGCGACCCAGTGCGAAATCGGCGCCTGCGGCAGCCAGCAGGTCCCCCTCATACGTGGCATCGATCCACGTGCGGCCCTCGTATCGTGCGCCGGTCCCGGACACGATGGCCTCCACCCGACGATCCCGGACCTCGCAGGACGCCAGCACCGTCTCGAAGTCGACAATGACCCCTGCATCCGCGAGCCAGTCGAGGAGCACGGCCTCCGCGACATGGGGCTCGAAGCGCCACGCCGTTCCGTGGCCGTAGCGTTGCCCGATGCGACGAAAGACCTCTGCGGTGAACCCGCCGAGCAGGTGCTCCTGCCGTTCGACATCGGTCCTGCTCAATCCGCCGGTCAGCATCCCGCCAACGTGCCGTCCGGGCTCGACCAGCAGGACCGATGCTCCCTCGGTCGCGGCCGCGATCGCCGCGAGGACACCGCCCGCTGTGGCCCCGACGACCACGACCTCAGCGCTCGCGACCCGGGCCTCGTTCATGTCTCAAGCCTAGCCACCGGGCGGCGGCTGCGCCGCCCTGCGTACACGGGCATGGCCCTTCTGGATGGGACTGTGTACCTATCAGCCAGCAGGCATGGGGCGTCAACGCTCCTATCGTGCTCGTACCGACCTCTCGATCACCGGAGCCGCTCATGTCCGTCCGCCTGAAGGCCGGCCGCCTGTTCGCCTGCCTTGCGCTCATCGGCGCGCTCGGTGCCTGCCAGGCGACCGCCACTTCAGCCGCCTATGAGCGGGTGAGCGAGCCCGTCGGGGCCGTTGGCGCACCCATCCCCGCCCCCGACAAGCCGATCCTGCGGATCAGCGGCGACATCGACACCACGAACGGGCAGGACCTGGCACTCGACGTGGAGCAGATCGAGTCGCTCGGCCTCGTTCGGTATACCGCCCGCGACCCGTGGCTCGAGCGTGACATCGAGTTCACCGGCGTCCTCCTGACCGACCTCCTCGCCGCGGCCGGGGCGGACGAGGGCGCCACGACCCTGCACGTCACCGCGCTCGACGACTACGAGGTCTCGATCTCGATTGCCGACGCCCGGCGCTGGCCGGTCATGCTGGCCACGCGCGCCGACGGCGACCCGATGACGATCGAGGACAAGGGGCCCACCAGGATCGTCTTCCCGGCCGACCCGGCGATCGACCTGCTCAGCTACAAGGACCTCTGGATCTGGCAGCTCAAGACGATCGAGGTCCGCTGATCCGATGACCCCGACCGGCGGCCGGCTGTCGCGACGCGAGCTGGCCGGGGCGATCGTCCTGGCCGTGCTCATCGCGGTGGTCGAGTTCGCGCTGGTGATGTCGTATTTCCGCGGCTCCGAGACCAACCAGCGGTTCGGCGCGACATCGACCCTCGTCACCAGCCTGGCGAACATCCAGCGCGAGGTCCTGCGGCTCCACGTCGATCTCAACCGGTACGCGACGGACGAGACCTTCGAGGTCGACGCACTCGATCGCCAGCGGGCCATTCTCGAGAGCCAGCTCCACACCGTTGAGGCCGCCGGCCGCAGCCGCCCCGATGCGCAGGCCTCGATCGCGGTGATCCGTGTCGAGGTCGACGCGATCTCGAGCGCCATGAGCGCGTCGCTCGCCGCGCACGATCCGCCGTCGACCACCCTGCAGAAGTTCGATGGGCGGCTGCGCGAGCTCGAACGGCTCGTCAAGCGGACCTACGACCGCCAGGAGATCGACTACTTCGCGTCCACCTCCGATTCGCTGGCCGCCCAGGCGAGCTCGCAGCTCCTCATGGTCGTCGTTGCGATCGCGATCGCCGGGATCGGCATCGTCCTCGGCCTGCTGTTTCGGCGCCGCCTCCGGAACCAGTTTGCAAAGGCGTACTTCCAGCTCGAGGCCGAGATGGCCGAGCGCGTCCGGGCCGAGACGGCGCTTCGCCATCAGGCGTATCACGACGCGCTGACCGGGGCGCCGAACCGAACGCTGTTCGTGGACCGGCTTGGCGAGCTCGTGGCGAACGGGAGGGATCATCTCGCGGTGCTGTTCGTGGACCTCGACGACTTCAAGGAGATCAACGACAGCCTCGGACACGCCGCGGGCGATCTGCTGCTCGTCCAGGTCGCGGAGCGGATCGGCAGCTGTCTGCGACAGGGCGACATGTCCGCCCGGCTCGGTGGCGACGAGTTTGCCGCGCTGCTGGTCAACCCCCGCTCGAAGCGCTCGGGTGAGGACGTCGCCCGCCGGATCATCACCGCGCTCCGTCGCCCGTTCGACCTCAATGGCGACACGGTCGTCGTCAGCGCGACCGTCGGGATCGCCGAGGCCGCGCCCGGGAGCAGTCTCAGCGCCGAGGATCTGCTGCGCAACGCCGACCTGGCCATGTATGCCGCCAAGACCGGTGGCAAGAACCGGGCGGCCTCGTTCGTTGTCGACATGCATCACGAGGCGATCCGACGGCTGACAATCCGCACCGAGCTCGAGCGGGCCCTCGCCCATCGGGAGCTCGTCGTCCACTACCAGCCGATCGTGGACCTCGAGGACGGGTCGATGATCGCGGTCGAGGCGCTCGTGCGGTGGCAGCACCCCGAGCGTGGGCTCGTGCCGCCCATCGAGTTCATCCCCGCGGCCGAGGAGAGCGGCCTGATCGTGCCGATCGGACGCTGGGTGCTGCACGAGGCCGCGAACCGGGTTGCCCGCTGGATGCGCGACGGGGTCGTCGGGCCGGAGTTCGGGCTCAGCGTCAACATGTCCACCCGGCAGCTGCAGGATGGAGCGCTCCTTGCGGATGTCGAGGCAGCACTCGTTGCCTCCGGGCTCCCGGCACGCTGCCTGACGCTCGAGATGACCGAGACGTTGCTCGTCACGGACGTCGCGGCCGCTGCCAGCTCACTCGAGCGGCTCAAGGAGCTGGGCATCCAGCTCGCGATCGACGACTTCGGAACGGGCTACGCCTCGCTCAGCTACCTGTCGCGGTTCCCCATCGACGTGCTGAAGGTCGACCGCTCGTTCGTGTCGGCCGCGTCCGGCACCGGGCAGGCCGCGGTCCTGGCACGGACCATCATCGGTCTTGGTGCGGCCATCGGTGTCCCAACGCTCGCAGAGGGCATCGAGGAGCCCGGGCAGGTTGCACTCGTTCGCGAGCTCGGCTGCCGCTTCGGCCAGGGCTACCTGTTCGCCCGGCCCGGCCCGGCCGCCGAGATCATCGCGCTCCTGCGCGGCACGCCGGCCCGCACGCCACGAGTGCGCCGTCGGGCCGCTCCAAGCCAGGTCGTCGCCGACCCGAGCCTCAGCCCCACGCCCAGCTCGTAGCCAGCGTTACTCGTCGCTCTCGGCCTGGTTCGTGGCCTGCTCCTCGGCCTCGGGCAGGACGGGCTCCGTCTCGGGCCGGGCGCCCGACACGGGATCCTCGGTCTGCCCCAGGTGCGCCTTCGATTCGGTGAGCTGCTGGCGGTTCTGCTCGTACGTCTCGGGAACGTCCTGACGCTCGCGGGCCACGTCCTGGGGGTACTTGCCAATGGACGGCATGTGCGTCTCCTCGTGCGTCTCCGGACCGTACGGGGACAGGTGTCGATGTGTCAGTTCCAGGGCCGTCGAAACGTTATCGGACGCGTTGCACGCGGCCTGAACCGTCACTGCGATATGCATGCGATGGACCAGTACCGCGCGACCACAAGCCCGTGAGCGTCGCGCCGCCACGATGCGGTGACGCAGGCAGCGAGGGATCGTGAAACCAGATTCATCCTGGGAGCCGGGGCCTGAGGACGACGGCGTCGCGGATGAGGGCGCGGACGCAGGATCGGAATCCATCCGCCTGGTGCTCGTGGAGCCACGTGCACTGCACGGAGCGATGGTCCGGGAGTTCCTCGAGCGCGAGGAGGATTTCGACGTCGTAGCCGCGGTTCGGACACCCGATGAGGCGATCGGCAGCATCGTGGAGCAGACCGCGAACGTGCTCGTCGTCGACGTCGACACGCCGGATCCCGACGAGGCGCTCGAGGGTGCCCGTCGGCTCAAGCGCCGTGCGCCGGACGCAGCCATGGTGATCCTCGGGCGGGAGGGCAACGACGACGCCGTGTTCCGGGCGGTACAGGCTGGAGCGACCGCGCACGTCGCCGACGATCAGGGTCCGGCAGAGCTGGTCGACGCCATCCGCCGCGTCGCCGACGGGGAGGATCCGCTGGGACGGACCGTTGCCGAGCGGCCGGCCGTCGCCCAGCGTGTCGCCGACGCGTACCGTGAGCTCGCGGTCAAGAGCGGCCGGGGCGACCCGGCTGCCGGAGGGGTCAGCCCGCGCCAGCTCGAGGTCCTCCGGCTCGTGGCGCGGGGGATGAGCAACGACGAGATCGCCGAACGGCTGAGCATCAGCCGCCAGACCGTCAAGAACCACCTGTCGGCGGCCATGCGCACGCTCGGCGTCCGCCGGCGGGGTGAGGCCGTCGCGATGGCCCTCCGCGCGGGCTGGCTGTCGTTGCGCTAGCCGCTGGGGCTCGTCATCGCGCTGTCACCGATCGTCCGTAGACTGTGTCCATGAGCCTTCTCGACTTCTTTCGCCAGCCCTCCCTCCCCTCGCCCGCCGATGCCCTGCCGGGCCGTTCCGATCCGATCATGACCCCGGGCGTGCACGCCATTCTCGGCACGCCGATCGCGGGCCCATGGCCCGAGGGAACGCAGACCGCCGTGTTCGGCCTCGGCTGCTTCTGGGGTGCCGAGAAGGACTTCTGGGAGCTCCCGGGCGTCGTCTCGACAGCCGTGGGCTATGCGGGTGGCAGCACGCCGAACCCGACCTATGAGGAGGCGTGCAGCGGTCGAACCGGCCATGCAGAGGCGGTCCTCGTCGCATACGACCCGAACCGGGTCTCGTACGAGCAGTTGCTGCGCGTCTTCTGGGAGTCGCACAACCCGACCCAGGGCATGCGCCAGGGCAACGACGTCGGCACGCAGTACCGGTCACTCATCCAGGTTGCGAACGAGGAGGAGCGCCGCCTCGCCGAAGCGACCCGGGACGCCTACCAGGAGCAGCTCAGCGCGGCCGGGTACGGCACGGTCTCAACCGAGATCAGCGAGCGCGGGCCGTTCTACTACGCCGAGGACTACCACCAGCAGTACCTCGTGAAGGTCCCGAACGGCTACTGCCCGAACCACTCGACGGGCATCCGCCTGCCCGACATCGCGGCGACGCCACTCGTGTACGTCGATTGATTCGGGCACCGGCAGCGGCGCGGGCGCGACCCCTGGCCGGGCAATGAGCGCTCTCCGGCTGGACAACGTCCTCCTCGTTGTCGACGACCTCGAAGCCGTGAAGGCCTTCTTCACGGAGCTCGGCCTGGAGCTGGAAGGCGAGACGATGGTCGAGGGCGAATCGGTCGACCGTCTCATCGGGCTCGAGGGCGTGCGCGCCACGATCGCCTCGATGCGGACCCCCGACGGCCAGGGGCGCATCGAGCTGGACAAGTACCACGCACCGGCGGCGGTCAGGGCCGAGCCGGAGGACGCGCCGGTCAACGCGCTGGGCATCCGTCGCATCATGTTCGCGGTGGATGACATCGACGCCGTCCTCGGCCGACTGCGGGGTCGCGGCGCAGCGCTCATCGGCGATGTGGTCGAGTACGAGAACCAGTACCGGCTCGCCTACGTCCGCGGCCCTGAGGGCATCATCGTGGGACTGGCCGAGCAGCTGGGCTGAAGGCGTCCGGCTCAAGCAACCGAAGCTGCCCGAGGGCGACTGGGACATCACCATCTGGGACGCACCTTCGTACTTCGAGTGGCCCGGAAGACCAGCGGCATCACGATCGTTGCCGGCCACCGTGTCGAGATGCTGGGTGACAGGCGCTCGCGTCTGACCTTGACGCTCGACATGCGGGTTCTGCTCATCCCGGTCATCGGCCTGATCTACAGGGGCCTCACGAACCGCTACATGGCGCTCGAGGCCGAGGGCATGAAGCGGGCCGCCGAATTGGCCGACGCGACTCCGTAGCAACGGTCTGCTCGGGAGGATCCCTGTCCCCGCTGTCACGCTGATCACCGGTGGCGATCGATCCGGCACGTTCGAGCGTGACCGCACGGGCGAGGCCGCAGGCTGGGGGCCTGGCCGCGCTCGCCTGTCGAGGCACGATCACCGGCGCTGATCGGCGGCCAGTAGGCACACCGGAGTAGGAGCCGTACTCGATTCGCGCCAGGCGAGCGTGACCCCATGCGCGATTGGGTCGAAATCCGCACCAGGTCACGCTGGTAGGTCGCGAACTCAGTAGCAGCGCTACTGGGGGCGCATCTGCGCGACGCAGGTATGGCCGGCTCAGTCCGTGGTGGGGTGGACGGGGTCGTCGGGACCGGCGTGAACGGTTGGGCGAACGTCAGCCGTCCCCGAGCCAGTCGAACGTGAAGCGGTCTTCGGGCCGGGGTCTTCGGCCGGCTGGATGCTGACCCGGGCGAAGACCCCGCCGGTCGCCACCTTGTACCGGGCCACCTGCATGAGGCCAACGTCGTCGTCCCAGGTCGCGGCCGGCCACTGCTCCGGGTTGGAGTCGCCGCCGTGCCAGATCCCGGGCAGGCGACGATTGATGGCACGCCCCACGGCCCGACTCGTCAGGGACGTTGCCCGGTGCGACCTGCTACTGGGAGGTGGTTCTCCCGAGCGCCCGGTCCACCGCCGCTCGATAGCGGTGCTGCGCACCCGCTTCGTCGACATCGGCGAGTGCCAGGCCGGACTCTGCGTCGGCAAGGTCACCGAGCGTCGCCTGGACGACGGCTCGCGCCGCCGAGGCGGTCTTCGCAGCCGACTTCTCCGCGTAGGTCGCTGCCTCGAGGGCAGTCCGTGCCGCGTCCGCAGTCGCATTCGCCGCTTCAGTCGCTTCCTGCGCGGCTCCGGCTGCCGCCTCCGCGGCCAGGCGACCCCGGCGTGCAACGGCCACCACTCGTTCGGCCGCCCGCCACTCGTCCAGCGCGTCCGCCGTCGACGGCGGCTTCGAATCCTGTTCGGTCGGCATCGCACCCCTCCCGGGTCCCCGCGCCCGCACGAACATCGCGCCGCGAGGTCGGGTCAGCCTACACGTGCCAGTTGGGAAACGCGAGGGCGACCGCGGCCGGGATCCTTCCGGCGTCGGCTCCGGCACACTAGGACCTGCACCACCCGATCCCCATTCGTGGAAGGAACTATGAGCCGATTGCTGATCCACCTTGCCAGCGGCCCCGAGCACCCGACGCGAGCGACGCTCGCCCTGCTGGTCGGGAAGACTGCCCTCGACGCCGGCCACGATGTCGACGTCGTCCTCGTCGGGGACGCCGTCGTCCTCTATCGGGACGCGACGATGGACGCGGTCCAGGGCGTGGGCACCGGCAACCTCCGCGAGCACTTCGACGGCCTGGCCGCCGGCGGCGCGCGCTTCTTCGCCTCGAGGATGTCGAGCGTCGCGCGCGACGTGACCGACGAGACCGTCGGCGGCAAGGCGATCGAGTTTATCTGGCCGTCGCGCCTGGTCGAGCTCGTGTTCGAAGCGGATCGGGTGCTGAGCTACTGACGATCGCGTCGATCGCCTCCGCGACCGCGCGTTGCACTTCGAGCGGCCGGTCAGAGCGGAGCTCCCCACGACCCGTCGAGCCCCGCCAGCCCCAGATCCCCACGCGCGGTGCGAGCGCAGCCATGGCGGTGACCGCGTCCGCGACCAGCGATTCCTGACCCGCCCGGATCCGAAACGCCTGAACCCAGGCAAGATCGAGCCGCCCGGTGGCCGCCTGGAACGCCTTCGTGAGATCGGACCGATTGGCGACTGTGCCTGAATACGCGTCAGTCCCGACGACGGCGGGGCGGCGAAATGCCTCCGCATCGAACTCGCCGGCCCGGTGCGGCTCGACGGTCAGCCACGCCGAGGCGTCGTCGTCCCACATGTCGAGGACCGCGGGCACGCGAAGGGCGTCGTTGCGCGGCTCATCTACGTGCAGGACAGGCGCGCCCGTATCGCGTGCAATCTCGATCCAGTCGGCAAGCGGGAGTGGCCCGGCGATCCCCTCGCCACCAAAGTGGTCGCCGCCCCACAGGCTGATCACCGGGTCGAGCCCCTCGGCAAGCGCAGCCGCAACCAGCCCGGCAAAGGTGGGCCGCTCCCAGACCGCGTCGTCCTGGCTCATCGGCAGCAGGACCCAGCTGAACCCCTGGGCGCGCATGGCGGCAAGGTCGGCCCTGGCATGGTCGAGGTCACGGACCCCGAAATAGGCAACGCCGAACTGCGGGACGCGAGACCCCACCGCCACCCCTCTCTCCCACGGCTCGCCTGGTCGGTATCGATCCTACCTACTTGAGGCGGGGCGGGAGCGGCTTGTTCGCATCGGCGATGACGAGCGGCACGATCCCGCTGAGGTTTGCCTTGCGACCCTTGGTCGTGCCGCTCGTTGTCGCCACGGCGCTCCAGTTCCCGGCTGCGTCACGAGCCTGGAGCGTGTACGCGTACGTCCGCCCGGCGGTGAGGCCGGAGTCGGTGTAGCTGAGCGAGCTGGGCGTGGCGATGACCACGCCGTCTCGCGTGAGGCGATACCCCGTCACACCGAATGCGTCGGTGGACGCGATCCAGGACAGGACGATGGCCGTCTGGCTCTTCGCGGTCGCCTTGAACCCTGTGGGCGTCGTCGGCGCGGTGGTGTCCGTTGCCCGGGTCGTTGCCGTGACCGACGTGGCCGCCCCGACGTTGCCGGCCGCGTCGTACGCGACGATCGAATAGGTGTAGGCCGTGCCGGGCGTCCGTCCCGTGTCGGTGAGGGTGCGGCCCGTCTGGTCCGCGATCTGGACGCCATCGCGGCTGACCCGGTAGCCCGCGACGCCGACGCTGTCCGTGGCGGCGCCCCAGCTGAGCGCAACGCTCGTCTCGGTCGTCGACGCGGTGATCGCTCCCGGCGCCGACGGTGCGGCCACGTCCGGCCCGAACGAGACCGTGACGACGGCGCCGCTCGCGGACACCGACACGACGTTGATCGTGATGCCGCGCGTGGTGTCGGAGAGGCTCTTGCCCGCCGTGAAGGCAGCGTCGGAGAACGTCGACGTGGCCGGCGAGCCGTCGAGCAGCTGCGCCCGGGTGTTCGTGCGGTCCGTGGCGATGCGGACGAGGACGCCGTTGACCGCTGAATTGGTCGAGGCAAAGTTGTCCCACGTCCCGAATGGCTGCCGATACTCGAGGTAGTAGAACGTGCCGTCGCCGCGGGCGACCCGCACGATCTTCGGGACGCTCGTCGCCTGGCTGACGACGCCGATCGTGTGCTGGCCCGGGTTGGCCGAGGTGACCGTCGTGACCTCGTCGTTCGTGAAGTAGCCGAGACGCCAGCGGTGCCAGTGGTTGGTCAGGCGCGAGGACGAGCCCATGATGTCGAACGGGTCGCCGTACTCGGTCTCCGTGCAGCTTCCCGAGAGCGTGACGCGGACGCCGTTGCTCGTGCAGGTCAGGGAAGCGGCGTGGTGGACGCCGAAGTTGTGGGCCAGCTCGTGGCCGGCGATCCGGACGGAGAGCGTCCCGTTGTTCCAGCTCTCCGGACCGGGCATGTAGCCGAGACCCGCCCACCCACAGGAGCTGGCCTTCGGGAAGATGAACGCGATGTGCTGGTAGCCGCTGAGATTGACTCCGGCCGCGATTCGCCGCTGCCTTGGCCTGCGTCGACCACGTCGAGGTTGCGCTGCAGGCGTCGTCGGTCGCGGCGATCGAGTACCAGCCGAACACGTCACCCGTGACGGTGACCTGCCCGTACGACGCGTCGCTGAAGTAGGCGCGCACGCTGTTCGACGTCCCGAAGAACGTCTGCGCGATCTGCTCCGTGCTCCAGGGCTGCGCGGTGTTGTCCGAGAAGGTGAACGCGATGACCGCGACGTTCTTCGTGCGAGCGGCACCGATCGACTGGACAATGACGGAGTCGACCGAGATCCCGGCCTGACCCTCCGCCACGATGAGCGAGGAGCCGGCACGCTGGCCGCGGACGCGGACCTGCTGGCCAGGGACGAGCTTGCGCGAGCCCGCCTCGAGGGGGATCCGTTCGCCGTTCGCGGTCTCGAGCAGGTAGCTCCGGCCGCGCGGTGCGCCCGTCAGCTGGTCGCCATGGAGCTCGACGATGCGCCCACGGAGCTCCTGGAGCTCGGTGGTGGCCGCCGTGGGGGCGTGCTCGTGACCCTCGTGACCCTCGTGGGCCGACGCGACACCCGCTGCCAGGAGCGCAAAGAGAAAGGCGCTCGGCAGCGCGAGCAGCAGGCGACGAAGCATAGGTTCCCCAGGTGAGGTGACGGAACGATGGCGTCAGCCTCCCAGCACCAGGCGCTGCGGGACAGCGGCGAACTTGGGGCATGCAGGGACGTCGATGGTCCGGTGCGCCAGTGCCACGCGTCGTGGGCCCTCACCGAAGGGGTCATCGCGATTACGTCATACGAGGGATGTCCGTACCAGCATGGGATCGATACCTTGCAGATCCCAAGCCACAGAGAGCACAGCCCCCGAAATGCCCGACGACCCGAAGCTCCTGATCGCCCGACTGCAGCGCGCACGACAGCGCGCGTCGGACGCGCCCGTCTACAGCCCCGACTGGGACGCGGCGATGGCCCTCATCGAAGAGATCGAACGACGCCTCGCCGAGCTCGGCGAGCAGGCTCCGACCCCCAGCCTGGCGGCTCCCGTTCCGATCTGAACCCCTGTCCCGCCAGGCCGACGACCTAGACCTCCCTACGCGTCGTCGGCCAGGTTGGGATTCAGCCAGCGCCGCGCCTCGTCGACCGGCACGCCCTTGCGGGCGGCATAGTCCTCGAGCTGATCGGCCCCGATCCGGCCGAGCCCGAAGTAGTGGCTCGCGGGGTTCCAGAAGTAGTAGCCCGACACCGACGCGCCCGGGATCATCGCGTACGACTCGGTCAGGCGCATGCCGGCGCGTCGCTCCGGTTCGAGCAGGTCGAAGAGCGTCGCCTTCTCGGTGTGATCGGGGCAGGCCGGGTAGCCCGGCGCAGGACGGATGCCCTGGTAGCGCTCCGCGATGAGGTCGTCATTCGAGAGCGTCTCGTCGGGGGCGTAGCCCCACAGCTCCCGGCGGACCTGCTCGTGCAGCCGCTCCGCGAAGGCCTCCGCGAGACGATCGGCGAGGGCCTTGGCCAGGATGGCCGAATACGGGTCGTTTGCGGCCTCGAACTCCTCGACGAGTCCGCCGTCTCCCTCCAGGCCGTGACCGGCCGTGACCGCGAAGCCACCGACGTAGTCCACCAACCCGGTCTCGAGGGGTGCGACGAAGTCGGCCAGGGCGATGTTGGGCCGTCCCTCGGGCTTCGCCATCTGCTGCCGCAGGGTCCGGAAGGTGGTCAGCCGCTCGTTGCGCGTCTCATCGCACCAGACCGCGACGTCGTCGGTGTCGACGCTGTTCGCCGGCCAGAACCCGACGACGCCAGTCGCCCGGAGCCGATCCTCGCGGACGATCCGTTCGAGCATCGTCACGGCGTCGGCATGCAGGTCTCGGGCGGCCTTGCCGACGGTGGGGTCGTCGAAGATCCGCGGGTAGGCCCCCTTGAGCTCCCAGGTGGCGAAGAACGGCGTCCAGTCGATCCGTGGGACGAGCTCGGTCAGCGGGTAGTGCTCGAACGTGCGCAGGCCGAGGAACGACGGGCGCGGTGGTGCGACAGCCGCCCAGTCGACCTGGACCCGGTTGGCGCGCGCCTCGCTGAACCGTCAGCCGGAGCTCCTTCGAGCGGCGTTCACCCCGCTCTCGGCGCACCGTCTCGTACTCGTCGCGGATCTTCGCGGCAAATGGCGCGCGCCGTTCGGCGTCGACGAGGTTTCCGGCCACGCCCACGGCGCGCGAGGCATCGAGGACGTGAACCACCGGCCCCGAGTAGGCGGGCGCGATCTTGACCGCCGTATGGGTGCGTGACGTCGTTGCGCCCCCGATGAGCAGCGGCGTGGTCATCCCGAGCCGCTCCATCTCGGAGGCCACGTAGATCATCTCGTCGAGCGACGGCGTGATCAGTCCGGACAGCCCGATGAGATCCGCGTTGAGCTCCTGCGCCTTCTCGAGGATCCGCGCGGCCGGCACCATCACGCCGAGGTCCACCACCTCGTAGTCGTTGCAGCCCAGCACGACGCCGACGATGTTCTTGCCGATGTCGTGGACGTCGCCCTTCACCGTGGCGGTGACCACTGTCCCGGCGCGGCGCGTCCCGGTTCCCGCGCGCTCCTCCTCGAGATACGGGATGAGGTGCGCGACGGCCTTCTTCATGACCCGGGCGCTCTTGACCACCTGGGGCAGGAACATCCGGCCCGCGCCGAACAGGTCCCCGACGACGTTCATGCCGTCCATCAACGGGCCTTCGATGACGTCGAGCGTGCGCGTCGCGGCCGCGCGGGCCTCCTCGGTGTCCTCGACGATCCACGCATCGATGCCTTCGACGAGCGCGTGGGTGAGGCGCTCCCCCACCGGTCGCTCGCGCCAGCGCAGGTCCTCGGCCGGCCGCTCCATGCCCGCCTCGCCCGCGTACCGGGTCGCGATCTCGAGGAGCCGGTCGGAGCCGTCGGGCCGCCGGTCCAGCACCACGTCCTCGACGCGCTCGCGCAGCTCCGGATCGATATCGTCATAGACCGGCAGGACACCGGCGTTGACGATCGCCATGTCGAGCCCGGCCTGGATCGCGTGATAGAGGAACACGCTGTGGATCGCCTCGCGGACCCGGTCGTTGCCGCGGAATGAAAAGCTGACGTTCGACACACCGCCGGAGGTGAGCGTGCCGGGCAGCTCGGTCTTGAGCCGGCGCACGGCCTCGATGAATGAGACCGCGTACCCGTTGTGCTCCTCGATCCCGGTCGCGATCGCAAAGATGTTCGCGTCGAGGATGATGTCCTCCGGATCGAAGCCGACCGTGTTCGTGAGCAGGTCGTACGCGCGCCGCAGCACGGCGATCCGCCGTTCGACCGATTCCGCCTGGCCCTGCTCGTCGAATGCCATCACGACGACCGCGGCGCCGTAGCGGAGGCACAGCCGGGCCTGGCGGATGAACTCCTCCTCGCCCTCTTTGAGGGAGACCGAGTTGACGACGCCCTTGCCCTGGAGCTGCTGGAGGCCCGCTTCGAGCACCGACCACTTCGAGCTGTCGACCATGACCGGCACGGTGGCGATGTCCGGCTCGGCGCCGATACGACGGAGGAAGCGGGTCATGGCCGCGACACCGTCGAGCATCGCCTCGTCCATGTTGACGTCGATCAGCTGGGCCCCGTTGGTGACCTGCTCGCGCGCGACGTCGACCGCCTCGTCCTCCTTGCCGTCGGCGATCAGCCGGGCGAACTTGCGGGAGCCCGTCACGTTGGTGCGCTCGCCGACGTTGACGAAGGCATTGCCCGGTGGCGGCATGACCAGTCCCTCGAGCCCGGCGAGACGCGTGACACGCGGGCGCTCCGGGATGACCCGCGGGGGCTTGCCCGCAACGGCGGCAGCGATCGCCGCCACGTGCGCGGGGGTCGAGCCGCAGCAGCTGCCCGCCACGTTGAGCAGCCCGCTCGCAGCCCACTCGCCGAGCGCAGCGGCCATCTCCTCGGGTGTCTCGTCGTACCCGCCGAGCTCGTTCGGCAGGCCGGCGTTCGGGTAGGCCGAGATCGGCAGGTCGGCGATGCGCGACAGCACGCCGATGTGCTCGCGCAGCTGCTTCGGGCCGAGCGCGCAATTGAGGCCGACGATCAGCGGCCGCGCATGACGGATCGAATGCCAGAACGCCTCAACGGTCTGGCCCGACAGGGTGCGCCCGGACGCGTCGACGATGGTTCCGCTGACGATCAGCGGCAGCCGCTCGCCGAGCTCGTCCCAGAGCGTCTCGAGGGCGAAGATCGCGGCCTTGGCATTGAGCGTGTCGAAGATCGTCTCGACGAGCAGCAGGTCGGCGCCACCCTCGACGAGGCCACGGGCCGACTCCCGGTACGAGTCCTCGAGCTCCTTCCACGTGACGGCACGAGCCGCCGGATCCGCCACGTCCGGGCTCAGGGAGGCCGTTCGGTTCGTGGGCCCGAGCGACCCAGCCACGTACCGCGGTCTGCCGGGATCGGCCCGTTCGGCGGCATCGGCTGCCTCGCGGGCGAGCCGCGCGGCCGCCACGTTGATGTCGAAGACGACGTCAGAGCCAAAGCCGTAGTCGGCCTGCGCGATCGTGGTCGCGGTGAACGAGTTCGTGCTGACGACGTCCGCGCCGGCCTCCAGGTACTGCGCATGGATCCGGCGGACTGCGTCGGGCTGGGTGAGGCACAGCACGTCGCTGTTGCCGCGGAGGTCGCGCGGATGATCCGCGAACCGCTCGCCGCGGAAGGCACCCTCGTCGAACGCATGGGTCTGGAGCATCGTGCCCATCGCGCCGTCGAGCACGACGATGCGCTCGGCAAGGAGGGCATCGAGTCGCTCGAGACGCGCGGCGCGGGTGAACGGCGGGCTCGCGATGTCGGTCATGCCATCGCTCCCGCGACGACCGCCCGCGGATGCCGCTCGCGGATGCGTCGCACGAGACCGGCGCACTGCTCGTAGCGGCCGAAGCTCGGCATGATGTAGGTGCCGGCAAGCTCGTGCTCGACCTCGCGCAGCAGGTCGTCGGCCATCTCGATTCCCCGTTCCGATGCGCGCTCGCCCGCCTCGTGCATCGCGGCCCGGGCGGCGTCCGGGATCGTGATCCCCGGGACCTCGTTGTGCAGGAACTCGGCGTGGCGTGCGGACACCAGCGGCAGCACGCCGAGCAGGACCGGCACCGGGAAGCCACTCGGGCCGAAGCGTCGGCGCGCCTCCGCGAACATCCGCTCCACCTGCTCGACGGAGTACAGCGGCTGGGTCATGACGAGATGCGCACCCCCGGCGAGCTTTCGCTCGAGCCGATCCCATTCCGTGGCCGCGTCGGCGGACGTGGAGTCCAGCGCGCACGCGATCGTGTAGCCGGCCGGCTGACCGATCGGCGACCCGGCCTGGTCCTCGCCCCGGTTCAGCCGGGTCAGGATCTCGATCAGCCCGATCGAATTGACGTCCCACACGCCCGTGCCTGTCGGGTAGTCGCCGACCCGCGGCGGGTCACCGGTCAGCGCGATGATGTTTCGGACCCCGAGCGCGTGGGCGCCGAGCAGCTCGGATTCGATTGCCATGAGGTTCCGGTCGCGGGTGGTGAAGTGGACCAGGCACTCGAGATCGAGGTCGTGCTGGATCCCGAACGCGACGGCAAGGGCTCCCATCCGGACGCGGGCCATGGCCGAATCCGAGATGTTGACGACATCGACGCCCGCGTCTCGCAGGAGTCGTGCGGCTTCGAGGGTGCGATCGATCCGAACGCTCCGCGGCGGGTCGATCTCGACCGAGACCACGAACCGCCTGTCGGCCAGCAGCGTTGCGAGCCTGGTCGGAGGCGGGGCGCCCGTGGTCACGTCGACAGCCGTCCGCTCGACGATCGTTGGTCGTGA
The DNA here is from genome assembly GCA_963759495.1 of uncultured Chloroflexia bacterium. Taxonomy (GTDB): domain Bacteria; phylum Chloroflexota; class Limnocylindria; order Limnocylindrales; family CSP1-4; genus DASTYU01. The sequence goes on along the minus strand of CAVWZL010000013.1, from coordinate 193,454 downwards.
CGGAGCCGGCACGGGCTCGATGCGGGCGGTGGCGAGGCCGTCGAGCGCGATCCGCATCGCCGCGATGTGCTCGGGCGTCGTTCCGCAGCAGCCCCCGACGATCCGCGCGCCCGCGCCGAGCATCCGGCTGGTGACCTGCGCGAAGTACTCGGCCCCGGCCGCGTAGAGGAAGCGGCCCTCGAGCCGCTGTGGCAGCCCGGCGTTGGGCATGATCGAGCGCGGCGCCGACGCCTCGTCCGGGATGCCCATCCGCTCGAGGGCGGCGATGGAGGCACTCGGGCCGGCGCCACAGTTGACGCCGATCGCGTCCGCACCCGCAGCCTCGAGCGCAAGGACGGCCCTTCCGGGGTCGTGCCGTCGTTGAGGGTCATGTCGTCGCCGAACGTGAGCGAGGCAAGGACCGGGATGTCGGCCGCGGCCCGTGCCTCCTCGACGGCGAGGAGCAGCTGGGCGAGATCGAAGAAGGTCTCGAGCACGATCGCATCGGCTCCGCCCTCGAGGAGGCCGTCGATCTGCTCGCGGAACAGGGCCCGTGTCTCGGTGTCCGGCGCGCGCCACGCCTGGCGCATCGGTGGCGCGAGCGGCCCAACCGAGCCGCCGACCCACGCTTCCCTGCCACTCACCTCGCGTGCCTCGCGGGCAAGTTGCGCTGCCCGACGGTTGAGCCGGCCAACCTGGCCGTCCAGCCCGAAGACGGCGAGGCGGCGACGGTTGGCGCCGAGCGACAGGGTCTCGACCAACTCTGCACCGGCGTCGAGGTACTCGCGGTGCGCCGCGCCGACGAGCTCCGGCCGGCTGGCGACGAGCTCGTCGAGGCACGCGCTCTGGGGCACGCCCCGGCTGTACATCAGCGTGCCCATACCCCCGTCCGCGAGCAGGGGTCGCTGGTCGAGCCGCTCGCGGAACCGGTCGCGGGGAGTGCCGTGGGTCATGGACACATCATGCCCGGCCCTCGAGCCACGCTTCGAATGCGCCGAGACTCGGCCGGATCGTGGGCGCGAGCCCGGGACGTCCCGGCGCTGGCGGCTGTCGGTGCAGGCCGAGCGTGCGCGCCTCCGGCGTCTTGACGCCATTGCCCGTCAGCAGGGCGACGACCTCGTCCCCGTCACGGATCACCCCGCGCCGGCGGGCGGCCTCGGCCGCTGCGACCGTGACACCACCGGCGGTCTCGACGAAGACACCTTCCAGCGTCGCCGTCCGGCGGATCGCGGCGGCCGTGTCGGCATCGTCGACGCCCTCGACCGAGCCCCCGCTGGACCGAGCGAGCTCGACCGATGACTGGCCGTCAGCGGGGTTCCCGATCGCCAGCGAGCGCACGAACGTGTCGGGGTCGCGCACCGGTCGGACATCGCCGCCATCGTTCCAGGCGTTCGCGACCGGTCCGCAGCCATTCGCCTGGCCACCGACGAACCGGATCGGCCGGCGACGAATCAGGCCCGTCTCGGCCAGCTCCGCGAAGCCCCGGGCGAGCTTCGTGAACATGGCACCGGAGGCGATGGGAGCCACGATGACGTCGGGGGACCGCCAGCCGAGCGACTCGGCGATCTCGAACGCCAGCGTCTTGCTGCCCTCGGCGTAGAACGGCCGCAGATTGATGTTGACGAAGCCCCAGCCGGTCTCGTCCGCGATCTCGAGACACAACCGGTTGACGTCGTCGTACGTGCCCTCGATCGGCACGACGGTCGCACCGTAGGCCAGGGCGTGCTCGACCTTGGCGGGCTCCAGGTCGGCCGGGATGAAGACGAAGGCCGGAAGCCCGAGCGCCGCTGCAGCCGCCGCCGTGGCGCCCGCGAGGTTGCCCGTCGAGGCACAGGCCAGGGTGTCGATCCCGAACGTCACGGCCCGTGCGGCGGCCACGGCGACGGCCCTGTCCTTGAAGGAAAGGGTCGGGTTGCGGGTGTCGTCCTTGAGCCAGAGGCGGTCGATCCCGAGCGCGGCCCCGAGGCGCTCTGCGTCGATCAGCGGTGTGGAGCCCACGGCCAGACCGCGAGCCGGCGGAGCGTCGACCGGGAGCAGCTCGAGGTAGCGCCACAGGCCGGCGGGTCGGCGCTCGATCGCGTCCCGGCTGACCGTTGCGCGGACGAGGTCCATGTCATAGCGGACCTCGAGCGGCCCGAAGCAGCGCGGACAGACATACGACGGGCCCAGCGGCTGCGGCTCGTGGCAGTTTCGACAGGCCAGCCCGAGGACGCGCGTACCCGGCATGGACCCGGCCGCTCGGACGGCAGGCTCGGTGGCGGGCGCGGGGGCGATCTCGGTCGTCATGGTCGGCTCCGATGCGTTGGCTCGGGCGACGGGACCGGGATACAGGAAGACCCTTCCTGCTCGGAAGGGTCTCGGGGAGTTCCCTTATCGTGCAGGAGGACCTGCCCGGAATTGGCACCTTGCCGACTCGACGCCGGTAGGTTGTCGTGGCTTCATCGGGCCGGTCCCTCCGCCACTCTTGATAAGAGCTCTTCAGTTGTCCGGCGATGCTACGTGCTGATGGCCGGAGGTGTCAACGCACAGCCGGTGCGCGGACGCTCCATTCGCCCGTTCGGCCACACCGAACGAAACCGCGGCAGCGCCCTGTGACCGGCCAGGCGTTCTCCTGCCGCGCACGATCACGCTCGCGAACCGGCCCTCAGGCGGCCCGACCGGCCTTCCGGGCCGGTTTCGTTCGGCCAACGCGAACGTTCCCGGGCGAGTCAGCGCCGCTGCAGCCTTCGGAGGGTTCGTTCGTTCGCCTACGCCGAACGGGGCGATTGAGGAACGCCGCGGGGCCCTGGCGCCAGGCTACCCGGCGAACAGGTGCGCCGGCACGCCGCGGACCCCGGGTCGAACCCGAAACAGTCCGCCGGCGTGGGCCTCATCGACGTCACGGGCCGCGGTCGTGATGTACAGGTCCGCGTGGTCAGGACCGCCGAATGTGCAGCTCGAGACCTGGGTCACGGGTACGTCCACCACCGCGTCGAGCCGCCCATCGTGGCCGTATCGGCGCACGGCCGATCCGCCCCAGAACGCCACCCAGAGGTAGCCGTCGGCGTCGATCGTCATGCCGTCCGGAGAGCCATCCGCATCGGCAAGGTCGAGATGGGTGCGCCGGTTTGCGACCTCGCCCGTCCCGGGGTCGTAGTCGAAGGCGTCCACACGGTGCGTCGGCGTGTCGATGTAGTACATGGTCCCCGCGTCGGCGGACCATGCCAGCCCGTTCGAGATCGCCGTGCCGGTCACGAGCTCGCGAACGGAGCCGTCCCCGGCGACCGAGAGCAGGCGTCCCACGGGCCGCTCGTCGAGCGCCATACGACCCATGACCAGACGGCCCGCCGGATCGCACTTCGCGTCGTTGCTCCGGATGCCGAGCCCGTCCCCGAAACGGACGACGGTCGACAGCCGAGGCGCAGCGTCCGGCGTGACGGGTGGCTCGATAAGGACGACCTCCGATGCCAGCGCCACGACGAGACCCCCACCGGCCCGCACCGCCACTGCCCCCGCCATCGACGGCATCTCGATCGACTCGTCCGCGCCGCGATCGGGGTCGAACCGATGCACGAGACGGCCCTCGATGTCGACCCACCAGAGCACACCTGTCGCCTGGTCCCACACGGGCCCCTCACCGACCGTCGCGTGGGCGTCGACCACCAGCTCGGCTTCGTGTCGGCTCACCATGCCCGGCATGGTGACGGATCGGCCGGCGTCCGGGCCGGCGGGATTGCTAGCATCGGGCGGCATGGTGCTGCAGCGGTTCGATGGAACGACGTGCCTCCTCACGGGATCGACGGGGATCGCCGCGGCGACGGCCCGACGTCTCGTCGACGAAGGTGCCCGCGTCGTCGTCGCCTCTCGCAACGAGGCCCACTGCCGAGACCTGGTCGCATCGCTGGTCGCGGCCGGTGGCGAGGCATCGTACGAGGTCGCCGATCTGCTCGAGGATGACGCCGCGGACCGCATCGTGGGCGCGACCGTGGAGCGCTTCGGCCGGCTCGATGCCGTCTTCAGCGTTGCGGGCGGCAGCGGCCGGCAGTTCGGCGACGGGCCGGTGCACGCGGCCAGCGCGGCCGGTTGGGACGCCACGCTCGATCTCAACGCGCGGACCCTCTTCCTCGTGTCGGGCGCGGCCGCGCGGACGATGCTCGAACAGGAGCCGGACGCTGACGGGCAGCGCGGGGCGATCCTCAACATGGGCTCGGTGACGAGCACGAGCCCGTCACCCACGTACTTCGCGACGCACGCCTACGCGGCGGCAAAGGGAGCGATCGCGTCGCTCACCCGAACGATGGCGTCGTACTACGCGCCGTCGGGCATTCGCGTGAACGCCGTGGCGCCGGCCGTGACCCGGACCCCGATGGCGGAACGCGCCGCCAGTGACGAGACGATCGCCGCGTTCGTGGCCTGGAAACAACCGCTCGTCGGCGGCCTGCTCGAGCCCGAGCACGTGGCCGACGTGGCGGCCTTTCTCCTCTCCCGGGACGCCCGCGCCATCACCGGCCAGGTCATCGCTATCGACGCCGGCTGGAGCGTCACCGACGCACCGTGGCGAGTCCCGTCGTGAACCTCGTGCGCACGGTGCTCGGCGACATCGAGCCCGTGGACCTCGGCCCGACCTACGCCCACGAGCATCTCGTCATCGATGGCGGCCGCATCGTCGAGCTGCAGCCGGACTTCCTGCTGGCCGACGTCGACAGGGCCGTGGCCGAGCTCGAGCCCGCCCGCGCCCTCGGGCTTGCCGCCGTCATCGACGCGATGCCGTGCAGCGCAGGCCGCAACGTCACGAAGCTTGCGGAGATCAGCCGGCGCAGCGGCGTCCACGTCGTCGCCCCCACGGGACTGCACCTGGCGATGTACTACCGCGACGACGCGTGGAGCGAGCGGGAGACGGCGGAGCAGCTGGCCGACCGCTTCACTGCCGACATCACCGATGGGATCGACATCCACGACTATGCCGGCGACACGATCCAGCGGACGGCGCATCGAGCCGGCGTCATCAAGGTGGCCGGCAGCGCAACGCTGACCGACCGGGACCGCCGCGTCTTCGAGGCCGCCGCCATCGCGCATGGCCGGACGGGCTGCCCGATCCTCACCCACTGCAGCGAGGGCCAGGGCGCCATCGAGCAGATCCAGCTGCTTGCGGCCCACGGCGTGGAGCCTCGACACATCACGCTGTCGCACACGGACCGCGTCGTGGATCGCGGCTATCACCGCGAGATCATCGGCACGGGTGCGTTCGTGGAGTACGACCAGGGCTTCCGCTGGAAGGACGGCGTCGAGAACGGCACGCTGGCGCTGCTCGCGTCGCTGGTCGAGGACGAGTGTGGCGACCAGGTGATGCTGGGCCTCGATGCGGCGCGCCAGGGCTACTGGACGTCGTACGGTGGCAGCCCCGGCTGGACGTTCCTCCTCGGGGCGTTCGCGGACGCGATGCGAGCCCGCGGGATCGACGACGACGCACAGCAGGAGATCTTCGTGACCAACCCGGCACGGGCGTTTGCCTTCAGGACCATCACGTGAGCGATCGGCTGGGTGGCGGGCTGACGACGAGCGTCGTCGGCTCGTATGCGCATCCGTCGTGGCTGGTCGTCGGCGTGGCGGCCGCCGCACGGGACGAGCTTGGACCGGCCGACATCGCCGAGCTGCAGGACGACGCCGTCGTGACGGCCCTGCGGGACCAGGAGGATGCCGGGATCGACGTGGTTTCGGACGGCGAGATGCGGCGCGCAGGCTTCTTCACCGCCGAGTTCTACCGGCACCTGACGGGACTGCGACCGCTTGCTCCCGACCGTCGGGTCGGCGCCCCGGGGCACGACCAGCAGCACCGGTTCGAGGTCCTCGAGCCGATCACGGCACCAGACGGGCTCGGCGTGGTCGAGGAGCTCCGCTTCGCCCGCGGCCGGACGCGTCGCCCGCTCAAGGTGACGATCCCCGGACCGTTCACGCTGTCAGGTCGCCTGCAGCTCGGCTCGGTCTACCCCGATCGCGTCGCGGCCACCGAGGCATTCATCCCCATCCTCGCCGATGAGGTGCGGGCGCTGGTAGCCGCAGGTGCAACGTTCATCCAGATCGACGAGCCATCGCCCGCGATCCACCCGGACGCGCCGGCCGACTTCGCCGCGCTGTTCAACCCGATCGTCGCCGACGTGCCGGCCGGGGTGCGCGTCGCGGCCCACCTCTGCTTCGGGAACTACATGGGCCGGCCGCTTGCGCGGCGGACGTACCGCCCGGTGCTCGACCAGCTGCGCCGGTTTGCCGTCCAGGAGCTCGTGCTCGAATTCGCGAACCGCGAGATGGCCGAGCTCGAGATCCTCGCCGACCTGACGGACCGGTTCGACATCGCGGCGGGGATCATCGACGTGAAGAACTCGTACGTCGAGACGGCCCGCGACGTTGCGGAGCGGATCGAGCGCGTGCTCGCGTTCGTGCCCGAGGAACGGCTCTCGCTCGTCCCCGACTGCGGCTTCTCGCAGACCGCGCGCGGCGTCAGTCGCGCCAAGCTCCACGCGCTCGTCGAGGGGCGCGACCTGGTCCGCGGGGGCCGGTGACCGAGCCCATGGCCGAGCGCGCGGCCGTGCCCGAGGGGCTTCAGACCGGCGGCGTGGTGGCAATCGCTCGGCACCTGACGGCCGCCCGGGTCCCCGCCGTGGCGGACGGGCTCCTGGCCGGGGGCGTCCGGGCTTTCGAGCTGACCCTGAACGAGCCCGAGGCCGGTGCGCTCGAGGCACTTGCCGCAGCGCGGCGCCACGTCGAAGGCACCGCCATGGCGATCGGGGCCGGGACGATCCTCTCCCCAGCGGCGGCGGAGCGGGCTGTCGCGGCCGGGGCCACGTTCCTCGTGCTGCCGCACACCGATCTCGAGATCGTCCGCTGGGCAGCGGCACGTGGCGTTCCCGTGTTGCCCGGCGCCTTCACCCCGACCGAGATCCTCGCCGCGTGGGGGGCAGGTGCGACCGCGGTGAAGCTATTCCCTGCCTCGGTCGCCGGGCCGGCGTTCATCCGCGAGCTGCGCGGGCCGTTTCCCCACATCCCGATCGTTCCGACGGGCGGTGTCACGGCCGATACGGCTGGGGGACTTCATCCGCGCCGGCGCGATCGCCGTTGGGCTTGGCAGCTGGTTGATCGGCGACGGGGCGGCGGGCGGGATCACGGCACGGGCCGCGCTGGTGACCGGCGCCGTCGCCCGGGCGCGTGCCTCGGGAGGCTAGCGGGTCTCGGTCACCTTCGAGATCCAGCGCGGACGTTCGGGATCCAGGCCCCGGGCGATGGTCAGGTGGAGCGCGAACAGCTGCCCGGGCACGATCGACACGATCGGCATGAGCCACTCCGGCAGGCCCGCGGGGAGCGCCAGGGACGCGCTCCCGGCCGCCCGGATCGCCGGATCGTCCGAGACGACGAGCGCATCGACCCCGTACTCGTCGCGCAGCCGGCTGACCAGGGTCGCGAGGTCGGCGCCGGCGGCCCCGGACGGTGCGACGGCGAGCACGGGATAGCCGGGTTCGACGAGCGCCAGCGGCCCGTGCTGAAAGTCGGCCGAGGAGTACGGCTCGGCATGAACCTGGGCGAGCTCCTTCAGCTTGAGCGCCCATTCCCTGGCGGTGGCGTAGTCGAAGCCCCGACCGAGCACCGTGCACTGGTCCAGACCAGCACGCGTGGCGGCGAGTGCAGCCGCATCGGGTTCGACGGCGAGGGCCGCGGCCAGCGCATCGGGGATGGCATCGAGCGCGGTCGCCCGTTCCGGCGCCGAGCCGCCGAGGCCGCCTGATCCCTTGCGCCCGCCGAGCGTTGCGGCGAGGGCCGCGACCGCGAGCAACTGCGCGGTGTACGTCTTCGTGGCGGCGGTCGCGCGTTCTGGCCCGGCGCCAACATCGATCGAATGCGCAGCGGCGCGGTCGAGCGGCGAGCCGGGCGCATTCGTGATGGCGATGGTCGGCGATCCCTGCGCCCGCGCGGCCTCGAGGACCCCGACAACGTCCGGCGACCGGCCCGATTGGCTGATCCCGATCACGAGGGCCCGGGAGAGGCGTGGCGTGATCCCGTACAGCGACCCGAGCGAGGGCGTCGCCAGGGCGACCGGCAATCGGTGCAGCGCCCCGAAGACGTACTGGGCATAGATCGCGGCATGGTCGGAGGTGCCCCGGGCCGCGATGAGGACGAGATCGAACTCGTCGCGGTCGAGCGTGGCCGTGATGTCGCGGACGGCAGGAAGGCCCGCTCGGAGAAATCGATGGGCGACCTCGGGCTGCTCGAGGATCTCGTCCCTCAGCCCCATGCGCCCACCATCGCGAGCTCGCCGTTGATCACGGTGCCGGCCACCTCGAGGTGAGGGGTGAGGACCGTGAGGTCGCCGCGGAACCCGGGCGCGACGCAGCCGCGATCGGCCAGGCCGAGGACGCGTGCCGGGACGGTCGTGACCGCGGCGATGGCGGTGGCAGGAGCACAGCCCGTGGCCGCGGCGACGGCCCGCACGGCCGCGTCGAGGGTCAGGACGCTGCCCGCCAGCCGGCCGTCCGCGAGGCGTGGCCCCGTCGCGTCCACGGTGACGTCCATCCCGCCCAGGCGAAAGGTCCCGTGGGGCATGCCGAGCGCCGCGATCGCATCGGTCACGACGGACAGCCGCTCCGATCCGACGAGCCGCCACGCCAGCGCGAGCATCGCCGGGTGAACGTGGATGCCATCCGGGATGGTCCCGACCACCATTCGTTCGTCCGCCAGCACGGCGGCTGCCAGCCCTGGCTCGCGGTGCCCAAGGGGCGGCATGGCGTTGAACAGGTGTGTGGCGTACGTGGCGCCGGCATCGATCCCGGCCCTGCCCTGCTCGAAGGTGGCGGCCGAATGGCCGAGCGACACGACGACGCCACGACCGACAAGGTCGGCGATCAGCCCGAGTGCGCCGGGCAGCTCCGGCGCGATCGTGACCATGACGACGCCGCTCTCCGGGGACCAGCCGGCGACGAACGCCGGATCGGGATCCCGCAGGAGGCCCGGGTCGTGCGCGCCGTTGCGCTCGGGGCTCAGGAACGGCCCTTCGACGTGCAGCCCGAGCGGGATCGCACCGCGGTACCCGGCGGGTGGCCCTGCCGCGACCACCTCCTGCGCGCGTTCGACGGTGCCCGGTGGCGCGGTCACGATCGTCGGGACCCAGGCCGTCACGCCGGTCGGGGCGAGCGCCTCGCCGACGGCCCAGATCGAAGCCGGGTTGGCGGTGATGTCGTGACCGGCCGCGCCGTTGACCTGGAGATCGATGTAGCCCGGCGCGAGCCAACGGCCGTCGAGGTCGATCGCGGACGCATGCGCGCTGGCCGCCGCCGACCCAGCCTCGGGCCCAAGCGCCTCGATCCTGCCCTCGACGACGAGCACGTCCGTCGCCGCTCCGACGCTCCGCCCGGGCTCGACGACCCGGCCGTTGCGCAACAGGAGCGTGCCGCTCACCGACGGTGTCCGACGGGGGCGATCGAGCCCAGGGGCACCGGCAGCCGACCAACCGAGGCGGCGTGGCCGAGCAGGATGTCGCGCGAGTGCCTCGAGCGAGTGCGGCAGGATCGAGTACGTACACAGGTGCGTGGCCGCGGCCGGATACGCGAGCAGATCCCACGGCGTCCGCAGCGCAACGGTGACCACCGGACGGCCCGTGTCGAGGACGGCCTCGACGAGCGCCGCCTGGGGCGACCCGGCATGCGCCGCAATCGTGCCGATCACCGTCACATCGGCCCCGGCCGCCCGTTCGCGGACGGCCGCAATCTCGGCCGGGCTCGGCTCCGGGTCGACGATGAGCTCGTCAACCGCGTCGTGCCGCGTGCGCAGTGCCGCGGCCAGACCCGGTGCGACGGTCGAGGAGGTGTCCGCGGGTGTCAGGTCCGTGGGTCGAGGCATGACGGCGAGAATGCGCGATCCGGGACCCACGCGCAGGGGCAACAGGCCAGCGTCGTCGCGCACGAGCGTGACGGACCGGCCCGCCACCGACCGGGCGAGCGCCACATGCTCCGCACACCCGACGACGGACAGCTCCGGCCGACGGGTCGAGAGCTCGCCAACGCGCCGGCGCAGCCGCTCGACGCGGGCGAGCGAGCGCTCGAGACCGCCGAGGTCGACGAGGCCGCGACGCGACGCGTGCCGCAGGCCCGCGGTCACGCGATCCCGACCCTCGGGATCGATTGCGAGCAGGAGCAGATCCACCCCCGCCCGGAGTGCAGCGAGCACGTCGAGCACCTGGTTCGGGCCCTGCTCGAGCGCCTTCATGTCGAGTGCATCGGTGATCGTCACGCCTGCGAAGCCGAGATCGCGACGCAGCAGGCCATCCATCACCTCCAGGGCGAGCGTGGCCGGCAGGTCCTCGGAGCCCGTCACGCCCGGCACCGCAAAGTGGCCGGACATCACCAGGTCGACGCCGGCGTCGACGGCCGCGCCGAAGGGGACGAGGTCGACGGCGTCGAGTCGCGCCCGGTCGTGGCCGAGCAGACCCAGCGCGTGGTGCGTGTCGGTCTCGACACCCCCCGCGCCCGGAAAGTGCTTGACCGTGGCGGCGACACCGGCCGACCGGATCCCGGTGACCGTGGCGGCGACCATCGCGGCGACGGCGGCCGGCTCCGAGCCGAAGGAACGGATGCCGAGAGCCGGGTTCCGCTCCGTGACGGCGACGTCGGCCACCGGCGCATAGCAGACGTTGACGCCCATCGCGGCGAGCTCGGTGCCGGTCGCGCGTCCCACCGCCTCCGCGAGTGCCGCATCGCCGGTGGCACCGAGCGCCATCGCGCCGGGGAACTGGGTCGGACCGTCACCGAGGGCCTGGAACTGGCCGCCCTCCTGGTCCGCGGCGATGAGGAACGGCAGCCCGTCCGGCGCATCTGCCTGAAGCTCGTCGGTCAGCGCGCGGAGCTGCTCGGGCGAACGGACGTTGTGGTGCCGAAACAGGGTGTATCCGGCCGGTGGCGCCTCGACGTTCCGTGCCCGGACCCAGGCCGGCACCGTCTCGCCGTCCCACGCCAGCATGAGCAGGCCGAGCACGGCATCCGGGCCACCCGCGATCGCGCGCGGCGACCGTTCGTCCCCTGTCGCCGTCACCCCTTGACCGACCCCGTGACGATCCCGCGCACGAAGTACCGCTGCAGGAGCAGGAACACGGTGAGCGGCACGACCATCGTCACGAATGCGCCCGCGGTGAGCAGGTGCCACGCCTCGCCCTTGGTTCCGACCAGCTCGTTCAGCCGTGCCGGCAGCACCGCGACCTCCTCGTTCGTGCCGAGGTAGACGAGCGCGATCAGGAGATCGTTCCAGACCCACAGGAACTGGAAGATCGAGAACGCCGCGAGCGCGGGGAACGACAGCGGGAGGACGATCCGGCGAAAGATCTGGAAGTGCGAGGCGCCGTCGATCGCGGCCAATTCGAACAGGTCGCCGGGCAGCTGGCTGATGTAGTTGTAGAGCAGGTAGATCGCGAGCGGCAGTCCGAAGCCTGTATGCGCGAGCCAGGTCCCGAGGAACGTGCCGGTCAGGTCGATCGCCAGGAAGAAGCGAAGGATCGGCACGAGCGACATCTGGAGCGGGACCACGAGCAGGCCGACCACGATCGCAAAGAGCAGCGACCGGCCCGGAAAGCGCATCCAGGCGAAGGCGTACGCGGCGAAGGCCGCCATCGTGATGGGGATGACCACGGACGGGATCGTCACGACGAGGCTGTTCACGAACGCTCCTGCAAGCCCGTCGGCGTTGAGCACCGAGGCGTAGTTCGCGAGCGTCCACTGCGCCGACTCGAAGGGATGCAGGATCGCGTCCCACCAGCCGCTCGAGCGCACCGCCGCGTTGCTCCGGAACGAGCTGACCAGCAGGCCGACCGTCGGGAGCGACCACAGGACCGTGATCAGGACGACCGCCACGCGCACCGCGGTTCGACCGAGGAACCCGGTTCGGCGCCGCGGCACGATCCGGACCGCCTCCAGCGCGGGGACGTCGGCGCTCATGCCCCGATCCCCTGCCGGCGGAGGTTGCGGATGTTGAGCAGCATGATCGGCACCACGGCAACGAACAGGATCACCGCGAGGGCGCTCGCGCCGCCGTAGTTCCGGAACTGGAACATCTCGGTGAACATCCGGTTCGCGATGACCTCGCTCTCGAACCCGCCGCCGGTCATGACGTAGACCAGGTCGAAGACCTTGAGGATCGCGATCGAGATCGTCGTCGCGACCGCCAGCAGCGTGCCCCGGATCATCGGCACCACCACCCGGAAGAAGAGCTGGAGCTCGTTCGCGCCGTCGAGCCGGGCCGCCTCCATGACCTCGGCCGAGACACCCTTCAGCGCCGCCGACAGGACGACCATCGCGAACCCCGTCTGGAGCCAGATCATGATCACGATGAGCGCGAAGGTATTGAGCGTCTCGGTCTGCATGAGGGAAACCGGCGCGTTGCCGAGACCCGTCCACAGCGCGTTCACGAGCCCGATCTGCGGCTCGCCGGGCGGCTGCCAGGCGTAGACGAAGCGCCAGATCACGGCCGCGCCGACCATGGAGATCGCGAGCGGCAGGAAGATGAACGTCTTGGCCAGGGCCTCGCGCTTGATCCGGTCCGTCAGCGCAGCGACGACGAGCCCGATGACGACGCTCCCCCCGGTGCCGAGCACGATCCACAGCACGTTGTTGCGGATCGCGATCCAGAAGAGCGGGTCGGCGAAGGCCGCGCCGTAGTTCTGGGCGGCGCCGCCGCGCTCCGTGAGGCTCGCGACGATCGTCGCGATGGCCGGGAACACGAGGAAGATCGCCAGCATCACGAGCGCCGGCCCGACGAAGACGAAGGGTCGGATTCGCTCGCGGAAACGGCCGCCGAGCAGGTCGACGACGCCGTTGAGGCCGACGAAGAGCAGCCACATGGCGCCGATGCCGGCCCCGATCGCAAGCACGGCCAGCAGGAGCTTGCTCACGACGGGGTCGAGACCGTACTGGAGCAGCGCCTCGGACTGATCGGTCAGGCCAAGCCGGCCATATACGGCGGCAAGCAGACGCGCGACGCCGTCGCCGTCGCGCAGGAACTCGAACGAGATCCAGAAGAGCCCCAGCGCGACGGCCAGCGCACCGGGTGCCGCGAGGCGCCCGAGCTGAGGAACCGGCCGTCGCGCGAGGCTGGTGACGGTCATGGGTGGAACCTCGGGGAGGTGGGGCGCGCCGGTGGCGCGCCCCTGCAGTCTCGGGTCAGTTGGTCGCGGCGGGCCAGCCGGCCTCGATCTCGTCGAAGATGGCCTGTGTGCCCCCGCCGTTCTGCGAGATCCACTTGACCATCCCCTTCCAGAACGCGCCCTGGCCAACCTCGGCCGGCATCGCGTCGGACGCATCGCCCCGCGACACGGTCGCGTTGCGCGCGATCTCGGCGAGACCCGACATCGGGTAGCTGGTGTACCACTCCTGCGGCACGGCGTTGCTGGCGGCCAGGAAGCTGCCGGTCTCGACGCGCTCCTGCACGGAGTCGCTCGTGGCCAGCCACTGCATGAACGCGCGGACCTCGGGGCGGTCATCGAACATGACGAACATGTCGCTGCCACCCAGGACGGGGTTGCCGTATGCCGGATCGATCGGCGGGAAGTAGAAGAACGAGCTGTCGACGCCCGGCGTGTAGAGCGGCTTCTCGTCGCCGTCCTTCGGCCAGAAATCGGGGATCCATGCTGCCTGCTTGTGCATCCAGCACTTCGGCCCGGCCTCGTCGAACATCGGCGTCTGCGAGTCGCCGACCCAGGTCGCGTTGATCCGGGTATTGCCGCCGTACGTGTAGCCCTCGGTGAACCACATCTTGCCGACGAGCTCGGCGGCGGCCACGACGGCCGGATCGTTGAACGGGATCTCGTGGCTGACCCACTTGTCGTAGGTCTCGACCGGTGCGGTTCGCAGGAGGACGTCCTCGATCCAGTCCGTCGCGACCCAGCCGGAGGCGTCTGCCTGCTCGACCGTGGTGCACCACGGGTTGCTGCCGTCGTCGACGATCTGATCGCTCAGCGCGACGAGCTCGTCCCACGTCTCGGGGATCTCGTAGCCCTTCTCCTCGAACGCCTTGACGGGATACCAGACGATCGACTTGAGGTCCTGCTTGTAGAAGAGGCCGTAGACCGTGTCGTCGACGGAGCCGTCGGCGATGAAGCCCGGGCTGTAGTCCTGCTTGACCTGCTCGATGTCGAGGACGTCGTCCAGGGCGATGAGCTGATCGTCCTCGACGAACCTGCGCATGATTCCGGCCTGGGCGACCTGCGCCACGTCCGGAGCGAGACCGCCGTCGACGCGGACGCCGAGGACGGTGCTGTAGTTCGAGATGCCGGAATAGACGACATTGATGCCCGTGGCATCCCGGAACGCCTTGAGGCTGTCGTCGAAGGCCTGGCCCTCCGCCTCGATCCACTGGGCCATGACCTCGACGGTCGTGCCCTCGTACTCCTTGGCAAGCGCGGCGGTCAGCTCGGCGTTCGGGCCGGCTGCGGGCGCGGACGGCGCCGCCTCACTGGGCGCCGGCCCGGTGGAGGCAGCCGGCGGTGCGGTCGGCGACGGCGAGCTCACCGGTGTTGCGGCGCAGGCGCCGAATGCCACCGCTGCGACGGTGGTCAGGATCAGCAATCTCCGTGATCGCATGGGTCTCCTCCTGGATCTGCTGCTGGTTGGTCGACTGGGCGACTGGTGTGCACTCCTCCACTTACGCGTCGGCCACCTCCTCCATCGGGATCGGGTTGCCGGGCACGCGCGTCGCTGCACGCGCGAGGATCACGGCGCCCCAGGTCCCGGTCTCGGTCCCGGGATCGAGGAGCTCGACGACATCCGGTGGCAGCGCCTCCGCGGCAAGCGGGGACGCGACGCGGAGCCGGTCGAGACCACGGGCGATCGGGGCAAGGAACGGCGCGCCGGCCGAGGCCACGCCACCGCCAACCGCGACCCGCCGCACGTCGTAGGCCATCACGAGCTCGTGCACCGCCCGGGCCGTCCACGCGCCCGCGGTCTCCGCCAGCTCGCAGGCGAGTGGGTCCCCCGCGGACGCGTGCTCGAACACGTCGATCGCGCTGACCTGGCCGCGCGCCCGCAGGCTGCTGGCACGCCCCGCGCCGAGCGCGTCCTGTGCCTGGAGCGCGATTGCGGGTCCGGAGGCGAGGCTCTCGAAGCAGCCGCGCAGCCCGCAGCCGCAGATCGGGCCCGCGGGGTCGAGCACGACGTGTCCGATCTCGCCCGCCATGCCCCGGGGTCCGCGGTGCAACGCGCCACCGAGCACCACGCCCGCCGAGATGCCGGTCCCGATGCTGAGGTACGCCAGGTCGTCGACGTCGCCGAGCGCACGTCGGGCGTGCAGCCCCGCCGCCGCAGCCCGGACATCGTTCTCGACGCGGACGGGTCGGCCGAGTCGCGCCCCGAGAGCGGCCCCGAGGGGCAACCGCTCCCAGCCCAGGTTGACCGCCAGGGAGACGGTCCCGGTCGCTGCGTCGACGCGGCCCGGCACGCCGACGCCCACGGCGCTGAGCCGGGTGCGATCCGCTCCGGCCGTCGCGAGCGCCGCGTCCAGGGCCTCGAGGATGTGCTCGACGGCGCGGCTCGAGTCGCCCACCTCGGTCCGGGCGAGATGCCGGCCTCGAACCGAGAGCTCCTCGTCGACCAGCAGGACCGCGATCTTGCTGCCACCGATGTCGATCCCGGCCAGGAGACCGCCGCCATGGGTGCCGTTGCGCAGGTCGGTCATCGGACGAGGCTCAGGCCGAGCTCGCGGGTCATCAGCAGCGCGGACGCGCCGAGCACGACCTCATCGGCCGCGATCCGGGCCTCGCGCACCTGGATCCGGTCCGCGAGGAGCGGCAGGGACCGACGGGTCGCCTCGTCGCGGATCGCCTCGAGCCATGGCGCCCCCAGCTCCGCGACCGGTCCGTGGACGACGATCTCGTGGATGTCGAGCGCGCCGACGAGCGCGGCCACCGCCCGCCCGAGGTACCGCCCCGCGAAGCGTGCCGCGGAGAGGGCCGCCTCATCTCCCGCGTCGAGTGCCCGCCTGACGTCCGCGATCGACCCCGCGTCCAGACCGAGCTCCCGCGCGTGGGCGACGATCGCCACGCCGCTGGCGACCGTCTCGAGACAGCCGAATCGACCGCACCGACATCGGGCGCCATCGTCCTCGACCACCACATGCCCGATCTCGCCGGCGCCGAATCCGTCGCCCTGGTACAGGGTGCCGTTCAGCACGATGCCGGCGCCGATGCCACGGCCCACCTTGATCGCCACGAGGTTGGGCCGGCGCGACGCGTCGCCACCGAACGTGTACTCGGCAAGGGCTGCGGCCTGGCTGTCGTTCGCGACGTTGACCGGAACGTCGTAGCGCTCCTCGAGCAGGCGGCCGAGGGGCAGGTCCTGCCAGTCGAGGTTGACCGCCCAGCGGATGACGCCGCGACCCGTGTCGATGACACCAGGCGTGCCAACGCCGATCCCGAGCAGTGAGTCCCCGGCGTCGCCTAGCAGCTCGTCCACAAGCCGGTACACGAGCTCCAGCGCGCCGGCCCCGTCGCGATCCTCGACCGCGAGCTCGACCCGCCGTCGCACCTCGCCCCGCAGGTTCACGAGCGCGCCGACGAAGGCGCTCTCACCCAGGTCGAGCCCGATGACGTGGCGCGCGTCCTCGACGACGCTCAGCAGGATCGGGGCCTTGCCACCGCTCGACGGACCACGCCCGACCTCGGCCGTCATCCCGTCGCCGATCAGGCCTGTGACCACGTCCGAGACCGTCGTCCGGGTCAGGCCCGTCCGGCGCGCCACCTCGGCCCGGCTGATGGGCCCGAAGTCGTACAGCGTCCGCAGCACGAGACGGCGGTTGTGCAGCCGTGTCTGGCCGTGGGTCGCCTTGCCCGGAACGTGCATCGATCCCTCGGCTGCGGCTTCGTCAAGTGACTGGACAAAGCGGAGGATACGCAGCCAGACGAGTTTGTCAACGGTCTGGACAAAGCAGTGACCGACGCGCCCCGGATTTTCGGGCAGACTGTGCCCGTGCAGACAGCCACCCAGCGCGTACGCCGCACCGGTGACCCCGATGGTGGCGGGCGTCAGACGAGTGCCGGCTGGCTTGCCCTGATCCTGTTCTTCTTCCTGGCGGGCATCGGCGTGATCGGCGGGCTGGCCGTGATCGCGGTCTACACCTCGCTTGCCAGCGGTCTCGATCCGGTCTCCCGCGTGCGGGACTACCAGCTTCCGGAAGAGACGATCGTCTTCGACCGAGAGGGGGCGGAGCTGGCCCGCTTCGGTGACTTCAAGCGCGAGCTGGTCAGGTACGAGGAGATCCCGCCGATCCTCCTCGACGCGACGACCGCGATCGAGGACAAGACCTTCTGGGAAAACGCGGGCTTCGACCCCATCGCGATCGTCGCTGCCGGCATCGACTCGCTGCGGGGGTCGAGCCGTGGCGCATCGACGGTGACCCAGCAGCTGACGCGGATGCGCCTCCTCGAGAGCGAGCTCCTCGAGAATCCGGACCGCCTGGCCGAGCGGAAGCTCAAGGAGATCATCCAGTCGATCCGGCTCACGCAGGCGTATCCGGGCGAGCCCGGCAAGCGCGAGATCATCACCGCGTACCTCAACCAGATCTACTACGGCAACCAGAGCTACGGCGTGAAGGCTGCAGCGCTGTCGTACTTCGGGGTCGAGGACCTCAACGACCTGACCGTCGCGCAGGCAGCCATCCTGGCCGCGCTCCCCAAGTCGCCCTCGAACTACGACCTCGTCCGCAACGCGATCGAGGAATGCACCGAGCCCGCGAACGAGGAGGGCGAGTGCGCGGAGACCCGGCTCGTCGTGCCCGCCGACACGACCGTCGTGCAGCGTCGGAACCAGATCCTCGAGCTCATGGCGAACGGCGACCGCACACCCCGTTCCGAGGACCAGTACAGCCGCCAGGACTTCCTCGACGCCATCGAGGAGCCGGTCGTGCTCGTGCCCCAGACCACGGCACGCTGGAAGGCGCCGCACTTCATCTGGCGCGTGCGGGACGAGCTCGCGACCAAGCTGTGTGGCGAGGACAGCACCTGTCCGCAGCTCGACCAGGGCGGTCTGCGGGTGACGACCACGATCGACTCGCGCATCCAGGGGATCGCCGAGAAGTGGGTCAAGTCGGCGACGATCGTGCCGCGGCAGGACGACATCGAGGCAGCGGCAGAGCGTCTGGATCTGCCCTACGGCGAGTGGATGCGCAATCTCGCGGACAAGCGCCTGCGCAACGGCGCCATCGTCGCCGTCGACTACCAGACGGGCGAGGTGATCGCGTACGTCGGCAGCGCCGATTACTACGCGACGAACAGCACATCCCGGTTCCAACCGAAATACGACGTCGCCGGTGAGGGCTACCGACAGCCCGGTTCGGCGTTCAAGCCGTTCACCTACGCGATCGGGATCGACTCGAAGGCGCTGACCGCCGGCACGGTCCTCATGGACGTCGGCACCGACTTCGGCAACGGCTTCGCACCGAACAACGCGGATCAGCTCGAGCGCGGCCCGGTGCGCGTTCGAAGCGCGCTCCAGTTCTCGCTCAACATTCCGGCGGTCAAGGCGCTCGCGATCAACGAGCCGGCCACCGTCTTCAACCGCGCCCAGGACTTCGGCATGGAGTTCCGCGGCGATGCGAGCCAGGCCGGTCTGTCACTGGCGCTCGGCACCCAGGAGACGCCACCGATCGACCTCGTGACGGCATACGCGACGCTCGCGAACGGCGGCCGCTACATCGGACACACGACCATCCTCAGCGTGACCGACCGGGACGGTCAGCCCGTCATGGACCCGTACGTGGCGCCCGCCGGCGAGCAGGTGGTGAGCCCGCAGGCCGCCTTCATCGTCACCGACATCCTCAACGGCAACACGCAGCGTCGTGTGAATCCGTACTGGGGCGAGTTCTTCATCGAGGGCCCCGAGGGCAAGCGCCGGCCCGCAACCCTCAAGACCGGAACGAATACGGACGCGAAGGACCTCAACGCGTATGGGTACATCGCCGCCCCGACCCGGGCACAGCGCGAGGACGGCGCGTACGCCCTCGCCGTGGGGGCATGGAACGGCAACAGCGACAACACGAACGTGAGCACGCCCGATAACCCGCTGTTCTCGATCGACGTCACGACGTACGTCTGGCAGGGCTTCCTCACGGAGGCGAGCGCCGACTGGCCGGTCCGCTCGTTCGCGCCTCCCGAGGAGGGCCTGACCCAGGCCACGATCGATCCGTTCACGGGGTTCCTGGCACGGTCCGGCCAGGAGGGCGTCGAGGAATGGTTCATCAGCGGCACGGAGCCGACAGCACGTTTTCCCAGCGATGCCTGCGGGCCGGATGCGCTTGACGAGCTCGGCCCGGAGGGCCGGTTCGACGTCTGGCTCGAGGCGGATCGCGACTGGATCGCGCGGGCGCGGCGCGGACCCGGCACGACCGGCGGTCCCCGCGACACCCAGGTCAGCTACTTCTACAACAACGGATTCAACCCCTTCGGACGGTCGTGGGGACCGCTCCTCGGCCGTGGCTGCGGCTCGCCGGCACCCTCGGCGACCTGCTTCCCCGTGCCGGGCCCGGACGCGAGTGGCGTCACCCCGTCCTTCACGCTGCCGAGCCCGGGCCCGAGCGGTGTCGCGGTTGTGCCATGCAGCCCGCCGCCCTCGGCAAGCGAGGCCCCGAGCGTGGAGCCAAGCGCCCCGCCGTCCGAGCCACCATCACCGACGCCTCCGCCGGTCACCCCGCCACCCGTGACGCCTCCGCCCGTCACGCCGCCGCCCGTGACGCCGCCCCCGGTCACGCCTCCGCCTGTCACCCCGCCACCCGTGACGCCGGTGCCGTCAGCGCCGCCCGCAGCCGCGAGCCCTGCCCTGAACTGACCTCGGGCAGCCGCCGTGACCGCCGTTGCCGGCCCTGGGCCGGGCATGCCGAATCAGGCGGCACCTCCCTGCCGCCTGCCTTCGGCGCGGGACGACTTACGGGAACGAGCCCTGGCTGACGCTCGCGAACCCGCTCGTCGCACTGGCAAGGACCGCGAGCAGCGCGAGGCTGACCGCCGTGAACATCCGGGATCGTCGCTGACGGGACATGTGCGCCCTCCTGGGGTAGCAGGCTGGCCGCGTCTGGGGTTGGCGCGACCTCACCGGCATGGTAGGCTCCTGCCGATGCGTGAGTCAACTATTCGTAAACACGGTATGGCGGGCAGGGACGGCGGCCTCGCCGGGGCAGTCGGGGACGAGCTGCGCCGGCGGCGAGTCGCAGCCGGCTTGACTCAGACGACGCTCGGCGAGCCGCTCACGCGCGCGTTTGTCTCGGCCGTGGAGCGCGGACGAGTCGTCCCGTCGCTCCCAGCGCTGGCCCTGCTCGTGCAACGACTTGACCTGTCGCTGTCCGAGTTCTTTTCGGGGGTTCAACCTGACATGACCACGGCGTACACTGCGCGCCATGAATTCCATCCGGACCCGCCGGCGCGTGGTCGTCGATGACTCGCCCCTGGCGCACGCGATCGGCACGCGAATCCGCCGAGCCCGGCTTGCTGCAGGGCTGACACAGCAGCAGCTCGCTGGCGAGCGCTACACGAAGGCGTACATCAGCGCGCTCGAGAACGGCCTCGCCAAGCCGTCGATGGCCGCGCTGAACTTCCTCGCGCCACGTCTTGGCAGCACGCCGTCGGCCCTCCTCACCGACCCGGACATCGCCTGGCAGCGGCTCGAGGCGGATCTCTACCTGGCGAGCGGCTCATTCGTCCAGGCCCTCGACACGTGCACCTTGTTGCTCGAACGCACCGACGTTCCCGCGCGACGGGCCGAGCTGCTCCTGATCAGCGCCGAGTGCCACTGCCGGCTTGACCGGCCGGCCGAGGCCCTGCGACCCGCCGCCGAGGCGGCCCATATCTTCGAGACGGTCGGCCGCGAGGCGGACCGGGCGATCGCCGAGTACTGGCTCGCGTCGGCGCAGCTCCAGACCGACAACGTCCTCGAAGCCCGGTCGCTGCTGAACGGGATCGTGAACCGGATCCGGGCGGGGCTGGCCGTGCCGCCCGACTTCATGACCCGTCTCTTCGTGGCAGCGGCCATGGTCGAGACGAGCGCCGGTCAGCCGACATCCGCGCTCGGGTTCCTCGAGGAGGCCCGGGCCATCGGCGCCGACCTCGACGACCGCAGGCGCGGTCTCTTCCTCAGCACGCTCGCGAACGCGCACCGGGAGGCAGGCGACCTCGAAGGGGCGATCTCGCTCGGGCTCCAGTCGCTCGCGCTGCTGCGGTCGGCCGAGGCCGACAAGGACATCGCGCACATCGAGAACCTGCTCGCCATGGCGTACCTCGCCAACGGCAGCTCCGACCGTGCCTCGGACCTCGCGACGGCGGCGCGCGCGTCGGCGACGGCGAACAACGACCGATCGCTGCAGGCCTTCGTCGCCGACACCGAAGCCCAGATCGCGCTCGCCACGGGTGATGCCGAGGCGGCCGTCGAGCTCGCCGGCGAGGCGCTCCTGCTCGCCCAGCAATCCGGGACGGACAAGGCAACCGTCGACGCGCTCGTGACGCGGGCTCGTGCGTTCTCGGCGCTGGGCCGCCACGACGCGGCATCCGATGACTTCGAGCGCGCCGCAGGCTCGCTCAAGCCGGGGCAACGTCCCGCCCGGCGGCGCGAGATCCTGTCCGCGTGGGCCGACGCACTGGCAGCGCTCGGCCGGCACGATCAGGCCTTCGCCCTCGCTCGCGAAGCGCTCGGGGAGCGATGACCGGCCGTGGCAGGCTCCGGGGGGAAGATGCGGCACCGGCACGCCGGCTGACGCTCACGCCCATCAGCTTCGACATCGTCGTCGCGCTGGGCCAGCTGTCGGACGGTCTGCGGCTGTCACCGCTCGCACAGGCGATCGGCTCACCCGTCAGCTCGGTCCAGGCCGCGCTCCGGATCCTCGTCGCAACCCGGCTCGCGGAGCGGGTCGAGGCTGCACCGCCGTACTACCGGCTGAACACCGCGAACCCGGCCTACCAGCACCTGCTCGGCCTGGCGATGGTCCAGCCCGAGCCGGCCCACGTCGCAGCGATCCTCCTGCGCGCGAACCCGGCCGTCGTCTTCGCGGCCGTCGACGCGGGTGGAGTTCGTTGCCGGCCTCGCGCCGGGCGACGACGAGAGCACGGTGGCGGACCGTGACCGGCTGATCCAGGCGCTCGAGACGATCCGCGTGGACCGCGAGGACGTGCCCCCGGTCGAGCTGATGGAGCAGGAGGAGCTGACCCGGCACCTCGTCGTCTCGGTCGGGCTGCGCGACCGCATCCGCGCCGCGATCGTGCTCAAGGGTCGGATCCCGCGAGGCTCGACCGCGCCGGCGGGACGGACGCCGGCCGGGGTTCGCCAGCTCGTCCGCTGAGCTCCGCACCCTCCTGCCCGCCGGCGGGGGCAGCCGCCGCGATCGAGCTCTCGAACGTGTCGGTCCGGCGCGCGGGTCGCACGATCCTGGGCCCGCTCGACTGGACGATCCGGCGGGGTGAGCGCTGGGTGCTCATCGGTCCGAACGGCTCCGGCAAGTCGACTCTGCTCCAGGTCCTCAACCTCGCCCTGTGGCCCACCACCGGCACGGTCCACGTCCTGGGCGAACGGTTCGGTCGCGTCGACGCACGCGAGCACCGGCGTCGCATCGGGTTCGCGGCGTCGCTGGACCCCGACCCCGAGATGGAGCTCACGCCGTTCCAGCTCGTCCTGAGTGCCCGGCACGCCGCGCTCGCGCCGTGGTGGCACACCTACGACGACGCCGATCGGGCCCGCGCGACGGCGATCATGGAACGACTCGGGCTGGGACAGGTCGCGACCCAGCCGTTTCGCACCCTGTCCTCCGGCGAGCGGCGGCGCGTTTCGATCGCGCGGGCCCTGATGCCCGAACCCGAGATGGTGCTGCTCGACGAGCCCGGCGCCGGTCTCGATCTCGGCGCACGCGAAACCCTGATCCGCGACCTCGAGGCGCTCGCCGCCGACCCCGGGCTTGCGGCCATCGTGCTCGTCTCGCACCACGTGGAGGAGATCCCGCGCGGGTTCCGCCACGCGCTCCTGCTGCGGGAGGGACGGGCGGTGGTGGCCGGTCCTGTCGAGCAGGTCGTCGCCGGCGCGCCCCTCAGCGAGGCCTACGGCATGCCGCTGGTCGTGGAGCGACGCGACGGTCGGTTCTGGGCACGCCGGGCCGATCCCGGGGACGACGACACGCATTCGTCACGTTGAGCGGGCACGATACGGCCATGACCACGGCCACCGCGCGTCTCGACCGCGCCGCTCCCCTGCCCCACGCCCCCGCCTCGGCGCTCGCCGGCATGGTCGGTGCGGGCGTCGCACTCGGCGTCTCCGAGCTCGCCGCGGGGATCCTCTCGGGCGGGTCGTCGCTCGTTGCCGCCGTTGGCCAGGCGATCATCGACTTCCAGCCGCCAGGGGCGAAGGACATCGTCGTGGCCCTGTTCGGGACGAACGACAAGCTCGCGCTCGAGGTCTTCGTGGCGCTCGTGGCGGTCGGGCTCGGCGGCGTGCTCGGTCTGGTGGCACGGCGATCGCCCGGCCTCGCCGCGGGGGGCTTCGCGGCCTTCGGCGTCGTCGGGTTCCTCGCCGTCACCCGCATGCCACTCGGCTCGCCCGCCCTTGGTGCGCTGACCGCGGCGCTCGCCGTCCTCGCGGGGGTCCAGGTGATGAGCTGGCTGCAGGCAACCGCCGCGCGCCCCGCCCCCGCTGATGAAGCGTCCTCGATGCCGAACTGGGGCCGGCGGTCGCTGCTCGTGCGAGGGTCTGCGCTCGGGCTCGCGGCGGTCGGCGCCGGGCTGCTCGGCAGATCGCTGGCGGTCCGGGCAAGCGCCGCACCGGCCGAGGCGGATGCCACCATCCCGCCTGCCAGCGACCTCGTCGAGCCACTGCCCGCCGGGGCCGACCTGTCCCCGTCGGTCGCCGGCCTGAGCCCGCTCATCGTCCCCAACGACCGCTTCTACCAGATCGACACGGCGCTCCTGACCCCGTCGGTCGACGTCGCCGACTGGACCCTGCGGATCCACGGCATGGTCGAGCGTGAGACGACGCTGTCCTGGGCGGAGCTGCTCGCCTTTCCGCTGTTCGAGCAGTACGTGACGATCGCGTGCGTCAGCAACGAGGTGGGCGGCAGCCTGGTGGGCAACGCGAAATGGACCGGCGTCCGCCTGCGCGAGGTGCTCGACGTGGCGGGCGTACAGGACGGCGCGAGCCAGCTCGTCGGTCGCTCGGCGGATGGCTGGACCGCGGGGATGCCGACGGCGTGGGTCATGGACCCCGCGCGCGAGCCGATGATCGCCGTCCGCATGAACGACGCTCCGCTGCCGCCGAAGCACGGCTTCCCGGCCCGCCTCATCGTCCCGGGCCTCTACGGCTACGTGTCCGCGACGAAGTGGCTGGCCGAGCTCGAGCTCACGACGATGGAGGCGTTCAACGGCTACTGGGTGCCGCTCGGGTGGGCGAAGGAGGCACCGATCCTGACCCAGGCCCGCATCGACACGCCGCGGCCCAACGCGAGGGTCGCCGCCGGTCGCGTCCCGCTCGCGGGCGTTGCCTGGGCCCCGGATCGTGGGGTCAGCGCGGTCGAGGTGGCCATCGACGGCACGTGGCAGCCGGCCCGCCTGTCCGCCCCGATCTCGGACGCGACGTGGGTGCAGTGGGTCCTCGACTGGGAAGCCGCACCGGGCGACCACGACATCCGGGTTCGCGCGACGGACGGGCTCGGGGTCGTGCAGGAGGAGCGCTCCACGCCGCCTGCCCCCGATGGCGCGCGTGGCTGGCACACGATCCGGGTCAGCGTCGCCTGAGCCCGGTCCGGCCGCCGGGCTCGACCGGCGAATCGGTATAGAGTCGAGCCATGCCGCGACGACGCTACATCTTCGACCCGCCCGACCGGTTCGTCACCGGCACGATCGGCGATCCCGGCCAGCGCACCTTCTTCCTCCAGGCGCGTGACGGTGGACGCGTCGTGAGCGTCGCGCTCGAGAAGGTCCAGGTGGCGGTCCTTGCCGACCGCCTCGGGCAGCTCCTGCTCGAGCTCGAGAAGCGCGGGATCACGACCGCCACGGGCACCGAGGGCGGCGGCGATACGAGCCCGCTCGACGAGCCGCTGAACGAGGCATTCCGCGCCGGCGCCCTGACTCTCGGCTGGGACGGCGACACCGAGCAGGTCCTCATCGAGGCGCGCGCCGAGTCCGAGGACGGCGAGCCGGTCGACCCTGACGAGGACGACCCCGAGGACGAGGACGGCCCCGACCTGCTGAGCGTCCGGCTCTCGGCCGACACGGCGCGGGCGTTCGTGGAGCGCGCCGTGCGGGTCGTCGCGTCCGGCCGGCCGCCGTGCCCGCTGTGCGGTCAGCCGCTCGAGGCAACCGGCCACATCTGCCCCCGCCGCAACGGACAGTACGTCAACTGACCCCCGAACCCATGCGCGATCCAGCCGCCGAGCTGACGCTGCTCCGCGATGGCGCGATCGACGTCGTCGGCCGGATCGTGGGGTCGTCGAACAACGCCATGCTCGTCACTGTGACGCTGCCGTGCCCCGACCCGGGCGAGCCGCCGCGCACGGCCCACGCCGTTTACAAGCCGACGTTGGGCGAGCGACCCCTCGACGACTTTCCCGACGGCACGCTGTCACGGCGCGAGGTCGCGGCCTGGCACGTCTCCGAGGCGCTCGGCTGGGACATCGTGCCCGCGACCGTCCATCGTGAGGGACCGTTCGGCGAGGGCATGGTGCAGGCGTTCATCGACATCGACGAGACGGTCGACGTCGTCGAGATGGTCGTCACCGACGATCCACGGCTACGCCGGATCGCGGCCTTCGATGCCGCCGTCAACAACACGGACCGCAAGGGCGGCCACCTCCTCCCGGTCGACGGCGGCAGGCACGTCCACGGCGTCGACCACGGTGTCTGCTTCTCCGCGGTCCCGAAGCTGCGCACGGTCCTGTGGGGCTGGCGGGGGCAGCCGTTCGATGCGGACGAGCTGACCGGCTTCGAGCGTCTCTGCGACGGCCTCAACGGGGAGCTGGGAGTGGTCCTTCGGGACCTGCTGTCACGCCGGGAGGTCGACGCGACCCGGCGCCGGGTGGAGGAGCTCCTCGAGACCGGACGCTGGCCGCAGCCGTCGCCCCACTGGCCGGCCATTCCCTGGCCGCCGTTCTGACCCGGGGGACGGTCAGCCCGCGGCGACCGCGTCTGCGCTCGGCGGCAACAGCTCGACGAGCACCGCCCCCGTGACGTTGGCCACGGTCGTCGGGCCGGATGCATCGCGCCAGTCACGAATGCTCGCCACCGTGACGTGCCCGTGGAGCCACAGCGGTGGCTGCAGTCGGTCCAGGAGCCAGCGGTACGCACGGTAGCCCAGGTGGTACGGATCCGCGGTGGTGTCCCCCACCCCGCGGGGCGGTGCATGGCTCAGCACCAGCACAGGTCCTGATGCGCCGCGCAGCCGGCGGAGGAACAGCGCCCACGTCGCGCGCAGGACGTCGGCCCAGGCGCGAGTCTCGTTGCGCAGCGCCGCACGTCCCGACTCGATCCCCGGCCACTCGAACGGCGCAACGGTGAGCCCGCCGATTTGGACCAGCCGACCGCTCGGAAGGGGCCGCGGCGCGTCCCGGATCGTGTGCTGCCAGTGTCCCCCGCGATCGTGGTTGCCGCGCACGAACGCCACCGGCACGTGGAACGCGTCGGCGAGGAACGCGAGGTACGACGGCTCGAGATCGCCGCAGCCCACGATCCCGTCGAGCCGCCCCAGGGCTGTGCGATTGCGTTCGTGATCGAGGGTCGGGTCCACGTCGTCCGACACGGCGAGCAGCCGGATCGGTGCACCGTCACGTCCCTCGAAGGGGCGCGGATCGGGCCACACGACCGAGAGCCGCCGCGTCACTCGCGTCGCTCCAGCGCGTCCGGCTCCACGCCCTCGTCATAGGTGAGCGAGCCGGACGGCTGATGGCCGCTGCCGGCGGTCCGGAGTGACAGCGAGTCGGCCGCCGACGGCGCAAGCGACAGGATCGGCTCCGTGCGACGGCCGCCCGGTGGGACGAGCTCGACGACATCGGCATCGATCCCGACCTGACCGGCGTAGAGCGCGAGCGCCACCCGGTTGTGCCCGTCGACCACCCAGTAGCGGTCGTCGTACTTGACGACGTCGATCGGGGGCAGGTCCACGAGGCGCTCATGCGCCGCGCGCAGCCGCTGCCAGCGTCCGAGCCAGTTCGCGCCGCGGAACGGCTTCAGCGGCAGGAAGTCGCCGCCACGCTGGTCGCCGCCGCCAACCGCGGTCCCGGCGATGCGGTCGACGTCGACCGTTCGCAGGCCGACCTGGACCGGGCGCGCCGCACGGGCCTCGGGATGTTCCTCCATGAGGTACGCGAGGGGCCGCTGCCCCATGCGCCGAACGCGACGGACCCGGGCACCCGGTCGCTCGTTCCAGGTACGCCCGGCCTCCTCGAGCGCCTGGCTGACGCGATCCACGATCGGCTCTGCAACGGCCTCGGCGCCGGCGGCGATCGCACCGAGCGCGCGACGGGCGCGCCGCGCTGGCCGGGTCAGGCGTCGAACGGTCGAGAGATCGAGCGGCGTGTCCGTCAGCTCGGCGGGATCGGGCTTCGGGTCCATGTCGGCGAGTGTGCGCGCACGCGGTCGCGCACGCCACCGGCCATTGACGACGCCCGGTCCCTCAGACGGTCTCGATCTCGAGCCCAGCGCTCCGCAGGTCGTCCGGCTTGGGCCCGACGCCCTGCCCGGCGATGATGCGCGTCGCACCGACGGCCCGGGCGTACTCGCCGAGCCGCTCGGCGTCGTCCTTCTCGGGCAGCCACCCGTATGCATCGACGCCGGCCTCGGCCAGCGCGCGGACGCGCCGCGCGAGGATCGGCTGGCCGGCCGCGTCCAGGTCCTGTGCGGTCAGGAGCGGCGGCACGCCCTGGTCGGGACCGTCGGATGCGAACTGCGTCGGCAGCGGCGACTCGAGCGGCCCGGCCGTGGCACCGACGTCGTACAGCACGACGCGCATGCCCGCCTCGAGCGCAAGCTGGCTGACGCGCTGCACGATGCCGTCGCTCGACTCCTCGTCGTCGACGACGGCGATGACGGTGCCCTGTTCGGTGGTCATGACGGGTCCTCGGGATGATGGCTCGGAGGACCATTGTGACCGGCGCAGCCTTTCGTCCGCATCACGCGGACGGGGTGCGCGCGTGCACAGCCCGTCGCGCGTGACGGGCTCAGGCCCGCAGAGCGTCGGTGGGTGGCAGGCTTGCAGCCCGGAGCGCCGGGTACCGGCCCGCGATGCCGCCGACGACGGCGGCTCCGACGACGCCGGCCACGCACCCGGCGATCGGCAGCGCGACGACCCAGGCCTGGGAGGTGGCGTAGGCCCCGGCGACCCCCGATCCGAGCGCCGCTCCCGCAACCCCGCCGGCCCCCGCCAGCAGGTCCCAGGGCAAGGTCGACCACGTGCCGCTCTTCGGCCATGAGGCGCTGGGGCAGACGCCCGAGCCGCGGGTCGTCCTCGACGATGAGCACGTGCACAAGCTCGGTGTACCGGTCGTTTCTGAGGATCGTCTGAGAGCCGGCTGAGGTGCCGCTGGCCACGCCACGATTGACGAATCGCGGTTATGGAGGCATAGTTGGTTCCGTCAGTCCGCAGCGACGGCACCGGTGGAGCGATCAGATCGCTCCCGGCACGCCGCCCGGACACTCGTCTCGCTCCGGTCCCACTACGACCGTGTCGAGCGACAAGCAACAACGGCGCCGGCGCCCAATCCGCGACCGAGCGCAAGAAGGATTCAAGGAACCAGATGCTTTCCCGTACCACCACAGCGTCCCTCGCTGGACGCGCGAGCTCGATGCGCCGCATGCGGCGTCGATCGGTCAGCTCGTCGACGCGGCCGATGTGCCGAACCAACGGTTGCGCCACCTTCCTCGAGGTGGATCCGACCACGGGCACGGCCACGTGCCCGATCTGCAGCTACACCGTCCGGCCGCACTGAGCCCGGCGCGCGTCGATCGGGCGCGCGCCTTCGATCACGAAGGGGCAGGCGCCAGCGGCGGCACCTGGATGTCGATCGGACCTCCGAAGTTCGAGAAGACGAACGTCGTCGTCCCCTCCCCCTCGAGACCCGCTGCATCCGTCGCCGTAGACCACGACGATCCGGACCGGCGTGCCGTCCGCCTCGGCCCACAGGTCCAGCTCCCGGTACTCCCCGGTGCCGCCCGTCGAGGGCGTGTAGGGGATCGGCCTCGCCGCCGTGAGGTGGTGCAGCTCGCGGCCGTCGATCGTCTCCGGCCCCACGTACCGCAGCTCGTCGGCGTCCTTGACGATGCGGATGTTGTCGGTCAGGCCGTCGAGGGTGTCCCCGATCGCCTCCCGTGGCGCGCTCGACCACGTGCCATCGGGCTGCTTGACGTAGACGCTGTCGCCGATCACCCGCAGCTCCTGGGTCGACTCCTGTCCGCCGACGCCGATCTCGATGATGAACGCGACATCCTCCCCCGACATGTCGGCGCTCACGCCGGCCGTGACGGACATCTCGGCACCGTTCATCGTTCCGGTCATCTCCGCCAGCTGCTCCACGTGGGCGACGAAGGGCTCGGCCGCGAGCCTCGTGACGACGGCCTCGGCGATGGGACCGCCGCTCTCGCCGGCCGGTGCTGCTGTCGCGACCGAGGGCGCGGGCGTGATCGGCGGCGCCGATGGCGTCGAGGCGGGCGAGGCCACGGGACTCGGTGATGAGGTCGCCGCGGGCGCCGCACCGCCGCACGCGGCAACGAGGATGGCAGCCCACGCCAGCGTCACGAGCAGGAACGGACGGCGCGTCATCGGGCGGCTCCTCACGGGGGTCGGCGGCCCGACGGGCCTGTCGCCGGGACTGTGGCGGCCGGGCACGACCGCGTCAACCATCCGTGTGGGGCAGGACCCGGCCAGCACCGTGCGTGACAGGCGAACTGACACGACCGCCGGGTATGGTGGCCGTGACGCGGAGACGGCTTCCGCGTGCGGGGAGACATGCGTGCAGCTCGCATCCCGACGGGACGCTCATCGTCAGCGCCACCGACCTGCGTGGGTTCCTCGAGTGCGACCATCTGCCAGCCTCGAGCTCGCCGCGTGCGGCGGTCGAGTTCGCGAGCGCCCGTTCCGCGAGGACCCCCAGCTCGACCTCATCCGACGCCGCGGCTACGACCACGAGCAGCGGATCATCGAGCGGCTTCGCGCCGAAGGCCGATCGGTCCACGAGATCGAAACCCGGGATGCGAGCACGCCGGACGAGCTCCGGGCCGCGCAGGACGAGACGCTGGCGGCCATGCGTCGCGGCGAGGACGTCATCTTCCAGGCGACGTTCTTCGACGGACGGTGGCGGGGCCATGCGGACTTCCTGCTCCGTCGCGACGACCGGCCGTCCCTGCTCGGCTGCGTGGAGCTACGACGTGGCAGACACCAAGCTCGCCCGTCGCGTCAAGGCGGGCGCGATCATCCAGATGTGCGTCTACGCGCGACCTGCTCGAGCGGCTGCAGGGCATCCCGCCGGAGCAGGTCTCGGTCGTCACGGGCGATGGCGAGCTGCACGCCCATGCCCTCAAGGACTACGCCGCGTACTACCGGTCGGCGAAGGCGCCGGTTCGAGGAGCGTGTCCTCGACGACGGCCCCGCGCCGGACACGTACCCGGAGCCGGTCGATCACTGCCGCGTCTGCTCGTGGTGGTCCGTGTGCATGGACCAGCGGCGGGCGGACGACCACCTGTCCCTCGTCGCGAACCCGCGCCGGGCCCATCGGCGCCGGCTCGTCGAGGCCGGCGTCCCGACGCTCGACGGCCCTGGCCGGCCTCCGATCCCGACACGGCCGTCCCAGCATGTCCCGCCCCGCATCGCGGAGCGGCTCCGGCGCCAGGCCGCCCTGCAGCTCGGCTTCCGGACGACCGGCGAGCTCCGCTACGAGCTCATCCGGCCCGACCCCGAGCAGCCGGGCAAGGGCCTCGCAGCGCTCCCCGAGCCGTCGCCACTCGACGTCTTCTTCGACATCGAGTCCGACCCGTGGGCGCTCGAGGATGGGCTCGAGTACCTGTTCGGGCTACGTCGACGAGGTCGCGATGGCGACGCCCTCTTCACGGCGCGTTCTGGGCCCACGATCGGGCCGGCGAGAAGGCAGGCGTTCGAGGCCTTCGTCGACTCGCGTCATGGAGCGGCTTGCCGCGGATCCCGCAATGCATGTCTATCACTACGGCGGCTACGAGTCCGGCGCGCTGAAGCGGCTGATGCAGCGACACGCCACGCGCGAGGACGAGGTCGACCGTCCTCCTGCGCGGGCGGGTCCTCGTCGAACCTGTACGACCACGTCGTCCGGCAGGGGATCCGCGCGTCGGTCGAGTCGCTATTCGATCAAGAAGCTCGAGAAGTTCTACATGCCGGAGCGGGAGGGCCCCGTCACGCAAGCGCGGGCTTCTCGCGTCGTCGAGTACGAGCGCTGGATGGAGACGCGCGAGCACGCGATCCTCGACGGGATCGCGGCCTACAACCGCGACGACTGCATCTCGACGCTGCTCGCTGCGCGACTGGCTCGAGGAACGCCGGCTCGAGGCTGCGCCGCTCTACCCGGACGGGATCGTGCCGCGCCCGGCCGCCGTCGACGGGCGCCCCGAGCGAGCAGGTCGCGGACGACCAGGCCGAGACCGCGGCGACGCGAGGACGCGCTGCGAGGGGCCTCGCCGTCGACCGGCTGGAGCGCGGCGAGACGCAGCAGGCTCGCTGGCTGCTCGCGTCACTCCTCGACTGGCACCGTCGCGAGGCGAAGCCGCGAGTGGTGGGCTGTGGTTCCGGCTGCGCGACGCATCGACCGGAGGACCTCGTCCGGTCGGCGGATGCGCTCGGCCGAGCTGCAGTTCGAGCGCGACGTGCGGGCAGATCAAGCAGTCGCGTCGATCCACCGCTACCGCTTCGATCCTGCGCAGGAGACAAAGGTCAAGGCGCGGTGACAAGCCCATCGATGTCGGCCACCGGGAAGCGGCGCAGGCGAAGTCATCGGACATCGACGACGATCGCCGGCACGATCGACCTCAAGCGGACCGGCCAACAGCCACATCCCGTCCGGCGCTCGATCCCCAGCGCGCCACTCGGCACCGAGCCGATGCGAGGAGCGCTGGGGCGCGTCGCCGACCAGGTCGATCGCGCACGGCCTCGACGGGCCCGGCCGCTTCCGGGCCGTCGCGCGACCTCGTCCTCCGTCGCCCGCCGCGGATCCTGCGGCATCCGCGAGGGCAGCGCGCTTGCCGCCGGGCGAGACGTCCCGTGGCGGCAGCCGGCCGCCGGCGCGCTCGCCTCGACGACACCGGTCCTGCCGATCCAGGGCCCGCCGGGCACCGGCAAGACCTACACCGGCGCCCGGATGATCCTCGACCTGGTCGCGGCCGGGAAGCGGGTCGGGATCACCGCGCAGTCGCACAAGGCGATCGCGCAACATCCTGGAGCGCGATCGCGGAGGCGGCGCCGAGGAGGGCGTCACCGTCCGGATCGCCCAGAAGCGCGCGACGACGACGGCGGACGTCCAGCGCGACGCGGCGTCAGCCGCATCGGCGACGAACGAGGCGGCTCGCGGCGGTCTGCGCCGGGACCTGCCAGGTGCGTCGGCGGCACGTCCTGGCTGTGGGCGCGCGAGGACATGGAGGCCAGCCGTCGACGTGCTGTTCGTCGACGAGGCCGGGCAGCTCTCCGCTCGCCGACGCCGTCGCGGTCGGCGCCGCGGCGTCGGTCGCTCGTCCTCCTGGGCGATCCGAACCAGCTGCCACAGGTCTCCCAGGGCACGCACCCGGAGGGCGCCGCGGCGTCGCGCCCTCGAGCACCTCGTCGGGACGGCGACGACGATCGCGCCGGATCGCGGCCTCCTCCTGGCGACGACCTACCGCCTCCATCCGGACGTCAACGCGTACATCTCCGACGCCGTTCTATGACGGGCGCCTCGGACCCGATCCGGCCAATGCGCGCCAGGACGCTGGCCACGGGGACGCCCCGTCGGCGGGACGGGCATCCGGTTCGTCCCGCTCGCCACGTACGGGCATGCGCAACCGGTCGCGCCGAGGAGGCCGCCGTGGATCGCGGAGGCCGTCGCCGGCCTCGTCGGACGGCCTGGACGGACCGCGACGGGCAGGCAGCGGACGCTCGACGGTCCGCGACGTGCTCATCGTCGCGCCGTACAACGCGCAGGTGGCCGAGATCGCACGCGCGGTGGAGCGCGCGCCTCGGCATGCGACGCGAACGTCGGCACGGTCGACAAGTTCCAGGGCCGGGAGGCGCCCATCGCGATCTACTCGATGACCACGTCGTCAGCCCGACGACGCGCCCCGGGACCTGGAGTTCCTCTACTCGCGGCAATCGGCTGAACGTCGCGGTCTCGCGTGCGCGCGGGCTGGCCGTGCTCGTCGCGTAGCCCGGAGCTGCTGCGGGTCGCATGCCGGACCCCCGAGCAGATGCGGCTGGTGAATGCGTTCTGCCGGCTCGTCGAGGTCGCCGGCCGAGCAGGCGGCAGCGGTGCCGCCACGCGACCGCGAGGCGCCCCGCCACGCCGCGATGCACCGGCCGCGGCCATCCGGCCTGCGGGCTCGTGCTCGGCGTTCCCGTCCCCGGACGCAGGCTCGGCGTGACCGGCCCGAGGATCGGCGGCCCGATCGTCCCGCGGAGCCTCACCGCCGCCGAGGATCCTGAGCGGGCCGCTCCGGCGCCGGATCGTCTGCGTCGCTCGTCGGCGGCGTCGCGCTCGGCAGCACGGGTCACATCGCCGCGGTCACCGTCACCGCGCTCGTCGCCGAGAGCATACCGGCGACCGGCCTGGACCGGGCGCCCCGGTGCGGCGGTCGTCCTCGGAGCAGCGCTTCGGCGCGACGCTCCTGCTCGCCGCGCTCATGGCCCGGCGCGGGCGTCGGGTAGGGCTTGCTGCGGGCTACGCCGGTCGGGGTCGCCGGGCGCGCTCGGTCGCCATCGCCGGCATCGTCGCTCGGTTCGCTGCCGTTGCTGCTCCTGGGCACGCTCGCTGATCGGGTTCGGCAACAGCTCCAACCAGCTGTCGCGCTACGCGGCGGCCGACATGTTCCCGGAAGCGCGGCGGGCCTCCGCGATCGGGACGGTCGTCTGGGCGCGCCACCGTCGGCGCCGTCATCGGCCCGAACCTCATCGGGCCTCGGGCCAGGTCGCGGCGCGCCTCGGACTGCCGCGTGCTGGCCGGTCCGTACCTCGTGCCGGTCGTCTTCGTCGGTGTCGCAGGCCTGCTGTCTTTCGTCTTCCTGCGACCCGACCCGCACGACCTCGCCGACGAGGAGCGCGGCCAGGCTGTCCGCCGCGACCGCGGCCCGCAGCGCGCTCGCCGACGTCATCCGGCGGCCGTCGGTGCCCCTCGCGATCCTCGCGCTCGTCGCCGGGCAGTTCGTGATGGTCCTGATCATGACGATGACGCCGCTCCACATGACCGACCACGGCCACGACCTCGACAACGTCGGGTTCGTGATCTCCGGCCATACGTTCGGGATGTTCGCGCTGTCGCCGATCTCGGGCCGGCTGACCGACCGGTTCGGGGCCGTGCGGGTCATCTACGCGGGCATGGCGATCATCGCGATCTCCGGCGCTGCTGTCGGCCATCGCCCCGCCGGCGGAGACGGCACTCCTGCTCGTCGCGCTGTTCCTGCTCGGCTGGGGCTGGAACCTGGGCTTCGTGGCGGGCTCCGCGATGCTCTCCGGCGGCCTGTCGCTCGCCGAGCGGACCCGGCTGCAGGGTGTGGCCGACGCCCTGATCTGGAGCTCGCTGCCGCCGCGAGCCTGGGTTCCGGGCGTCGTGGTCGCGACGGCCGGCTACGCCACCTCGGCTGATGGGCGCGGCGCTCGTTATGGTTCCGGTGGTCGGTTCCTCGCTCGTCTTCGCCGGCGGCCCGCCGTCCCGGCGTACATCACCGCCTGGCATGGGCGGCGTTCTCGTCGTAGCGGATCCGCACGAATACCACGTTAACAAGGTCCGCGGGATCGGCACGTTTCGGAATCTGATTGTCCGTTCGCCCAAGAGGTGCGGCGTAGCTCGTCGCCAAGCCCTTCGATGACCGCATCCGACGAACAGCTGTAGTTGCGCTTGTAGGCGTCATAAGAACGAACTCGCCGCTGGCTGCGCAGGGCGGCATCACCGTCCACGCGATCACCTCGGTCGCATCGGGCGCGCCGTCCGGACTGCGGCGCGAACTCGTCCATCGCGGCACGTCGTTCGGCACAGTCGCAGGTCTCGTCCACGCTCGTCGCGACCATGAGTGACCCTACGTGTCGGACAGGATCATGGCACGCGCAGCAGGTTTCCGTTCGGGCCGCCCGCATCAGCCAGGAGTCCATCGCGACATCCGGGTGATCCGGCAGCAGGCGCAACGCGAACGTCAAGCGACTCCGCTGCAACCCACCAGAAGAGACGCTCCTCGACGGCGGCGTCCATCGGAGCCCGGCAGTCGACACGAACCCGGGCCACGCGCTCCGTGGCAGATACCACCATGCAAGCTGGCCGAGATCGCGGAGTGGATCGGCGCGGCGGAGGTCGTCCCAGTCGACGAGCACGAGTCGATCGTCAGCGACGACGAAGTTCGAGCCGTTGGGGTCGCCATGACTCGCCACGAGGGAGCCGTCCGACATGTCCGACGCCGTCGAGACGATGCGGGCGAGCGTGTCGCGGTGCGCGTCCCAGAGGTCGAGCCGTGCCGCTCGATCCGAGAGCTCGCGCACCCAGCCCGCGGCGAACCAGCGGCTCGGCGAGGTTCCTCGAGATCGGGTCCGTTCGCGTACTGCGCCACCAGGCGGGCGACCTCCGCCGCATGGTTCGCGAGCCACTCGCGTGTCGCGGTGTCTCCGAGCAGGTGCTCCTGGACGACGAAGGGCCGCCCGTTGGCGGTGCCCGCGGCGAGGACGCGCGGGCCGACACCGAGCGCATCGAGTCTCGTCGCCACGTCCAGGCTCGCGCCGACGCGGACCACCGCGGTTCCTGGACCCGTCGCGAGCAGGGCGCGCCCGGTCGATCCGCCGAGCGGCGAGACGGCCCACGCTCCCCCGCCGAGCAGGCGTCCCAGCTCGGCCCCGATCGACGCGCCCACCTGCGTCAGAACGCGCGAAGGATCGGTCGCGTCAGGCACGTCGGGCCGCCGGAGCCGTTGAGGCCGATCTCCGCGGCAGCGTATGCATGGACGTCGCAGCCAGCTGCCACCAGCGCGGCACGCGTGCGCGGATCCCTTCCGCGAGGATCACCACGCCCGGGCGCACCGCGAGCACGTTGCAGCCGAGCGTCGCGAACTCCTCCTCCGGCACCTCGACGACACGCACGGCGCGCTCCCGGAGGAGCTGCCACAGCCCCACCGGCAGGAGCGGCGGGAAGACGACCGCCAGGTCCTCCGCGACGGGCGAGATGACCGAGAGCAGGTGGATCAGCTCGGCCGGCCCACGCCAGTACGGAACATCGAACACCCGGACGTCGCCACCGACAAGGGCCCCGAGCTGATCGGCGCCCGACTGGTTCGTGCGCAGCGTTCGGCCGATGCAGAGCAGGCCTGGGTCCAGCCAGAACGTGTCCCCGCCCTCGATGGTGCCCGGCGCCTCGATCCTGCCCAGGGTCGGGATCCCTTGCGACGCCGTCCAGGCCTCGAGGGCCGCCGGCTCCCCCATCCGGTTGTCCTTGCCGGGCCGGAGCGGGATCGCGCCACGGTCGGTGACGAGCAGCGGATCGAACGTGTACACGAGATCAGGGCTCGCGGTCTCCGTCTCGAGCTCGTGCACGACCGGTCCGAGCGACGCCAGCAGCTCGACGAAGGCATCGTGCTCGCGCCGTGCGAGGTCGAGATCAACCTGGTGGAGAAAGCCGTGGGCCGGATCGTCGAACGCGGCCGCGAAGGCCGGCCCGGGCCGCTTGACGAGCACCTCGCGCAGCGGCGCTGTCATGCTCTGAGCGCCGAAGGCGCGGCGGGCGACGGTTGTCACGTGCGGAGGATAGCGACCTGCGGGCCAGGTCTGGCCGTCCCGCGCTGACCTGGCGTACCCTCACGCCATGGCTGGCTATTCCGCCATGGGTCGTATCGAACGAGCCGCACCCTGCTTCCTGCCCGCCCGTGGTCGCGATGCGGACACGAACGCCGCACCGCCGGCGATCGAGGTGACGGAGCTGCCAGCAGAGGCGCTTCCTGCCGTCCTCGACGACGGCGGCCGTGGCTTCGCCGCCGATCTGCTCGACCTGCTGGGCGACATTCGCGACGTGTGGCGCCAGGGTCGCGAGGTGCTCGCCGATCCGCAGGGCTGGCGCTGACCGGCGCTCAGGCGGGCGTCGCGACGCCGCCAGCGATCCGTTCGAGCGCCTCGACCAGGCGATCGACCTCGTCGGCGCTGTTGTAGTGCGTGAGACCGATCCGGAGCAGACCGCCTGACCCCGCGAGGCCGAGTCGCTCGACGAGCCCGGTCGCGTAGAAGTCGCCGTCCCAGGTCGCGATCCCGTCCCGGCCGAGCGCCGCCGCCAGGTCCCGCGGGGAGATTCCGGGGAATGTCACGGCCGCCGTCGGGGTCCGCTCGGCATACCGATCCTGGTCCGTGATCCCGTGGATGCGCGCGCCCGGAATGGCCGCGATCCCGGCCGCGAGCCGGCCGTAGAGCTCCATCTCGTACGCGCGGATCGCGCGCATCCCCGCGTGCACCGCCGCGCCCCGATCCGCGCCATCCGCCGCACCACCGAACGAGCGACCCAGCCAGGCCAGGTACTCCACGGCGGCGCGCGTGCCCGCGAGCCCCTCGAAGTTCCCGGTGCCGGTCTCGAACCGGTCGTCGGCCGGTCGGACCTTGTAGGCCGGGAGCCCATCGAGCACGTCGCGCTTTCCGTACAGGATCCCCGACGTGCGGCCCGAAGAACTTGTACGCCGAGCAGGCCAGGAAGTCCGTCTCGATGGCCTGCACGTCGATCGGACCGTGCGGCGCGAAATGGACCGCGTCGACGAACGTCCACGCGCCGACGGCATGCGCCCGGCGAACGATCTCGGCGACCGGGTTGATCGTCCCGACCGCGTTCGAGGCCCAGCCGAAGGCAACGAGGCGCGTCCGTGGGCCGAGCGCCGCGTCGAGGATCGAGCCAGACGTGACGTCGTCGTCGCGGATGTCGACGACGCGCACCGTCGCCCCCCGGTCGGCGGCCATGAGCAGCCACGGATCCACGTTGGCCTGGTGATCGAGCGTGGTGACGACGATCTCGTCCCCCGGCCCGAGGGTCGGCCCCGATCGACCGGCTGAGGTGGAGGGTCAGCGTCGTCATGTTGGCCCCGAACTTCACCTCGTCGCGGCGAGCCGCGTCCCGAGCATCTCGGCCACGGCAACGTGCGCGTCGTGCGATGATGGCGTCGTTGCGCTCGCTCGTCGGGAAGGCCCCGCCGTGTTGGCGTTGGACGTCCGGTAGTAGTCGGCAACGGCTTCGATGACGGTCTCGGCACCTGCGTCCCGCCGGGGCCGTCGAAGAACGCCATCGGGCGCCCGTCGTGGAGGGTTGCGAGAGCGGGGAAACCGTGCGCGGACCGCAGCAACGTCGAAGGTGGTCATCGGCTGGCTCCCTCTGGCCGGAGAATGGGGGTGATGGACTCGGTCGCGGCGACGCCCGAGGGCGACAGGTTCGACGGTGGATTGAGGAACCGACGCTCGACGACCCGGTGGAAGGCCCACCCGACGGCCACGGCGACGGCGAGACAGATCGGCAGCACGACGAGCACGGTTGCGGTCGCGTCCCGCCACCCGGCATCGAACATGGCCTGGCTGATCGTGCGGACGACCACCGCGTGGCTGAGATAGAGGCTGTAGCAGATCGTACCGGCAAGCTTCAGGGGCCGCAGCACGGGCAGCGCCGCGAGCCGGCCGTCCCATCGGTGCAGCCCATAGAGCACCATCGCGAAGATCGCCGCCGCCGCGAGGTCCCGGTCGAGACCGTTGCTCTCGCGGGCAAACAGGATGGCGTACGCCAGCCCGGCGGCGAGCAGGCCCCAGGCCACCCAGCCCGTCCGGCGCGTCCCGTAGTTGACCTGGCGGTAGATCAGCAGGCCCGCCGCGAAGGCCAACCAGTACCCATCGAAGAAGAAGCCGTCGACCCGGAAGCGAAAGACCTGCGAGAGCGTCATGACGACAAGCACGCCGACGGTCACCAGCGCCGAGACGAGGAAGAACCTGCGAGGCGCGAAGATCAGCGCGGCGCCGGCGACGAGATAGAACTGCTCCTCGTAGCACAGGGTCCAGGCCTGGCCGAGGAGGTAGTCCCGGGGCGGGTCCGGCATGAGCCGGAAGCGCCACGACTCGGTGAGGGTGAGGTTCCCCAGCCACTGCGCCGGTTCGAAGTCCCATGGGCGCTCGATCGGGGCGATGCTGCCGGTCAGCAGGCCCGGGAAGATCGCCACGTCGATCGCGACCAGCAGCACGACCTGGAGCGCGAGCATCGCCCAGTACGGCGGGTAGATCCGCCGGAGCCGGCGCCGGAAATAGCCGATGGGACCGCCGCCGCGCCGGGATGCATCGACAGTCGCCGAGATGGCGTAGCCGCTGATGACGAAGAAGAACGGGACCCCCACCCAGCCGATCCGGGTGAGGGTCAGGAGGAGGCCGGACAGGCCATCGGCCGCAGGGGTTGTCCCCGCCGCCTCCATCGTCAGGTACGCCACCCCGCTCGAGTGGAACAGGACGACGAGGAGGCAGGCGACGCCACGCCAGTGATCAAGCGTCCGGTAGCGCGGCGAGCGCGGTGGGGCGAGCTCGTCCTGAAGGAGGGCCATGCCCGGGCATTATCGGCGCCCGGGCAGCGATCGGGTCAGGCGGCGACGGACGCGGCTCCCGCCTCCTCGGCGGCGATCTCGATCTCGAAGGCGATCTGCTCGCTCACGAGCCAGCCGCCGGTCTCGAGCGCGACGTTCCAGTCGAGGCCCCAGTCCTTGCGGTTGATCTTCGTCCGCGCCGAGATGCCGACGCGTCGAGCACCCGCCATCGAGGAGTACGTGCCAAGGAGCTCCGCCTCGAGCTCGACCGGGTGGGTGACGCCCTTGACCGTGGCGTCCGCGGTGAGCAGGTAGCGGCTGCCACCGGCGGGCCGTACCCCCGTGACCGTGATCCTGAGCTCGGGGAACTGCTCGGCGTCGAGGAAGTCGGCAGAGCGCAGGTGGGCGTCACGCGGCCCGATCCCCGTGTCGATGCTCCCCGCCGCGATGACGATCTCGGCACGGGAACGGGTCGGGTCGGCCTCGTCGAACTCGACGGTCCCGCTGACCTCGTTGAACTTGCCGCGCACGCGCGTCACCATCATGTGCCGGGCCGTGAAAGCCACGTCGGTATGGGCTGAATCAATCTCGTAGGTCGCCATGGATCCGTCTCCTCCGCGCCATGCGGCGCACTTGGTTGATGACACAACCATATGCTGGATTGGTTGCATTGTCAACGAACCCGGCCGGGTGTACGATCTGCCCGTGACCCTCGCCGAGCCCGCCACCACGCTGCGACCGCGCGATCCGCGGCTCAATCCGTGGCGCGCATTCCTCACGGCGCATGCGCGGGTCACCCGGCGCCTCGACGAGGAGCTGCGGGCCGAGCACGACCTGTCCCTGGGCGAATACGACGCCTTGCTCGCGCTCGCGGAGGCCCCCGAGCGTCGATTGCGGATGCACGCGCTCGCCGAGCGGATCGTCCTGAGCAAGAGCGGCGTGACGCGCCTGATCGACCGGCTCGTGGCCGATGGGCTCGTCGTCCGGGATCAATGCCTGTCGGACGCGCGCGGCGCGGAGGCCGTCCTCACCGACGATGGTCTCGCCCGGCTGCGACGCGCATCCACGACGCACCTGCGTGGCATCGAGGACCACTTCCTGGCCATCGTCCCCGAGCAGGAGCTCGGAACGGTCGAGCGGGCCCTGCGCGCCGTCGCTGATCGTGCCTTCCCGGGCCCGGACCTCGGTCCGGACTGCGCGCCGGAGGACGCTCCGGGCTCCGTGGAGTCCGCGCTCGCACGGTGACCCCCTGAGCGGCCGGCTCCTCGTGGGGACGAGCGGCTTCGCCTACCCCGGCTGGGTGCCGCGGTTCTACCCGAAGGGTGCCCGGGCCACGGACCTGCTCCCCTACTACGCGTCCCGGCTGCCGGCGGTCGAGATCAACAACACCTTCTACAGGCAGCCCCGTCCCGAGCTCGTCGCGGCCTGGCTCGCGGCCACACCCGAGGACTTTCGGTTCGTCGTCAAGGCGCAGCGCGGCGGGACGATGCGCTCGTTCGGTGATCCCGCCGGTGGTCTCGACTGGCTGACCGGTCCGTACCGCGCCTTCGGGGAGCGGCTCGGGGCTGTCCTGTTCCGGATCCCTGACAACGTGCGACGCGACGACGACAGGCTTCGGCGGTTTCTCGACGCGTGGCCCATCGACCTGCCGCTCGTCGTCGAGGCGCGCGACGCGACGTGGCAGGTCGACGAGACGACCGCCGCGCTGCGCGACCACGGCGCGGCGCTGTGCGTCACGGAGTCCCCCGAACACGAGACGCCGCCAACGCTTCGCCGGACCGCCGCGCACCTGTACCTGCGACTTCGACGCCACGACTACACGGCGGACGAGCTGCGTGCCTGGTGGAACCGGCTGGAGCCCTTCGTCGCAGCCGGCGACGATGCCTTTGTGTTCTTCCGCCACGACGACGCCGGCAGGGGCGCGGAGCTTGCCCTCGCGTTCGCCGAGCTGGGGCGCGCCTAGGGCGGCGTCTCTGCGGGTCCGAAGACCACCAGAAGCTCGAGCCGCTCGGTGATGTCGTGGAAGCGATGTGGGGCTCGTGCCGGCACGAAGACGAGCGATCCCGCCCGGACCGGACGCACCGCCTCGTCGACCGTCACCTGCGCGCGGCCGGTGACGACGTAGTACAGCTCGTCCTCGGCGTGCGGCGATTGCGGGTCGGTGGCGCCGGCCTCGAGCACGTACAGCCCTGCGCTCAGGTCGCGGACCCGCAGAAACTCCTCGTACAGGCGGCCGCCCGCCTCGCGACGTTCCTCGATCTCGGGCAGCTCCCACGCGTCCATCCGCCTGGAGCGTAGCAGCGACGCCGCGCCGACAGGGGCGCGCACGGACCGCTTCGACGATCCGGGCTAGCATGCGGATCGCGATGCGACTCCCCCACCACCCGTTGGCCGTGCTCCTGCTGCTCGTCGTCGCCGCGTGCGGCAATGGCTCGGCCGGCTCGCCTCCCGCGGGCACCTCGCCGGTTGGATCGCCGGCCGAAACGACGGCCGATGTGACGCCGACCGCCACGGCCTCGCTGCCGCCCGCCTCGTCCGGCCCGCCGACGCCCGCCGCAACGACGGGCGGCGCCTTCGACCCGACCGCCGTCGAGCTCGGGTTCGAGGTTGCCGTGGCCGGGCTCGAGTCGCCACTCGCGGTCGCCCACGCGAGCGACGGCAGCGGCCGGCTCTTCGTGGTCGAGCAGGGCGGCCGGGTCCGCATCGTGCGCGACGGAGCGCTCGAATCGCGTCCGTTCCTCGACATCGCGGATCGCGTGCTGGCGGGTGGCGAGCAGGGCCTGCTGGGGCTCGCCTTCCATCCCG
Source organism: uncultured Chloroflexia bacterium (assembly GCA_963759495.1). Taxonomy (GTDB): domain Bacteria; phylum Chloroflexota; class Limnocylindria; order Limnocylindrales; family CSP1-4; genus DASTYU01. The sequence continues at coordinate 150,970 of CAVWZL010000013.1, read as the reverse complement.
ACTTCCCCGACGATGCGCGGCTGTTCGTGAACTACACCGACCGAAGCGGGACGACGATCGTGTCGTCGTTCTCGGTCGAGGACGACGCCGACGTGGCAGATGCGGCCTCCGAGGTCCAGATCCTCCGCATCGCCCAGCCCTACGCAAATCACAACGGCGGCGCGGTCGCGTTCGGGCCGGACGGCATGCTCTATGTCGCCACCGGAGATGGCGGCTCCGCCAACGACCCGCATGACAACGGCCAGCGCGTGGACACCCTGCTCGGCAAGATCCTGCGCGTCGACGTGGACGCGGCCGACGGCGAGCAGGCGTACGCGATCCCGGAAGACAACCCGCTCGCCGACGACCCGGACGCGGCGCCCGAGATCTGGCAGACCGGGCTGCGCAATCCGTGGCGCATGTCCTTCGACACCGCCACCGGGGACCTGTGGATCGGCGACGTCGGCCAGGGCGCCTGGGAGGAGGTCAACGTCGCGCGGGCCGGTGTCGGCGGCCTCAACTTCGGCTGGAAGCGCATGGAAGGCGTGGAGTGCTTCCAGGACGCCGGCTGCGAGGATCCGGCCTACACGCTTCCGGTCGCGGAGTACGACCACAGCCTCGGCTGCTCGGTGGTCGGCGGCGTGGTCTACCACGGGACGGCTGTCCCGACGCTCGTCAACGGCTACCTCTACGCCGACTACTGCTCCGGCAACTTCTGGGTCCTCGATCCGTCCATCGAGGGACGTGCCGATGCGCGTCTCGTCCTGAACAGCGGGCGCTCGATCAGCGCCATCGGAGAGGACGAGGACGGCGAGGTCTACGCAACCGATCTCAGCGCCGGCGAGCTGCTCCGGATCGTCGGTGCGAGCGGCTGACGACGACCTGAAACGGGTCTGCAAGGGTCGCTCCACCGTCCGCGGCGAGGCCGTGACGGTGCGTCGGGGATCGTAGGACAGTGCCCGTAGTCCGCCGTGTTCGTTCGCGCGCGCCCGACTCGCCGCGACATCGAGCGGCGCGAGTCGTGGCTCGCCGTGCCACCCGACGCGCGTCCGCGCAGCCCCGCAGCCGGATCGGCTCGTATCTCGCCATCGCCCTCGCCGTGGCAATCGGCGCCAGCCTGGCCGGTGCCGGGTTCGTCGGCCTTGCCGCGACTGCCGCGGTGGCCTATCTGACGAGCGATCTGCCCGATCCGAGCGAGCTCGAGGGCCTCACCTTCGCGCAGCCCACGATCCTGTACGACCGCGAGGGCAAGGTCGAGCTCGGTCGGTTCCAGGAGGTCCAGCGCCGGGTCGTGGCCTACGAGGACATCCCGCGGCTCATCCTCGATGCGACGACCACCGCCGAGGACCGGACCTTCTGGGAGAACCCCGGCTTCGATCCGGCGGCGATCCTGTCCGCGATTGCCGAGAGCGCAAACGGTGAAGGCGAGCGCGGTGCGTCGACGATCACGCAGCAGCTCGTCCGTGCTCGGATGCTCCCGGCCGATGTCGTCGCGCCCGGCTCGGATCGATATCTCCGGAAGGCCAAGGAGATCCTCCAGTCGATGCGGCTGACCGAGGAGTATCCCGGCGAGACCGGCAAGGAACGGGTCATTACCGCATACCTGAACGAGATCTTCTACGGCCACGACGCCTACGGCGTGGCGGCCGCTGCCAAGGTCTATTTCGGCGTCGGCAACCTCGAGGAGCTCACGCCGGCCCAGGCGGCCCTGCTCGCGGCACTGCCCCAGGCGCCGAGCGTCCTCGATCCATACCGGTTTGCCGAGGAGGACGCGGAGGGGCAGCTCGTCGTGCCTGCCGACGCGCCGCCGGTCGTCCGCCGCAACTGGATCCTGAGCAACCTCTCCACCTCCCGCTGGACCGAGATCTCCAAGGCCGAGATCGAGCGGGCGATGGCGGAGCCGGTCGTGCTTGCCGGCACGTCGCCGGTGCGGTTCCGCGCCGGCCACTTCTCCTGGCAGGTCGAGCGCCAGCTGCAGTCCATCGTCGGCGATGACGTGAACCTCAAGACGGCCGGCTACCGCGTCATCACGACCATGGACTGGCGCGCGCAGCAGATCGCCTCGAGATGGGTCACCGCCGCGGTCATCGCCCCGAACCTCAAGCGGAACGCCGGCGACCAGCTGCTGAAGCGGCTCAAGATCCCGTCGCGCGATCGAACCTGGATCCGCAACCTGCGCGGCAAGGACATCCACAATGCGGCGCTGGTCGCGATCGACTACCGGACGGGCGACGTGCTGGCCTATCTCGGCAGCGCCGGGTACGACCGCAACGACCTGGCATCGAAGCGCTTCAAGCCAAAGTTCGACGTCGCGGGCGACGGGTACCGGCAGCCGGGCTCGGCCTTCAAGCCGATCGTCTACGGCACCGGCATCGAGGAGCGCATCCTCACGCCGGGCTCGCTGCTGCTCGACATCACCACCGAGTTCAACCCGCGCAGGGCCTGGGCGCCCCGGAACGCCGACCGCCGTGATCGCGGTCCCGTGCTGGTGCGCGAGGCACTCCAGCAGTCCCTCAACATCCCCGCGATTCGCGCTATCGAGCGGATCGGCAACGATCGGGTTGCAGCGCGATCCGAGCGGCTTGGCGTCCGCTTCCTGGGCGGCACGGAGGCCTTCTTGCAATCGGGTCTCACGGGGGCGATCGGCACCGTGGAGGTTCGGCCACTCGATCTCGTCGGCGCCTTCGGCGCATTCGGCAACGGCGGCGTCCGGCAGCCTACCCGCATGATCCTCGAGGTGCGCGGGCCTGATGGGTCCGTCGTGTACAGGGCCCCGAAGCCGGAGGGCGTCCAGGCCGTGTCCCGCGAGACGGCGTTCCTCATCAGCGACATCCTGGCCGGCAACAGCGACCCGCGCGTCAACGATGCGTGGGGACCCGTGCTGCAGGTCCGCAACGGACCCGAGGGCGAGCGACGCCCGGTGGCCGCCAAGACCGGCACCGCGCAGGACGCGCGCGACCTCGCGACGTACGGGTACCTCGCCCCACCGAAGAGCCCGGACCAGCCGGGGCTCGCCGTCGGGATCTGGATGGGCAACAGCGACCACTCGCTCCCGCGCGCGAAGAAGCCGGCCACGTCCATCACGGCTGCGGCCCCGTTGTTCCAGGCCTTCATCGAGTCCTACACGAACGACTGGCCCGTGGCGAAGTTCTCGCAGCCCAAGCGGGTCGTGGAGGCCACGATCGACGCCTTCTCCGGTGGCGCCCCGGGGCCGTGGACCCGCGACCGCACGACGGAGCTGTTCACGCGCGGCACGCAGCCGAACGGCAAGTACGAGGTCGACCAGGCTGGCCTGCTCTACTCGGTGTCGTGTGGCAGCTGGCGCGTCGATCCACTCAAGGCCGAGCTCGGGCCGCGCGCGTGGGACCCGGACGTCGCCGAGTGGATGGCACGAGCCCGCCGCGGTCTCGGTGTCGTCGGGAAGCACGAGGCCGCTACGGCCTATCTGCCGGGTCGCGGCTCCTGGGGCGGCCAGATCGCGGGTCCGTGCCCGCCACCGCCACGGGTGGTGCGGCCGCCCGCGGAGCGTCCCGACCCGCCCAACGAGCCCGACAAGCCCAAGCCGCCGAAGCCGCCGAAGCCGCCGAACGATCCCGGGCCGAAGCCGACGAAGCCGCCCAAGCCGCCGACCCCGCCCGAGGGGCTGCAAGAGCCCGGCGACGAGGACGATTCGGACGACTGATCGCCTGCGTGGGCGGCGTCCGGCCGGAGCGTCAGGTCAGCGGATGAGGGCGAGCAGGAACGCGGCGAGGACCGCCACGATCGCGAGGGCGTATTCGAGCATCGCCATCGAGCGGTCGTCTCGGTGCGTGGTCTCGGCGGTCGTCCCGCCGGTCGTTTCGTCAAGCAACAAGGGTGATCCTCCGGCCGGTCGGGGAGCCGCTCCGTGCAGTGTTTCCGGCACGTCGGCATCCTCCCCCGTGCCCTGTCCCACGGGCACGACCGGCGTTCTCGGGCGCGTTGCACGCTCGTTTCACGGGCTCGATACCGGTGTCAGGAGGCACCGCCCGGCATGATTCCCCTCTGTTTCGTCGCCGAGGACCTGTGACAAGCCTGCAACACGCTCCCGCCGTGGAAGTCGCGTGACCGTGTTGTGCGCAGGCCTACGGTGATGCCGACCCCCAAGTCGACCTGAGACGGTGCATGCCCGTGCGCGGGCCACCAGCCTTAAGGAGGAAATCAACCCATGAAGCGTCTCATCGCGCTGCTCGCCCTCGCGGCGGCACTCGTTGCGTGCTCGCCGTCCGACGGCGGCACCAGCCCGGGCACCGGCTCCACGCCGGGCACCGATCTGGGCAGCCCGGCCCTCGAGAGCCCTGCCATGTCGAGCCCCGGCATGGATAGCCCTGCCATGAGCCCGATGGCCTCGCCTTCGGCGAGCTGATCGGCACAGTTCAACCGCTACGAGCCGCCGGGGTCTCCCTGGCGGCTCTTGGCATTCCGGGGGAAGCACATGAGCATCATCGTGTGGATCGTCGCCGGAGCCGTCGTGGGATGGCTCGCGGCCCGGACGCGCCGCGGTGAGGACCCGCTCGGCGTCACCGGGCATATCGTCGTGGGCATCGTGGCTGCGGTGAGTGGCGGGTTCCTGGCAGGCGCCGTCTTTGACGTCGACATATTGGAGGGGCCGGTGGAGCTCCTGTCGACCGTGTCGGCGGTTGTCGCGGCGACGCTCGTGGCAGCGTTTGCCGATGCCGTGGTCCAGCGCTCGGGCCGCGGTCGCGATGCGGCGGGGCACGCTCGCTGACACATCCCTGCAAGTCGAGGGCCAGCGCGCACCGAACGATCGCCACCTCGCGGCTCCAACACTGACGCTGGCTCCCGTACCACTGGGGGTCCGGGAGCCACCTCCTTCCCTCGGGCTCCGGGGGGACCCAGGGAGGGAGAACCAACCGGAAACGTCATGCGGATGCAATGTCCGCGGTCCGGCAATAGACAATCCGAGATCCGGCCCGCCGATACCGTGCACACGTCACGGTCCGACATCGCTCCTCCGGTGACGCAGTGCGAATACAACCTCGGGAGCGCTTGTGACGGGGCGCTCTCGCTAGCACGGACGGCTCGAGCCCCCTCCTCGGGCCGTCCGTCGCCTTGTCCGTCACTTTTTCGTTATCCGCCCAGGAGGATCACCCATGAGCACCAAGTCCGACGACGTCGAGAAGAAGACCAACAGCTCGGGCAATGGCAGCGAGGCCGGCCCGGCCCGCGCCGCCCGTGAGGCAGCAGGCACGGTCGCGACCGCCGCGTCCGAGGCGGTCGCTCGCCTGCCTGAGGCCGCCCAGACGACCCGTGGAGCCGTCGAGGAAGCCAACAGGGCCATCCGCGCCGGGTCCGATGAGGTCCTGACGGCCGGCACGACCCTGTCGGTCGGGCTCGCGCTCGGCCTGCTGATCGGTGGCGCCAATCGGCTCCTCGTCATCCTCGCGCTCATTCCGGCCGCTGCGATGGGGTTCACGCTCCTCGATCGGTCGCAATCGGGACGGTCCCCGCTGAAAGGGGCCTGAAAGCCCACGGCGTCCCGGCGGTCTCGGCTCGATACGACCGTAGCCGTACGGTGGCCACACAGGACCGCCCCAGTGACGGTTCAGCAACCGGAGGTCCACTGACATGGACGACCTGAAGAAGGGCTATCGCGAGGTCGAGGGCGACGCGAAGGAAGGCTGGCGCAAGGGCGACGGCGAGGACCTTGGCGACAAGGTCGCGAACGCGGGCGACGAGGCGCGCAAGCACCTCGGAAACCTCGGCGACGATCTTCGCAACGCCGGTGACGACGCGGCTGACGAGGCCGACCGCCGCGTCTAGCAGCAGGCTCCAGTAGAAGAGACCCCCCGCTTCGGCGGGGGGTCTTCTTTGTGTCCCTGCCGGCCCTTGCCGGGGCGACGGCCTAGCTGTTCGAGAGGTGCGTCCGAAGGGAGTCGAGGAGGAGCTGCGCGTGGCGGCGCTCGTCTTCGATCAGCTCACCGAACACGCCTTCGGGGTCGTCCGACTGGTACTGCTCGTAGGCCTCGATCGCCTCGAGCTTCGAGGTGAGGGCCTGGAGCAGGTTGTATGTCGCGTCGTCCACCGGGTACTGGCCGCTGGTGGCCTGGGTGGTCGTCTCCTGGGTCATCGCTGACACCTCCCGTGTCTGTATGGGTTGACGCGGTCATCGTTGCGTGGCCGACCCCACGGCGGATGCCGCCCGACCACCGAGGCGCCTATCGACCGTCTTGCGGTCGGACCTGCCCCGTCCGGCGTCGGCTTCGAGGCGCTCGCGAAGGAGCTCCACGACGGCCTGCTCCTCCTCGGGAGCGGTCTCGGCTGCTGCGGCGACACGGGTCGTGTCGTCGGCCACCTCAGCGGCGTCGATCGCGCCGTCGAGGTACGCCTCCAGGACCGCGGGATGGACGTAGCTCGGCGGGCAACCGCCGGCGTATTGCCGAGGACGCCGGCGGTCTGGCGCATGGCCTCGACGACGTTCTGTTTCGCCTCTCGCTCGTCGTCGCCCGGCTGGAGCGCCCGCAGGGCGCGGTAGGCGAGGACCGTCCCTGCCCAGGTCCGGAAGTCCTTGGCCGTGAAGTCGCCGCCGGCGACCTCGCGGAGGTAGTCGTTGACGTCCTCCGATGCGACGTCGCTGGACCTCGCCGTCCTCGTCGATGTACTGGAAGAGCTCCTGGCCGGGCAGGTCCTGGCAGCGTCGGACGACGTTCGCGAGACGCCGGTCGCGCAGGTCGACCTCGTGGCTCTTGCCGCCGACTTGCCGCGGAACCGGAACCGGATCGCGGTGCCCTCGATCCTGGCGTGCCGGGTCCGCAGCGTGGTCAGCCCGAACGACTTGTTGAGACGCGCGTACTCGTCGTTGCCGACGCGGATGAGCGTCAGCTCGAGCAGCCGGACGACGGCCGCGAGCACCTTCTCGCGCGGCAGCCCGCGTCTTGCCGAGGTCGCCGTCGCACCGCTTGCGGATCGCCGGCAGCGCTCCGGCGAAGGCGATCATCCGGTCGAACTTGTCGGTCGTCGCGCCGGGTCCGCCATCGCTGGTGGTAGCGGTACTGCTTGCGCCCGCGCGCGTCCCGGCCGGTCGCCTGCAGGTGGCCGTTCGGCCAGCGGCAGATCCAGACGTCGGTCCAGGCCGGCGGGATGGCGAGCGCCCTGATCCGGCGCAGGGTCTCGGTGTCCCCGACGCGACGGCCATCGGGCTCGCGATAGCTGAAGCCCCGACCGGCGCGATGCCGGCGTGATCCCCGGGCTCGCGTCAGAGGAATACCGCAACCCGGCATCGCGCGCCGCGTCGCGGGCGTCGGACGTGTCTGGTGGCGGAGTGCTGGCCCTGGCGCGCGTCGGCACGCGCGCATCATCGATGGCGCGGCCATCGGCTGTCCGCGACGCTCGGCCGGGATGTGTGGCAGGGGCGTTGCAAGCGCGGCGGCGGCACGTCCGCCGTCGCGAGTGGCGGGTGCGGCCTTCGGCGGCCACGCTGCCGCTTCGCGATGCCACTGCAAGCGAACCATCCGAGCCGACGTCCTGCCGCCACGTGGTGCCTCGGATACCTCGTGGCCCGCTAGCGCGGCTTCGGGGGAACCGGCTGGCCCCGTTCGAATAGGAGGGACCCACAGACGTGCCCGCATCAGCCGCACCCGGGCAGGACGCGGTCTTCGTCGACCACGCGACGCGGCAATTCGGCGACACCGTCGCGCTCGACGGCGTCAGCCTGTCGGTTCCCGCGGGGACGATCCTCGGGCTCATCGGGCCTTCCGGGCGCCGGCAAGACGACGACCGTGCGCCTCCTCACCGGCGCCCTCGCTCCAACGAGCGGCGAGGTCCGCGTCCTGGGCGAGGACCCGGCCGGTTCAAGCGCCGGACCCGTGAGCGGATCGGCTACATGCCCCAGTCATTCACCCTCTACCCGGACCTGACGGCGAGCGAGAACGTCGATTTCGTCGCCTCGCTGTTCGGCATGCTCTGGCCGCGTCGCCGGCGCCGCACGCGCGAGGTGCTCGAGCTCGTCGAGCTCTGGGAGGTCCGCGGTCGCCGCGCCAGCGCGTCTGTCAGGCGGGATGCAGCGGCGGCTCGAGCTCGCCTGTGCACTGGTACACGACCCGGCGCTGCTCTTCCTCGACGAGCCGACGGCCGGGATCGACCCGCTCCTTCGAACGCAGGATCTGGGAGGAGCTCCATCGGCTCCGCGACGCCGGACGAACCCTGCTGGTCACCACCCAATACGTGAGCGAGGCGGAGGCGTGCGACCGCGTCGCATTGATCGCGGACGGCCGGCTCGTCGCGCTCGCCGACGCCCGACGACCTCCGACGGCAGGCGTTCGGGGGGGACATCGTCGAGATCGAGACGTCCACGCCCTTCGACGGGTCGCTGCTCGCGAGCGCTGCCGTTCGTCCGCCGGGTCGAGATCGTCGGGCCGTCGAGCCTGCGGGTATCTGTCGACGATGCGGCCACGGCGATGCCGGACGTCGTCGAGGCCATCGGGCGTGGCGGGCGAGGTCGTCGTCGCGCCCGCGAGTACAGGGCGTCGTTCGACGAGGTCTTCGCGCTCGCTGGTCGAGCGCGCATCGCGCGGAACCAGCGACCGCCGAGCGCGGCGCCGGCCGAGTCCGCCGCGTGATGGGTGCGCCGTTCGCGGTCCTCACCCGGCTCCTCGCCTTCATCGGCAAGGAGATCGCCGAGGTCGTCCGGCGGCCGGGCGCGATCCTCAGCCTCGTCCTCGGACCATTCCTGATCATGGCGATCTTCGGACTCGGGCTACAACGGCGAGCGTCGGCCGCTGGCCACGATCGTCGTCATCCCCGCAGGCTCGGGCCTGGCGACGGACGTGGCCGCGTACCAGGACCTGGCCGGGGGCGGGCTCCGCATCGATGCGGTGACGCCCGACCGGGACGCGGCCGAGGCGCAGCTCGCCGACGGGACCGCCGATGTCGTGATCGTCGCCCCGACCGAGCCGGAGCGAGCGTTCCGGGCCGGCGAGCAGTCGGTCATCGACGTGATGATCGACGTCGTCGACCCGATCGAGGCCAACTACGCCGGGTTCCTTGCTGCCGGCCTCGCGAATGGCGTGAACCAGCGGATCATCGAGCAGGTGGTCGCCGAGGGCGCGGGCTTTGCCGTCGCGGCCGGCGAGCCCGATGCCGCCCGCATCCCCCCGCACGTCGTCGCCGCCCCGACGCGCGCGAACCTCGTCAACGTCGCGCCATCGAGTCCCGGGGTCGTCGCGTTCTTCGCACCCGCGGTGCTCGCCCTGATCCTCCAGCACGTCGCGGTGACGCTGGTCGCGCATGTCCCTGGTCCGCGAGCGGATGAGCGGCGTCATCGAGCTGTTCCGGATCGCCCCGGTGAGCACCGCCGAGATCCTCGCGGGCAAGCTGCTCGCGTTCGGGCTCATCGGCGGCGGCGATCGCGGCCGTCACGGTCACGCTGCTGGTCCTGGGTCTGGACGTCCCGCTGCTCGGGACCCGGCCGCGCTCGCCGGCGCGATCGTGCTGCTCCTGCTGGCCTCCCTTGGACTGGGCCTGGCGATCGCGGTCGTCTCGGACTCGGAGCGGCAGGCCGTCCAGCTGTCGCTGCTCGTGCTGATCGCCTCGGTCTTCTTCAGCGGGTTCGTGCTGCCGATCGACGAGTTCAACGCGCCGGTCCAGGCGCTCGCCTATGCGTTGCCCGTCACGCACGGCATCCGGCTCATGCAGGACCTGATGCTCCGCGGCGGCACGACCCACGCCTGGGAGTTCCTCGCGCTGGCGACGATCGCTGTCGTGACGCTCTCGACGGCCTGGGTGCTGCTGCGCCGGTCGATGACGAGGGCCTAGCCCGGGGAGAGAGGCACCGCCGGCGCGCGGCCCGGGGCCGGGGCGTGGCGCCGGCGCGCGCCGGTGCCGGCTCCGGGAACGCCCGGCCGGCGCGGCTCGCCGCCCCCGGCCCCGCGGCTCGTGGAACGCCCGGCGATCCAACGGGCGAATGGGCCGAGCACACATTCGCTGATTGGTTCACCAGGCCGTTCCAACGGTCCGTTTCGGGGGCCGTGGTTCGCTGGTTGGCTCGCGTGCCGTTCCAACCGGCGATCCCGGCGGCACTCGTTCGCCGGTTGGGTCGTCTGACGTTCCAACCGGCCATCCCGGTGGCGCTCGTTCGCCGGTTGGGTCGTCTGACGTTCCCCGCGCTCGGGCCGAGCGTGCGTTCGGCCGTTAGTGGTGCGCCTGAACCAACGGGCACGTTCGGCGGTTGCCGGTGGCTGATTGTTTCTCCACGCGATCCATCGCGGCCGGTTCAGCGCTCAAGTTGGCCGACTTGGTTCTCCGGAGGATCCAAGGAACACATGCGGTGGCCCACAGGTGCCCGTTGGTTCTCCAGGGGAACCCAGGGCCGGCGTCGAGCCGCACGGGCCCGGCCCTGCGCGGATCGGTCCCGGCCAGCGAACCCCTAGTGGCCCGACCCGGAGGGCTCCACCTCGGCCGCCCGTCGCGCCACCTGTCGCGGGAGCGGGGACTCGTCGTCACTGAGCGTCAGCGCGGCCGCCTCGTCGGTCAGTCGGGCCCCGAACCGCGCTCGTAGTTCCTCGGCCGCCACAACGCCGGGCCCGACGGCGACCGGCCGTCGATCGGGAGCCGCGCGGCGCATGACCTGTCGATAGACGGCCTCGTACTCGCTCGTCATGCGCGCGGCCGAGAACCGCTCCAGGACGCCGGCCCGGATCGCGGCCCGGTCGAGCTCCCCCACCCGATCGACGAGCCGCGCCAGATCCGCAACGTTGTCGCCGAGGAAGCCGTCGATGCCGTCCCGGACGATCTCGGGCAACGCCCCGGCACGACGCGTGATCACGGGGGTCCCGCAGGCAAGTGCCTCGATTGCGGCGAGCCCGAACGGCTCCGGCCAGTTGCCGGGCATGAGGAGCGCATGACTTCGCGCCACGACCGCATCGCGTTCGTCGCCGGTGAGCTCGCCGAGGTCCTCGACATCCGCAGCGGCAGCCCGGATCGCCGGCTGGAACGAACGCTCGAAGTACTCGATCTCCGACGCGAGGACCGGGCGCTTGGCGATGATGCGGAGCGGTCGTCCGGCTCGCTGGGCGATCTCGATTGCGTCGACGACCCCCTTCTCCGGCGCAATACGCCCGACAAAGACCAGCGCATCGTCTCGCTCGGACCCGAACGGCGACCTCTCGAGCGCGAGCCCGTTGTGGATCATTCCTGCCCACGCAACATCAGGATGCGCCGACGCCTGGCTGCGGCTGATCGCCACCGCCCCGGAGAGTCCTCGCAGCAGCGTGCGTGCCCAGGGCAGATCGAGCCGGCCATGGAACGTCGACACGACGGGGACCGGGCTGGCAGCGGCGAGCAACGAGCTTGCCCATTCGAGATGCGAATGGATGACGTCGAACTCGTTCGCACGATCGAGCACCTGACGGACCGTCGCGTAGAACCACGGCGCCCAGTCAGCGGTGATACCGGCCGGCCGCAGGGCGCGATCGACGGTCGCGACGAGACGGCCGGGCACGACAGAATCACCGCTGGCAAACGTCGTGACGTCGTGGCCCCGGGCGGCCAGCTCATTGACGAGCGCGGCGACGATCCGCTCCGTGCCGCCATAGCCACGCGGGGGAACGGGTTCGAGGGGCGGCGCAACCTGGGCGATGCGAAGAGGACGGTTCAAGCCTGACTCGCGTTTGGGGTCACGAGACGATACACCACGGACCGCGCCGATCCGCGCAGCCCGGCCGCACGCGAGCCGAGCCGGGCGCCGCGACGCCCAGCCGGGTCAGAGGGCGACGGGGTCGATCTTCTCCGGATCGATGCCGAGCTCCTTGATCGCCTTGCCGGCGACGGACGACTCGAGCGCGCCGCATCGAACGAGCCCGACCAGGGTGGCCGCCGCGATGTGGGGCGGGTCGATCTCGAACAGCGTCCGGAGGCTCTCGCGTGTGTCGCTGCGCCCGAACCCGTCCGTGCCGAGCGAGACGTAATGCGGCGGCAGCCAGCGCGACACCATGTCGGGCCAGCCCTTCACCCAGTCGGTCGCGGCGATGATCGGTCCGCCCTCGTGCGGCAACACCTGGCTGACGTACGGGACCCGCTGGCGCCTGGCGTCGGGATGCAGCCGGTTCCACCGCTCGACCTCGAGCGCGTCCCGGCGGAGCAGCTGGAACGACGGCGCGCTGTAGACCTCGGCCGCGACCCCGAACTTCTCGGCGAGCAGGTCGCGCGCCGCGATCACGCCCTGGAGGATCGATCCCGAGCCGACGAGCCGCGCCGCGTGCGAGCCCTTGCCCACATCCGGCGCCGAGGCAAACCGGTAGAGGCCCTTGAGGATGCCCTCGCGGACGCCGTCGCCTTCGGGCATCGGCGGCTGCGCGTAGTTCTCGTTGTGAATCGTGACGTAGTAGTAGCTGTCCTCGCCGTTGACGTACATCCGCTCGATCCCGTCGCGAACGACGGCGGCGAGCTCGTACGCGAACGCGGGATCGTACGCGCGGATGTTCGGAACGGTGGACGCGAGGATGTGGCTGTGGCCATCGTCGTGCTGGAGGCCCTCGCCGGTGAGCGTGGTGCGGCCGGCGGTGGCGCCCATGAGGAACCCCCGACCGCGGGCGTCCCCGAACGCCCACATCTGGTCGCCGGTCCGCTGGAAGCCGAACATCGAATAGAAGATGTAGAACGGGATCATCGGCATGCCGTGCGTCGAGTACGACGTCCCGGCAGCCTGGAAGCTGGCCATCGAGCCGGCCTCGGTGATCCCCTCCTCGAGGACCTGGCCATCGGTCGCCTCGCGGTACGACAGCACGAGGTCCGAGTCGACCGGCTCGTAGCGCTGCCCAAGGGCCGAGTAGATCCCGACCTCCTTGAAGAGCGGGTCCATGCCGAAGGTGCGCGCCTCGTCCGGGATGATCGGCACGATATGTCGCCCGAGCTCCTTGTCGCGGATCAGGTTGCGCAGGATCCGGGTGAAGACCATCGTGGTCGAGACCGGCGTCTGGCTGCCCGCCGCGAACTCCTTGTCGACGTCCGCACCGGGCGCCGGCAGCGGCTTCGCCCGCACGACCCGCTTCGGCAGCGCACCACCGAGTGCCTTGCGCCGCTCGCGCAGGTACTGAATCTCCTCCGAGTCCTCGCCGGGGTGGTAGTAGGGCGCGTCCTTCAGCTTGGCATCGGGGATCGGCAGCTCGAGCCGGTCCCGGAAGATCCGCAGCTCGGCCTCGGACAGCTTCTTGGTCTGGTGGGTGACGTTGCGCGCCTCGATGCCCGGGCCGAGCGTCCAGCCCTTGACCGTCTTGACGAGGATCGCGGTTGGGGCCCCGGTGTGCTCCGTGGCCGCCTTGTAGGCCGCATAGACCTTGCGATAGTCGTGGCCTCCCCGGCGGAGCTTGGCGATCTGATCGTCCGACAGGTGCTCGACCAGCTTGCGCAGCCGCGGATCGGGCCCGAAGAAGTGCTCGCGGATGTACGCACCGCCGGCGACCGAGTACTTCTGGAACTCGCCGTCGAGCGTGTCGTTCATCTTCTGGACGAGCACGCCGTCGACGTCACGCGCGAGCAGCTCGTCCCAGTCGCGTGACCAGACGACCTTGATGACGTTCCAGCCGGCACCCCGGAAGGCCGACTCGAGCTCCTGGATGATCTTGCCGTTGCCGCGGACCGGGCCGTCGAGCCGCTGCAGGTTGCAGTTGACGACGAAGGTCAGGTTGTCGAGGCCCTCGCGCGCGGCGACGTGGAGCGCCCCGAGCGACTCGGGCTCGTCGGTCTCACCGTCACCCAGGAACGCCCACACGCGGGAACCGGACGTGTCCATGACCCCGCGGTTCTGCAGGTAGCGGTTGAACCGGGCCTGGTAGATCGAGCTGATCGGGCCCAGCCCCATCGAGACCGTTGGGAACTCCCAGAAGTCGGGCATGAGCCGCGGATGCGGATACGAGGAGAGGCCCTCGCCCGGCACGACCTCGCGCCGGAAGTGATCGAGCTGGTCCTCGGTGAGGCGACCTTCGAGGAAGGCGCGGGCGTAGATCCCTGGCGCCGCATGGCCCTGGTAGAAGATCTGGTCGCCGGACCTGCCGTCGTCCTTGCCCCGGAAGAAGTGGTTGAACCCGACCTCATACAGGCTGGCCGAGCTGGCGTAAGTAGACAGGTGACCGCCGATGCCGGGGAAGCGGTTGTTCGCGCGCAGCACCATCGCGACGGCGTTCCAGCGCACGAGCCGCCGGATGCGCCGCTCGATCTCCTCGTCACCCGGGAAGAAGGGCTCCTGCTCCGGGCTGATCGTGTTGATGTAGCGCGTCTGGGTCAGCGGCGGCAGGCCGACTTCGAGCTGACGGGCCCGCTTGAGCAGCTTGTAGACGAGGAAGCGCGCCCGGGTCTGCCCGGAGCCCGAAACGACCTGGTCGAGCGAGTCCAGCCATTCCTGCGTCTCGTCAGGATCGATGTCCGGGAGCTGGTGCTTGAACTCGTCGAAGTACATGAGGAAGGGGCTCCGCGGTCGGGTCGTCGTCGGGTTACACGAGGAGCGTAGCCCATCCGCGCCGGGTATGACGACGGCCTGTCGAGCACCCGAGGTTGATATGCCGATGTAGCGTTCTTGCAATGTCGAGCCGCCACGTCCGGCATCAGGACGCACGGAGCATGTCCCTCATACCCACGTGACCAGGGCATTCCCAGCGGGCCCTGGTCTCCTGGAAGGAGGCCCAGCACATGGCTGACGACTTCGACCGCGACACCGTCGTGGTCCGGGACGAAGGCTCGAGCACCGGCATGATCCTCGGTGTCCTCGCGATCATCATCGTCCTCGCAGGACTGTGGTACTTCGCGATGGGTCCCGGGGCCGGCGGCACCACCCAGGAGGGCAACCCCGGCGTGAACGTCGAAGCTCCCCTCGAGGAGCCTGTTGCCTCGTAGCTCGGAGACCGTCAGGACCGGACGGGGTCCGCGGCTCGCGGGCCCCGCTCTTCTCGGCCGAAGGTTTCCTGACCTCCTTTCCCTTCCACCGTCACTCTCCACCCGCACAGGAGTTGCTGCGTGAGCACCCAACCGCTGGTCCTCGTCGCCGATGACGAGCCCCGAATCACGAAGCTGGTCTCGATCGCCCTCGGCGAGGAGGGCTTCCGTGTCGTCACCGCGAACGGTGGCGAGGAGGCGCTGCTCAAGGCCGAAGAGGTTCGACCCGACATCGTCCTCCTCGACATCGTCATGCCCGACCTCGACGGCATCGAGGTGATGCGGCAGCTGCGCGAGCGCCGGCCCGTCGCCGTGATCCTGCTGACGGCCAAGGGCTCGACCGCGGACAAGGCGAAGGGCCTCGACCTCGGCGCGGACGACTACATCGCGAAGCCGTTCCACCCGGACGAGCTGGCGGCCCGTGTGCGAGCGGTCCTGCGGCGGTCGTCGGGTGCCCAGCCGGGCGCCGGCGTCGTGAAGTTCGACGACGTCGAGATCGACCTCGAGCGGCGCATGGTTACCCGATCCGGCGAGCTGGTCCAGCTGTCGCGAACCGAGTGGCTGCTCCTGCAGCACCTCGCGGCGAACGCGGGCAAGGTCGTCCTCCACACCGAGCTCCTGACCAAGGTCTGGGGCCCGGAGTACCGCGACGACCTCCAGTACCTGCGCGTCTGGGTCTCGCGCGTCCGCCGCAAGCTCGGCGCCGCGCCCGGCGAGCCCGGTCGCATCCGAACCTTCCAGGGCATCGGCTACCTGCTCGACGTCGAGCCGCCGGCCACGCCGACCGAGATCGAAGCCGAGGCACCCGCCGACGAGCGGGCCGCGCTGATCGGCTGATCATTCCGGGCCGGGTAGCACCGGGCCCGCTTCCTCCCTGATCCCACGCGGGTCGACGGCAGTGCCGGCGGCCCGCGTTCTGATTCGCGGGTGGCGTGGCGGGTCCGGCGCGGATCGCGGCGCGGACGCGGACGGGGGCGACCTCCCTTCTCCGACCCTGCTCGCCCAGCGTTCAATGCGTCGCCGCGATGCGCCGCTGGCCGACGTTCTGAACGCCACGCGTTCAAGACATCCGCTGCATCATCACGAGGCGACGCCATTCGCCCTGATTCCCGTGCGTGGCCCTCGTATTGAACGCTGGGCGTTCACGAGGCGAGGCCCGGGTGAGTCGCGGGCATGCGCTGGTCGTCATCTTGCAGCCCATGTCAGCCAGAGACGATCCCGCGCGGCGTGGCCGTCGGCTGGCGAGACGCCTACGGGACGAGGTTGCTCGCGAACTGCTGGCAGCACGCCTCGACGCGGGGGTCAGTCAAGGAACGGCCGGGCGCGAGGCGGGCATGTCACACGCCGCAGTTCGGCCGTCTCGAGCGGAGCGAGACACAGCTCAACCTCGATCAGCTCTGCCGCGCCGCCGCCGCGGTCGGGCTTCGCGCGAGCGTTCGCCTGTTTCCCGACGGGGACCCGGTCCGAGACGCTGGGCAGCTTGCCCTGCTCGCGCGTTTGCGAGCCCGGCTCCCCACAGGCACCACCTGGCAGACCGAGGTTCCGCTCCCGATCCCCGGCGATCGACGTTCGTGGGACGCAGTCGTGACACTGGGCAATCAGCGAATGGCGTGTGAGGCAGAGACGCGTCCGCGGGACGTCCAGGCGCTGGAGCGTCGGATCGCCCTGAAGTCCCGGGACGGCGGGATTGATGTCGTGATCCTCGTCATGTCGGACACGGCCGGCAACCGCCGCCTGCTCGACGCGCATCGCGAGGCCCTCAGCGATCGCTCCTCCCGATCGACACGCGAGCGATCTTTCGCAGCCTCAGCCGTGGCGAGTTGCCCGGGCGGAGCGGGATCGTGGTGCTCTGAACGAGGACAGGTCGCCTCCGGTACGCTCTGGACGATGCTCAGGCTTGACCCTTCGACGGCCCTGATCGTGGTCGACGTGCAGAACGACTTCGCTGACCCGGCAGGCGGGCTCAGCGTGGCCGGTGGCGAGGAGATCATCCCGCGGCTCAATGCCGTCATCGAGGACGCCCGGGCTGCCGGCGCACTCGTGGCATACACGCAGGACTGGCATCCGGAGACCACGCCGCATTTCGAGAAGGACGGCGGCATCTGGCCGGTGCACTGCGTCGCCGGGACGTGGGGTGCGGACTTTCACCCCGACCTGCAGGTCGATGGCCCGGTTGTCCGCAAGGGCAGCAACGGCGAGGACGGCTATTCCGGCTTCACGATGCGCGACCCAGCCTCGGGCGAGACGCGGGCAACGCCGCTCGACGCACTCCTGCGCGAGCACGCGATCGGACGCGTCCTTGTGGCCGGCCTCGCAACCGACTACTGCGTGAAGGCAACCGCCCTCGATGCCGTCCAGCTCGGCTACGACACCGTCCTGCTGACCGACGCCGTCGCCGCGGTGAACCTGACCGATGGCGATGGCGACCGGGCGATCGAGGAGATGCAGTCCCGGGGCGTCCAGGTCAGCGCTGAAACCCGGGCGACGTGACGGCCCCCACAACCGGCGTTCGGCTGCATCTCGTTGATGCGACCTACGAGCTGTTCCGCGCGCATTTCGCGCCGCGGCCACCCGTCAAGGGCCGCGACGGCATCGTGCTGAGCGGCGTGTCGGGCCTCGTCGAGCAGCTGATGTACCTGCTCCGCGAAGAGGGCGCCACGCACGTTGGATGCGCCACGGACCGGGTGATCGAGTCGTTCCGGAACGACCTGTACCCGGGCTACAAGTCGTCGGCCGGCATGCCGCCGGAGCTGCTTGCCCAGTTCCCCATCGCCGAGGCCGCCGTCGAGGCACTGGGGATCGTGCTCTGGCCGATGGTCGAGTTCGAGGCCGACGACGCGATCGCGGCCGCTGCCATGCGCTGGGTCGACGATCCGGGGGTCGAGGGCATCGTCGTGTGCACCCCGGACAAGGACATGGCCCAGCTCGTGCGTGACGGGCGGGTCGTGCTGTGGGACCGGCGCCGCCAGATCACCTACGACACCGCGGGCGTGCTCGCCAAATGGGGCGTTGCTCCCGAGTCGATCCCGGACTGGCTGGCCCTCGTCGGGGACAGCGCCGACGGCTTCCCGGGGCTCCCGGGCTGGGGCGCGAAATCGGCCGCGGCGGTCCTTCGGCGCTACCTGCATCTCGAGGCAATCCCGAGGCGTGCCAGCGAGTGGGACGTGCCGAGTCTCCGGGGAGCGGTGCTCCTGTCCGCGACGCTGAACGAGCAGTGGGAGGCGGCGCGGCTGTACCGGTCCCTGGCCCTGCTGCGCACGGCGGACGATGGCGTGCCGATCCCGCAGCGCACACCCGACGAGCTGCGCTGGACGGGCGCCCCGCGGGAGCGCTGGGAGGCGTTCTGCGACGAGTGGGAGCTGCCGCGCCTGCGCAACCGGCCGCACCGCTGGGCCGAGGCAGGGGCCTAGCGGATCAGGTCGCTCAGGGCGTCATGGTGGGCGGGCGGGGCCGAGATGACGCCGATCGACTGCGACCCCCGACCGATATCGAACCACGGGCCACCGTCCATGGCGGTCACCCGTGCCCCGCCCCGCTCGGCAATCAGGCCCGCCGCCGCGATGTCCCAGTTCGAGAGGCCGCCCTGCTGGACGAAGCCATCGAAGCGACCGTTGCCCACGTACGCGAGCCCGAGTGCCGACGAGCCCATCGACCGCGAGACCCGAATGGCCTTCCGGGTGCGACGCAGTCGCGTGGCAACGCCCCGGCCGCCGAGCGCGAGCGAGACCACGAAATCGGTCATCCGCTCCTTGTCCGACGTCCGGATCTCCTCGCCGTTGAGGAGCGCCGGGCCATCGGCGGCCGCGCTGAACGTCTCACTCCGCGTCGGATCGTGGACGACGCCGACGGCGGGAACACCATCGACCGCGAGCCCGATCGAGACGCAGAAGACCGGGATCCCGTTCGCGTAGTTGATCGTGCCGTCGAGCGGGTCGACGATCCAGACCCTCCCCTGCCCCGCCGACGGCGCGTCGCCCGCCACCGTGTGGTGCTCCCCGCTCTCCTCGGCGAGGATGCCGTCGCCGGGATAGCGATCGCGGATCGCATCCAGGATGAGCTCCTCAGAGAGGTGGTCGACCTCGGTCACGACGTCCCGGGCGCTCTTGTAGTCGATCCGCTCGACCCGTTCGTAGCGATCCATCAGCAGCTCGCCCGCGCGTGCCGCGAGCGCCTCGGCGAACGCCAGCTCGTCCCCGTACGGCCCCGTCACGGGGCGCTGCATTCGACCCCGAGCTCACGCGGCTCCGAACCGAATGCCGTCACGGTACGGGTGAACGTGATGGTCTGACCCGGCTCGATCCGGGGGCTCTGGACGATGGCCGCCGAGCCGTTGCTGCGACGGGACCGATCTGACACCCGGCAGGTGGTCGGGCCGGCTGCCGAGCCTTCGTTCGTGACCTCGATCGTCACGGCGAGCCCCCCGGACGCGGCCTCGACGGACCCGAGCGAGGCCGGGAAGGGCCCGATCCCGCTCACCGCGAGTCGCGCCACGATCGCGAGCACGACCACGGCCACGAAGAGCGCAAGGAAGGCCGTGCCATGGACCTGCGAGCTGGCCGAATCCTTGAGGCCGAGCGGATTGCAGTTCTCGCACAGGCCGCGGTCGAGCGACGTCTGGGCACCACAGCGCACGCAGGCGTGCGTCGGGACGGGCTTGGTCATGGTCGCAGGATCGGCACGCACGACCCGATGGTGCCACGAACCGGCGCCGAACGGGCGCAGCCCCTACCAGCGATCGGCGATCCCCAGGAGCGCCTCGATGTCGGGCTCGCTGCGCGCCGTCACGACGACGGAATCGGCACCCGCGTCCCGCAGGCGCGCGAGCTCGCCGGGTGCGTCGGCCACCCATGGCCGGAGCCGCTCGGAGGTTTCGGCGACCGTCTCGCCCTCGATCCCGACGATGACCCGCTGCTCCGTCCGCGCCTTGCCGACGCGATCGAGCTCCTCCAGGTAGACCGGGAGGCGCTCGGCATAGCGGTCCTCGAAGATCGTCCATCCGTCGCCGAGCCGCGCCGCGAGTCGAGCAGCTCCAGGGGAGCCGCCGCCGATGATGATCGGAGGCGGGGGCTCGGGGACGGGCAGCCCATACGCCCCCTCGAGCGGGTAGTGCTCGCCGCGGAGCGAGACCGGCCCGCCGGTCCAGAGCGCGCGCTGGACGGCGACGGCCTCCTCGAGCCTCGCGACGCGTTCGGGCGCGTCCGGAAAGTCGATGCCCAGCGCCCGATGCTCCTTCGGGTGCCCGCCGATCCCGATCCCGAGCACGAAGCGCCCGCCGCTCAGGATCTGGAGCGTCGACGCCATCCGGGCAAGCACCGCCGGATGCCGGTTCATCACGTTGACGACGTACGTCCCGAGCTCCGCGTCACCGGTGACGGCGGTCGCAGCCGAGAGTGCGGTCCAGCCTTCGACCACCGGAACGGCGGGGTCGCCACGCCCCATGAAGTGGTCCCACGTCCAGATCCCCTCGTACCCGGCCGCCGCGAGCCGTTGTGCCGACGAGAGCCACCAGCCGGGCTCGGCGCGGATCGTGCCGAGACAGACGCCGATCGGGATCCGGCCCGACACCTAGAGGCCCGTCTCGAACAGCCGGATGTCCTCGGGCGACGTTGCGTGGCCGTCGCCGCGGGTCGGCTCGAGGGCGGCCCGTGCGCCGAGCGAATCCAGGTCCGCCGGGAAGCGCCCAACGAGGTCGAGCACGACCGCCTGGATGCGCGACGCGTTTTGCTGGAAGACCTCGAGGACGCTCCGGGCATCGACGGCTTCGGTGCCTTCGTGGACTCCCGCGTCGTAGTCGGTGATCAGGGCGATGTTCACGACGGCCATCCCGAGCTCGCGGCACAGCCACGCCTCGGGGTACTGGCTCATGTTGATGACCTCCCAGCCCGCGTCGGAGAACCACTTCGACTCGGCCTTCGTCGAGAACCGCGGTCCTTCGATCACCACGACCGTGCCGCGCTCGTGCACCTCGATGCCGTGGTCGCGGATGGTGTCGATCGCGAGCTGCCGCAGCACCGGGTCGTACGTGTCGGCGGAGGACAGGTGGGTCACGATCGGGCCATCGAAGAACGTGTCGATCCGGCGATGCGTCCGATCGACGAACTGGTCGCACACGACGAAGTCGCCCGGCTTGACGTGGAGCTGCAGCGATCCGGCGGCACACGGCGAGATCACGGCCTGCACGCCGAGCGAGCGCATGGCCCACGCGTTGGCGCGGTAGTTGATCGCGTGCGGGGGGATCGTGTGGCGCCGGCCATGGCGCGGCATGAACGCCACCGACCGGCCGGCAACCTGCGCGAGGAACACGCTGTCGGACGGGGCGCCGTACGGGGTATCGACCTTGATCTCGCGAACGTCGTCGAGCAGCGAATAGAAGCCCGAGCCTCCGAAGATCCCGATCTCGGCCGTCTGCGTCACGCGTGCCTCCCAGCTGTGCCATTAAGCCGGTCCGATCCGGCGCGGAGATTCTAGGCGCCGGACGTCACTCGCGGTCCGCCGCCTCGGCTAGGATGCCCGCGATGGACGAACAGGGCAGATCAGGGACGTTCGAAGGCCGGCCGCGGCGGCCCGACGCCGACCCGGGACGTCTCGCGACGGTGATCTTCGGCCTGGTCGTGATCGCGGTCGGGCTGTGGTTCTTCGCCGACCGCACGCTCGGTCTCGATCTGCCCGATCTCGACTGGGGCTCGCTCTGGCCGCTGATCCTGATCGCGCTCGGGGCGTGGATCCTGCTGGGAGCCGGTCGCCGCCGGCGCTGAGGCACTCCCGCCGCCTCGCGTACCATCGCGGGCATGCAGACCGTTCCGACCTCGATCAGCCTCCCCGATCACATTCGAACCTTTCTCTCGGGCGCGCACGTCGCCTCGATCGCGACGAGCGACCCGGATGGGCGGCCCCGACAGGCGGTCGTCTGGTACCTCCTCGACGGCGATGACCTCGTCATCAACAGCCGCGTCGGGCGGCGCTGGCCGTCGAACCTGCTCCGCGACGCCCGGATCTCTGTGGCCGTGGTCGATGGGGCGAACGGCCTGCACTGGGTGGGACTGACGGCCTCGGTCGAGCCCGTGCACGAGCAGGCGCAGGCCCAGGCCGACATCGCGGCGATGGCCAGGCGATACGAGGAGCCTGCCTCCGCGGAGCGAAAGATCCGCGAATTCGAGCGCCAGGAGCGGATCAGCTTCCGCGTGCGGATCGCAGCGATCCACGACCACCTCGCCTGAGGTGCCGCGCGTCGTCGAGCTGGCCGGCGGCGTCGGTGGCGCGCGGCTCGCCGTTGGCCTGCAGACGGCGGTCGGCGGCAGCCTGACGGTCGTGGTGAACACCGGCGACGACGTGGAGCGGCACGGGCTCGCGATCTGGCCGGACCACGACACGGTCCTGTACACCCTCGCGGGCCTCAACGACGAGACCCGCGGATGGGGGCTTCTCGACGAGACCTGGGTCGTCAGCGAGACGCTGGCCGCGCGTGGGGTCGACGCCTGGTTTCGGCTTGGTGACCGCGACATCGCCACGCATCTCGTCCGGACCGAGCGGCTGCACGACGGCGAGCGACCAACCGAAGTGGCGCGGGCCCTCGCCCGTCAGCTCGGCGTCGCGGCAACCGTGCTGCCAATGACCGATGACGTGGTCCGAACCGAGCTCCGGACCGACGACGGCTGGCTGGGCTTCCAGGATTACTTCGTGCGGCTCGGCCAGCGGCCGACCGTGCTCGAGGTGCGCTTTCGCGGCATCGAGACGGCACGCGCGACCGCCGACGTGGTCGAGGCCATCAGCGGAGCGGAGGTCGTCGTCATCGCGCCGTCGAACCCGATCGTGTCGACGGGACCGATCCTGGCACTCCCCGGCATTCGCGAGGCGCTCGAGGCCGCCACGACGCGCGGCGTTCCGGTCGTGGCGGTCAGTGGCATCGTCGGCGGACGCGCGCTGAAAGGCCCGGCCGATCGCATGCTCTCGTCGCTGGGCCACGAATCGAGCGCCCTCGGCGTCGCGGCGCTCTATGCGGGCGTGGCCGACGCCTTCGTCCTCGACGAGGTCGATCGGGGGCTCGAGCCGGCCATCGCTGACCTCGGGATGCGCACCCTGGTGACCGACACGGTCATGTCCGACGGCGCTGCGCGAGCACGGCTGGCGCACGAGATCCTCGACTTCGCGGCCGCCGCATGAGCACCGACGCAGCCAAGCGGGTTGCGGCCGTCGTCCCGGTTGGGGTGCTCGAGCGGGCGAAGTCGCGACTCGGGGGCATGCTCGACGCGGAGGAGCGCCACGACCTGGTCGTCTCGATGCTCGAGGCAACCCTTGCCGCGACGGCTGACAGCCCCGGGATCTGGCGAACATGGGTCGTCAGCCCGGATCCCGAAGTCGCTGCGATCGCCGAGGGGGCCGGCGCAGCCGCCTTGCGCCAGGAGGGTCGCGGTCTCAACCAGGGGCTCGAGCAGGCACGCGCCGTGGCGGTCGGGGCCGGAGCGTCGGCCGTGCTGGTGCTGCCGGCGGATCTGCCGCGCGTCAGCGCCGATGCCATTGCCGAGCTCCTGGCGGTGCTGGAGCGCGCCCGACCGCCGGTCGTCGCCATCGTCCCCGACCGCCACGGTCGCGGAACGAATGCCCTGCTCCTCGCGCCGGCGGACGTCATCGACTTCGCGTTCGGCGGCGACAGCCGCGCGGCACACCGGCACGCGGCAAGCGACGTCTGCACCCAGGTCGTCGAGCTTGGTGGCCCGCTGACGCTCGACCTCGACACGCCCGACGACCTCCTCCTCGTCCAGACCGACGCCGCGGTGGCCGCCGATGCCGGATAACGCCGGCACGGTCAGCGTCATCGCGCTCGACGGCATCCCCGAGATCGAGGTTGGCGCCGACCTGGGGACGATGCTCGGCGACGCGATCGTCGCGACGCCCGGCCTCCTGCCACTCACGGACGACGACGTCCTCGTCGTGACCCAGAAGATCGTCTCGAAGGCCGAAGGGGCCGTTGCCGACCTGACTGCCATCGAGCCGCGACCAGAGGCGATCGCATTCGCCGAGCGGTACGACCGCGACCCCAGGCAGGTCGAGATCGTCCTGCGCGAGGCGCGGCGGGTGGTGCGCATGGATCGGGGGGTGATCATCACCGAGACGCACCACGGGTTCATCTGTGCGAATGGCGGCATCGACGCGTCGAATGTCGGACCTGCCTCGGGCTCGATCGTCACGCTGCTCCCGGTCGACCCCGACGCCTCGGCGGCCGGGATCCGGACCGCGATCCGTGCGCGATTTGGCATCGACGTGCCGGTCGTCGTGTCCGATTCGTTTGGCCGGCCGTGGCGCTGGGGCATCGTCGACGTTGCGCTCGGCGTGTCCGGTCTGCACCCGCTCGAGGATCTGCGCGGCGTCCCGGATCACGATGGACGGGTGATGGCCTCCACCGTGCGCGCCGTGGCAGACGAGCTCGCCTCGGCCGCCGAGCTGGCGCTCGGGAAGACCGCCGGTCGTCCCGCGGCGCTGGTTCGCGGCGCGAGCTTCGTGCGGGGCGAGGGCTCCATCCGCGAGATGCTCATGCGCCCGGACCAGGACCTGTTCCGCTGACCACGGCGAGCGCGGCGAGGATCTCGGTCCCGTAGCGCTCGAGCTTCGTGGGGCCCATGCCCTTGACGCGGCGCAGCTGGGCAAGCGACTCCGGGCGGGCCTCGGCGATCTCGGCCAGGGTCGTGTCGTGCGCCACGACGTAGGCAGGCACCGCGTCCTCTCTCGCCCGAGCCGCCCGCCACTCCCGCAGTGCCGCGAAGACAGGATCACCCGGATCACCGACCCGGACCCGCGGTGCCGGCGCCGCCCGGAACGCGTCCGGCAGCTCGACGACCCGGCGTGCCTCGTGGAGGACGCAGCGCCTCGAGGAAGCGACTCGGCTGCCGGCGCGTCTCGCGGCCACGGACCTCGCGTCGCTCGGCCCACGAGAGCACGAGGTGGACCCGGGCCCGGGTGATCCCCACGTACAGCAGCCGCCGCTCCTCGGCGATCGCCGCATCGTCGGTCGCCTGGCGGATCGGGAGCGAGCCCTCCTCGAGCATGGGCAGCAGCACGGCGTCCCACTCGAGCCCCTTCGCGCGGTGGTAGGTCAGCAGGTTCACGCCATCGCTCGCGGACGCCCGCTCGTGGCGGGCACGGCCGTCGAGCTCGGCGAGAATCGCTGACGCGTCCGCATCCCGCTCCATGGTCAGCTGCCCGTCGATGATGGCGAGGAGCGTGTCCAGGGCCGCGGCCCGTTCCGTGGCCTCGTCGCCCTGGGGCTCCGACGCACCGCCTGCCGTGTACCCGAACGCCCTGGCCCAACGCCCCAGGATCGCGCCACGGAGCGCAGAACCGACGTCCCCCATGGGCACGCGTCGAATCTCATCGATCGCCGCGCGCACATCCGGCCGGTCATAGAAGCGCCGTCCCCGCACCTGGTAGCCGATCCCGGCGCGAGTGAACGCTTCCTCGATCCCGGCGAGCTGTGCGTTCATCCGGACGAGCACGGCGATCTCTGCGGGCGCGACTCCGGCCGCGGCAAAGGCGCGTACCTGGGCCACGATCGCGTCGAGCTCGGCCTCCGCGGTCGCGTGCCGAATGACCTGCGGCTCGGGTCCGGGGGCGCGGGTGGCGTGCAACCGCTTCGACCGTCCGTCGGCCGCGAGGAGCCGGTTCGCGAGCTCGAGCACCTGCGGGGTCGACCGGTAGTTCTCGGCCAGCTCGACGACCCGTGCCGACGGGTAGCGCCGGGCAAATCCGGTAAGGAACTCTGCGCTTGCCCCGGTGAAGCCGTAGATCGTCTGGTCCTCGTCACCCACGACGCAGACGTCGTCGCGGTCCCCCGCCCACAGGTCCAGCAGCCGCTGCTGGAGCGGGTTGGTGTCCTGGTACTCGTCGACGCTGAACCACGACTTGCGGGCACGAACCGTCGCGGCGGCCTCCTCGTCGCTCTCGAGCAGCTCCACGGTCCGGGTCAGCAGGTCGTCGAAGTCGATCCGCCGCGCACGGTCCTTGGCTCGCTCGTAGTCGGCGAAGACGCGGGCCATGAGATCGGCCGGCAGCGACATCGTTCGTCCCGCGACGGCCGCCGCGGTGTCGTATCCACGAGGCGTCACCTGCCGGCTCTTGGCCCACTCGATCTCGTCGGCCAGATCCTTCGCGGGCGTGAATCGGTAGTGCCCGGGCAGGCGGCGTGCGATCGGAATGAGCAGCGACAGCTTCGAATCGAGCAGCTCGGGCAGCGGCTCGCCGTCGTGCCGGCTGGGCCAGAAGTGGCGCAGCTGGCTCAGTGCGTGGGCATGAAACGTGCGCGCCGCGATCCCGGGCAGCCCGAGCTGCCGCAGGCGCTGGACCATCTCACCCGCCGCCTTGTCGGTGAACGTGACCACGAGGACCTGGTCCGGCGGCACGACACCTGTCAGGACGGTATAGGCGGTGCGCCGGCTGATGACGCGCGTCTTGCCCGTGCCCGCGGCCGCAAGGATGACCACCGGTCCCGACGTCGCGAGCACCGCCTCGCGCTGGGCGGGCTGGAGGTCGTCGAGCAGTCGATCGAGATCGCGGGAGACGGGCTGCAGCACTCGATGAAGGCTAGCAGGGGCCGACCCATCCATCGGTCACCCCCGCTCACCGGGCGCTTCCCCGGCGGTCACCGGGCCCCGCACCCGGCGGTCGCCCCGGAACGGCTACGCTCCGCCCATGAAGGTTGGGCTCCAGATCCCGTCGTTCACGTGGCCCGGGGGCCCCGAATCCATCGCGCCGACGCTCGCCCGGATCGTCGGGACGGCGGACGAGGCCGGCTTCGACTCGATCTGGGTCATGGACCATTTCTTCCAGATTTGAAGCGTGGGCCACATCGACGAGCCCATGCTCGAGGGCTGGACGTCCCTCGGCTGGATCGCGGCGCACACCAGACGCGCACGGCTCGGACTGATGGTCGGCGGCGTCCACTACCGTCATCCGGGGCTGTGGGTCAAGGCAGCGACGACCCTCGACGTTCTGTCCGGGGGACGCGCATGGCTCGGGATCGGGGCGGCCTGGAACCAGGAGGAATTGGAGGCGCTCGGCTTCCCGTTCCCGCCGCTCGGCGAGCGATTCGAGCTGCTCGAGGAGACACTCCAGATCGCCCACGGCATGTGGTCGGGCGAGGCCGGGACCGAGGGTGTCCACGACGGCCGGCACTACCGTGCGGGCCGGCTCCTCAACGTGCCCCAGTCGCTGTCACGACCCCGGGTCCCCATCATGATCGGCGGCGGTGGCGAGCGAAAGACGCTCCGCCTCGTTGCCCAGTACGCCGACGCGACCAACGTGTTCGGTGCGCCCGAGGCGATCGCCCGCAAGTACCGGATCCTCGAGGAGCACTGCGCGGCAGTCGGGCGTCCCTACGACGAGATCGAACGCTCGACGCTGCAGAACGTGACGATGGGGCCGCCGGGCAGCCGCGGAACGGAGAGCGCGGCGCAGGTCGTCGACCGCTTCGGTGAGCTCGCCGACGCGGGCGCCCAGCACGTCATCTTCAGCATCCGGGGAGCGCATGGCGTGCACGACCCCGACACGCTCGATCGCATCGGCACCGACGTGCTCCCTCACCTCCATTCCCTGTGACCAGCCGGCACAGCCACGATACCCCCGGGGGGTATGGATGCCGTGATAGGATTGGGACGACATGAGTGACACGACCCGACGTGACGACCCGGTCGCGACCGCGACCGAGACGCCCACCTCGAACCCCTTTGGTGGCTTCGCCATCGACTTCAGCGCCGATGCAGGCGCCGCCCCCGTTGCCACGGCCCCGATCTCCTTCGCACCACCGGCCGTCACTGCCGCCGGCGGTCCTGGAACCGAACCCGCTGAGGGTGGCCGGACCGAGGCCAAGCTGATCATCGTCGGCTCCGGGCCGGCCGGGCTGACTGCTGCGATCTACGCGGCACGGGCCAACCTTGCGCCGATCGTGCTCGCCGGGTCCGCGCCGGGCGGTCAGCTGATGCTCACGAGCGACGTCGAGAACTACCCGGGCTTCCAGGAGGGCATCCAGGGCCCCGAGCTGATGAACAAGATGCGCGACCAGGCGTTGCGGTTCGGGGCGCGCATGGTGGACGTCGACATCGACCGCGTGGATCTCTCGGAGCGGCCGTTCCGCCTCTGGGCACGCGGGACCGAATACCGGGCAGAGTCGGTGATCGTGGCGACGGGCGCATCGGCGCTCTGGCTGGGCCTCGAGAGCGAGACCCGTCTTCGCGGCCGAGGCGTTTCCGCCTGCGCCACCTGCGACGGGTTCTTCTTCCGGGACCGCGAGATCGCGGTGGTCGGGGGCGGCGACACGGCGCTCGAGGAGGCCACGTACCTGACTCGCTTCGCGACGAAGGTCCATCTCCTCCATCGCCGGGACTCCTTCCGGGCCTCGAAGATCATGGTCGACCGTGCGCGCGAGCACCCGAAGATCGATATCCACATGAACGTAGCGGTCGATGAGGTCGTGGGCGACGCGAAGGTCGAGGGCCTGCGCCTGCGCGACACACGGACGGGCGAGACCAGCGACATGTCCGTCGACGGCCTGTTCATTGCGATCGGCTACCGGCCGAACACCGAGGCGTTCAGGGACTGGCTCGAGGTCGGCGAGGGTGGCTATCTCGTCGTCCATGACGAGACGCACTCGAAGATCGACGGCGTGTTCATCGCCGGGGACGTCCACGACCATCGCTACCGCCAGGCCGTCACCGCCGCCGCCGACGGCTGCAAGGCCGCGATCGACGCGGAGCGCTGGCTCGAGGAGCAGGGGATCACCGAGGTCGCGACGTCGACCGCGTGGTGAGCTCCCGGGGTGCTCCGGCGGCCCCGCCCCCGGTTCCGTCGCCCGCGGCTCCTTCCGCCCCCAAGCGGCCCCGTCGACGGCACGCGGTCCTCGAGCGGCTCGGCATCACGCCAACCATCTCGGCGCGCCTCCGGGCCACGCTCGGCGCGGCCGTCAACGAGGCGAACGCCCACTCACCCGGGTCCGTTGCCGCGCTCGACGCAGGCTGTGGCCGAACATCGCCGCTCATCACCTTCCGGGACCGGATCGACCGGTTCGTCGGCGTCGACATCCATGCCCCGGTGACGCCGCTCCCCTACCTCGACGAGTTCGCCACCGTCGACCTGTGCTCGGACCGCGATGCTTTTCCGTCCGGCACGTTCGATCTCGTGCTGTCGAACTTCACGATCGAGCACTTCGCCGATCCGCCCGCGGCGCTCGAGAACCTGTTCCACTGGCTGCGGCCCGGCGGCACGCTCGTCGTGACCACCGTGAACCGACGGCATCCCTTCGTTGCCGCGTATCTGGGCATGCCGGATGGGCCGCGTCATCGACTGCAGCCAGTCATCAAGGCCACCGCGGCTGACGCCCATCCGCTCGTCGGGGCGTGCAACGACCCGGCCGCCGTGCGAGCGGCGCTGGATCGCGTCGGCTTCGACCGGATCGAGGTCGAGACGGTCGGCAATCTCGCCCGTGCCTGGGGCCGCTGGCTCCCGACGTTTGCGTTGGGCGTGGCCGGAGATCTCATCGCCCAGGCGAGCCCCAGCCGCCGCTCGACCATCCTCGCCGTGGCCCGAAAGCCCGAGGCCGGCGACGTTCGCTGACCGGGGTCGCGTGCACGCTCCGGAAAAACACTCCTCTCCGGTGATGATTGTTCGCGGCATCAAGGCGCGTCAGGGAGCGTCCACCGACGAGCTCGATCACCCCGTCGACCCCGCCGTTGCGCCCAGCATCTACGCCGTGATGCGGATTCGCGGCATCACGTGGGGCGGGGCGCGGAGCCCGGCAACCACGGTCGGACGTTGATGCACGTTCACGGCATCACCGGGGCAAGGCGGCGCGACGGCAGGCGCAGGCCGGGGTGGGTTGGTCAGCCCATGTCACGCCAGGTGGCCGGATCCCAGGCCCGGCCGAGCACTGCGACGAGCGCCGCAAAACGCCACCAGCGAAGGTTCGGCATCTTGCCGTTCTCGAGGCGCGAGATGACGGACTGGTCAAGTCCAGCTCGTTGGGCGAGCAGGCGCTGGCTCATCCCTGCGCGTCTGCGAGCCTGGCGCAAGGACTGGCCGATCACGACCATGCCTTCGAAGGCGATCGGGGGATATGCAGGGTGGTGCCGCGGCGGCCGGGAAAACGAGCGCGGCGTGTACATCGGGGAAGGAATACACCGGCTGGCTTACCAGGCACGTATCGACGGCGCAGCGATGCCGCGAACACTCATCACCAGCAGACATGGTGTTCGGGCGCGTGCGGCGACGCCCCCTTTCGACCGTCGTGCTAGCGTCGGACTGATGCACCGATCAACCAAACCAGCGAACGAGGCGCCCTGATGGGCTTCGGCGGGCGCACGCGGGCCGCGACTGGCGGGGTTGCTGGTGGTGGCGGGCGGATCGGCGGCCGGGGTGGCGGCGGACGAGGGGGCGCGATGTTCGGTGGTGGCAGCAGTGGCGACTTCGAGCCGCTCCCGCCCGAGCGGCGGGGCCAGACGATCCGCCGGATCGTGGCCTTCTTCGGCCCGTACAGGTTCCAGGTCGGGATCGTGCTCATCGCGATCCTCGCCACGAGCTTCATCGGGCTGATCAACCCGATCCTGCTCAAGCTGCTCATCGACATCGCGATCCCGGAGCTCGACTGGGGTCTGCTCAACCTGTTCGTCGGCCTGATGATCGTGCTGCCGATCGTGTCGGGACTGATCGGCGTTGGGCAGAGCTACCTCAACAACGTCATCGGCCAGAGCGTCATGCAGGACCTGCGCGGCGCCCTCTATGCCCACCTTCAGCGAATGCCGCTCCGGTTCTTCACCGAGACCCGGACGGGCGAGATCCAGAGCCGCCTGGCGAACGACGTCGGCGGCGTCCAGGCCGTCGTGACCGACACGGCGAGCTCCGTGACGAGCAACATCGCCGTCGCGCTCAGCACGGTCATCGCGATGTTCATCATCGACTGGCGCCTGACCGTCCTGTCGCTCGGGCTCACCCCGTTCTTCATGTACCTCACCTACCGGGTCGGGAAGGTTCGCCGTGAGGTCAGCACCGAGACGCAGAAGTCGCTCGCCGAGATGAGCGCGGTCACCGAGGAGACCCTGAGCGTCTCGGGGATGCTGCTGTCGAAGACGTTCGGCCAGCAGGAGGCATCGATCGGGCGGTTCCGCAAGCTCAACCAGCAGCTGGCCGCACTCCAGATCCGGCAGGCAATGGTCGGCCGCTGGTTCTTCATGATCATCGGCACCATCTTCTCGATCACGCCGGCCTTCGTGTACTGGCTCGCGGGCTACCTCGCGATCAACAACGACCCGAGCGCACCGACGATCGGCGACATCGTGGCCTTCACGACGCTCCAGAGCCGGCTCTTCTTCCCGCTCGGCCAGCTGCTCGGCGTGCAGGTCGAGATCCAGGGGGCGCTTGCGCTGTTCGACCGGATCTTCGAGTACCTCGAGATGGACCCCGAGATCGTCGATGCGCCCGACGCCGTCGAGCTGGATCGGGCGACGGTCCGTGGCTCCGTTCGGATGCGCGACGTCTGGTTCCGCTACCCGACCGAGGCCGTGCCCTCCTCGCGCGCGCTCGACGCGATGGCCAACGGTGACACCAACCGCGAACGTCCGGTCGAGGACGAGGCGGTGGCAACGGCCGTTGGTGCGGCCGAGGTCGACCAGACCGCGGTGGAGGCGGCATTGGCGGGACATGGGGACGGAGCCGGCCCAGCCATCCCCCAGCCCATCGCGATCCTGCCCACGTTCGCGCTCGAGGACATCGACTTCGAGGCGCAACCCGGCGAGCTCGTGGCGCTCGTAGGCCCGTCCGGCTCGGGCAAGACAACCACGACGTATCTCATCCCCGGCTCTACGACGTGGACTTCGGTTCCGTCGAGATCGACGGCATCGACGTGCGCCGGATCAAGCTCGCGTCCCTCGGCCAGATCATCGGCGTGGTGACGCAGGAGACGTACCTCTTCCACGCGTCCGTGCGCGACAACCTGCGGTACGCCCGTCCCGACGCCACCGAGGCGGAGCTGGAGACCGCGACGCGCGCAGCGGCGATCCATGACCGCATCCTCGAGCTGCCCGAGGGCTACGACACGCTCGTCGGCGAGCGCGGCTACAAGCTGTCGGGTGGCGAGAAGCAGCGCATCGCGATCGCACGGGTGCTGCTCAAGGACCCACGCATCCTGATCCTCGACGAGGCGACGTCGGCGCTCGACACCGTGTCGGAACGATTGATCCAGGCCGCGTTCGAGCGGCTGATGGAGGGTCGGACGACGATCGCCATCGCCCACCGGCTGTCCACGATCCTGCGCGCTGACCGGATCCTCGTGTACGACCGCGGGCGGATCGTCGAGCGCGGCACGCACGCCGAGCTGCTGGCAGGCGGCGGCCTGTATGCCCGCCTCTACCGCGAGCAGTTCCTCACGGGACAGGAGCCCGAGCCGGTCGAGGTCGGCGGCTGACGGCATGTCGATCAAGACCGCCGTCCTGACCCTCACGGAGGGGATGCACTTCGAGGTCTCGACCGGGTCGGGGCGTCAGTTCGCCTTCGACGATCCACCCGAAGGGGGTCTGGGCCCGCTCGAGAGCATCCTCGCGGCGCTGGCGGGGTGCTCGGCGATGGACGTGGTCTCGATCGCGCTCAAGAAGCGCCAGGGGATCGAGCGCTACACCGTGCACGCACGGGCGGACCAGCGCGAGGAGTATCCGCAGATCTTCACGCGGATCGACCTCCTGCACGAGGTCGCGGGCGATCCCGTCAGCAGCGCCGCGATCAAGCGCTGCATCGAGCTGTCGGCGACCAAGTACTGCCCGGTCAACGCCATGCTTTCGGCGGGCGACACCGCGATCCACCACAGCTATCGCGTGCTCCGACCCGATGCGCCCGTCGAGGAGGGGCTGGTCCTCGTGACCGGTCCGTTCCGGCGCAGCGACCCGGTCAGCGGTAGCTGATCGACCCGCCGTATGCAGCCTGTGCCTCGCGGCTCCGACCGCGCGTCCAGAGTGCCGTGACGGCTGACGGCACCCACCAGCGCAGGAAGTACAGCTTGCAGCCGAGGCAGTAGCCGGTGGTCGCGAGCAGGCCCTGTAGCCCCGCAACCGCGAGCGCCAGGGCCCATCCGAGGGTTGTCGCGCCGAGCAGGAGAGCGACCAGCGAGAGTGCCAGCGCGACGCTGCCGAGCGTCTGGGCGAAGCGCGGCGGGTACTCGTGCTCGGGTTCGACGCGGCCCAGTCGGAGCAGCGGCACAAGCCGGCGCCACGTCGCGCCATAGACCGACCAGCGCATGCCGAAGGCTGCGCTCGAGCCGATCGACAGCAGGATGACCGGGACGAGCCATCGCGAATCCGTCAGGGCACCGACAACGAGCGCAACCGCCGACACGCCCGCGCCAAAACGCAAACCGCGCGGGTCGATGCGCCCAGCCGGGGGAAGGCCCGGAGTCGCGGCGGCGGGAGTCGGTGGCATGTGGGTCTCCACGGGCTCGGCAGGCGCTGCGGCCGGAGTCGTCCCAGCGCGTCGAGAGGCCGGAGCCTAGCACAACTTCTACTGGTTGAGTAGGAGATCGCCGCGGGTCGCACCGGGCGGTATGCTGGTCTGCCCAAAGCGAGCAGCACTTGCATGAGTATGCAGCGACGATGTATAGTCATACGAACCATGACGGCGGTCCATCCGATCTTCGCAGCCTCGACCCTGCCCCCGGCGAGGGGCCCCGTGCGCCTGTGAGCGCAGCGTCGAGTGCGGCAGTCGCGACGGACCGCCGAACTGGTCTCTCCCGCACGGAACGGGGCGTCCGCGGTGCCGAGGGCGAACGGCGGATCCGCGTCGGCATCATTGGCGCCACCGGCTACGTCGGCGCCGAGCTGATCCGCCTCCTGACCCGGCATCCGAACGTCGAGATCGTCGGCCTGCAGGGCCGCGACCGCGATCACGAGCCGATCGAGCTCACCCACCGGCATCTCGAGGGCACCGGCCTCGCCGTCGACACGGACCTCCCCGACGTGGACGCCGTGTTCCTCGCACTCCCCCATGGCCAGGCCGCGTCGCGCGTCCCGGAGATGGCGGCAGCGGGGACGACCGTCATCGATCTCGGGCCGGACTTCCGGTTGCGCGCGCCAGCCGACTATCCGCGCTGGTACGGCTTCGAGCATCCCAATCCCGAAGTCGCCGACGGCTGCCGTATACGGTCTCCCGGAGCTCCATCGGGCCGAGCTCGAGGCACTCCAGGACGCGCCAAGCGCGATCGTGGGCGCTCCCGGCTGCTATCCAACGGCGACGATCCTCGCGCTTGCACCGCTCGCGCGTGCCGGGCTCATCGGTGACCTCGTGATCGACGCGAAGAGCGGCGTCTCCGGCGCGGGTCGCGAGATCAAGCAGGAGCTGCATGTTCGGCGAGGTCAACGAGAGCGTGAAGGCGTACGGGATCGGCGGACACCGCCACGTCGCCGAGATCGAGCAGGAGCTGGGGCTGCTCGGGCCGGAGGGCGCAAACCCCGGAGCGGTCGGGGTCGACTTCCTCCCCCACCTGATCCCCATGACGCGGGGCATCCTGTCGGCCTGTCACGTGCGACCCACGCGCGCCGTCGACCAGGCGGAGCTGGACGCGCTCTACGCCGAGGCATACGCCGGCGAGCCGTTCGTGCGGGTCGTTGCGGCACCGCCGACCACGAAGCACGTCCTCGGGTCGAACCAGGCGCGGATCCACGTCACGCATGACGCCCGAACGGGGCGGGTCCTGGCCCTCGGCGTGATCGACAACCTGGTCAAGGGCGCGGCCGGACAGGGCGTCCAGGCCTTCAACATCGTGCACGGGCTGCCGGAGACCGCGGGTCTCGAGCAGCTGCCGCTGGCCCCGTAGCCGGCCAGACGCCATGACGACGACGCCCGTGGCGGACCCGCTGGTGGAGCTGCCCAGCGAGCTGCCTGCAGTCGAGCGACGCGCGGTGCTCCCGGCCGGCTTTGCCGCGGGTGGCATGGCCGCCGGTATCAAGGCTTCGGGGCGGCCCGATCTCGCATTGATCCGCACCACCGCGGGACCGGCATCGGTGGCTGCCGTGTTCACCCCGAACGCCTTCGCCGCGGCCCCGGTCCGCCAGTCACAACGGAACCTCGCCGCGACCTCGGGCGATCCGTCCGGACGGCACGGCTGGGCCGAGGTCGTGGTCTCGACGAGCGGCTCCGCGAACGCGGCCACGGGCGCGGCGGGTGACGCCGACCAGGCCGAGGTCGGTCGGATCGTGGCGGCGGCAACGGGCATCGAGCTCGACCGCGTCCTGCACCTGTCGACGGGGGTCATCGGGACGCGACTGCCGCTCGACCGGGTCGAGGCCGGCGTCGGGCAGCTGGCAGGCTCGATCAGCACGGACGACGGCGGGCTCGAGGCGGCGGCCATTGCACTCCGCACGACCGACTCCGTGACGAAGATCGCGACGACGACCGTTGAGCTGCCGCCGGACGACGAGCGGGACGCCACCGCCCGCGTCACGGTGTCGGGCATCGCAAAGGGCGTCGGGATGATCCATCCCCGGATGGCCACGATGCTGTCGGTCGTGCTGACGGACGCGGCGGTCGAACCGTCGGTCCTTGCCACGCTCCTCCGGCCGGCGGCGGCTCGGACGTGGAACCAGCTGTCCGTTGACGGCGACACGAGCACGAACGACACGGTGTTCGTCCTGGCCTCCGGTCGCGCTGCGCACGCGCCGGTCACGCCGGGCTCGCCGGCCGCCGCTGCCCTGGGGCGCGCCATCGAAGCCGTTGCCCGCGACCTCGCCCGACAGCAGGCCGCGGATGGCGAGGGCGCGGCGACCCTCCTGACGTGCCAGGTCTCCGGGGCGCGGGACGATGCAGAGGCGCGGGCCGTGGCACGGGCGGTCGTCTCGTCGAGCCTGGTGAAGGCCGCCGTGCACGGTCGTGACCCGAACTGGGGTCGAATCGCTGGAGCCGCGGGAAACGCCGTGCTGGCAGACGCCGCTGTCCTCGTGGCCGGCGACATGGCCCCGGACGAGGCGGGCCAGCGAGCCGGCACGGCGGCGGTCGTCGATCCTGACCGTCTCCGAATCGCCATTGCCGGGCATCTCGTGTTCGACGGCACAGCCGGCGGCCCGGTCCCGTTCGACAGGGACGCGGCACGGGCCGCCATGGATGCCCCGGAGCTGCTCGTCCGGCTCGACCTCGGGCTCGGCGCCGGCACGGGGGAGGCATTCGGCTGCGACCTGACCGAGCAGTACGTGATCGAGAACTCCGAGTACACGACGTGAGCGAAATCCTCGTCCTCAAGCTTGGTGGGACGACGATCGCGGACCAGTCGCAGGTGCTCGACGAGGTGGCCGCGGTCGCGCGCACCCGTCCCGTGGTGCTGGTCCACGGTGGCGGCAAGCGGATCACCGAATGGCTCGAGCGGCTCGGGGTGCCGTCGCGCTTCGAGGGCGGGCTCAGGGTCACGGACCCGGCCGCGCTCGAGGTGGCCGCGGCGGTCCTGCGCGGCGTCGTCAACAGCGAGCTCGTCGCCGGGCTGCGCGGGCTGGGCGTGGATGCGGTCGGGCTGTCGGGCGTCGATGGCGGGCTGCTCGTCGCCGAGCGGATCCCCGAGCTCGGGCTCGTGGCACGCATCGTCGGGCTGCGGCGCGACCTCCTCGATGCGATCCTCGTCGGCGGACAGGTGCCGGTCGTGGCGCCGCTGGCCCGAGACGAGTCCGGGATCGTGTGCAACGTCAACGCGGACGATGCCGCTGCCGGGATCGCCGCGGGACTTGGCGCGCGTCAGCTCGTCCTGATGACGGACGTCGACGGGGTCCGCGACGCTGACGGCCGCCGGCTCGACACGCTGACCGTCGGCGAGGCGGAGACCCTGATCGACACCGGCGTCATCGCAGGCGGGATGGTGCCCAAGATCCGCGCCGCGCTGGCCGCCGTGACGTGGGACGGGTCGGAGGCGATCATCGCCGACTCCTCGGCCGAGCACGCCCTGCAGCGCGCGCTCACCGATCCGACCTTCGGGACGCGGATCACGGCCGGTCGTCCGGCGAATGTCGGCGCGGCATGAACGCCGGCCAGGAGCTCAAGCGGCTCCGCCAGCGCGCGATCCGCCAGCTCGTGGCGGGCCAGCCGGTCAGCAGCCAGCGCGAGGTGGTCGACGCGCTCTCCGCGCAGGGCTTCGAGGTGACCCAGGCCACGGTCTCGCGCGATATCGCCGAGCTCGGCCTCGTCAAGGCGCCGCGGGCGGGGGCGCACGTCTATGTGGCGGCCCAGGATGTCGCTCCACCGCCACCGCCGGCCAGCGATGAGCGATTGCGTCGCATCCTCGGCGATGTGCCGGTCACGGTCGGTCGCAGCGGGCTGACGCTCGTGCTCACCGGCACCCCCGGGACCGCAAGCGTCGTCGCGCAGGCCATCGACGAGTCCACGCTCCACGAGCAGGAGGGCACGCTCGCGGGCGACAATACGCTCCTCGTCCTGTTCGCCGACGAGGCCCGACTCGAGCGCTGGCTCGAACGCTTCCGCTCCATCCAGGCGCTGCCGGTCGTCGGCTCGGAACCCGATCTCGACCGATCGGCCTCGCTCGTTCCCGGAGGTTCCCGCGCATGAACAAGGTGGTGCTCGCCTACTCGGGCGGCCTCGACACGTCCGTCGCCGTGGCCTGGCTCAAGGAGCAATTCGGCGTCGAGGTCATCACCCTGACCGTGGACCTTGGCGGAGGCTCGCTGCGACCCGGGGTCGAGGGCCGCGCCATGTCGGCGGGGGCATCGCGCGCGTACGTCGTCGATGCGCGCGAGCGGTTCGTGACTGATTTCGTGTGGCCGCATCTCCAGGCAAACGCGATGTACCAGGGCGCGTACCCGCTTGCGACGGCCCTCGCCCGACCGCTGATCGCGCAGCTGCTGGTCGAGGTGGCCGCGAAGGAAGGCGCCGATGCGGTCGCGCACGGCTGCACGGGCAAGGGCAACGACCAGGTCCGCTTCGACGTGGCGACCCACGCGCTGAACCCGAGCCTCGAGGTCGTCGCCCCGATGCGCGTCGGGATGGGTCTGACGCGCGACCAGGAGATCGACTACGCGGCAGAGCGCGGGATCGAGATTCCGATCACGAAGGCGTCCCCCTACTCGATCGACGTCAACCTGTGGGGGCGCTCGTGCGAGACCGGCGTGCTCGAGGACCCGTGGGTCACGCCGCCGGCCGACGCCTACGAGTGGACGGTCGCGCCGGGCGACGCACCCGAGCCGGTCGAGCTCAGCCTCGAGTTCGAGGGCGGGATCCCGGTCGCGCTCGACGGCGAGCGGCTGGGGGCCGTCGAGCTCGTCGAGCGACTGCACGCGCTCGGCGGGGCGCATGGCGTCGGACGGGTCGACCACGTCGAGGACCGCCTGGTCGGCATCAAGAGCCGCGAGATCTACGAGGTGCCGGCGGCGACGATCCTGCACGAAGCGCACCGCGCGCTCGAGGGGCTCACGCTGTCGCGCGACACGCTCCGGTTCAACCGGCTGGTCGCGGACGAGCTCGCCCGTCTGATCTACGACGGCCTGTGGTTCAGCGCCCTGTCCCGCGACCTGCGCGGCTACGTCGCGTCATCGCAGCGCGTCGTCTCGGGCGAGGTCCGCGTTCGGCTCGATCATGGCTCAGGCCGTCGTCGTGGGGCGACGCTCACCCCTGTCCCTGTACGACAAGTCGCTCGCCACGTACGACGAGGGCGATGCGTTCGATCACGCGGCAGCCGTCGGCTTCATCGAGATCTTCGGCCTGCCGCTACGGGTCGAGGCGGCTCGCCATGGTGCGGTCGGACGGTCGTACGGGGCGGCCTGGAGCTGGACCGAGCCGCTGCTCGAGCAGCTGCCGACGACGATCGAGGACCCGACCCCCGCCGGCGTCTGATCCGCGTCAGGAGGCGACTGCGTCCTCGAGCGAGATCACCTCGCCCTCGGTCGGGATCACCTCGTCCATCGGGGCACCGAAGTCGCTGAATCCGTACGTGCCGATCAGCTGCCCGCCGCCCTCACCCGCGCCGAGCGTGTAGACGTAGCGGGTTCGAACCACCCGGCCGGCCGTGTTCACCCACACCTGCGCCTCGATCGCGGGCGAGATACCGCCGGCCTCGAGCGCGGCGATGTTCGTCTCGAGCGCCTCGGCCAATTCCGGCGGAACGCGGTCGCGCACCTCGTCGAGGTCGATCGCCGTTGCGTATCGGGTCGTCTCCCTGCCGTCGATCGACTCACCGGGGCTGACCCGCACGTCGCCGGTCGTGCCGAGGACGTAGAACAGGGCGAGTGACGAGTCGTTCTGGCCCGACGCCAGCGACGCGAAGCTGGCCACCATCCGGTGATTGGAGTCGAGGTCGACGCCCAGCCACCGCCCGGCCGGAACGATCTGGGCCACGACGTCGCCCTTCAGGTACAGCTGGCGATCGTCGAGGATCATCTCGTAGCTGCCAAAGGCCTCGTTCTGGAGCGTGGCCGACAGGTGCGCCCGGCGCGGCTCCCCGAACGAGGTCTGGCCGCGACCCGAGAGGAAGAGCCCGTCCTGGACCGTCGTCGCGCCATCGAACTCGATCGAGTAGACCATCCGCACGGTGCCTTCGGCGACGCTCGCGAGCGCGGCCTCGCGCAGGTCGTCGATCTGGCCGGCGTTTGCGACGGTGCCCGTGGACGCGGAGGGTGCGCCGGGCGAGGCCGGCTCGGTGGAGCGGCTGGGGCTCGGGCTGGCAGCGACCGTTGGCGGGGCGCTCGGGGCATCCGTCGGTGTCGTCGGCCCGCACGCCGCGAGCGCGACGACGAGGGCCAGGCTGATGAGAGGAACGCGGGCGCCAGGCGCCCGCATGAGGTAGCTGTGCACAGCCCGGGAGTCTAGCGCGTCCCCCGGGCTGTGCCTGATTCGCGGTCCTGGCGGCCATGGCGATGTGGCCATCCGGCCGGAAGCGGTCGCCGGGCGGCTCAACCCGATGTCGAAGCGGACGCTGCTCCGCCCCGTGGCCGCGGATGCGCCATCATCGGAGGCATGACGAGGGAGACGGGCGAGACGCCGGGGCGCTCCACGACGCGACCGGCCGCCGGACGGCGCCTGCAGGAGCTGTCGTTCCTGCACGAGATCGCGCAGCTGGCAACGCAGGCCCGTGACTGGGACGAGCTGATGCGCACGATCGTCGAGCGGACGACGGTCGCGATGGGCGTCGAGGTGTGCTCGTTCTACCTCGCCGACCGAACGACGAACCGCCTGACCCTGGCCGCGACCAACGGGCTCGATCGGTCACAGGTCGGCAAGGTGAGCCTGGCACTCGGGGAAGGGATCACCGGGCGGGCGGCCGACACCCGCGAGCCGATCGCTGTCCGCGACGTGACCGTCGATCCACGCTTCAGCTGGGTCCGCGGGTTCGACATCCAGGGGCTGCACGCGATGCTGTCCGTGCCGCTCGTCTGGCATGCCGGGGTCGTGGGGGTGCTCAACGTCCAGACGCTCGAGCAGCGTCGCTTTCGACCCTCCGAGATCGCCTTCCTGCGCACGATCGCCGCGCTGCTGGCCGGGATCGTCGAGAAGGGGCGCCTGCAGGCGGAGATCGAGGGGCGGCTCGAGCAGCTGACCGCGCTCGACGCGGCCCGGGCCGAGCTCCTGTCCGTCGTGACCCACGAGCTGCGCACACCGCTGTCGGTGGTCCGGGCGTACGTCGACCTGCTCGGCGACGCCGCATCCGGTGCCGCACCCGTCCCCGACCCTGCGGTGGCCCGAGAGTGGCGTGCTGCCGCGCTCGACCAGGTCTCGCGGCTCGACCGGCTCGTCGACTCGATCCTCGCCTCGGTGCGTGGCGAGGGGCTGACCGGCCTGTCGCGGGCACCGTTCGACGCGGTGGCGGCCGTGGACGAGACCGTGGACACCCTCCGGCTCGTGCTCCGGCCGCACCTGATTCGCTGGACCCGCCCCGACGAACGGCTGGTGGCCGTGGGCGACGACGCGCGCTTCCGGCAGGTGCTCGAACAGCTGCTCGAGAACGAGTCGAAGTACGCCCCGTCGGCGGACGGCGTCAGCATCGGCGTGTGGCGCAAGGGAACCGAGATCCAGGTCTACGTCACCGACGACGGACCGGGCGTGCCGATCGAGGACTGGGAGAGCGTGTTCGAGCCATTCGTGCGGATCGAGGGCCG
This sequence comes from uncultured Chloroflexia bacterium, assembly GCA_963759495.1. GTDB lineage: Bacteria > Chloroflexota > Limnocylindria > Limnocylindrales > CSP1-4 > DASTYU01. Next base: position 109,994 of record CAVWZL010000013.1, on the reverse strand, counting down.
CGGTCGCAGCCGTGGGTCAGGGATCGGGCTCTTCGCCGCCCGGCGGCTGATGGACGCGATGGGCGGCCGCGTGTGGCTCGAGCCGAACGGCTATGGTGGCAGCCGCTTCGTCGTCGCCCTGCCCGCGGCCGGCTGAGCTGGCCATGGAGCTCGTGCCCTACACGGACGCCGACATGTGGCTCGCGCTGGCGCTCGAGACGGATCCGGTCGTCATGGCCGAGCTCGGCGGACCGTGGCCGCCGGAGCGAATCCCCGAGATCCACCGCAAGCGGATCGATCTCGATCCCACGCAGGGTCTCTGCCTCAAGATCGTGCCCGCGCCCGGGGCGTCCCCGGTCGGCACGATCATGCTGTGGCGTTCGGACTGGCGGGGCGAGCCGATCAGTGAGCTCGGGTGGACGATCCTCCCGGCGCATCACGGACGCGGGCTGGGCAGCGCGGCGCTCGGCCTGCTGCTGGAGCGGGCGCGCCGGGAGAGCTTCTGGGGCGACCTCCACGCCTTCCCGGGCGTGACCAACGCTGCCTCGAACGCGCTCTGCCGCAAGTTCGGGTTCGAGCTTGTCGAGGAGACCGAGGTCGACTATGCGGGCCGGCAGGCTGCGCGTCAACCACTGGGTGCTGCGCGCCGGAGCGTAGGTTCCGCCGGCGTTGCTCGCCAGGCGAGCAGTACGGCGCCGGAGATCGTGCAACTGCACGCCGGGCGAGCGAGACGACGTCCCAGGGCACTGGATGGATCGCTGGACGAGCAGCTCCGGGCCCGGCGGGGCCGCCAGCCGTCGTACAGAACGCCAGGCGAGCAGCGGACGGGACGCAGCGTCTCGGGGATGCGAGTGCTCCCCGGGCGCGCCCCGGCCACACCCTCGCGTCCTAGCGGGCCACCACCATCGACTCGCGGGCGCGCAGGTGCGCGTAGCCGGGCTTGACCACCTCGTTGATGATCCGCAGCCGCTCGTCGAACGGAGCGAAGGCGCTCTTCATCGCGTTGATCGTGAGCCACTCCATCTCGCCCAACCCGATCCCGAAGGCCTCGTCCAGCGCCGCAAACTCGTCGCTGAGCGTCACGCCGCTCATGAGCCGGTTGTCCGTGTTGACCGTGACCCGGTAACGGAGGCGCCGCAGCAGGTCGATCGGGTGCTCCCCGACCGAGGACGCCGCGCCCGTGTGCACGTTCGAGGTAGGGCACATCTCGAGCGGGATCCGCCGGTCGCGGACGAAGGCCGCCAGCCGACCGAGCTCGACCGAGCCGTCCTCGCGAACCTCGATGTCGTCGACGATCCGGACGCCGTGCCCCAGGCGCTCGGCGCCGCAGAACTGGAGCGCCTCCCAGATCGATGGCGGTCCAAACGACTCGCCGGCATGGATCGTGATGTGGAAGTTCTCGCGGCGCACGTAGTCGAAGGCCTCGAGATAGCGCGTCGGACGGTAGCCGGCCTCGGGCCCAGCGATGTCGAAGCCGACGACGCCGGCATCGCGCCAGCGGACGGCGCATTCCGCCACCTCGAGCGACCGGGCGAACTGGCGCATCGCGGTGACGAGCACCTTCATGACGATGGGCTGGCCCGCGGCCGCGGCGCGCTCGGACCCGATCCGGAACCCCTCCAGATTCGCCTCGATGACCTCGTCCAGGGTCAGCCCTCGCTCCACGGACAGCTCGGGTGCGTAGCGCACCTCGGCATAGGCGATCCCGTCCGCGGCGAGATCCTCGGCACACTCGGCGGCCACGCGGATGATCGCGTCGCGCTCCTGGAGGACACCGACCGTGTGCGCGAAGGTCTCGAGATACAGCTCCAGGCTCTTGCGGTCGGCGCCGCGCCGGATCCAGGCCGCGAGCTCGGCGGCATCCGTCGTCGGGAGACCGCCGTAGCCGAACTCGGACGCCAGATCGATGATGGTCGCCGGGCGCAGGCCGCCGTCGAGGTGGTCGTGGAGCAGCGCCTTGGGCGCCTGGCGGATCGTGCTGGGGGTGGGCATCGCATCCTCGGGGACGGGTTTCGCGGATGGTACAGCGCTCGCGACGGCGGCCGGGCCCGTCCGGATCAGGCGGTCGCATCCAGCCGGCGTCGAGCCGCATCGAGGGCCGAGCGGACCCGGTCCGGGGCCGTTCCGCCGGTCACGTCACAGCTGGCGAGGGCCGTCTCAAGATCTGCCGCCGCGCGAACGGAAGCCCCAATGCTTCCCTCTCGAGCAAGGCCGGTCGCGGTCTCATCCTCGCTCCCGGCCAGTGCCGCGTGGACGGTTTCGTCGTCCACTTCGTGCAGCCCGATCCCCGCGGTCTCGGCCGCCGCCACGAGACCACCGACGACGTGGTGCGCGGCGCGGAACGGGACGCCGAGCCTGACGAGCGCGTCGGCGACGGCGGTGGCCGTCGTGAATCCTTCCGCCGCGGCCTCTCGCATTCGCGCCGAATCCACGACCAGCGAGTCGAGCATCCCCGCGAGGACCCCGAGCGACGCCTCGTAGACGGCCACCGCGTCGAACAGCGGCGCCTTGTCCTCCTGCAGGTCGCGCTGGTACGCGAGAGGCAGGCCCTTGAGCAGGGTCAGCATGCCGGTCAGCGCGCCGACGACCCGGCCGACACGGCCGCGCACGAGCTCCGCCGGATCCGGGTTCTTCTTGTTGGGCATGATCGAGCTGCCGGTCGAGAAGGCGTCTGCCGCCCGGACGAAGCCGAATCGTGGGTTCGACCACCACGTCAGCTCCTCGGCGAGGCGACTGAGGTGGACCATGCCGAGCGCGATCGCGCCGAGCGTCTCGACGACGAAGTCGCGGTCGGCGACCGCATCCAGCGAGTTCGCGGTGACACCATCGAACCCGAGCTCTGCGGCGACGCCCTCGCGGTCGAGCGGATACCCGGCACCGGCCAATGCCCCGGCGCCGAGCGGCGACACGTTGACCCGGCGACGCGCGTCGGCGAGACGCGCACGATCGCGTTCGGCCATCTCGACGTACGCCAGCAGGTGGTGGGCAAAGAGGACGGGCTGGGCGGGCTGGATATGCGTGGTGCCGGGCAGGATCGCGCTCCCTTCGCGGTCCGCGAGACGGACCAACGCGCGCTCGAACTCGACCAGCGCGCCATCCAGCCGGTCGATGGCTCGCCGGAGCCAGAGACGCAGGTCGGTGGCGACCTGGTCATTGCGCGAGCGCCCGGTGTGGAGCTTGCCGGCCACCGCCCCGATGCGCTCGGTCAGCGCGGCCTCCAGGTTGAGGTGGACGTCCTCGAGCGCAGGGTCCCAGACGATCTCGTCGGCGTCGACCGCCCGTGCCAGGTCTGTCAGCCCGTCGACGAGCAGGGTCACCTCCGCGTCGGTGAGCAGCCCTGCACGACCGAGCCCGCGGACGTGTGCGATCGACCCCACGAGATCGTCCGCGGCCAGCTCACGGTCGATCTCGATCGAGCGCGTGAAGTCGGCCACCCGGGCATCGTTCTCCTCGCTGAACCGCCCGCCCCAGAGCCGCATCGTCCCTCCTGATCGTGGAAGCGCATCGTAGCCGGGCTGGCTCACCCGACGGGGCTCGACCGGAGCCACCGGCTCAAATTGGCCTAGACCGGTAGGCCAACAGCCGGTATCATCCGCCGATGTCGTCCTCTCCGCCGGCCAGCACGCGTCTCGACTGGGCCCTCTTCGTCCTCCTCGGCTTCATGTGGGGCAGCAGCTACCTGTTCATCCGGATCGGCGTCGAGGAGGGCCTCCGACCGCTGACGCTGGTCATGCTTCGGCTCCTGTTCGGGCTGGCGGTCCTGCTGCTTGTCGCGGCCGTCGCCCGCCCGAAGCTCCCGACGGAGCGGCGAACCATCGGGCACCTCATCGTGATGGCCGTGCTCAACATCGTGGTGCCGTTCTGGCTCATCACGTTCGGTGAGCAGACGGTCAACTCCTCGCTGGCGTCCATCCTCAACGCGACCGTGCCGCTGTTCACGATCATCACCGCGGCCCTGTTCCTCCACGACGAGCCGATCACGGTGAACCGGCTCGTGGGGCTCGGTGTCGGGTTCGTGGGCGTCGTGCTCCTCACCGGGCAGGGGCTCGCCGCCATGGCGGCCGGCGGAGGGATCGGCGAGCTCGCCCTCGTGCTGTCCTCGGTCTCGTACGCCGCGGGCAACGTCTACGCCCGCCGCAACGTCCGGGCGGTGGCGCCGATGGCCGTGGCCGTGTGCCAGGTCGGCTTCGCGCTGCTCATCACGACGGCCCTGGCGTTCACGATCGAGAACCCGCTGGCCACGGACGTGACGCCCCGGGCCGCGATCTCGGTCGTGTGGCTCGGCCTGATGGGCTCGGGGCTCGCGTACCTGGTGTTCTTCCGCATGCTCAGCCGCTGGGGCTCGACGCGCTCGTCGCTCGTCGCGTACCTGATCCCGATCTGGGGCATCGCGCTCGGCGTGGTCGTGCTGAACGAGACCGTCGACGTGCGCGTGCTGGCCGGTACGGCCCTCGTCATCGGAGGCGTCGCGCTCGTGAGCGCCCGCTTCGGGGCCCGGCGATTGTTCGGACGCTCCGCCCCGGCCGAGCCCGGCTGACCTCGCTCAAGCGTCGAGCGCGAGCAGGATCGCGCCGGCGACGATGAGACCCGATCCCGCGACCCGTCGCGCAATGTCACGTCCGCCGACGGCCTCCCCCATCCTGACCGCACCCCAGGCCGCCGCCAGCACCGTCGCCGACTCCCGCAACGGCGCTACGGCCGTGAGGGGGGCGACGCTGAGCGCGAACAGCACGAGCAGGTAGGCACCGAGCGTCATCACCCCGCCGAGGGACGCGTGCCGGATTGCCGCCCGGTCCGGCCATCGAGCTGCGGGGCCACCGGCGATCGCGATCCAGGCGACGAGCACGAGGGACCCGCTCAGCCACAGGATCGCGGCGTACGGGACCGGATCGATCAGCCGCGTGCCGACCCGGTCGACCGACGTGTAGGCGGCGATCGCGACGCCCGTCGCAAGGGCGAACGCGATCGCTGCGTCGGGACGGCGTCCGGCCCGCGCATTGCGCAGCGCGAGCCAGGGCCGCTGCACGACGAGGAACCCGGCCAGGAGCCCGACGACACCGGCCCATCCAGCTCCGCCGAGCCGCTCGCCCAGCAGGAGCACGCCGACTGCGACGAGGAGCAGGGGCGCCGTCCCGCGCGCAATCGGGTACACGACGGACAGGTCGCCGCGGCGATAGGCCGCCGCGAGGAGCACGAAATAGGCCGCCTCGAGGACGCCCGAGAGCAGACCGAGCGCGACACCCGTGCCAGACAGGGCCGGGCGGGCGTCGAGCCACCACGCCACGACGCCGACCGGGACGATGACGAGCGCGCCGACCACGAGACCGATCGCGCCCGCAACGAGCGGATCGCTGGCCGTCTTGAGTCGGACGTTCCACCCGACATGGAGCAGCGCGGACACGCCGACGAGCCCGATGACGAGCGGGTCCACCCAGGATCAGTCTCGACCCGGTGCGCGGCCTCGAATCACGACGGCTGCTGGTAGCGGTGCTCCGCTGCCTCCGCGCGCTCCTTGAGGACCCGCAGGTGGTTCTCGACCCGCGCGGCGAGCGATTCGCGACCGAGCCAGATCAGGAGGCCGGCCCATCGATCGAGCGGATCGACGATCGCGCCATGCACGACCCGCGTGCCGCCGGCGGCGGGCTCGAACCACCAGCGCAGCTCGCCGTGGATCCCGGTCCCCGTGACACGGATCGCGAAGCTCGACTGGGGTCGTGCCTCGAGGCTCTCGACCCAGGCCGCGTCACGCAGGAGGCCAAGCCGCGGGTGCGCCCGACGCGTCGCCGCGACGGCAGGCCAGTCGGGCGTCGGCGAATCGAGCTGGAGGTGCGGGAAGAGCGCCCTGGCGTTGGCCGGATCGTGGAGCGTGGCCCACACGACGCGGGGCGAGGCATTCACGTAGACGCGCCGCTCGACCGAGCCCGGCTCGTGCTGACCCGGCCGGGCGCGCGACGGGGTGCGGGTGCCGACGGACACGCTAGACCCCGATCGGGTGCCAGACCGTCTTCATCTCGAGGAAGGCGGCGATCCATTCGGGGCGCTCGGCGGCACGATCGTCGAGCCAGTCGAACCGGGCCTCCTGCACGGTGGTCGGCCGGCGCAGGACGCGCTTGACGTCGTCGGCCGCAAGCAGCTCGACGTCGCGACGCAGATCGTCCGGCACGCCCCACGTGTCGATCGCATCGACGTCGGCGTGGGCGGCCAGGACCGGGACGAGCTCGGGCTTGAGGCCGGTCAGCAGGTTGACGACGCCGCCCGGAACATCCGACGTGGCGAGCACCTCGGCGAGCGTGATCGCGGGGAGCGGACGCGTCTCGGAGGTGAGCACCACCACGGCATTGCCCGCCACGAGCGGCGGTGCAAGCCGCGAGACGAGCCCGAGGAGTGACGACGTCTCGGGCGCCACGATCCCGACGACGCCGGTCGGCTCGGGAATCGTGAAGTTGAAGTACGGCGCAGCCACGGGGTTCGAGGACCCGAGGACCTGGCCGATCTTGTCAGCCCAGCCGGCGTACCACACCCATCGGTCGATGGCCCGATCCACGCTGGTTCGCGCGGCGGCGTCGCTGAGCCCCTCGGCGGCGGCGACCTCGGCAGCGAACTGGTCGCGCCTGCCCTCGAGCAGCTCGGCCACTCGGTACAGCACCTGACCGCGGTTCATCGCCGTCTTGCCCGCCCACCCCGGGAAGGCCTTCCGGGCCGTGCGCACCGCCTCGCGCAGGTCCTTGCGAGATGCACGGGACGCGTTGGCGAGGGGCGTGCCGTCGGCCGCCGCGACGAGGTACGACCGGCCCGATTCGGATCGCGGGAACGCGCCCCCGACGAACAGCTTGTACGTCTTGCGCACCGCGATCCGTGCCGGGGTCGCGGCCGTGACGTCCTTCTGTGCGCGCCGCGCGACGGCCCGTCCGGCGCCGGTGCGCCCGTTTGTCGCGGGCCGTCGGGCCGGCGTGGCCATCAGCGATCCTCCAGCCGGACGTACGCGTGGAGCCCGTGCATGCCGCCTTCGCGCCCGAAGCCCGACTGCTTGTAGCCACCGAACGGCGACGTGGGATCGAACCGGTTGAACGTGTTGGCCCACACCACGCCGGCCTTCATCTTCGAGACCATCGACAGGATCCGGCTGCCCTTCTCGGTCCAGACCCCGGCGGACAGGCCGTAGGCGGTGTTGTTCGCCTTCTCGACCGCCTCGTCCGGGGTCCGGAACGTCAGGACCGAGAGCACCGGGCCGAAGATCTCTTCGCGCGCGATCCGGTGGCTCTGGGCCACGTTCGTGAACAGGGTGGGCCGGAAGAAATAGCCACGGTCCGGCAGGTCGCATGGCGGCTGGTACAGGTCGGCGCCCTCGTCGACACCGGCTTGCACGAGCTCGGTGATCTTCTCGAGCTGGCTCTTCGAGTTGATCGCGCCGACATCGGTGTTCTTGTCGAGCGGGTCGCCGACGCGGATGGTCGCAAGCCGATCCTTGAGCTTCTCGATGAGCGGCTCGACGATCGATTCCTGCGCGAGCAGGCGCGACCCGGCGCAGCAGACCTCGCCCTGGTTGAAGTAGATGCCGTTGACGATGCCCTCGACGGCCTGATCGAGGGGCGCGTCGTCGAAGACGATGTTGGCCGCCTTGCCACCCAGCTCGAGCGTGAGCGCCTTGTCCGTCCCCGCCACCGCGCGCTGGATCTTCTTGCCGATCTCGGTCGAGCCGGTGAAGGCCACCTTGTCGACATCGGGGTGCATCGCCAGGACGGTGCCCACCTCGCCCGGTCCCGGGACGATGTTCACGACGCCCGGTGGGAGGTCGGCCTGGCGGCACACGTCGGCGAAGAGGAGCGCGCTCAGAGGCGTGGTCGATGCTGGCTTGAGCACGACGGCATTGCCCGCCGCGAGGGCCGGGGCGATCTTCCAGGCAAGCATGAGCAGCGGGAAGTTCCACGGGATGATCTGGGCGGCCACGCCGAGGGGCCGCGCAATCCGGCCGGGGAAGGCGTACTCGAGCTTGTCGGCCCAGCCGGCGTAGTACCAGAAATGCGCGGCGGCGAGCGGCACGTCGACGTCGCGACTCTCCTTGATCGGCTTGCCCGAGTCCATCGATTCGAGGACCGCGAACTCACGCGACCGCTCCTGGAGGATCCGAGCGATCCGGAACAGATACTTCGCGCGCTCCTTGCCCGACAGCGTCCCCCACGACCGCCGCTGGGCCCGCCGGGCGGCACGAACTGCCGTGTCGATGTCGGCTGCGGTGGCCTTGGCGATCGATGCGAGCGGCTGCTCCGTGGACGGGTCGATCGAGACGAACGAGCCACCGTCGGATGCCTGCACCTCACGACCGCCGATGAACAGCCCGTAGCGCTCCTTGAGCGTGACGATGTCGCGCGCCTCGGGCGCCGGCGCGTACTCCCACGGGATCGCCTGGCCATCGCCGAGGCCCCAGCTGTTCGGTGCGGTGGTGCCGGTCGTCGCAACGCGTGTATCGGAGTCGGTCGCCATGGAACCTAGTATGGCACTCCGGCCCGTCGCCCCCGGCCGGCGAGGCGCCCTCAGTGCGCGAGCCGTGCGTCGGTGAGGAGGTGACGGGCCGCGGCGCCCGCGATCACGGCACCCTGCGCAGCGGCATCGTTGGAGCGGTTCACTGCCTCGGCCGACGCGGGCAGCGGTGCTGCCGAGCAGCGGTACGCCGCCAGCGGGTGTCCGGCGTCGCAGTACCGGACGTGCAGGTGGTCGTCGTGGCCTGGGTACCAGGTCGTGAGGCCCTCGTCGATGAGAACGGGATCGTTGAAGTAGATGAGCTTCACGTGGCGGGGCGCAGTGGCGCGGATCGCCTTGATCAGGGCCCGCGTGGCCGCCCGATCGTAGTTGGCGAGCCGGTACGTGCCGCCCCACGTGCACTGGTTGTTGGCGTCCCGCATCGGCCGGATGTCGACGTCGAGCCCCCGCTCGTGCGTCTGGTGACCGGGGATGTCGCCGCCGTGCTCGAACCCGATGTCGCCGATCGGGACCCGGCCGTGGCCCGCGGCGTAGATCCGCGTCGCGGCAGCCTCGAGCTGGCCGATCGCCGTCCCGGTCCCCCAATTGGCCGTGCCGTTGCCGACGCTGTAGTCGCACAGGCCGGTGGAGCCGCCCCAGACCGGGAGCTCGAAGTGCCACAGGAGCCTGCGCCACGTGACGGCGCTCGCGATGCCGTCGGCCGTCGAGCCCATGTGGCGCTGGAAGGACGCCACGGCCTTCCGCGTGCCGTCGTTGTACGTGCCGCTCACGGTCAGTCCGGACCGGCGCTTCTCGTTGAGGAGCCCCTGCAGGCCGCGCACGGCGTCCCCGCTGCTCCCCGACGTGAGCACGGGCGTGAGGCTGCGCCAGGTTGCGTCGTCGACGACCCCGGTGACCCGAAGCCCCTTGGCGGTCTGGTGGGCCGCGACGGCTCGCTGCGTCGACGCCCCGAAGACGCCGTCCACAGGGACTGTCCGGCCTTTCGCCCGGAGGAGGTACTGGAGCGCACGCACCTCGGAGCCGCGATTGCCGAGGCTCTCGACGGGGTAGACGGTCGAAAACGCCGACGCGTCGGGCGCCGCGGCGAGCAGGACCAGCACCCCCGCGAGGAGGGGCATGAGGAAGCGGCCGAGGCGGCGAGCGGGTGGTGTCATCCGGCGGGCTAGAGTACGACAACCACCGCGCACGACACCCGCCCGGCACGCACCGCAGGAGACCCCATGGAACGCCGGGTGGCTGCCCCGGAGCACCTCGACGGCCCGCTCGACGATCTGGCGACCGTGGCCGGAAACCTGCGTGATCTGCGCCGGCTGAACCGCCTGTTCGGGGGCGTCGCGCTCAGCCGGTGGGGCGTGAACCGGCTGCTGGACGGCGCCACGGGGACGCCGACGATCCTCGACGTGGGCACAGGCGGCGCCGACATCCCGGTCGCGTTCCTCGCAGATGCGCGCTGGCGGGGTCGGCGGGTGGAGGTGACGGCCGTCGACAGCCGGGCGGAGATCCTCTCGGCTGCACGCGTCGCTCGGCCCAATCTCGATCGCGTGCCGGGCCTGAAGCTCGCGCTTGTCGATGGGACCCGTCTGCCCTACCCGAACGAGACGTTCGACGTGGGACACGCGTCCCTCGTCGTCCATCACCTCGATCGAGACGAGGCGGTCCGGTTCCTGTCGGAGCTTGGCCGGGTGAGCCGGCTGGGCGTGGTGATCAACGACCTCGACCGCAGCGAGCCTGCGCTCGTCGGTGCCTGGCTCGCGAGCCGGCTCCTGACGCGCAACCCCTTTACGCGCCACGACGCGCCGCTCTCGGTGCAACGCGCGTACACGGCGGCCGAGATGCGCGACCTGCTCGTCGACGCGGGGCTGGCGCCGCTTGCAGAGCGGAGCGGGTTCATCGGCCATCGCTACGCGATCGTCGCGGTGCCGCCCCCGGCCGCGGTTGAGGCAACGGAGGGGTCGTGATGGACGCGGACGTGGCCGTCATCGGCGGCGGACCGGCCGGCGCGATCGTCGCGACCCTCCTGGCCCGACGCGGGCACGACGTCCTCGTGCTCGAGCGCTCGACCGCCTATCGGTGGCGCGCGTGCGGCGTCTTCAGCTCCCCGGCCACCGGTGGTGGCCCTGCGCCGGATCGGCATGGATGCAGCCGCCCTGGAGGGGATGACGCGGCCCATCCCCGCGATGCGCGTCGAGATGACGGACGGATCCGCGTTTCGCCTGCGCTACGGCACGGACGAGCCGGTCGGCTTCGATCGCGCCGCGCTCGACACGGTTCTGCTCGCGAATGCTGCCGCGGCCGGCGGACGCGTCTGTCGCGGGACCCGGGTCGAGCAGGTCGTGCTGGCGCCGGACGGCGCGCGGCTGACCGTTGGCGGGCCGGGCGGCCAGGAGGAGGTTCGGGCGCGATTCGTCGTCGGGACGGACGGTGGGCACTCCCTCGTCGCCCGTGCAGCCGGGGTCACGCGGCCAGCGCGTCTCGCACCGCGAGTCGGCCTCACGTTTCACGTTGCTGATCGCGCCGGCGACCCGGCGGCGGATGCGCGCATGCGCATGATCCGGGACGGGTACGTGGGGATCGCGCCCGTGCCGGGCGGACGCGTCAACGTCGGCATCGTGCTCGGCCGGTCCTGGTCGGTGGATCTCCGGCGACGCGGGGCGGAGTCCGTGACGAGCGACGATCCTCGCCGCGATTCCGGCGCTCGACGGCCTGGCCGGCTCCCCGCCCGATCCCGCCGCCTGGCGGCACGGAGAGCGGCTCGACCGCATCGCCGGGGCGAGCCCGCTCGGCCACCGCGTCACCCGTCGAGCCGGGCCGCGCTGGCTGCTCGCCGGGGATGCCGCCGGGTTCCTCGACCCGTTCACCGGTGAGGGGCTGCATCGGGCCGTCGTCTCGGCCGAGCTGGCGGCACGCGCGCTTGACGCCGCGCTCTGCGGCGATGAACGGGCCATGGGCGCCTACGATCGGTCGATGCGCCGGCGGTTCGCGACCAAGGACGTCGTCTCGATGCTCGTCCAGGCGTTCCTCGCGCGCCCTGCCCTGTTCGGGTACGCGGCCCGCCGCCTGGAGGCCCGTCCCGCGGTCCGTGAGACGATGGGCCTCGTTATGGGTGACCTCGTGCCGGCGTCCCGCGCCCTCGATCCCCGCTTCCTCGGCGCCGTGCTGCGCCCATGACGCACCAGGCCGACCCCGGGACGACAGCCCCGGATCCGGCAGCGACAGAATCCGCTCCGCCGCTGGGTCGCACGCGACTGGGGAGCCATGCCATCTGCCTCGACGCACACGGCCGTCTGCTGCTGTGCCGGCTCGCCGTCAGCGAAGTGGAATCGGGCGCGTGGACGCTGCCGGGGGGCGGCGTGGAGTTCGGCGAGCATCCGGACGCTGCGTGCCTTCGCGAGCTGCGCGAGGAGACGGGGCTCCATGGTCGGATCGAACGGGTCGAGGGAATCTTCTCGCACGTCTATCCCGCCTCGCGCTGGGCCGGCGGGCAGGACCTTCACTTCCTGAGCATCCTCTACCGGGTGCAGATCGTCGGCGGGGAGCTCGGGGACGAGCTGGACGGCAGCACCGACCGGGCGGCCTGGATGACGTCCGAGGAGATCGGTCGGATCTCCGTCGTGGAGCTCGCGCACGAGGCGATCGAGCGGGTGTTCCCGGGCGTGCTCGCGTGAAGAGCACGATCTCGATCGACGTGGCGGCGCCGGCGGAGCTCGTCTTCCGGCTCGCGCGCGATGTCGCGCAGTGGCCTCGGCTGCTCCCCCACTACGTCGAGGTGCGCACGCTGGAGCGGCGGCCGGACGGGAGCGTGACCGCGCGGATGGTCGCCCGCCGGCCGCTCGTGCCCGTGCTGGGGCTCGGGATCCCCGTCGCGTGGCGATCGCGGACGTGGTCGGAGCCCGAGACGCTGCGTCTGCGCTTCCTGCACCAGGGCGGCGCGACGTCCGGCATGGACGTGACCTGGCGGATCGAGCCCACCGACGGCGGCTGTCGGGTCTCGATCGACCACGAGTTCCGGCCGCGGATCCCGTTCTGGGCGTCGTTCATCGACCGCGTCTTCACCCGGCCCATCGCCGGCCGGACCCGTCGCGACCTTCCGCGCCATCGCGGAAGCCGTGCACGCGTCATGACCGACCGGCGCCGGGTGTGGATCACGGGTCTGGGCATGATCACGCCTGTCGGCACGGGTGTGACCGCATTCCGGGCCGGTCTCCGCGCGGCCCGCTCGCCGGTCAGGCGGATCGATCGGTTCGATCCGGCGCCATTTCGCTCACAGGTCGCGGCGACCGTCGACGACTTCGATCCCGAGGCATGGATGCCGGCCAAGACGGCTCGCCAGCTCGACCGGTTCAGCCAGTTCGGGCTCGTCGCCGGCCGGCTCGCGCTCGAGGACGCGGGTCTCGTCCCCGGTGCCCCGAACGCGCCAAGCCCGGACCGCATCGGCATCTACCTCGGCAGCGCGCTCGGTGGCATCGCGTACGCCGAGGAGCAGCACGAGCGTTACATGGAGAAGGGTATCCGGCAGGTGGCCCCGAACCTGGCGCTCGCCGTGTTCGGTGGCGCGGCGCCGGCCAACCTTGGTATCGCGCTCGACGTCCGCGGCCCCATCCTCTCCACGGCCAACTCGTGCGCCTCGGGCTCGGTGTCCCTGGGCGAGGCACTGGGCGACCTGCGCGAAGGCCGGGTGGACGCCGCGATCGCGGGTGGCTGCGAGGTGCCGCTCAGCCCGCTCGCGTTCGGTGCCTTCGACATCATTCGGGCGCTCTCGGCGGGCCGCAACGAGGACGCCGGACATGCCGCCCGACCGTTCGATGCGGGTCGCGATGGGTTCGTCATGGGCGAGGGCGTCGCCTGGCTCGTGCTGGAGGCCGAGGACGTTGCTCGCGCCCGCGGTGCCGAGCCGTACGCCGAGCTCATGGGCTACGGCGCGACCTCCGATGCGCACCACATGGTCCAGCCGCGACCGGACGGCCGGGAGTCCGCGCGGGCTGCAACGATTGCGCTCGAGGATGCCGGCGTCGACCCGGGCGATATCGACTACGTCAACGCGCACGCCTCCTCGACACCGATCGGCGACGTGGCTGAGGCGCGGGCGCTCACCCTCGCGCTCGGCGAGCGCGCTCGAACCGTGCCAGTCAGCGCCACCAAGGCGTACTACGGTCATCCGCTTGGCGCCTCGGGGTCGATCGAAGCGGCGATCTGCGCTCTCGCGATCAGGGACGGCTGGGCGCCGCCGACCGTGAACCTCGAATCGCCGGATCCCGATAGCGCGGCAATGCTGCCCGGCCTCCTGCGCGAGGGCTGTCAGGGCGACTACCGACGGGTCCTTTCGACGTCGTTCGGGTTCGGCGGGCTCAACGCCGCGATCGTCCTCGGCGCCGTCCGCTGAGCGCCGCGGTCAGGCGACCGCCACCTCGACCCGATCGCGGCCCTCGGCCTTGGCCCGGTACAGCGCGCGGTCGGCCGATCCGAGCAGTGCGTCGGCCGTCGAGCCGTCGTCGGGGAACGCGGCCACGCCGAGTGACAGGGTGATCCCGGGACGCTCGCCATTCGCCAGCGCGACGGTCGGGCCGTGCGAGCGAAGCACCTCGGCCCGACGGCGGGTCTCGTCCTTGTTGGCATTCGGCAGGATGATCGTGAACTCCTCCCCACCGTAGCGGCAGGCCACGTCCTCGGCGCGGATGTTGGCGGCAAGGTTGCCGGCGAGCGAGCGCAGGAGCTGGTCGCCGGCCGCGTGCCCGAAGCGGTCGTTGTAGCTCTTGAAGCGATCGAGGTCGATCATGATCACGCCGAGCGAGCCGCCTTCGCGGGTGGCACGGCTGATCTCGCGCTCGAGCGTCTCCTCCATGTAGCGCCGGTTGTACAGCCCTGTCAGCGAGTCGCGGGTCGACTGCAGGTGGAGCGTCTCGCGGAGGCGGAAGTTGGCCAGCGACAGTGCGAGCAGCTCGGCGACCCAGAGCGCGAGCTGGCGGATGTCGGGATCCAGCTTGCCGTCCACCACCCGACCCGCCGCGGCGACGTGGAAGACACCGAGCGTTGCTCCCTGGGCCGTCATCGGGATGCACAGGTAGGGCCGTTCCGGATCCGGGGACACGTGCCCGCAGCGCGGACCGAACTCGGGCGACTCGACGACGTGGAGCCGTCCCTGGCGCAGCGCCCAGCAGTCCTCGGGCGCGAACACCTGCGTCTTCGGCGCCGGCTTGCCCCAGCGCGCCGTGGCCTCGACCACGACGCGCGACTCCGGCAGCGTGAGGACCGCCCCCGCGGTGCCCGGGAAGAGTGTCCGCGACGCGCGCTCGATCACCTCATACGCCTCATCGGACGTTCGGCTGACCTCGAGCAGGCTGCCCATGTGACCCACGAGGGTCGCCTCGCGGTTGCGCCGCTCGAGCTCCTGGACCCGCTTGCGGAGCTCGCGGTTGACCCGCTTCACGGTCTCCTTGGCCTCGTTGCTGGCCGCGTTGGCTGCAGCCTCCTCCGCGAGCGCGCCCTTGAGACGGCTGCTGAACTCCCACAGGAGGTACATGACGAGCCCGATCACGGCTGCGAGCTGCGTGATGCCGAGCACGGCGACGAACTCGACGGGCGTTCGATCACTCCTCGGGAAGACATGAACGAGTCCGACGATCGCGAGCGAGGCGATCCAGCACGCGATGATCACGCCACGCAGGCGTTCGCGCTCCAGATACGGGAGCACGATCGCAACGGCGAGCACGGGAACGACGATGGCCGCCGTTGCCGCGCCCGGCACGACCAGGCCGTAGATGACGCCACTGAACACGAGACCGCCTGCGGTGAGGAACAGCGCCCGGCCAAGCCGATCCCGACGGACCTCCGCGGTGGCGAGGATCAGGAGGCTGCCGTACAGGATCAGGACGGCAGCGCCAATCCCGCTGCCGACCGACCCGAAGATGAGTGCGGCCACGGACTGGAGCACGGCGAGGGCGAAGAATGTCGGCCCGAGCAGGGACAGGAACCGACGAAGCCGCGGGTGCGGCACGCCACCCCCAGCGGGCGTGGGACCTAAAGTCACTCCGGAAGTGTGCGGGCAAATCCTTGCGGTGGCTATCCCCCGATCAGTGGGAGACCTTGCAGGGAGACGACCGGACCAAGGTCCCGGTGCTCGGCCGCACCGCGCCCGCGGGGGTCAGCGTGGACGGGGACCCGACCCTGCGATCGCGTCGGCCATGCCCGCCCCCTCGACCGCTGGGACCGCGTCGCGCAACCGCTCGGACACTCCGGCGACCGCGTCGGGTGCCACGGCCGGTCGCGCTGGAAGCGCCACGAACCCGCGCTGCCGCCGGACCCAGACGAGGGCCGCGAGGGCCACCGCCGTGGCCAGGATGCCACCGAGCCCGACCGCAACGGCAATCCCCGCGGTTGACGCCACGCTGCCGATGAACAGCCCGCCGAGCGGCGAGGAGCCCGCGAACACGGTCGTGAACACGCTCATCACGCGGCCACGAAGCACGTCGGGGACGTTGAGCTGGATCAGCGTGTTCGCGGTGGCGGCCATCGTGATGCCGCCGGCCCCGATCGCGACCATCAACAGCAGCGAGACCGGGAACAGGTTCGACACGGCCAGGATCACCTCGCCGATCCCGAGCAGCAGGGCGCCCCCGATGAGGCGGCCCGGGCGCGGCGGACCGCCCGCCACGGCAAGCCACAGCGCCGCCAGGAGCGAGCCGAACCCGGAGGCTGCCATCAGAAAGCCGAAGCCCGAGGCATCCGAGAGCAGCAAGTCCCGGGCAAGCACGGGAATGGCGACCTGAAAGTTCATGCCAAAGGTGGCGACGAGGCCCAGGACGACGATCGCGAGCAGGACGACCGGCGTGCGACGCACGTAGTCGATGCCCTCGCGCAGCTGCGCGGTCACCTCGGCGCGGTTCTGCGGGCGGGCGGCCCCGATCGGTGTCCGCAGCTCGCTGTCGCGCATCGCGGCGAGGCCGGCGAGCACCCCCACGTAGCTGACGGCGTTGATGGCGAACGCCGTGGCGGGGCCAAAGGCGCCGATCGTCAGCCCGGCGATGGCGGGTCCGACCACGCGAGCGCCGTTGAACATCGCCGAGTTGAGCACGATCGCGTTGCCGATGTCGCCGCGCCCGACGATCTCGACGACGAACGCCTGCCGCACTGGCATGTCGACCGCGTTGGCACAGCCGAGCAGCAGGGCGAGCAGCACGATCATCCAGACCTCGACGACGCCCGTGATCGTGAGGACAGCGAGGGTGATCGCCAGCAGCATCATCACGACCTGGACGGCGATCAGGGTCTGCCGTTTGGGCAGCACGTCGGCCAGGATCCCGCCGAACAGCCCGAGGAACAGCACGGGCACGAATTGCGCCGCGGCCACCACGCCGAGCCAGAAGGGATCGCCGGTGAGGAGCAGGACGAGCCACGCCTGCGCGACCTGCTGGACCCAGGTGCCGACCAGGGACACGAGCTGCCCGCCGAAGAAGAGCCGGTAGTTATGGTGGCGGAAGGCGCGCACGGCCTTGCGGTCGCCGAGGCTCATCGCTTCGACCCGTCCAGTTTCGATAGGTGGCCGGTCAGGTGCGTTCGGCGCGCCTCGGCGTCGTCGATCATCGACGCGAGTCGGTCCGCCTTCTCGCGCAACGTGGCGATCTGGCGCTCGACGCGTTCGAGGGCATCCCGCAGCAGCGCGCGACGCTCCCCGGGGTCGTCCGTCTCCCGCAGCCGCTGGCGGTTCCGCTCACGGACCGCGTCGTCCTCGAGGAGCTGGCGGATCTGGGCCAGCGAGAAGCCGGCATCGTCGCGAAGGCCGCGGATGAACCGGAGCCGCTCGACGTCCGACGCGTCGTACAGCCGGTACGCGCCCTCCGAGCGGGCGGCCGGCTCGAGCAGGCCGACCTCCTCGTAGTAGCGAATTGCGCGCGTCGTCGTGCCGACCTCCTCGGCGATCTCCTGGATGCGAAGGAGGCGGTCAGCCGGGGCGGGCTCGGTTGTCGCGCTGGGCTCGGTGGCCGGTTCGGTGGTAGGTCGGGGCACCCCGCGATGATACCAAACCTTGACGTTTACGTAAAGGTTGCGCGGCCGTGCGCTGGGACGGCAGGCGCCGCGCGTTGCCGCGAGTCCGTCATCGCCGGGGTCACCCTTGAGCGGCCCGAACCAGGGCGCCCCGGTGCGCGACGAGCCACGCATCGTCCGCAGCGGCGCGCGCATCGCCTCCGGCCGTCGCCCAGTTCCGGACCCACGAGTCGTTCTCTGCGGCAATCTCCGCCCGGATGTTGGCCCGGGCGTGGGCGCGCTCCTCGCCGATCACGTCCAGGAGCTCGTCGGCCCGCTCCGGCTCGAGCGCATACGCGCGGCACAGGATCCGAAATCGGTCGACGGCGTCGAGCATCATCGCGGGTTCGTCGCGCCAGGTCGGATCGCCGAGTGGGCACCACAGCTCTGCCGCGATCGCCAGATCCCACAGCGGCCGGCCCGGGGCTGCCATCGCAAAATCGATGAACGCCACGACCCGACCCTCACGGAAGACGACATTCTCGGGATAGAGATCGTTGTGGCAGACCACGACGGGTCTCTGCGCAGAAGGACGCCCTGGCTCGCCCTGCGTCCCGCCACCGTAGCTGCGCGTCGGATCGGCCCAGTCGGTTGCCCACATGGCGTCGGCCGGCGCCACGAAGGACGAGGTCGCGTCGTGGAAGCGGCGGATCAACACACCAAGATCCGCGAGGGCTCGCTCCGTCATCGCCCAGCCCGGGTATGGCGGCAGCGGCACGTCGCCCGGGATCCAGGTGAGGACCTCCCTCCCCGCACTGTCCCACCCAAGGTGGCGTGGGGCGCCCTCGAAACCCACCGCCTCCAGGTGCCGGAGCAGCGCGGTCACGCCGGGATTGCCGGAACCCGCGGGCCGCCGAACAGTCTCACCGACTCGGACTGGCGCCCAGCGGGGATCCATGCCGCCGATGAGAATCTGCTCGTCAGTCAGGCGTGACGCCATCGGTCATGACCACCGGCTCCCTGACCTGCGTCGGCGCCGAACCGAAACGCCAGATGTCGACGTCACGGACCGGCCGATATCCGAGGCGCCCGTAGATGGCGTTCGAGGTCGGGTTGGCGATGTCCGTGAAGAGGAAGCACCAGCGGCGGCCGAGCTCGAGCTCGCGCTGGCTCACGGCCGCGACGCATGCGCTGGCGTAGCCGCGGCCGCGTCGCTCTCGTGGCGTGTAGACCCCGCCGACTCGGATCCCGTTCGGTGTCTCCCCGGTCGTCGACGCGGTGGAGACAGCTCCATCGTCGTCCCAGATGAACCCGCTCCGGTGCGGCGCCGCGATGAGCTCGTCCGCGAGCGTGCGCATGTCCCGGCGCCCGGCTTCGGCCCCGAAGGATTCCACATCGAAGGCAGTCATCCACTCGACGAGCAGCCCGTGGTCCCCCGTGCGCGTCCGGCGCAGCGATCCGGGGACGCCGGCCGGTGGGGTGACGTGCTCGAGGGCGTGGATCCGCTCGCGCAGGATGTGTCGCGCCGAGCCGCCTGTCCGATCGCGCCACGCGGCGACGAATGCCTCCGCGTGCTCCACGGGGGCGTGGACGCCCGGCAATGTGTCGGCGCCGAGCGCATCGACGAGCGCGGGGATCGCCCGAGCGTCATCGACCTCGGACAGCACCACCTCCCACGGTCCTGTCCAGGTTGCGGTTGCGACGACGTGGCCGCCCTCGAGCGCGACAACCAGGCCGCCCGTGGTCGCCCGCCCACCCAGCATGCGGAGCGTGGCCATGCTGCCGAGGGTGAGCATGTGCTCGGGCTCGCGCGCCTCGAGGAAGGGGCCGGCGACGTCGAGGAACGCATTCGCGTCGTCGAAGCGGCGGGTCTCGATCACGAGCGGGTGCTCGAGTCAGTCGAGGGTGAAGTCGTCGGGGTCCTGGTAGCGCCCGCTGCGCTGGAACTCGATCTGCATCAGGACGTCGTTGAGCAGGCTCGATGCGCCGAACCGGAACCAGTCCGGACGTCATCCAGCGCGGGCCGAGGGTCTCGTACAGCACGACGAGGTACTGGATGGCTTCCTTCGCGGTCCTGATCCCGCCGGCCGGCTTCATGCCGACCTGCCGACCCGTCTGCCTTCTCGAAATCGCGGATCGCCTCGAGCATCACGAGGGTCACGGGGAGCGTGGCTGCCGGCGTCACCTTGCCGGTCGAGGTCTTGATGAAGTCCGCGCCGGCGGCCATCGCCAGCACGCTCGCCCGGCGAACGTTGTCGTACGTCTCGAGCTCGCCCGTCTCGAGGATGACCTTGAGGTGCGCCTCGCCGCACGCCTCCTTGATCTCGACGATCTCGTCGAACACGGTCCGGTAGTCGCCGGAGAGGAACGCGCCACGATCGATGACCATGTCGATCTCGTCGGCGCCGGCTTCGACCGCCTGGCGGGTCTCGGCATCTTGATCTCGCGGAAGGTCTGGCCCGACGGGAAGCCCGTGGCCACGCTCGCGACCTTCACGGTCGAGCCCCGCAGCGCATCCTTTGCCTCGGCGACGAGCGCGGGGTAGACGCAGATCGCGGCGACCGACGGGATCGCCGCGTCGCCCGGCTTCGGACGCATCCCCTTCGCGCACAGCGCGCGAACCTTGCCCGGCGTGTCCTTTCCCTCGAGGGTCGTGAGATCCATCATCCGGATCGCGAGCTCGAGCGCCCACAGCTTCGAGGCCTTCTTGATCGACCGCTTCTTCAGCGCGTCGACCCGCTCCTCGACCCCGACCTGGTCCACGGACGTGACGCGGCCGAGCAGGCTGCCGAGTGGTCCCGGGCGCGCGTCCCACGCGCGAATCAGCTCATTGGCATGCTCGCGGGCGGGGCTGTCGGAACGGTGGGTGGTGACCATGGGACGGTGAGGATACACCGCGATCCGGCTGGATCAGCCCGGCTCGTCCGCGGGCGTCCCCTGGTGAAAGCGGACCTGCCAGCGAGCTCCTGCCAGCGAGCCGTCCTCCACCGGTCAGCGGCCGCCGCGGATCCGCGGGACGGGTGGGAGGCCCTTCCTGCCCTGGACGAGGAAGTGCGTCGAACCAGCCCAGCACGACCGCCAGATTCTCGACCCGGCGGAATGGCGTGCCCGACCGGGTGAGCTCGTGGGTCTCCTCGGGGACCCGCATCAGGCGAACGGGCCGGCGCAGCGACCGCAGGGCGGTGAAGAGTGCCTCGGCCTGCCCGATCGTCGTCCGGATGTCGCGCTCGGCGTGCTGGATGAGGAGCGGTGTCCGGATGTCCGCCGCGTGCGAGACCGGCGAGATCTCCCAGTAGTAGGCCGGGTCCTCGAAGGGCGTGACGTCGAACTCCAGGCGCGCCCACTCGAGCCCGCTGATGTCGCCGGTCAGGTTGAGCATCGTCATGTCGGCCACGCTGCGGCAGGTCATCGCGGCACGGAAGCGCTGGTCGTGGGCCACGATCCAGTTCGTGAGGTAGCCGCCGTAGGAGCCGCCGGTCACGCCGAGGCGGTCCGGGTCCGCGAGGCCCTCGGCGACGAGCGCGTCGACCCCGGCGAGGACGTCGCGCATCGGCCCGGGACCCCAGTCGCGATGGTTGGCGCGGTTGAACGCCTCGCCATAGCCCTCGGAGCCGCGCGGATTGCAGAAGTAGACCGAGATCCCGGCTGCGGCGAGGAGCTGGAACTCCCAGACCGGCGCCGAGCCGTAGAGCGTGTGCGGTCCACCGTGGATCTCGAGGACGAGCGGGCGCGGGCCGGGTCCGCCCGGGATCAGCCAGCCCTGGATCGGCCGCCCATCGACCTCGTGCCAGTGCTCCTGCGGCTCCCGCAGCTCGACCCCGTCGAGGACATCGGCGTTGAACGTCGTCAGTCGTCGAGGCCGTCCGTCCACGCGCTCGAGCAGCCACAGGTCGGGCGGCTCCGTTGGGGACGACTCGACCCAGGCGACCTGGCCGGCTGCCCGGCCGGCAACGCCGATATCGAATGACGAGAGGTAGTGGCGGCCCTCCGTCAGCCGCTCGACGCGCCCATCCTCGATGGCGATCCGCCACAGCTCGTACGAGCCCCGAATGGGCGCCGTGAACAGGATCCAGGCGCCGTCCGGGCTGACGGCAAGGCGGGCCGGCTCTCCCTGGGTGATGTCGCCGATGAGGCTCGCCCCGGGCATCAGGTCATGCGTCGCGGACAGGTTGCGGCCACCATCCGGATGCGCGTCGGAGCCGTCTGCCGCGAAGAGCCAGACGTCGTTGCGGCTCGCCGACGCGGCCGGCAGCCGGTGGCCGAGCACAGCCAGCGTGCGACCGTCCGGCAGCCAGGTTGGCGTGTGGAAGACGGAGGACGGACCCGCCGTGATTGCCGTCAGGGCGCCGGTCGAGGGGTCGACGACCCAGATGTCGCTCCGCTCGATCAGGTCGTGGTCGCGGCGACGGTTGCTGGCAAATGCGATGCGTCCACCGTCGGGCGACCAGGCGGCCGATTCGTCCGGAACGGGGCCATCGGTCAGGCGCCGGGCGTGCCCTGACGTGGCGTCCACGACCCACAGGTGCGGTCGGGCGTGGTAGGTGAATCCCGTGCCGTTGTGCATGTAGTCGAGGCGGTCGATGAAATGCACGTCGGACTCGGGCGGGCTGCTCGACGGACGATCGAGGTCGATCCCGCGCCGGCGCGCGTCCTCTCCACGGGTCGCACCACGGGACGACGTGGTCACGACGAGGCTGCGGCCGTCCGGCGCCCACGCGAAGCCCTCCACGCCGCGGGGGAGGTCTGTGAGCCGCTGCGCCTCGCCGCCCTCGAGCGGGAGCACGTACACCTGGGTGGAGTCCTCGTCGCTCGTCGCGAGTTCCCGTGCGCGATCGGGCTCCTCCTCGACCAGCGTCCGGCGGTCAGACAGGAAGGCGAGCCGCCGGCCGTCAGGCGCGAACCTGGGATGGTGGTCGTGCCGCGCCCCGAGCGTCAGCTGCCGCGCGTCCCGCCCGTCCGTCGGGACCGACCAGAGCGCCGTCCGGTACCCATCGTGGCCTGGCGCGACCGTCTGGAGCGTCACGACGACGAATCGGCCATCGGGCGAGAGCCGTGGGTCGGTCGGGATGCGCAGGCGGTACAGGTCGTCCGGACGGGGTGATCGGGGCACGGCAGCCTCGTGTGCGGGGAGCGCGGTGGGATGAGGCGCAGTGTACGGCCACGCGGGTCTACCATCGATCGACCATGTCCGATCAGCTCTCGCTGCGGCTCGAACCGGAGCGGCCGGTCCTGCCGGGGCTGCCGGCCCTGCGACCGATGCTCGCGCGGCCCCTGCCGGATCCTTTCGACTCCACGGACCACCTGTTCCAGCCGTGGTGGGGCGGGATGCGGGCCCTGGTCTACCTTGGGCCGGCCGATGCCCCGGGTCTCGGGGCCGTGCGCATCGAGGACGAGGCGGGGAACGACCTCACCGCAGGCCTGTCGGAGCTTGCCGGCCTCGCCGTTCGGGTCGATGCGCGCTCCGCGATCCTCGACGGCGAGCTGGTCGTGGTCGACGCGGCCGGCCGAGCGGACGCGGCGGCGCTCGAGGCACGGCTGCAGGGCGGGTCCGGCCGGAGCGCGGCATTCCTGGCGTTCGACCTGCTCCACCTCGACGGGCGGTCACTGCTGAACCAGCCGCTCGTGCGGCGGCATGTCGCGCTGCGGCGCGTCCTGCGGCCTGGGGACGAGGTCGTGGCGGTGCCCGCCATCGCAACTGAAGGTCGGGCGTTGTGGGACGCGGCCGTTGCCCAGGGGATTGCCGGCGTCCTGGCACGCCAGCGAACCAGCCCGTACCTCGCGGGGGTCCGCAGCCGGCTGTGGCGGTTCATCCCCGCTCGCACCGGCGGTTCGGACCCGGCGGCTGTCAGCGAAACGGGCGACCCCCTCGATCCCGGGATGCGACCGGCGGCGCCTGTCCTGGCACTCATCGAGCGCCTGCCACTCGACCTCGGCGAGTAAGCGGGGCGAGGGTCGCGGCCCTCAGCGCGCGCGGCGTGCCGCGGCGATGAACGAACGGAGCCCCGGTCGCTGCCCGTACAGCAGCACCCCCGCGGAGTAGATCCGGATCGCGGCCACCATCACGACCACGATCGCGAGGACCAGCAGCGCAAGGGACACGACCAGCTCCCACGGCTGGACGCGGCCGACCATGAGCCGCGCGAGCATCGCAAACGGGCTGAAGGGCGGCACGAACGAGGCGAGGGTCGAGAGACCGCCACCGGCCCCGCCGCTCAGCAGGATCGGGAGAGACGCGAGATAGCCGCCCATTGCGAGCAGGCTGAGCGGCAGCGACAGCGTCTGGAGATCGTCGGGACGGCTCACGAAGGATCCGACCGCGGCATACACGAACGCGTACAGCGTGAACCCGAGCAGGAACAGCGTGCCGTAGCTGGCCAGCAGGCCAAGCGTGAGACCCGCAATAGGTGCGCCTGCCGCGCCGCCGGGCCCGAGGACGGCGAGCGCAATTCGGTCCTGCAAGGTCAGGACGACGAGCGCCGGGATCGCGATGGCGACGTACTGGGTCAGGCCCGCGCCACCGATGCCCAGCACCTTGCCGATGATCAGCTGCCGTGGGGAGGCCGCGCTGATCATGAGCTCCATGACCCTGCTGCTCTTCTCGGCCGCGACGCCGGTTGCGACCCACATGCCGTAGATGAGGATCGAGATGAACATCAGCACGATGAACACGGTCCCGAGGAAGCTGCGGCTCGCGATCTCGGTCTGACTCACGGGCCGGCCGTCCGAGACGGCCGCCGTGGTCGATTCCAGCTCGAAGGCGGGTGGCTGGAAAGCCTCGAGCTGGGCGTCGTCGGGCAGGTTCGCCGTCCAGTCGAGCACGGCGACGCCGATCCCGGCAAACCCGAGCAGCTGCGCTCGCACGGCATCGGCGATGCCCGGCGTGCGGAACACGAGGTGGATCTGGCCGCTCTCACGCCGCTCGACGAGGAGGACGCCACCGACCTCGCCCCGGGCGAGATCCTGTTCGGCCGACGCCCGGTCGGAGACGGTGCGGAAGCGGAATGGCTTCTTCCACGTGTTCGGATCCGCCCCTTGCGGGACGGCATTGAGCAGTGAGTCGGCCACCTGGACGGTGCGACCCGCGAGGTCGGCATCGCTCGAGACCACGACCATCGTGGTGACCGTCTGGCGATCGAGGTAGCGCAGCGCGATCGGGGTCAGCGTCACGCCGAGCGCCAGGGCGGCCAGGATCACGGTCGAGGCGAGATACAGCTTGCTCCTGACCCGGTCGCGGTACTCGCGGCGGGCCACGATCAGGGCGTTGGGGAGGAGCGGGTCGCGACGGGCCATCAGCCGGCCAGCGTCCGTTCGCCGTCATCGGCCGGACGACCCACGTGCTCGATGAAGAGCGCCTCGAGCGAGGGCTCGGCAAGCTCGAAATGGGTCACCGTGACGCCGCGGGACACGGCGGCGGCGAGGATCGCGTCCGGCTCGAGCCCATTCGTCAGCTCCACCTCGGTCCGATCGACGCCGCGTTGCGTGACCTCGACGCCGGTGAGGCCGTCGAGCCAGCCGAGGCCATCCGTCCCACCGACGCCGATCCGCACCAGCCGCCGGCCGGCAGGCCCGTTTCAGCTCGCGGATCGTCCCGCCGGCGATCACCCGCCCGCGATCCATGATCGCCACCGACTCGCACATGGCCTCCGCGAGCTCCATCTGGTGCGTCGAGAAGACGACGGTGCGCCCGGCATCGCGCAGCTCGAGGAACGCCTCGCTGAGCAGCGCGAGGTTGACCGGATCGAGCCCGGTGAACGGCTCGTCCATGAGCAGCACGTCCGGCTCGTGCAGGATCGCGGCGATGAACTGGACCTTCTGCTGGTTGCCCTTCGACAGCTCCTCGGCGCGGCGTGTCGCGTACTCGGGGATGCGGAAGCGCGTCAGCCAGTGGAGCGCGTCCCGTCGGGCGCGATCGACGGGATCGCCGTAGAGCGTGGCGAAATAGACGAGCTGCTCGAGGATCGGCAGCCGCGCGTAGAGACCGCGCTCCTCGGGGAGATAGCCCCACGTCGCGCGCGGCAAGTCACCGCTCGGGATGCCGTTCCAGGGACCTCGCCCTCGTCCGCCTCGAGGATCCCGAGGCAGATCCGCATCGTCGTCGTCTTGCCCGCGCCGTTGGCCCCGAGGAAGCCGAAGACGGCGCCGCGCGGCACGCTGAAATGCATGCCGTTGAGCGCCGTCACGCGGCCGAACCGCTTGGTGACGTGGTCGATCTCGAGACTCACTCAGGGCAGCATACCGGCGGTCCGACGCGAACCGACCTACCCGATCGTCCGGCCTACGCGACCCAGACGCGCGATGCGGGCGGTGCGGACGACCTCGGCCAGCACGGCCGGCGCGAGCGCGACGACCGCGACCAGCAGCCACTCCCCGACGTCGAGCGGCGTGGCGCGGAACGCGTCCGCGAGTGGCGGGATGTGCGGGATCAGCACCTGGATCACGAGGACGAGCACGCAGGCCGCGAGCAGGAAGGTGTTCCGGTCGAGGCGGTGGATCGGCACGTGGAGGCTCCGGTTTGCGTAGGCACGCACGACCTGTCCGGCGACGAGCGCCGTGAACGCCAGCCAGCGTGCGTGGTCCGGATCACCACCGTCATTGACCATGATCGCAAGCGCGGCGACCGCGCTGAACCCGCCCGCCACGCCGATCCGCGCGAGCAGCTCGTTCGAGAGGAGCGCTGCACCGCGCACCCGTGGCGGCCGGCGCATCAGGTCGGGCTCGGCCGGCTCGCGCTCGAACGCGACCGACGTGGACACGTCGATGAACAGCTCGAGCCACAGGATCTGGATCGGCAGGAGCGGCTGTCCGAAGCCGTACAGCGTCGCGATGAGGATGAAGCCGAGCAGCGCGACGTGGGTCGAGACGAGGAAGACGAGCCCCTTCTGGACGTTGTCGACGATCCGCCGGCCCTCGCGCAGCCCGAACATGAGCGTTGCGAAGGAGTCGTCACCGAGGACCAGGTCGGCGGCCTCGCGCGCGACGGCCGTGCCCGAGCCCATCGCCACGGCCACGTCCGCCCGGTTGAGTGCGGGGGCGTCATTCACGCCGTCCCCGGTGACCGCCACGGTCCGACCCGAGAGCCGCGCGATCCGGACGAGCCGGTCCTTGTCCTCCGGGGTGGATCGGGCGACGACCTGCATGCGGCCGAGCTCCTCGGCAAGTCGAGCGTCGTCCCAGCCCCCGAGCGTGCGGCCCAACACGATGTGGTCGCGGTCGAGCCCGGCCTGGGCCGCGATCGCCGACGCGGTCAAGGGGTGGTCGCCGGTGACCACGATCGTCTGGATCCCGGCGGCGCGCGCCGTCCCGAGGGCCTCGCGAATGCCGTCGCGGAGCGGATCGGCGAACCCGATCAGCGCCCGCAGCGTCCACGGCTCGTCGTCGCGGCGGCCGGCCAGGGCAACGGTCCGCTCCCCGGTCGCGGCCGCCCCTTCGACGAGCACCTCCCACGCCGTGCGCGTGCTTCGGTTGGCGCCCACGAGGTCCAGCACGGCCTCGGGCGCCCCGATGGCCAGGGTCTCCACGAGCCCATCGCGCTGTGACCGCGTCATGGCGTACGACCGCGAATCGGTCACGGGCTCCGCCTGGAGGAGGTCCGCCGGGTCAAGGGCCGTCGAGCCACCCACCGACTCGAGCGCACGGCCGATCGCGCGGCTGAACGAGCCGGGTGGCGCGCCGGCCGTTGCCGCCCAGGCATCCTCCTCGGCGCGCAACGCATCGTCGAGGATCGCGCGACGAGCGGCGGGATCCTGGACCGGTCCCGCGGGTGTTCGAATGGATGCGACGTCCAGGCGGTTCTTCGTCAGCGTGCCGGTCTTGTCGGTGACGATCAGGTCGATCGCCCCGAGCGATTCCTGCGCGTTGAGGCGGCGGACGAGGACGCCTCGCTTGAGGAGCCGGAACGCGCCCAGCCCGAGGACGACCGCGAGCAGGATCGGCGGCTCCTCGGGGATGGCGGCGATCGCCGCCGAGATGCCGGCCAAAAGGTTCTCGCCTGCGTCCCGACCGCGCACGAAGCCGAGCGTCGTGACGACCGCGATGAGCGCGACGGCAACGACGAGCAGGATACGCACGAGCCGGTCGAGCTCGAGCTGGAGCGGCGAGCGGCGGCGGCCTCGATCGCCGAGGCCACCCGCGATCCGGCCGAGCTCGGTGGCCTTGCCGGTCGCGACGACGATCCCGTCCCCGCGGCCGGCAACGACGCTCGTGCCGCTGAAGGCGATCGAGCGCCGATCGGCGAGGGCGCTGTCCCACGAGTCGGGCTCCACTCGCCCGGGCTCGGGCAGGGATTTGCCGGTCAGGACGCTGCGGTCGAGCTGGAGCCGATCGACCCGGATGAGTCGCAGGTCGGCGGGCACGATGTCTCCACCTGACAGGAGCACCAGGTCGCCGGGCACGAGGCTCGCGGCCACGACCTGGCTGACCGTTCCGCCACGGCGAACGCGGGCCATCGGAGCGCTTGCGTCGCGGAGCGCCTCGAGCGCCCGTTCGCCCCGAAACTCGGTCACGACGTCCGCCCCGACAATTGGGACCAGGCCGAGCAGGACGAGGAGCCCGTCGCGCGTCTCGCCGAGCAGCATTGCGCCGATCCCCGCGGCGAGGAGCAGCAGGACGAACGGCTCCGTGGCCGCCTCGAGGACCATCCGGCCGATCCCCTCGCGCCGGCGCGGCGCGAGCGCGTTCGGTCCCGCGGCGGCCGCGCGCGCTGTCGCCTCCACTGGGGAGAGACCCGTCGCGGGGTCCACCGCAAGGTGCTCCGCCACGAGGTCGGCCGCGAGGACATGCGCGTCGCGCACGAGGAGGGAGCTGGGCTTCGCGCCGGCTGGCATGGCGGCCATCATCGCGGATGCCTCGCGGAGCCGTCCGGACGGACCGGGGCAGTCAGCGTGCGACAATGGGCCCATGACGATGTCGAGTGCCGCCGGCAGCCCGAGCACGGTCCCGACCGGGATTTACGCCGACCGTGGTGCCGGCACGCTGACGCTCGACTGGGCCGACGGCCACCAGTCGACCTTCGACGCGGTCGCGCTCCGCTGGCTCTGCCCCTGTGCGTACTGTCGCGGCGAGGCCGGCATGCCCGGCTGGCTCGACTCGGCGCCCTCGCTCACGCCCGACCAGACGCGGCTCGTCACCGTCCAGCTCGTCGGCAACTATGCCCTGTGCCCGAGCTGGGCCGACGGCCACCGCACCGGGTACTACACGTTTGCCCTGCTGCGAAGCCGCTGCCCGTGTCCCGCATGCACCGCTGCTCGGGCGTCCGAGCCGCCCGCGCCGTCCGTCATGAGCCGTCACGGAGAGCACGCGTGACCGCGCAGCGCCGCTCCCGCGCGGACGCCTGACCCGTGGCTGCCATCCAGCCCGGCGCGCGCACCCCGGCCCCGGCCGCGCGGGCACGACGGCCCGCCCCGGTCGCCGCGCCGCTCCCCTACATCAACCGCGAGCTGTCCTGGCTCGAGTTCAACGCGCGTGTCCTGCACGAGGCGCGTGACGCCCGCAACCCGCTCCTCGAGCGGGTCAAGTTCCTGACGATCTTCGCGAGCAACCTCGACGAGTTCTTCCAGGTCCGGGTCGCCGGTCTTGCGCCAGCAGGTCCAGGCCGGCCGGGCGGCACGTGCGCCCGACGGGCGGACCGCCGAAGAGCAGCTCGCCGCAATCCGCGACGCGGGTGCTGGAGCTCTCCGCGGACCATTCGCGCGATCTGCGTCGACGTGCGCGGCCGGCGCTCGCCGCCGAGGGCATCGAGATCGTCGACTACCGCGGCGATCCCCGAGCACCACGAGACGCTCCGCCAGCGGTTCCTCGACGAGATCTTCCCGGTCCTCACGCCGCTCGCGGTGGATCCCGGTCACCCGTTCCCGTACATCTCGACGCTGAGCCTGTCGATCGCGGTCGGCCTGCGCGACCCGGAGACCGGCGAGCGCGGGTTCGCGCGGGTGAAGGTGCCCCAGATCCTGCCCCGCCTGCTCGAGGTCGAGCCGGCCCGCTTCGTCCCGATCGACCAGGTCATCGAGGCCAACCTCGATGCGCTGTTCTCGGGGATGGAGATCCTCGAGCACCACCTGTTCCGCGTCACCCGCAACGCCGACCTCGCGATCGAGGAGGACGAGGCCGACGACCTGCTCATGGCGATCGAGGAGGAGCTTCGGCGTCGCCGGTTCGGCGAGGCCGTCCGGCTCGAGGTCGAGCGCTCCATGCCGGCCGGCGACGCGCCAGATCCTGCTGCAGCGCGGTCTCGGCCTGCGCGAGCGGACGACGCTACGAGATCAGCGGCATGCTCGACCTGACGGGCCTCGGACAGCTCGCCGACCTCGACCGCCCGGACCTCAAGGTCCAGCCATGGACGCCGGTCACGCCGCCGCGGCTGATGCCGCCCGACGAGGACGAGCCGGCCGACGTCTTCGCCGCGATCCGGGCCGGCGACATCCTCGTCCACCACCCGTACGAGTCGTTCGCCGCGTCGGTCGAGCGGTTCATCGCGCAGGCGGCCGACGACCCCGACGTCCTGACGATCAAGCAGACGCTCTACCGCACCTCGGGCGACTCGCCGATCGTGCAGGCGCTCATCCGCGCCGCGGAGCGCGGCAAGCAGGTCGTCGTCCTGGTCGAGATCAAGGCCCGCTTCGACGAGGAGGCGAACATCGTCTGGGCCCGCAAGCTCGAGCAGGCCGGCGCCCACGTCGTCTACGGGCTGGTCGGGCTCAAGACGCACTGCAAGACCGCGCTCGTCGTCCGCCGCGAGGGCTCGGGGCTGCGCCGCTACGTGCACATCGGGACCGGCAACTACAACCCCGGACGGCGCGCCTGTACGTCGACCTCGGGCTGCTCACGGCCCGGCCGGAGATCGGCGCCGACGTGACGGACCTGTTCAACGTGCTGACCGGCCTGTCGCGCCAGCGGACGTTCCGGCGCCTGCTCGTCGCGCCGCACAGCCTGCGCTCGCGGCTTCCTCCAGCTCGTCGAGCGCGAGATGGCGCATGCCCGGGCCGGTCGCGACGCGCGGATCGTCCTGAAGCTCAACGCGCTCGTCGACGTGGCCGTCGATCGAGGCGCTCTACCGCGCCTCGCAGGCCGGCGTCCGACATCGACCTCATCATCCGCGGCGCGCTGCTCGCTCCAGCCCGGCATCCCGGGCGTCTCGGACAACATCCGGGTCCGCTCGATCGTCGGCGAGTTCCTCGAGCACTCGCGGATCTGGGGCTTCGAGAACGGCGGCGACGCGCGAGTGGTACATCGGCTCGGCCGACCTGATGGACCGCAACCTCGACCGGCGGGTCGAGGCCGTCGTCCCGGTCGAGGACCCCGAGGCGCGGCACGGCTCGCCGAGATCATCGACCTCATGCTCGCGGACGACCGGCGCTCCTGGCAGCTCCTGCCCGACGGCGTCGTGGCGTCCGGACCGAGGACATCGACGGGCCGGCCCGGCACGATCGACACCTTCGAGGTCGCTCAAGGAGCAGGCGCTCAGATCGCGCAGCAGGCGCGCCGGCCCGCGACGACCGCAGGCGCCGGCGCAGGCTCGCTGGATCCGCGCGCATGACCGATCCGGCGGCGGCCCGCCCGGTCGAGGTCGAGCTGAAGTACCGCGTCCTCGACCCGGCCGCGGCCGAGCGCTACCTCACCGCCGACGGCGATCGGGCCGTTCACGGCGCCGATCGCGGCCGCGCTCGACCGCAGCTCGAGGACCGCTATGTCGACACGGCCGACGGGCCGTTCGCGCGGGCCGGGTTCGCCGTCCGCCTCCGCGCGATCCGGCGACGACGACGATCGTGTCGGTCAAGTCGCTCGCCGCGACCGACGGCCGGCGGCTCCGTCAGCCGCGGAGGAGCTCGAGGGACCGGCCGACCGGACGCGGCGCCCGCGGACTGGCCGGCATCCGACGCCCGATCGCTCGTGCTCGAGCTTGCCGGCGACGCCCGCTCGTCGAGGTCGTCACGATCCGCCAGCTCCGCCGCAAGCGAGAGCTTCCGGGCGGCGGACACGCGCGTCGAGCTGAGCCTCGACGAGGTCGACGTCGTGGCCGGCGATCGCGTCGTCGACCGCTTCGTCGAGCTCGAGGCCGAGGTGATGGAGGGCGACGACGGGCGCGCTCGACGGGCTGGCAGGCGGTCTTCGCGGAGGACGGCGCTCGAGCCCTCCGGGACGTCCAAGTTCGAAGCGGCGCAGGCCGCACTTGCGACAGGCCGACCGCAGACGGCAACGGGAGCCGCCCGGTGTCGGGGGCCCAGGACCGCGCATCGAGCCGACCCCGACGACGATGCGGACGAGCGTCCCGCGATGCCGGAGGATGCGCCGGTCGACACGCGGGCTGCCGCTCCGTCGGCAAGGCACCCGGCGTTGCCGCCGACGACCACGTCGCCGAGGCGGGCCGCAAGGTCCTCCGCTTCCACCTTGCCCGGATGCTGGCCCGCGAGGCGGGCACGCGACGGGCGTCGATCCGCGCGACCTCCACGCGATGCGCGTCGCGACACGGCGGCAGCGCGCGGCGTGGCGCGTCTTCGGCGCCTCCTTTCGGCCGAAGCGGACGAAGCGCTACCGGACGGGCCTCCGCGAGGTGGCCGCGCGGCTCGGCGGCGTGCGCGACCTTGACGTCCTCCTCGAGGCCGCCGACCCGTACCGGGCCGACCTGCCGGTGGCGGAGCAGCGCGGCCTCGAACCGCTCCTCGCGAGCTGGCGGCACCATCGCGACGACGCGCGGGTCCTGCTGATCCGCGAGCTCGATTCCGACGGCTACCGTCGCTGGGTCGACGACTACCGCGACTTCGTGCGCACCGAGGGCGCGGGCGTCGTGCCCGTTGCGCCGGTCGTGCCGCACCGGATCCGGGACACCACGGCATCACGAACCTGGTCCGCCTACGAGCACGTGCGCGGCTACGAGCCGGTGCTGCGCTGGGCCGACGTCGAGACCCTCCACGAGCTCCGGATCGCCGGGAAATGGCTGCGCTACACGCTCGAGTTCGTGCGCGAGGCGCTGGGCGACGAGGTGGAGCCGCTGATCGCGCGGGTCACCGCGATGCAGGACCACCTCGGCCTGATGAACGACGCGGATGTGTCTGCCCGTCTTGCTCGAACCTTCCTCGTGGAGCACGCAGGCGAGCTGAGCTCGCTGGAGAGCGCGGCGATCGGGCGGTACCTCATCGGGCAGGAGCGCGAGGTCGCGCGGCTGCGGCGAACCGTGGGGACACCCTGGCGCGGCGTCGCCGGCGCGGGCTTCCGGCGCGCCCTGGGTCGGGTCGTCGCCGGTCTCTAGGGCAGATCCCCGGAGGTCGCTCCCCTACTCGCGCCAGCCGTGCGCGATCTCGGGAAGCCGGTCGCGCCAGCACGGCCCGACGTGGGCCACGGCGAGGATCGCACCCTCCCTGAGGCTCGCCCTCGAGACGGTCATCGTCTCGAGTCCGTAGCGCTCGAGCATGGCGTCGACGATCACCACGCCTGCACCGAGCAGCCGCGCCCGAACGGGGTTGACGAGGAACCGCTCGGTCAACGCGGCCGCGGGCACACCCACGAGAACCTCGCGCATGGCGGCCAGCCGGTCGCGCGTCAGCGTCATGTCCTCCAGCGCGGCGGGCAGCAGCTTGAGCAGGTTCGACGCGGTGCCGCCGACCCCGACGATCGCCTCCGGGTGGATCGGCGCGGCGGTCTCGAGAATCGCCCGCGCCGCATCCTGCATGGCATCGAGCTCGGAGGCCACGGGCGGGTCGTGCCGGACGTGACGGGTCGTCAGTCGCGCCGAGCCAAGCCGGAGGCCCGAGGCTGCCGCCCGACGGCCCGGACCCACGAACGCCATCTCGGAGCTGCCGCCGCCGATGTCGACGACCAGCAGCTCGCGGTCGACCGGGCGGCCCTCTGTTACGCCGATGAGCGTGAGCCAGGCCTCCTCCTCGTGTGACAGGACATGGAGGGGTGCGCCGGTCGCGGCCTCGACCTCGGCGACGATCCGGGCCGCGTCCGGCGCCCGCCGAAGCGGCTCCGTGCCCAGGAAGGTGACGTTGCGCGCGCCCTTGGCCCGTGCGCTCCCGGCATAGCGGACGAGCGCGGCGACGAGCCCGGAGCGGCCTGTAGCTCCCAGCGGCGCCCCCTCGTGGACGGCGTTCCCGAGACCCAGGAAGACGGACTCGTCCTGCAGCGGTCGCAGGACGTGGTCGACGATCTCGGCGACCACGAGATGGACCGAGTTCGAGCCGAGGTCGACGCTGGCCCCGATCGAGCCTGCCGTCGACTCGGTCAGGAGTCGGAGCCTTGCTGAGTGGTCTCAGTCGGTGCGGGTGGCGGAGCCTCGAACCCGGCGGCGTCGAGCGCCGGCGTGGGCGTCTGGGATCCATCGGTCGACGCGCCGCTCGATGCCCGGCTCGCGCTGAGCCTCGCGGTGAGCTTTGCCACGGTCGCCGACGCATCGGCTGCCTGCCTCGATCGCTTCGCCTCGTCGGCGCGTGCCTTGTCGAGCTGCTTCTCGAGGCGCGCCTGCGCCTTCGCGGCAGCCTTGTCGACGCCCTTCGCCGATGCGCCGCTCGACTTCTTGGCCGATTTCGCCACGGATCCTCCTCTGTCGGTTGGGTCGATCCTGGGTCTCGACCGGGCTGCTCTCCCGAGCCACCGACCGAAGTCTGCCACCGACCGGCGCAACCCGGCGTCCCCGCTCTCGTTAACCGAGCCTTAACACGGGCACAAACGGGCGTTGATGCGCCGATTCGAGCATGACATTGGCAAGAAGAGGACCAGCAACAAGCCGCGGCACCTGACCGCGACACAGACGAGGAGCCAACGTGGGCCAACGTTCATCGAAGCGCGCCGCCGCCATCGCCCTTGCGACGATGTTCATCCTGGGCGCGTGCACGGGTGCGGACGCGGGAGCGCCGACATCCACGCTCGGCGGGAGCGTCGCAATCGACGGCTCGAGCACCGTCTACCCGATCACCGAGGCAGTGGCCGAGGAGTTCCAGCTCGCGAACACCGGCGTGCAGGTCTCGGCCGCCTTCTCCGGCACCGGCGGCGGCTTCAAGCTGTTCTGCACGGGCGAGACCGACGTCAACGATGCATCCCGACCGATCAAGGCCGACGACGAGGGTGAGGGCGTCGCCTGCGAGTCGAATGGCGTCGAGTACGTCGAGCTCCAGGTCGCAATCGACGGTCTGACCGTCGTCGTCAACCCCGAGAACACGTTCGCGACGTGCCTCACCGTCGAGGAGCTGGCACTGATCTACGGTCCCGACTCGCCGCAGGACCTCACGTGGCAGGACGTGCGCGCGGACTTCCCGGCTGAGCCGATCAACCGCTTCATGCCGGGCGCCGACTCCGGCACGTTCGACTACTTCACCGAGGAGATCAACGGCGAGGTCGACGCCGCCACGCAGTTCGCCACTCCCTCCGAGGACGACAACGTGCTCGTGACCGGGCGTCGCCGGCGACGTCAACGCAATCGGGTTCTTCGGATACGCCTACTACGTCGAGAACGAGGACAAGGTCAAGGCGATCGGGGTCGATGGCGGCGAGGGCTGCGTCGAGCCGACCGAGGAGACGATCAACACCAACGAATACGCACCGCTCAGCCGACCGCTGTTCATCTACCCGGATGTCGGCAAGGCGAAGGAGCGACCCGAGCTGAAGGCCTTCGTGGACTTCTACCTCGAGAACACCAACTCGCTCTCCGCTGAAGTCGGCTACATCCCGCTCCCCGACGACCTCCTGGAGGCCGAGAAGGACGAATGGACCGCGGCCGTCGGCGGGTGACCAATCTCCGTTAGCCACTCCCCCTCCTCCCGCACCGGCTCGATGCTCGGATCGAGCCGGTGCTTCCTCATGTTGTCGGCACCGACCAACGCCAGTAGGCTCGGTCGGGCCAGGAGACTGCAGTCATGTCAGCCACCCCGATCTCCCTGACGAGGCGACGCCCGGCCTCGGAGCGCGTCATCGAGGGCCTGCTCTTCGCCGCGGCAGTGCTCGGCGTGCTGACGACGGGCGGGATCATCGTCGTCCTGGCCACGCAGACGCTCGAGTTCTTCCTGCAGGTCAACCCGCTCGACTTCTTCACCGGGACGCGCTGGTCGGCAGCCATCCGGCCATACGCGTTCGGCGTCCTGCCGCTCGTGTCCGGAACCCTCCTCGTGGCCGGCATCGCGATGCTCGTGGCGGTCCCGCTCGGTCTGCTGGCGGCGATCCTCCTCGCGGACTACGCCTCACCACGGGTCCGCAGCATCGTCAAGCCCGTCCTGGAGACGATCGCCGGCATCCCGACGATCGTGTTCGGGTTCTTCGCCGTGAACGTGATCGCGCCGCAGGTCCTCCAGCCACTGCTGGGCAGGTCGAACATCGGGACCTTCTCTGCACTCTCCGGCGGGATCGTGGTGGGCCTGCTCGTGACGCCGTTGATCGCGTCGATCTCCGAGGACGCCATGCGCGCCGTGCCGCGGGGCATGCGCGAGGGCGCGTACGCCATGGGCGCGACCAGGTTCGAGGTGATCCGCAAGGTGGTGCTGCCGGCGGCCATCTCCGGGATCATGGCGTCGATCATCCTGGCGATGAGCCGGGCCATCGGCGAGACGATGGCCGTATCGCTCGCGGTCGGCGACAAGCCACAGCTCACCTTCAACCCGACCGAGAGCGTCCAGACGATGACCGGGTTCATCGCCCAGATCGCCATCGGGGAGACGGCCCAGGGCTCGATCCAGTTCAAGTCGTTGTTCGCCGTCGGCGCAATGCTCTTCGTGCTGACGCTCGTGCTCAACCTGATCAGCGGCTGGGTCGTCCGGCGCTACCGGACGGCGTACTGATGGCGACGAGGACCGTCCCGGCCGCCTTCGATCCGTCGATCGCACGGCGCAAGCTCAACGGCACGCTGTTCTACGGCCTGTGCCTGGCAGCCATCGGAATCCTGCTGCTGTTCCTGCTGCTCCTGCTCGTCGACATCCTGTCGCGAGGGCTGCCGTGGCTCGATCCGCAGTTCCTCAGCGGCGTGCCGTCGCGGCGACCGGAGCGCGCGGGCGTCCTGCCGGCGCTCGTCGGGTCACTCGAGATCGGAGCGATCGTCGGGTTGCTCACCTTTCCGATCGGCGTGGCCGCCGCGATCTACTTCGTCGAGTACGCGCCGGACAACCGGTTGAACCGGCTGCTCCAGACGAACATCAGCAACCTGGCCGGGGTTCCGTCGATCATCTATGGGCTGCTCGGGTTGGCGGTCTTCGTCCAGCTCATGGAGCTCGGCCGGACCGTGATCGCGGCCGCACTGACGCTGACGCTGCTCATCCTGCCGGTCGTGATCATCGCGTCGATCGAGGCGCTCAAGGCCGTGCCGAACGCCCAGCGCGAGGGGGCGTACGCGCTTGGCGCGACCCGCTGGCAGATGGTTCGGGGATCGGTCTTCCCGGCTGCCGCGCCCGGGATCATGACCGGCATCATCCTGGCCATGGCACGGGCGATCGGCGAGGCGGCGCCGCTGCTCATCATCGGTGGGGTCGGCTTCGTGACCTTCCTGCCGACGCCGTTCGAGGGCGCCTACACGGTACTGCCGCTGCAGATCTTCGACTGGGCGAAGCGCCCGCAGGAGGACTTCGCCTCGATCGCGTCCGCCGCGATCATCGTCATCCTGGTCCTCATGTTCATCCTCAACGGGCTTGCCCTCGTGGTCCGAGCCCGGCTCTCGCGACATATCCAGTGGTAGAGGAGTCCACCGTGAACGTCCAGGCCCCCGGAGGCCCCCAGCGACGGCCGCCCGACCGAGGTGGCAGGCCCGGCGATCCGCCTCGCCCCGACGCGGGACCGGCTCAGCGAAACGGCGGCGCCGGCACATGCGCACGAGTACGTCGTCGAGCTGCAGGATGTGTCGTGCTACTACGGCTCGTTCCGCGCCGTCCGCAACGTCAACATCCAGGTCGCAAAGCAGCACATCACGGCCCTCATCGGACCGTCCGGGTGCGGCAAGTCGACCCTCCTGCGAACGATCAACCGGATGAACGACCTCGTGCCGTCCTACCGTTCCGAGGGGCGGATCCTGCTCGACGGGCAGGATCTCTTCGCAAAGTCGGTGGATCCGGTGGCGGTTCGTCGCCGGGTCGGGATGGTCTTCCAGAAGCCCAACCCATTCCCGAAGTCGATCTACGACAACGTCGCATTCGGGCCGCGGATCAACGGCTACAAGGGCAATCTCGACGAGCTGGTCGAGCAGAGCCTCCGCCGCGCGGCCCTCTGGAACGAGGTCAAGGACAAGCTCAAGCAATCGGGGCTCGCGCTTTCCGGCGGGCAGCAGCAGCGGCTGTGCATCGCGCGGACGATCGCCGTCGAGCCGGAGATCATCCTCATGGACGAGCCAGCGTCCGCCCTCGATCCGCGCTCGACGCTCCAGATCGAGGAGCTGATGGCCGAGCTGAAGAAGGACTACACGATCGTGATCGTCACCCACAACATGCAGCAGGCCGCCCGGGCATCGGAGACGACCGTGTTCATGACGATGGGCGAGGACCGGGCCGGGTATGTCGTCGAGCAGGCGCCGACCATCGACATCTTCACCAATCCGAAGAACCAGCTGACCGAAGACTATGTCTCCGGCCGGTTCGGCTAGACGGAGGCCGAACATGACCGAACACGAGCGCATCGGCAGCGATGCCCTGGCGGACGAGCTCGACGAGCTGCTCGTGGCCGCCGGTGAGGCATCCGCCAACGAGACGCACGCGGCACGCGAGCCGCTCGACCGCGAGCAGCGCGAGATCAAGCTGAACGTCCTGCGCATGGGGACGCTCGTCGAGGACGCGATCCGGGCCGCGATGGCCGCACTCGTCAACCACGACTCGGAGGCCGCGCTTGCCGTCATCGTGGGCGACGGCAGGATCAACGAGGCGCAGCGCTCGGTCTCCTCGCAGATCGCCCGAACCATCGCCACGCAGCAGCCTGTGGCGCGCGACCTGCGCTTCCTTTTGTCACTCGATCACGTCACCTACGAGCTCGAGCGAATCGGCGACCACGCCGCGTCGGTCGCGAAGCAGGTCCGCAAGCTGGCTCCCGAGCCGCCGCTCAAGCAGTACGTCGACCTCCCGAAGATGGGCGAGCTCGGCGCGGAGCTGATCCACGGGATCCTGCGGGCGCTCGTCGATATCGACCAGCACCAGGCGCGAGCCGTGGCCAAGGGTGACGACGAGATCGACGCGCTGTACCACAAGACGTTTGCCGACGTGATCGAGCTCATGCGCCAGGACCCCGACAACGTGGAGCGCGGGGTCCGGATCATGCTCGCGGCGCACTACCTCGAGCGGATTGGCGACCGCGTCACGAACATCGCCGAGGACGTCGTGTTTCTCGCCAGCGGCGAGGTGGAGGACCTCAATCCGTGACATCGATTCGCGTCCTCGTCGTGTGCACCGGCAACTCGGCCCGGAGCGTGATGGCAGAGGCGCTGCTCCGGACTCGCGGAGGCGAGGCGTTCGAGGTCCACAGCGCCGGCACCGAGCCGAAGGGCATCAACCCGCTGACGGTGCGGGTCCTCGAGGAGGCCGGCATCGACGCGTCGTGGGCTCGCTCGAAGTCGGTCCAGGAATATCTCGGCCAGTCGTTCGACTACGTGATCACGGTCTGCGACGAGGCGCGCCAGGCGTGTCCCGTCTTCCCCGGCGTGCACGAGTCGCTCCACTGGGGGTACGAGGATCCGGCGCTGGCCACAGGCAGCGGAGGAGGAGCGGCTGGCCGTCTTCCGACGGGTCTTCATCCAGCTCGGGGAGCGCATCGGCACGTTCATCCCGCGCGCGCAACGGGCACACGCAGACGCCGCGACGACGGCAGGGCCCGGGACCTCGCACCGATGAGCGACCCGATCCAGCTGTACCTGCTCCGCCATGCGCACGCCGGTGATCCGGCCGAATGGGACGGCCCCGACGACCAGCGGCCACTGTCCCCGAAGGGCGAGCGGCAGAGCGATCGGCTGGGCCGCTTCCTCGCGGGCATCGGGTTCGAGCCCGACGCGATCATCACCTCCCCAAAGGTTCGCGCGGCACGAACCGCCGAGATCGTGGCAGAACCGCTTGGCCTGGCCGTGCGCGTCGACGAGCGACTCGGGGGCGGGGTCGGTGTGTCGGCGCTCGAGGCGATCCTGACCGATGCCGGCAATCCCGTTCGGCCCGTGCTCGTCGGGCACGATCCGGACTTCTCCGAGCTCGTCGAGACGCTCAGCGGCGGCAACGTCCCGATGCGCAAGGGCGCACTCGCCCGGATCGACAGTGGTCGCCCTCTCCGGCCCGGCGCTGGCGAGCTCCGCTGGCTCGTGCCGCCGGACCTCCTGAAGCCCTCCGCGGGAGCTTGACGGCGCTGGTCAGTCCCCGTCGGCGCTGACCGGGAACGGCAGGGCGATCGGGTCGGCGGCGACACGGCTTCGGCCATGCTCGTCGAAGCGGTCGAGCCCGAGGTCCGCGGCGTCCACAAGGGACGTCCTGCCACGAACGACCAGATCCACAGCCACGCGTGAGACGCCCGGCCCCCACATCATCCCGTGCCCGCCGGCGGAGGCGACCGTCACGCCCTCGATTCGGTCCCCTGCCGGCGTCAGCCCAGGACCGAGGATCGGCAGGTGGTCGGGCGTGTAGTCGATCGTGGCGCACCAGATCCGGCGAAGCCCGAGCTCGCGGGTGAGCGGCACGAAGGACGCCAGCCGTGCACGCCAGCGCTCGTAGGCCGCCCAGTCGATCGATCGCGCCTCACCCGGCTGCTCGTCGGGGTCGGACCAGCCGAACAGGAGACCGCCCTCCTCGAGCCGCCAGTACAGGCCCTGGCCGATGTCGAACACCATCGGCATCCGCTCCACCTCGAACGCCTCGTGCCGCTCGAGCACGGCGACGGTGTGCCGCGCGGCGCCTGCCGGGATCCGGATGCCGGCGATCCGGCCGACGCCGCGCAGCGACGGCCCGCCGGTCAGGAGCACCCGGGACGTCTCGATCGGTCCCGCGGATGTCTCGACGCCGACGACCCGTCCGTCCTCGACCCGGAGGCCTTCGAACGTGACCCGCTCGCGCAGCTCGACACCGGCCGCCTGCATGGCGAGCGAATAGGCCCGCACGTTGCGCGGCGGGTCGATCGCACCATCCGTCGCGAGGTAGCTCCCGCCACGGTGACCCGATCGCGCGAGGGTCGGGACGAGGGCAACTGCCTGATCGGTGTCAAGCCAGCGCACGTCGAGCCCCGCGTCGCGCTGCATCGCGACGCGGTCGCGTCCGGCCCGCTCGTCCTCCTCGGTCACCGCGAGGATGAGATAGCCGAGCTCGCGGAACCCCAAATCCGTCCCGTACGCGCCGAGCTGGCCGCGATAGAAGTCGATCGTCCAGCGCCCGAGCGCGACGGTGGCCGGCGTCCCGCCCTGCGCCCGGACGATCCCCGCCGCCCGCGACGAAGCGCCCATTCCCACGAGGCCCCGGTCGAGGACGACGACGCGATCCAGCCCCTCGGCACGCGCGAAGACGGAGGCCCAGCCGCCGATCGTGCCCGCGCCGACGACGACGACATCGGCTCGATCGCTCATCCCTGCACCTCCCCAGGCTTGTCGGGCGCCCGGTCGCCATCGAGCGCCGCGCCCTCCACACAGACAGCGGCCACCCCGAGCCGCGCCAGACGCCGAAATGTCGACCGGCGACGGACGGTCCAGGCGACGACCTCGAGGCCGGCCCTGCGCGCCAACGCCACGCTTCGTTCGTCGATCGACGGCCACTGCGCGGTCACGGCGACGCACCCGAGGTCACGGGCCTGATCGATCGCGTCGGGATCGAGGACCTCCGCGTTCAGCCAGCACGGCCAGCCGGGTTCGCCATCACGGACCGTCTCGATGGCCCCTGCGTCGAACGACGAGACGACGGCCCGATCCAGCCCGGAGCCGCGAGCCACGCGGAGCACGTCGATCGCCCCCTGGCCCCCATCGACCTTGAGCTCGACGTCGATGAACGCGTCCGGCGGCAGCGCATCGAGGACCTCGGCGAGGGTCGGCACGCCGGCCGCAGCAAGCTCGCGCGCGGTCAGCTCGGGTACCCGGCCCGGCCGGCCCTGCACGCGGTCGAGGGTGTCGTCGTGGATCACGACCGGGCTGCCGTCAGCGGCCAGGCGGACATCGAGCTCGACGCCGTCGCAGCCAGGGATGGTCATCGCGGCGGTGAAGGCGCGGACGCTGTTCTCCGGCCCGTGCCGCCGGTCGCCGCGGTGGGCCAGGCGAAGCGGGGACGCCATCACGGGCCACCGCCGACGTCGACTGTCGCGACGAGACCGACGTGATCGCTCGGGTAGAGCGTCGGGTCCCCGACCGCCGGACGGTCGAACACGAGACGGGCGTCGACGGCCCGCGCGTCACCCCGCAGCCAGATGTAGTCGAGGCAGCCCGGCTCACCGTCGGTGTCCATGCCCGGCGCGTGCAGCCCGGACGGCCACGTCACGGCGGGCTCGGCTCCGTTCGCCTCGAGGTAGGCGGAGCGGAAGCCCGCGTTGGTCAGGCGGGCGTAGGCCGGCTCCGCCGGATCGGCGTTGAAGTCACCGACGAGGATGGTCGCGCGTGGCCGGCGCGGCCTCGTCGAGCCATGCGAGCAGCGTCGCGGACTGCTCGTCGCGGATCGCGTCGTCCGGCACGAGGTGATGGAGATGGGTCACCGCGAAGAGGACGGTGCCACCATCGGCGAGCTCGATCCCGACGCGGTGGGCGGCACGGTCGCGCCCGAGCTCGAGCCGGCCGTCGTCCACGGGGTGCAGCGGGGCGCGGACGAGCAGGCTGTTGCCGTACTCCGGGCGGCCCGCCCATCCGCGAACCGCTTCGTATCGGCCTGCCCCCGCTGCCCCCAGCAGTCGATCCTGCTGGAGCGGGTACACCACCTCCTGCAGCCCGATCAGGTCGGGCTGCAGCGCCGCCATGTCGGCGAGAAGCAGCGGCAGACGCTCGTCCCAACGGTCCGCGAGATTGCGCAGATTGAGCGTCGCGACGCGAATGACGGCCACGATCAGCCCGCCTGCGGTGCGAGTGGCAGGGCAAATGAGAAACGCGAGCCGACCCCCTCGGCGGACTCGACCCAGATCCTGCCTCCGTGCTGCTCGATCACGTGCCGCGCGATCGCGAGCCCAAGCCCGGTGCCGCCCGCCTGGCCCCTCGCCCGGGACCGGTCGACCTTGTAGAACCGTTCAAAGACCCGGCCCTGCGCAGCACGCGGCACGCCGACGCCGTGATCCTCCACCGAGGCGATCAGCTCCCCGTCCCCGGGTTGGACCGAGATCGTGACGTCCCCGCCATTCGGGCTGAACTTCACGGCGTTGTGCACCAGGTTGACGAACACCTGCCCGAGCCGCGCCTCGTCGCCGCGGATGGACGGCAAGCCGGGTGCGATCTCGACGACGAGGCGCACACCCTGCCGCTCCGCGAACAGTCGCAGCCGTTCCGCCGAGCTGCTCGCAAGCCGTCCGAGATCGACGCCGTCCACGAGCCCAAGGCCGGCCCCGGCCTCGATCCGCGACAGATCCATGATCTCGCTCACCATCTGGACGAGGTGGCCGGTCTCCACCTCGATCTTCGCGATCCGGTCGCGCATCTTCGCCGGCAAGGCAGCGCCGACGGTCTGGGCCTCGCGCGTCAGGGTCTCCGCCAGCAGGCTGACGGTGGCCAGCGGCGTCCGCAGCTCGTGTGACAGGTTGTCGATGAACTCCGCGCGAATCTGCTGGAGGCGGCGCAGCTCGCTCACGTCGGCGAGCACGAGCCAGACGCCACCCGACGTCGAGCGCTGCGCACGCACCATCAGGGTCGGCCCGTCGGCCCCGCGCAGGCGCAGCTCGCCCGCGGCCGCGCCCTGCTCGAGGGCGGCATGCGCCACGGCTTCGATCTGGGTGTGGAGGAACGCCTCGAGCGCGACGAGTCCGAGCAGGGTGCCGGGCGGCCGGTTCAGCAGGGTGTGCGCCGCGGCATTGGCGAAGACGACCCGGAGCTGGCTGTCGAGGTCGACGACGCCGACGTCCACGAGATCCACAAGCAGCTCGTGGTCGCGCCGCGCGTCGGCCAGCTCGCGTTCGAGCCGCTCGACGCGCTCGAGCAGCCGGCTCACGCCGAACAGCGGATCTCCTTGCTGCCCGACACCGGAGAGCACGCCGACCTTGCGGATGCGCACCCGCATCCGTCCATACGCGACGATGACGAGGGCCAACGCGAGGGCCAGCAGGACGGCGAGGACGGTCCAGGCATCCACGACCCGAGCATGGCACAGGCCGCCGGACGTGACGGCCGTGATCCGGGCGGTGGGCGATCAGCGGCGCTGGCGCACGGAGGCGGGAGCGGAACGACGGGCGGGGATGAGGAGCGAGCGCCACGGCGACGCAAGCCGCTCCCACTCGGCGACGGGGAAGGCGTGCCGCAGCACGAGCAGGTGGGCGACGTGCGTGACCGCCCGACGGGCGCCGGCAAGGGTCACGCGGTCGAGACCACGCGTCTCGAGGACGAGCGACGCATCGCGGGCGGCGAGCACCGAGGACACGCGCAGCGCCTCGTCGTCCTCGGGCGTGGCGTCCGACGGCCAGGGCTCCGGGCCGATGCCTGACGTTGCCCCTGCCCGCGCCACCGCCCGAAGCTCGTCCGGGTCCAGCGTCTCGATCCGCACGA
Organism: uncultured Chloroflexia bacterium; assembly: GCA_963759495.1. GTDB lineage: Bacteria > Chloroflexota > Limnocylindria > Limnocylindrales > CSP1-4 > DASTYU01. Next base: position 66,007 of record CAVWZL010000013.1, on the reverse strand, counting down.
CGAGGGCCTCCACGTCCGGTCCGTTCGGGCCGTAGCGGGGCTTGCCGACCGCCGCGTCCCAGCCACGCGTCAGCCGTTCCCGGACCCGGCCCCGGAACGGCTCGTCGAGGTTCTCGTCGAGGAACGGGCCCAGGACGAGCTCGTAGACGGGTCCAAGCACGGCATCGCGCACGGCCGGGCGGCGCCAGGACGTGGGCGGGAGATGTGCCTCGACGGCTGTCTCGGCGGCCGAGATCGCGGCGAGCTGGCTCTCGGACAGGAACCGTTCGATCGTCGCGATGAACGCGATGGGCGTGGCATCGGCGCAGTCGAGCCGGTCGAGGTCGTCGGCAGTGAGCCGTCGCAGCCGCTCGAGGAACCGCTGGAGGGCGACGGCCGGATCCTCGACGACGCGCGGCCGGCGGGCAGGCTGGGTCGTGGCGCCGGAGCCTCGATCGGACCAGGCCGTGCCACTGCCCGCCGGTGGGCGGCCGGCACGGCGAATGCCACGTTCCTGGTCGTATCGCTCGCGAAGGCTTCGATCGCTCAGCCAGTCGTGCGCGACGTTGATCGCCTTGGCCGAGGCAAGCCCCTCTGCACCGGCGACGTCGGGGTGATGCCGTCGGAGGAGGGCGCGCCACGCAATCTCGATGACCTCGGCGCTTGCGTCCACCGGAACCTCGAGGCGGGCATACAGGTCGTCGTCGGGCAGCAGCGGGCGCGCGGGCATGCGGGAATGCTACGGGGTCGCGCCCCGCCGGACCGGCCCTCAGGCGCTCGCGCCGACCTCGGCTGCGACGGGGCTGGCCGCGTCGCCGCGCACAAAGGCTTCGACCGCCTCAAGCGGCTGCGTGGCACGCTCGCCGGTCGCCCGTTCCGTCACTTCGACCCCGCCCGCCGCCAACGAGCGCGGGCTCACCGTCAGGATCCACGGCATCCCGAGCAGCTCCGCGTCGGTGAACTTGACGCCGGGTGACTCGTCCCGGTCGTCCCAGAGGATCTCGTGGCGCGAGCCGGCCTCGGCAGCGAGCGCGTGCAGGCGCTCCGCCGTCTCGTGAACCTTCGGATCGCGGGCGGCCCCGATCTCGACCAGATGGGCCGCGTACGGGGCGACCTCGGCCGGCCAGGCGATCCCCTTCTCGTCGTGGTGGTCCTCGACGATGCAGGCCACGTTCCGACCGACGCCGATCCCGTAGGAGCCCATGACGATCGGATGCGCGGCGCCATCCTCGCCGAGATACGTCGCGCCGGCGGCATCGGTGAACTTGGTCCCGAGCTTGAAGATGTTGCCAACCTCGATCCCGTTGCGGAGGATGACTGGCTGGCCGCACGTCGGGCAGGGATCGGCCTCGCGGGCGTTCGTGATGTCGGCGGTGACGTCCGGTGTGAAGTCGCGCGGCACATTGACGTTCCGGTAGTGGAATCCCTCGCGGTTGGCGCCGGCTACCAGGTTCGGCGAGCGAGCGACGAGCTCGTCGACGACGATCACCGTGTCGTGCGCGCCGATTGGTGAGCCGTAGCCGGGCTCCATCCCGGCGGCCCGAATTTCCTCAGCGGTCGCTGGCCGGATCCCCGTGCTCGCGCCAACTGCGTTCGACAGCTTGGTCTCGTTGACGTCGAGATCGCCCCGGACGATCGCGGTGACGAGCCGGCCGTCGCCGGTCGCAAAGAACGCCGCCTTGGCGGTACGGGTCTCGGGCACATCGAGGAAGCGGGCAAGCGACGCGATCGTCGTCGTGCCGGGCGTCTCGACCTCCTGGCGCGCCGCGGGCTCCTCGGCCTCGGGCGCCGGGTGCTCGATGCGCGCGACCTGTCGATTCGCCGCGTAGCCGCACGCCTCACAGAGGACGAGCACGTCCTCCCCGGCGGGGTTCAGGACCATGAACTCGTGAGCCTGGCTGCCGCCCATGATCCCGACGTCGCTGCTCACCGCCACCGTCTTCAAGCCAAGACGATCAAATGTCCGGACGTAGGCGTCGTACTGCGCCTGGTAGCTCGCGTCGAGGCCGGCCTCGTCTCGATCGCAGCTGTAGGCGTCCTTCATCACGAACTCGCGGACGCGAATCAGGCCGGCTCGTGCCCGGGGCTCATCGCGCCACTTCGTCTGGAAGTGGTAGACCATCATCGGCAGCTGCCGATATGACTTCACGATGTCGCCAAGCAGGATTCCCACGACCTCTTCGTGGGTCATCGCGAGGACCATGTCCCGGCCGTTGCGGTCCTTGAACCGGGTCAGCTCCGGGCCGATCGCGTCGTAGCGGCCGCTCGCGCGCCAGATGTCCGCCGGGTGGACGACCGGCATCTCCATCTCCTGGCCGCCGATCCGGTCCTGTTCTTCGCGGATGATCTGCTCGACCCGATCGTTCACGCGCTTGCCGAGCGGCAGCAGCGAATAGATCCCCGATCCGAGCGGCCGGATGTAGCCGGCCCGCAGCAGGAGCCGGTGCGATGGCATCTCGACGTCCGCTGGGTCGTCGCGCAGGGTCGTGAAGAAGAGCTGGGAAAGGCGCATGGCGGGAAGGATACCGGCGGAACCGCGGCGCCGGAGGAACGGCCGGGCAGCGGTCCGTCACCCCGCGCGGCGCTCGTGGGTGCGCGGCGCTATCGTCACCCCAACACTCGATCGGCTCGGCCCGCCCAATCTCCCTTCCGAATCCCTGCGAGAGGTTGTCGTCGCGCGTGGAAGGTCTCACGGTCATGCTCGTCATCGTGGTCGCGCTGGCGATCGCGTTCGACTACATCAACGGGTTCCACGACACGGCCAACGCGATTGCCACGTCCGTTGCGACCCGCGCCCTGCATCCCCGCCAGGCCATCGCCATGGCAGCGATCTTCAACTTCGTCGGCGCATTCGCCGGCACCGCTGTCGCGAAGACGATCGGGGCCGGGCTGGTCGACGAGCAGACCACGACCCAGGGCGTCATCGTCGCCGCGCTCGTCGGCGCAATCACCTGGAACCTCCTGACCTGGTACTGGGGCCTGCCCAGCTCGAGCAGCCATGCCCTGATCGGCGGCCTGCTCGGGGCGACCCTCGTCGCGGCAGGATCGGGGGCCTTCAAGGTCGATGGGCTCATCAGCAAGGTGCTCATCCCGATGGTGAGCTCGCCGTTCCTGGAATTCGTCATCGCGTTCGTGCTGATGATCGTGCTGTACTGGACGTTCCAGGGCGTCGCACGCCATCCGCTCCAGCGCGTCTTCCGACGCCTGCAGGTGCTCTCGGCAGGGTTCATGGCGTTCAGCCACGGTTCGAACGATGCGCAGAAGACGATGGGCATCATCACGCTCGCGCTGTTCTCGGCCGGCGTCATCGAGGACGTCACCGTGCCGTTGTGGGTGATCATCGTCGCGGCCACCGCCCTGTCGCTCGGGACGGCGGTCGGCGGCTGGCGGATCATGCACACCATGGGCCACCGAGTGGTGAAGCTCGAGCCGGTCCATGGCTTTGCGGCAGAGACGACGGCCGCGAGCATCCTCTACGCCACCGCCCACCTCGGCATGCCGGTCTCGACGACCCATGTGATCTCGAGCGCGATCATGGGCGTCGGTTCCGCCCGAGGCGTCCGCGGCGTCCGCTGGGGCGTGGCGCGGCGCATTCTCCTCGCCTGGATCATCACCATCCCGGCCGCCGGGACGGTCGCCGCCCTGACATGGCTGGCCCTCAACGTGGTCGGGCTCGGTTGAGCCGGACCCTCGCGCTCCAACAGCCTGATCCCCGCTCGGAGGTGCTCCCGTGGCGTTTCGCCTGATCCCCAAGGACGTGAAGTTCTACGACCTGTTCATCGCGGACGGCGACAACCTGGCACTGGCCGCCGGCCGCCTGAACGAGATGGTGGAACAGTTCGACCGGCTCGATGAGCGGGTGACCGAGATCCAGGCCCTGGAGAAGCGCGGCGACCAGATCGACGACGAGATCAATCGACGGCTCGACGACGCCTTCGTCACGCCGTTCGACCGCGAGGACATCCACGAGCTGGTCGTTCGACTGGACGACATCGTCGACATCATCCAGGCCGTCGCCGAGACACTGGTCATCTACGACGTCCGGCAGCCCACCGCGGAAGCAAAGCGGCTGGCCGCGATCCTCAACGAACAGGGCGTCGAGCTGGCCGCCGCGATGCGCAAGCTCGACGGGATGAAGGACATCAACCGGCACCTCGAGACGATCCACGAGCTCGAGCACGAGGCGGACGGACTGTCGCGGGCGGCGGTCGGGCGGCTGTTCCGCGAGTCGACCGACGCGATCGAGGTCATCAAGTGGCGCGAGCTGTACGGCTCGCTCGAAGAGGCGATCGACGCAGCCGAGGACGCGGCCGAGGCCATCGAACGGATGCAGCACAAGGGCACGTAGCGGCTGGTCGCGCGTCCCGCGACGGCGCCGTTCGGGCCCTCCGTGCGCCCAGCCGCGGAACACCGCCCGCCCGTGCCGCGGGGTCGCCGAGTCACCGAGCCGCCGAGCCGCCGAGCCGCCGAGCCGCCGAGCCGCCGCGAGGGTTTTCGCCAGATGCCAGCCTGGTGGGCGTTGGTCGGCCGCTTTTCGACAGATGCCGCGCAGGACGGGCTTCTGTCCGGAAGAAGCTGCGTCCTCACGCACGGGCCGCACCGCTCCGGTCCCGAAACGTCAGACGAGTGCCGGCGTGGCGGGCATTTGACAGAAACGGTGGCGCGGGCCGGCGGTGGCGCGGGCCGGCGGCGGCTCGGGCTCGCGGCGGCTCGCGGCGGCTCGCGGCGGCTCGCGGCGGCTCGCGGAACGTCAGGCTGGCCGGCGGAACACGTAGCCCACGCCGCGGACGGTGTGGATGAACTGCGGCACGGCGGGGTCGGCCTCGACCTGGCTCCGCAGCCAGTGGATGTGCACGTCGACCGTGCGCGTCTCGCCGCCGTAGTCGTAGCCCCAGACGCGCTCGAGCAGCTGATCCCGGGTGAAGACCTGGCCCGGGTGCCGCAGCAGGAAGGCGAGCAGCTCGAACGCCTTGGGCTTGACCGGCAGGACCGCGCCGTCGCGCAGGAGACGGTGTCCGGCGAGATCGACCTGGACGTCGCCGATCGCAACCGTTGCGGGTGGCGTCTCGCTCGCCGCGGCCTGCTCCGAGCGGCGGAACTGCCCCCGGATCCGCGCTGACAGCTCGCGCAGGCTGAACGGCTTGGTCACGTAGTCGTCGGCGCCCAGCTCGAGCCCCACGACCTTGTCGAGCTCCGAGTCCTTCGCGGTCAACATCACGATCGGGACACCGGACTCGGCCCGGATGATCCGGGTGACCTCGATGCCCGAGAGCTCGGGCAGCATCACGTCGAGGAGGATCAGGTCCGGGCGGTCAGCCCGAAAACGCTCGAGCGCCTCGCGACCATCGGCAGCGGCAACGACTGCGAAATCCGTCCGCCTCGAGCGCGTCGACCAGGGTCTCGCGCAGGGTCGGCTCGTCTTCGACGACGAGGATCGTGCGTGCCATCCGTCGCCCAGCATAGTCGGGCGTGTTAACGGGCCGTTGACGGCTCGTGAACGTCGTCGCCGTCCTCGGACCGCTGGTTCGAGAACTCGGTGTACGAGCGGCAGCGGCCATCGGCGTCGAACTCGAGGAGGAAGCAGTTGTCCCACGCCTCGGCGGAGGTCGCCCGGGTCGCATCGGTATAGAAGCGGCTCGTCCCGACGGCCACCGCTCGACGCTCGCCCACCAGCCACGGTACGAACGCGGCCTCCCACGTGCCGGGCTCGTCGCGGCTCACGCCGGCCAACCCCGACGGCTCCAGCCACGACTCGACGATCGCGTCGCGGCCGACGAACGGCGCATCGCCCGGGTGGTAGCGGTACTCGGCATCGAGGCTGAACAGGTCGCCGATCGCGGCCGCGTCCCACGATCCCCACGCGGCGACGTAGCGGTCGAGCCAGGCCGCGACGTCGGCCTCGGTCACGCCGGTGTGCCGGCCCGTGCCAGGACCGCGATTGCATCGTCGAGCCGTGCGAGCGTGCGGTCTCGACCGAGCGCAACCAGGGTGTCGAAGAGTGGCGGCGTTGCCGTGCGGCCGGTGACGGCGACGCGGATCGCCATGAACAGGTCACCGGCCTTCCAGCCACGCGCCTCGGCCAGTGCCCGCAGCGGCGGCTCGAGCTCGTCTGCCTCCCAGGTGACCTCGGTGATGTCGCCGAGCGTGTCGCGTGCGGCGCGCAGGCCGGCCTCTGTCGTCGCGGGATCCCAGCGCTTGGGCACGAGCATCGCGGGATCGGTCTCGAGCCGGTCGATCCACAGGAAGCCCACGAGGTCGCCGACCGCGCCGAGCGTCGGCAGCCGGTCCTGGATGACGGGCAGGATGGCGCGCAGCTCGTCTTCACCAGGCAGGCGATCGATCCGGCCGGCCTCGAGGTCGCGGGCGAGGAACGGCGCGAGCCGCTCCACGAGGTCATCGGGCGCCAGACGCCGGATCCACTGGCCGTTGAGCCACTCGAGGCGCTCGCGATCGAAGACGGCGCCACCCTTGTGGACGCTGGCGATCTCGAAGCGCTCGACGATCTCCTCGATCGTCAGGACCTCCTCCTCCGTGCCCGTGGACCAGCCGAGGAGCGCAAGGTAGTTGACGAGCGCCTCGCGGATGAAGCCATCCGCGATGTAGTCCGCCATCGCGGTCTGGCTCTTGCGCTTGCTCATCTTCGTGCGGTCCGCGTTCAGGATGAGCGGGAGGTGCGCGAACCGTGGAACCTCGTGGCCGAGCGCGCGGAACAGCAGGATGTGCTTGGGCGTGTTCGAGAGGTGGTCCTCGCCGCGAATGACGTCAGTGATGCCCATCGCCGCGTCATCGACCACCACCGTGAAGTGGTACAGCGGCGAGCCGTCGTTGCGAACGATGACGAAGTCGCCGCCGAGGTTCGACACGTCGATCTCGACGCGCCCGCGGACGATGTCGTCGAACGCGACGACCCCCTCGCCGACGCGGAAACGCAGCGCCCCGCGGCGACCCTCGGCCTCGAACGCTGCCCGCTCATCGGCGGTGAGCCCGGCGCACCTGCCCGAATAACGTGGCGGCAGCTTCGCCGCCTCCTGGCGGGCGCGCTCCGCGGCGAGCTCGTCAGCGGAGCAATAGCACGGATAGACCTTGTCCTCTGCGAGCAGGCGCTGGGCGGCCTCGGCGTAGGACGGCAGCCGCTCCATCTGCCGGTACGGCGCATGCGGGCCGCGGGCCTCCTCACCGGCGACCTCCGGACCCTCGTCCCAGGTCAGACCGAGCCAGTGCAGGCCGTCCAGGATGTCCTGCTCGAAGGCAAGCGTGGAACGCGCCTGATCGGTGTCCTCGAGGCGGAGGATGAACGTCCCGTCCACGTGTCGCGCGTGCAGGAAGTTGAACAGCGCCGTGCGCGCCGTCCCGATGTGGAGCGGGCCCGTTGGACTCGGTGCGATGCGGACCCGGACGTCGTCAGCCATGGCCGAAGCCTACCAGCGCCGGGTGGGACGCCGGTCTCAGGACCTGCCGAGAGGAACCGTGTGGAAGAGAGTCGGGTCGGCCTCGCCGCGCAGGACGTGGACCAGGGCTGCCGGCCGCAGTCCGAGGGTCGCTCGCCCACCCGGGCCATCGAGGGTCAGCGAGTCGAGCGAGCCCGAGCGCGCGAGGATCGTCACGTGCGCCCCGGGCCGGAGTGCGCGCGCCTCGAGATAGGACAGCAACCCTGCGTCCTCCTCCGCCTCCTCGGTGATCCGATAGACGGTGGCTCGCTCGCCGGCCTCGATCTCGCTCAGCGGGATCCCCGGCGGCCGGCGGGCGGCCGTGGCGGCGTCGATCGGGTTCCCGTGCGGACACGTCTCCGGGTGCCCGAGCATCTCGTCGAGCCGCGCCTCGACGCGTGGCGAGATGGCGCCCTGCAGCCGCATCGCCTCCTCGTCCGACTCGGCCCAGCCGAGGCCCACGACGGATGTGAGGAGCCATTCGATCAGGGCGTGCCTGCGGAAGATCGTGTCGGCTGCGGCCCGGCCCGCGTCACGCAGGTGCAGCTCGCGGCCCTCCGACTGGGACACGAGCCCGTCCGCGATCAGTCGCCGGAACATCTCGCTCGCCGCCTGGGTCGTGACGCCGAGCCGCCGAGCCACCTGGGCCGCCGTGACCTTCGTCCCGCCGGCGCCGATCACGCGCAGCGTCAGGAGGTATTCCTGCGCTGCGGCGGAGAGGTCACGCGGATCCTGACGTCGGGGCATGGCCTCAGGATACGGGACCCCGACGGGTGGAACGGGAGCGTCGACGCGAGGCCGCATACGCGACTCCGGCGAGCCAGCCGATCACGAGGATGCCGCCCAGCACTGCGCTGCTCGCCTGGGGCATCCGTGCCCCGCCCGTCGCCGTCAGGAGCACCGTCGCCGGGATACCGGCCGCAAAGGAGACGATGGTCCCGGCGGTTGCGATCAAGGCCAGTGCCGGCGCCACGACGAGACCCGCGACGATCAGCGCCCCGGCCAGCCAGGCGAACGAGATCACCCCCGGATCGCAGGTAGCCGAGAAGCGGCCACAGCCCGTGATCTCGCCGAGCAGCCACGCCAGCCCGAGCGCAAGCGGTGCCCCGCCGGCGAGCGCGAGCGCGAGCCGGCTCAGGGGTCGAGTCGGGTTGCGCAGCAGCATCGTCGTCAGCCCCTCGACCGCCGCCCCGGGATCGAACGGATCGAGGTCCGGCGCAGTTGTCGTTCCGTGCCCGCGTCGACGGTCCCTTGGGTCCTGCCTGCCGGAACGCCACTCGGAGTCGCGCTCGGCACGACGACGGGACGCGCGGCCGGGCTCTGCCCACCACGAGGCGCCGGGGCTGGTCCGGGGTGTCGCCGTCCAGCCCGGGCTGCCGGCGAGCGGCGGGTCGTCCTCGGGTGCGCCGGTGCCACCGGGCGAGGTGGCGGGGTCGTCCGGCGAGGTGGTGGGGTCGTCCGGCGAGGTGGCGCCGTCGTCGGGCGAGGTGGCGCCGTCGTCGGGCGGGCCGGCCGCATCGCCGGCACGTGGGTCCGTCGCGTCCTTGGACTCCCGGTCCTCGGCCGTCTCGCCGTCCACGCCGGTCTCGTCCCCCGCCGCGGGATCCTCGTCGAAGGCCGGCTCCTGCTCTCCCCCAGCCGCAGCGGCTGCGGCTGCGGCTCGCCGCCGCCTGGCCCGTGCCTGGTATTCCGGGCCGTGCTTGCGGGGGTCGGCGTACTCCTTCGGATTGAGCGTCCAGTAGGTGCCGGAGGTCGTGCCATACCAGCTCGCACCGGTCCAGCCCGGCTCGAACGGCTCGTCCTCGGCCCCGTCATAGGTCGTCGAGCCCATCGTGGCCTTGTTCGGCGCCCGGCCGCGGCGAGATGGTCGCTCACGGCGGGACTGTCCGGCGTCGGCCGGACGAGCCGGTCCCGCCGGCCCCGCCGGCCCCGCCGGCCCCGTGGCACCCGTCGTGCCCCCATCGCGCGGTGGCGGCGGGGCACCGGTCCGACCGGAGGGCCGTCGGGTTCGCGTGCCGTACGCCCGTCGCGTTGCGTCCGCGCGCACGTCCTCGGCCCGCCAGGCCGCGGGCCGCGGACCGGCCGTCCCGCCCTTCGTTGGGCCGGTGCCCACGAGCTGCTCGTAGGCCGCCTGGATCTCGAGGAAGCGCGGCAGTGCCCGCTCGCCACCAGAGTCGGGGTGGTGCTGCTTCGCGAGCCGCCGGTACGCGCGCTTGATCTCGTCGAGCGACGCGCCCCGGTTGAGCTCGAGAACGCGGTACGGGTCAGGCAGGGCTGCCATCAGGGCCGATCAGCGACTGAGCTCGCCAACCGGCGCCAGCTCGAACTCGGCCACCGCCTCGGCGCCAACCCGGCCGTGCGGGTCTCGCGACGCGGGCCGGTGGTATCGGGCGAGCGCACGCAGGGCCTGCCCGTCCAGCGCGCCGGCCTGTCGGAGTGCCTCCACGGATGCCGCCCAGGTGGCCCGGTCATAGCCGTCGCCATCCTCGATCTTGAGCACGAGGCCGGACGCGCCGTCCTCGTGCACCCCGTCGCGGTTCCCGGGCAGGATCGCCGACGCCGCGCAGCCCCTCCATGCCGGACTTGCTCACCACCCGGCCCTCCACGGCCTTCATCACCGAGGTATCCAGCCGGTCGTGGCGGCCGCCGATCATCTCGGGCTCGGCGAGCATGGCATCGCGGATACGGAGAAGCGCCGGTGCCACCCCCCGGCGGCCATCATCGGTCGGGATCGCGGCGGGATCCGCCAGGAACGCAAACGCCCGAGCAACCTCGCGCAGCGGGAACGCGTATGTCGCCACGCCGCATCCGTCGATCGCGGTGCGCAGCTTCGCCGGATCCACGCCGAACGCGCGCGCGACGGCCTCCCGGTACGCCACCTGCGCGGGATGGCCGTCCAGCCAGTACTCGGCCGGGTCCCAGTCGCGCAGGCGGCTCAGCAGGAGGTAGACGGCGTGCTGCCCCGAGCACATGTGGCGGACGGGACCCGGACGCTCACCATCCCGGGCGAGCCGGGCTGCGGTGAGCGCATCGAGCGGCATCCCCTCGGTCCCGCATGCCAGGAGCGACTGGCTCACCCCCGCGCGGCGGAAGATGCTCTGCAGCGTCCGGACGTGCACGTCCTCGCCCGAGTGCGAGCCGGCCAGGATCGCCAGCTCCGGGGTGGTGAGGTCGAACTCCTCGACGCCGCCCGCTTCCACGAGCGCCACCGCGCCGAACGGCTTGGCGGTGGAGCGCAGCGTCACGACCCGGTCGATGTCGCCCAGCGCTGCGCAGGACGCGGCCCGTGGCGTCGACCTCGACGATGTGGCCGCGATGGACGCTCTCCTCGATCCCGTTCCGCGGCTGCCGAACGAGGACCGGCGCCACGATCCGCGTGCGCGTGGCGGCGCGGCCTGCGAGCTTCGTGTTCGGGGCCGTCCGCCGGTAGCGGTCACGGGTTCGCGCGGTCTCCGTCGGGGAACGGAAGGCGAGGCTACCGCGGCGACCGGATCGGCCCCGCAGAACCCGCCGAAATCGCCCCCACCAAAGTCGCCGCCGCCGAAGTCCCACGCCGCCGAAATGCCACCGCCGTAGTCGCCCGCGTAGCGGACGCGACAGCGCCCTCGCCGCTCGTCGGCTCCGGCTTCATCCGTGCTCGCCGCATCGGCCCCGCATCGTTGTCGAAGAGGACTGCGCGATCACCGTGCCGATGAAGCTTGCCGCGAGCGTCGACAGGAACCAGCTGCCGAGGCCGAATCCGCATCGCGCCCGAGCCGCCCCAGGCCCGCTCGGTCCTGCCCGGCGCGCGCATCTGGCGCGCGTGGCGGTGCGAGCCAGCGACGCGGGATCGTCGCCGCGTATCTCGCCCTCGGAACGTGCTCCGCGAGCGAGTGCAGCGCCTGCCGACGCTGCTCGGGCGTCAGCCGGGCGATGCCTCCTCGTGGGCGCGCGCGACCTCGCCGGGCGGCGGCCGTTGGACGGCGCCATAGCGGTACGCTCGACTGCTGCTCGTCATTGCGGCGGCGGGAGTGATCCTGACGGTCGGATCGTCCGACCCATGGAACCTACCTCTGGACGGCCAAGGGGCGAGTGGCCAGCGACGGTCGCGCCCGATTGCGCGAGGCTGCTTGCGCGACGCCGAGGCCCGCACGGATTGCTACGATGCCATCGCCGCTCGCCTCCTCGGAGGTACCCGTGCCCGCCTCCCCGAACCTGCACGTCTCGTCGCACCCGGCCGTGCTCCACAAGCTGGCCATCCTGCGCGACGAGGCAACCGAGCCGAAGAAGTTCCGCGAGGTCGTGCGCGAGCTCTCGTGGCTGCTCGGCTACGAGGCGCTGCAGGACGTCTCCGTGTCGCCGATCACCATCCGGACGCCGATCGAGGAGACCGAGGCCGCCGAGCTCGGTGAGCGCATCGGGCTGGTCCCGATCCTCCGGGCCGGGCTGGGCATGGTCGACGCGATGCTCGAGCTGATGCCGACGGCCCAGGTCTGGCACCTCGGGCCTCTTCCGCGACGAGCGGACGCTCCGACCGGTCGAGTACTACAACAAGCTCCCGGACTCGGCCACGGTCGACCTGTGCCTGATCCTCGATCCGATGCTCGCCACCGGCGGCTCGGCCACGGCGGCGATCGAGGTCCTGAAGCGCTGGGGCGCCACGCGGATCAAGCTCGTCAACCTGATCGCGGCCCCCGAAGGAATCGAGGCGGTCACGACCGCCCACCCCGATGTCGCGATCCACTGCGCGGCACTGGACCGGCAGCTGAACGAGAAGGGCTACATCATGCCCGGCCTCGGGGACGCCGGCGACCGCCAGTTCGGGACCGGCAACGCCAGCTGAAAGCGACCCCGGGGATCAGTCTTCCCAAACATCGCCCTGCCGCGGGCACCGGCCATGTCAGGGTGACGTCCGTGGAGCGCCCTTGAACGGCTGACTCGTGCTGTGCGCGTGCCGGGCGACGAGACTGCGGATCGCGGCCGGCAGCTCCTCGGTCGACCTCGTCGCCGGGCCCGACCGCTGCGCGGCTGCGTCACCATCGATATCGGGCTTGCCGGCGGAGAGCCACTCCTCGAACAGGGCGTCAAGGTCCTCACCCGAGACCCGCTCCGCCAGCCTGATGAACTCCGCCGTCGTGACCGTGCTGCCAGCCTGCCGCCGTGCCCAGGCTTTCAGGAGTCGGAAGAAGTCGCGATCACCGATCTCCTCGCGCAGCGCCTCGAGCGTCATCGCTCCTCGTCCGTAGACTGCGAAATCGAACATCAGCTCCTGACCAGGGTCACCGATCTCGACCTGCCAGAACGGGTCATCGGCCGGGATCTCGGCGAAGAACCGGAAGATCTCGGCCGTCGTCTCGAACCCCTGCTCCTCGCTCCACAGCCACTCCGCGTAGGTGGCGAAGCCCTCGTTAAGCCAGATGTGCTGCCACGTGTCGACGAGCAGGCTGTCCCCGAACCACTGGTGGGCGAGCTCGTGGACGACGACCGAGTCGTTGCCCTCCGGGCCGCCGAAGAAGGCGGAGAGTACGTCGGACGCGTTTGGTTTTCGAGGGCGAACCCCACGCCGGCATCGTCCAGGACGGCACCGGCGGCCGAGAAGGGATACCGGCCGAAGAGGTCCTCCTCCCAAGCAATGATTTCGGGCTGGCGGTCGAACGACACCAGTGCGGAGGCCCCGACCGGGGGAACCGCAACGGTCTCGGTCGCAGGGATCCACGTGTTCGGATTGTCGGCGCTGCCGGGAGGGCCCTCGATCGGGGCGATCCACCCATCGAGCTGGTCGCCGTCGTCCTCGAACGAGGTTGTTCCCTGTCCGGTCGACACGACGATATCGTCGAGCGCGACTCCGCTGAATTGCACGGCGCCATCGCTCGCGTACGTGATCGAGACTTCGAGATGGATCGTGGTCGCGCCTTCGTTCGGGAGATTGATCGACCACGACTCCCAGCCGTCGCTGGAACCGCTGGCGGCGTTCCAGGCGCCCGTGGAGCCGGTTGGATCGCACGAGAAGAAGTCATCGTCGGGCGACGTCGGATCGCCACCATCGACGAGCACTGGTGTGAGGTAGTGCTCGAGGAACGGGTTGAATTCCAGGAAACCGGGGCACGCACCGACGTCCTGGTCCGTGTGCCCGTTTGCGTCGGGAAGTGTCGTCCAGTCAGTTCCGCCGGCCGCCCGTGACTCTACGAAGACGAAGTCCCAGCCGGGTTCCGTGTCGCGGTCGACCCGGAATGACAGGTTCGCGCCCCCCGCGGGCACGTCGATCGTGCGGGTGAGCCGCTTGTATGCGGGCTCGCCGACCTGCGAGTAGAGGAGAAGCTCGCCCGTCACCGGCTTGGCCGGCGGCTCCTCGACCATCAAGGCCGAGTCGAGCGCGTCCCAGTACTTGACGCCGTCCGCGACGTAGGATCGAACCTCGAACTGACCGATCGCCATCATCGCCAGGTATGGCGCCATCGGCTCCTGGGCATACCAGCGCCAGGTGTCCCACGCCCCCCGATCGCGCTTGCCGAGGAGGACACCGTTGGAGATGGCCTCTACGCCGTCGGGCACGGTGATCGAGATCGTGAAGCTGGCACGATCTCGCGGGTGGTCGTTCGCCGGGAACCAGGACGCGGCAACATGCGGCTCGCCGATCACGATCGCGCCGTCCTCCGTGTGGATGAAGCCGGACAGCCCGAACTCCTCGAGCGTCTCCGGCACGCCGTCGTAGCGAGCGACGACCGTGAAGCGCGAGTTCTTTCTGATCCCCTTCACGGGCGTGACGGTGAGTTCCTGTCCATCGCGAGTTGTCGCAGCGGGGACGCCGTTGACCAACAGCGAGCGCAGATTGAGCCCGATGAAGTCGAGATTGAACGACGAGAGGTTCTGAGTCGCGCGAACCTGGATGGTCGCCTTTCCCGTCAGGAAGTCCGTTTCGGGGTCATAGGTCATCTTGAGCCCGTAGTGCTTGACGTCGTAGCCACCATTCCCGTCAAGCGGGAAGTACGGATCGCCGATACCTGCCGACCCGGGCGTGAACTTCGTCGATGACGCCCCGCTCGCTATGCCCGGCATCGCAAGACTGAGCGCGATGAGGAAGATCAGCGGCAGCTTCCGCGACATGGATGACCCCTTCCCCGCATGGACTACCGGACCGCCGCATGGGCGGCTGAGCATCAGCACTGGGTCTGGTCGCGAGTCCGACTCGCAAATCCCCGTGAGCCTACGGTCGAGGCGTTTCTAGATGTCTCGGCAGGAGCTCCATGACGCGCAGGGACCCGATCGACATCTCACCGCAGGGCCGCAAGCACGGCGAAACGGAACTGGGACGATTGGCGGGGCATTCCCCGCCGTGTGAGGGATACCGGTCCCGGGCGCGTTCGGCTTGACTTGGCTCGAAACCAACTGACGCCTCGCACCGGGCTCGGACCAACGCCTTCGCGCCGCCGACGCCTCGACCGGACGACCCGGGTGGAGGCCTGCCATCGCGGAGCCCGCCCCCATGCCGTCTCGTCTCCCCGTCACGACGCGCGCGATCCTCGCCGTGCTCGCCGCCGCCGTCCTCATGACTACGGGAGCACCCGACACCGATGCCGCTGGCCGGGTTCGACCGTACCGCGCGGGTGGCGCCATCCGCCTCGATACCGACCTGCTCAGCAAGAGTGGCGTCTCGGCCTGGGCAATCGACGAATACCTGGAGGCCAACACCTCCCTGCCGCGACTCGGCTCGGCGTTCCTGGCTGCCGAGCGCACGTACGGCATCAACGCACGATTCCTCCTCGCCGCCGCGATGCACGAATCGAACTGGGGCCGGAGCTTCATCAGCCGGTCCAAGTACAACCTGTTCGGCTACAACGCCTATGACCGGGACCCGTCGCGCTACGCGACCAGGTTCGCCGGGTACGCCCGCGGCATCGACGGCGTCGCGCGGTTCATGAAGGAGTCCTACCTCGTCCCGTCCGGCCGCTGGTGGGGCGGGACGCCGACGCTGCGCTCGATGCAGCGGTTCTGGTCGTCGTCGGGCCGCTGGGGCGAGAACGTCAGCCGGATCGCGACGTCGATCAAGCTCGGGTCGCTCAAGAAGCGCAAGGTCGCGTTCAAGGCACCGGTCCTGCCCGAGATCGTCGGGACCGATGACACCCTTGCCGTTCGGCTCACCTGGCGTGGCGGCCGCGTCCCAGATGGCATCACCTACCGTGCCACGTGGACGCAGATCGCCGCCGAGCCTGCCCCTGCCGAGGCCGCTACAACCGGTGCGGACACCGCGGCTCTCGGACCGGATGCCCTGGGCGGACTTCGGGCTGCGAGCGCGCCGGGGCTCCTCGCCGCCGCACCGCGGCCGATGGAGCCGCCCGTCGCCGAGCCGGTGACCGTCAAGGCAAAGCGAACGAAGCTCGGCCGGTCGGCCGCAACCATCCAGATCGCGGCACCGAAGGAAGCGGGCGACTACCGATTGACGATCAGCCTCCGCGACCGTGAGGGCAAGACGCTCCCGCGGGCAGATAAGGTCTCGATCCCTGCCGTCCGCGTTCGGGTGTTCGGTGACTGGGCGGTCCGCTATGCGATCGAACAGGTCGCCGACCGGGGCGTGCGCGTCACCGTGACGAACGTCGGCGACCGGGCCATCCCGATCAGCCCGTTGCCTGCAACCGTGGCGGAGCGCCTGGGACGGCGGGATGTCCGGGACACCGCGCTCGTCCTGCGCGCCTACGACCCCGACCATCCCGCCGGGACCGATCTCGTCGTCGTGCCGCTGACGGCACCGCTGGCCTCGCGCACGAGCGTGTCGTTGGAGGTCGCGGATCTTGGCTCCATCGCGCCGGGTCCCGACGTCTACCTGGTGCCCGAGCTGATCGTCCACGACGACCCGCTCCGTCTCGACAACACCCGCGCCGGCGGCTTCTGGTTCCGCTCGGGCGGCCCATGGGAGCTCGTGCTGCCGGCCGGCTCCTAGCGCGTTTCGAGCAGCGCCCGCAGCGCTTCCAGGCGATCTGCCAGGTAGAGCTTGCGTTCTGCTGCCGTCGCGGCATCGGGCAACGGTCTGCATCGGTTCCTCCCGGAGTGTCGATCATCGCCCGCTGGTGCGGCGCGATAGCTAGACATCGAACGTCGAAACGACCGATACTCCTTGGTATGGACGATGACTCATCCAGCTCCGTGGCGCGAGTGCGCGTCGGTGAAGCCGCCGAGATGCTGGGCGTGTCCGTGGAAACGCTGCGGCGCTGGGAGGTCGATGGACGCATCCGGGTGGAGCGTTCCGGCGGCGGACAGCGCCTGATCGGGCTCGACGAGGTGGCGCGGCTTCTCGCCGAGCGACGCCGCACGTCGCGGGACCGGCCAATCGTCGCGCAATCGGCACGCAACCGGTTCGCCGGCGTCGTCACCCGGATCGAGCGCGATGGCGTCGCCGCAGTGGTCGAGGTCATTGCCGGACCGCACCGACTCGTGAGCCTGATGACGGCCGAGGCGGTCGACGACCTGGACCTGAAGGTGGGCGACGAGGCAGTGTGCGTCGTGAAGGCAACGAACGTGATGGTCGAGATCCCCTCCGGCCGTGAGTCGCGCGCGTGATGCGCCGGGTCGCGGTTCTTGCTCTGCTGGCCTTGCTTGCGGCGTGTGGCGTCGGTCCCCCTGCGTCCCCCTCGCCTCGGGTGCCGACGGAGCTCACTGTGTTGGCCGCCGCGTCGCTGGGCGACATCCTCGACAAGGTGGCAGCGGCCTATGCGCGGGAACGGCCGGGGACGACGTTCATCATCTCGACGGATTCATCCGCAGCACTCGCCACGCAGATCGAGCAGGGCGCCCCGGCCGACGTGTTCCTCGCGGCCGACCAGGCGAACCCCAAGCGGCTCATCGACGGCGGGCTGGCCGGAGGACCTGCCGTGACCTTCGCCACCAACGGCCTCGCCATCGTCGTGCCGGCCGGCAATCCTGCTGAGATCGCATCGCCCGAGGACCTCGCCCGGTCGGGGGTGCGGATCGTCGCCGCTGGCGAGGACGTCCCGATCACGACGTACGCGACACAACTCGTCGAGCGGCTGGCCGGGGAGCCTGGCTTTCCAGCCGACTTCACCGATGCGTATGCCGCGAACATCGTGAGCCGCGAGGACAACGTTCGGGCGGTGCTGGCCAGGATCGCTCTGGGCGAAGGGGACGCGGCGATCGTCTACACGACCGACGCCACGGCCTCCGGCGACGTAGAGAGGATCACGATCCCCGAGGAGGTCTCGAGCGCCGTCGTCGCCCGCTACGACGGCATTGTGCTCGACCGCTCCGCGCGTGGCGCAGCGGCTTCCGCATTCCTCAGCTGGCTCGCCGGAGAACAGGGTCAGGCCATCCTGGCGACCGCGGGCTTCGGACCGCCGTGACGCGCCGGCCGGGGCCGGCCGAGCTGTCGCTCCGGACCGTGGCCCTGATCTTCGCCGGCTTCCTCGCGGCCCCCGTCGTCGCACTCGTCCTGCGGGCGGTGCTGGACGGCTCGCTGGCAGCATCGCTCGCCTCCCCCGTCGTGCTCGACGCCCTTCGCCTCAGCCTCGTCACGACGGCGGTAAGTCTGGCGTTGACCGTCTCGTTGGGGCTCCCCCTTGCGGTGGTGCTGGCGCGCCGTTCCTTTCGCGGCAAGGGCCTGATCGAGGCGGTCGTGGATCTGCCGATCGTGCTGCCGCCAGCCGTTGCCGGGCTGGCACTGCTCCTCGTCCTCGGGCGTCGCGGGGTCCTCGGCGGGCCGCTCGACCTCGCCGGGATCGAGGTCTCGTTCACGACCATTGCCGTGATCCTTGCCCAGACGTTCGTGTCGGCGCCGTTCTTCGTACGCTCGGCGCGGACCGGGATCGCGGCCGTCGACCGTGACCTCGAGGACGCCGCCCGGGTCGATGGGGCGTCCGAGCTCGCGCTGTTCCGGCGGATCACGGCGCCCCTGGCGAGCAGCGCCCTGGCGGCCGGGCTGGTCATGACATGGGCTCGGGCGCTCGGCGAGTTCGGCGCAACGATCATGTTCGCCGGCAATGTCGAGGGGCGGACACAGACACTCCCCCTCGTTGTGTATGGCGAGTTCCAGGGCGGCGATCTCGATTCGTCCGTTGCGGCGGCGACGATCCTCGTGCTCTCGGCGTTCGGGGTGCTCCTGGCGGTTCGGGCGCTCGGCTGGGGTCGCGCGCTCGATGCCCGGGCGATCGGCTGACCCGATGGTCCTCGTCCTGGTGCAGCGGCGCACCGCGAACACGACGGTGTCCCGTGGACGTAATGGTCCGGGCCTGTCCGTGGCGGGTCCGCAAGGTGGTGGCGCGCAGGCTGTCGCGACGGAGGCTACTGGCCTCCGACCCCAGTACGGAGGCACCTTGCATGGGTCACCACGACAACTTCGACCGCACCGGTCTCGACGCCGATGAGACCGTCGAGGGACAGGCAACGATTGCCCCGAACGACGACACGCTGGTCGATCGCACGGGCACGACGGGATCCGGCACGACGGCCGGCACGTCCTACGGCAGCGACACGACGATGAACCGGGACGACACCGGATTCACCGGCGACGACGCGAGCCTGAATCGTGACGTCGACGAGGACGGCAACGAGGTCGGTGCAGAGGCTGCCGGCGCAGGTGCCGGGGCCCTCGGTGGCGCCGCGGTTGGCATGGCCGTCGGTGGTCCCCCGGGCGCCGTGATCGGTGGCGTCATCGGCGCGGCCGGTGGCGCGATGGCCGGTGAGGCGGCCGAAGGTGACGACGAGGCCGGCTCCGCCGTCGGTGGTGGCGGTGGCGCCGTTGCCGGTGCCGTGATCGGCGGCGCAGTTGCCGGGCCTCCGGGCGCGGTCGTCGGCGGCGCAGTCGGTGCAGGCGCAGGCGCGGGTGTCGGCGACAAGGTCGAGGAGGACGCCGAGGACGGCTCCCTCACCCGCGACGACGGCGATCTGACCCGCTGACCCGCTGATCCGCCAGCTCCCAGGGCCCGTGGCTTCGGCCACGGGCCCTTTTTCGTGCGCGCGGGGGGCGGCGGCGCGTCGGGAGTCGCGGGCTTGCCGCGGGTGGCCCGGGCGGCCCGGGCGGCCCAGGGAGGGGGCGTGCGGGGCGCTTGCCACGGGGCCGGGCAACTGGCGGTCGGGAGTCGGGGCGGCCGCCCCGGGGCTCCGATATGCACCCCAGGTCTACCGATCGCTGGAGACGCCGCAAGATGCCCAGCTCGGACCGAATTTCGTGTCCGCAAGCCTCGCGGTATGCACCCGGCGACTACCACGGCCGTTGGGAGCCGCCGAATGGAGGCTTCCAGCGTCCGCTAGTCCTTCTTGGAATACGGCAGGGGCGGCCGCGTCGCGGACACGAACCTATGCCTGTCAGGCTTACCCAGCGTCAAAGGCACGGGCGCCGGGTCTCCGAACGCCCGAAACATGCGCGCCATGCATGGAACGGCGGCCGGGGCGGCGGAAACGGGCAAAAACGGCCGCGCAGGCACGATCCGCAACCCTATCCGGGCCATTCCTAAGCCTCACAGGCATACGACGGGCGCCAAGGGGCCCCGCCCCACGCCCGCCCACGTCCCGCCCCACTCCCCCGACCGCCCGGAATCGCGAGGGCCGGCCTCGCGGCCGGCCCTCGGAACGTGAACCCGGTACGAAGCCCGGCTAGTTGCCGCCCTCCGTGACCGTCACGGTGCCCTTCTGGAAGCTCTCGCCGGTCGCGTCCTCGTCACCGAGACCTTCGAGGGCCTGCTCGGCGAGGTCGGTCCGGTAGGCGTCGGCGGGCGGCGCCTCGGGGATGATCCCGGCCTCGATGGAGACGTCAACGGTCTGCTGCCACTGCTCGGCGTCCATCATCCCGATCCCGTCAGGCGATGGCCAGATGAGCGGGTTGACCTCGTTCATCATCCACGCCTGGTGGCCGGCCCCGAGGGTCGAGCCCTGATCGACCGTGTACTGGATGCACGCCTCGGCGTTGTCCCGGCAGAAGATCCAGCCCTTGAACGACGCGCGCAGGAACCGCACAGCGACGTCCTCGTTGCCATCCTGCTCGAGCCACGACGCGCGGGCGAACAGCGCGTCCTGGAGCATGGCCGTGCCTTCGTCGTTGTAGTTGATGACGTTGAGGTCCTCGGGCTTGTACAGCTCGCCCGTCTCCGGGTTGACCGTCTCGAGGACCTGCGCGTACTCGTTGTAGATCATGGCCTCGGCCACGTCGATCTGCCGGTTGAGCAGCAACGACATGTCGAACGGCTGGATGACCCGCTCGTAGTCGGTGCCCTGCTCGAGCCCGGCCTTCTTGGCCGCCGCGGTGACCTCGAACTCGTTGCCGAAGTCCCAGACGCCGACCTTCTTGCCGGCGAAGTCAGCCGGCGACGTGATGTTCGAGTCCTTCCAGGACACCGACAGCGTGCCCGAGCGCTGGAAGATCTGGGCGATGTTGACCAGGTCCGACGGCGGCGTGCCGACCCGTGCCTCGAGCACCTTCGGGACCCATGAGATCGTGAACTCGGGGCCGTTCTCGGCGGAGCCGGCCTGCTGCGGGATGACGTCCGGGCCACCGGCGACGATCTCCACGTTGAGCCCTTCGGCTTCGTAGTAACCCTCACCGATCGCCGCAAAGTAGCCCGCGAACTGGGCCTGCGGCGCCCACTGGAGCTGCAGCCGGACGTTCGCCGTCTCACCCGGGGCCACCGACGAGGGCGCCTCCGAGCCGGGCGCGACCGACCCGGCCGGCGTTGCCGGCGCGTCCGTCGGTGCCGCGACGGACGGGGATGCGGCACCACCGCCCGAACACGCCGCGAACAGGAAGCTGGCCGTCGCGGCCAGTGCCAAGAGTCTTCGTGAGCCTGCCATGTCTCCTCCTCTGTCGACCCACCCGGGTCGGTGCTCCTCCGTCCGGCTGCCCTCGGCCGGTGTCACGTGGGCTCGTTGCTGCCTACGTCTCGCTCCCCCGGATCGAGGCGTGCCATGGGATCACGAGTCGCTCCACCGCGACGATCGCAAGGTAGAACACGATGCCGGTCAGCGCACCGAGCAGGATCGCCGCCCAGGTGACGTCGAAGCGCAGTGCGCTGGCAGTCTGCACGATGACCCGCCCGAGCACGTCGTTCGAGCCGCCGAAGTACTCCCCCACGATCGCGCCGATGAGGCTCAACGTGGCACTGACCTTGAGCGCCGTAAAGAAATAGGGCAGCGCGTTCGGCACCCGGAGCACGCGCAGGATCGTCCCCTCGGACGCGGCGTACGAGCGCATGAGCTCGAGCGCCTGCGGATCGACCTGGGTGAGCCCGCGGACGACGTTCACGACCACCGGAAAGAACACCAGCACGGCCACGATCATCATCTTCGACAGCGGGTTCAGGACGCCGAACCAGTTGTTCATGAGCGGTGCGAACGCGATGATCGGCACCGCGCTCGCGCCGATGGCGAGGGGCAGCAGGAGCTCGCGTGCGGTCGCGAAGCGCGCCGTCGCAAAGGCCACGACCAGTCCGGCGCCCGTGCCGATCGCGAGACCGCCAACCGCCTCGAACAGCGTCGCGGCCGCCGAACGCGAGAGGGACCATCGCCCCGCACCCCAGTTGTCGACGAGGGCCGCCGAGATCTGCGAGGGCGCGGGCAGGGGGAAGGCCCGAACCTCGATGTTGGTGACGATCACCTCCCACAGGCCGATCGCCCCGATGAGGACCACGAGCGGCGGCACGAGGGTCCGTGCGCGTGCGGCCAGGCTGGCAGTCCGCCGGCCACGGAACGAGGAGCCGCCACGGCCGCGTGCCGCGGCGAGCGACGTCACCCGACCCCGCCTTCGGCCAACGTGCGCTCCTCCGAGGCGACCGTGGCCTCACCCATCGCCGGCGCGTCGTCGTCATGCCCGCGGCGGAGCGCCTCGCGCACCTCGGTCACCAGCTCGAAGTAGCGCCGCTGCTCGCGCGTGTCGACGCCGCGCGGCCGGGGCAGGTCGATGTCGATGACGTCGGTGATCCGGCCCGGCCGGGCACTCATGACGACGACACGGGAGGACAGGAAGACCGCCTCCGGGATCGAGTGCGTCACGAACACGATGGTGATCCCGGTCCGCTCCCAGATCCGGAGCACCTCCTGGTTCATCCGCTCGCGAGTCATCTCGTCGAGCGCACCGAACGGCTCGTCCATGAGCAGGATCGAGGGCTCGAAGGCGAGCGCCCGGGCGATGGCAACGCGCTGCTGCATCCCGCCGGACAACTGATACGGATTGTGCCGGCCAAAGTCACCGAGCTCGACCAGCTCGAGCATCTCGCGGGCTCGAGTGCGGCGACGCGTACGGTCGTAGCCCATCAGCTCGAGCGGCAGCGCCACGTTCTCCTCGACGGTCCGCCAGTCGAACAGGACCGGGGCCTGGAAGACCATCCCGTAGTCGCGGTCGCGCCGGGCCCGCGGGGCGGGCTTGCCGTTGACCTCGACCGTGCCGCTCGTGGGCTCGATCAGGTCGCCGATGACGCGGAGCAGCGTCGACTTGCCGCAGCCCGACGGGCCGATGAGGGACACGAACTCGCCCTGCACGATGTCCAGGTCGATGGCCTGCAGCGCAACCGTCACGGCCTGGCCGTCGCGGGCGAAGACCTTCTCGATCCCGCCGAGATGGACGACGGGCCGGGGCGCGGAAGGGGCGTCGGGCATGTGGGTGGGTGGCTCCTGGATCAGCCCTGGGTTGCGTTCGGCCGGCCGCGCAGCACGAGCAGCTCGGCGACGCGGACGACGAGGAAGAACGAGATGCCGAGCAGCGACGAGATCAGGATCGCGGCCCAGAGCTTCTCGGGTGCCGTGATGTACTGCTGGTTGAAGTTGATGATCGCCCGGCCGAGCCCGTCGGGGATCCCGCCTGGCCCCTCGCCGATGATGGCACCGACGATGCTCGCCGTCGCGGCAATCTTCAGCGCCGTGAACAGGTACGGGACCGACGCGGGAAGCCGCAGCTTCCGGTACACGGCCCAGCTCGACGCGGCGTACGAGCGCATCAGCTCGAGCGCGCGCGGGTCCGGCGAGCGAAGACCACGGATCATCGCGATCGTCACGGGGAAGAACGTGAGGTACGTCGCGACGATCACCACGGAGGTCGCGTTCTGCCCGAACGCGAAGACGATCATCGGCGCGAGGGCGACGATCGGGATGGTCTGGCTCGCGACGACGTACGGGACGAACGCCCGCTCGAGCAACCGCGAATGGACGAACACGGTCGCGAGCACGAGGCCGAGGATCGTCCCCGCCACGAACCCGACGCCCGCCTCGCGCCAGGTGTAGAACGCGGCTCCGACGAGGAACTCCGCGAGCGAGGCCGCCTGGTTGCGCTGGACCGGTTCAGTCAGCGACACGACGATGTCCCACCAGTGCGGCAGGACGAGGTCGTTGGCAAAGGCCCAGCGGAACGGCGGGTTGTGGAAGACGTCGATGCCGAGCCCGAGGGCATTCGGGAAGCGCCACGGCGTCCCGCCCAGCCACTTGACGGCCTCCCACAGGAGGAGGACCAGGGCCGCGAAGCCCAGCCAGAGCACGGCCCGCCGCCGGCGCGACAGCGTGGCCCGGGGTGCAGTCGGCCGCGAGCGGCGGAACCGGCCGAGACCGGTGACCGCGTCGGCAGGCACGGCCGTCGCCATCGGCTAGCCCTTCACCCCCCGGTCGGTGATGTCGAGGCCACGATCGATGATGTCGAAGCCCTGGCGGAGCTCGTCGTCCGTGATGATCAGCGGCGGGTTCGTGTAGAAGTTGTTCCAGCGGACGAGCGTGTACAGGCCCTCGCTTCGGAAGTGCTTCCCGAGCGCCGCCATCTCCTCGCTGGTGCCGTTGTACGGGGCCATCGGCTCGTACGTGTCGCGGTCGCGAACGAGATCGAAGATGCCGAACAGGCCGATGTTCCGGGCGCTGCCGACCGACGGATGCTTCGCGGTCATCTCGTCCATGAGCTCGCGGAGCAGGACGCCCTGCTGTGCGGCACGCTCGACGAGCCCGTCCTCCTCCATCACCTGGATGGTGGCGAGGGCCGTCGCACACGCCAGCGGGTGGCTGTTGTAGGTCAGGCCGCCGTAGAACACGTTGTCGCGGAAGTGCTGCGCGATGTCGTGGCGCATGCCGAGCGCTCCCAGCTGGACGTAGGCGCTCGTGAGTCCCTTCGCCATGCAGATGAGGTCGGGCGCGACCCCCCAGTGATCGATGGCGAACCACTTCCCGGTCCGTCCGAAGCCCGCCATGACCTCGTCGGCCACGAGCAGGATGCCGTGCCGGTCGCAGATCTCGCGCAGGCCCTGCATGTACCCGTCGGGCGGGATGAGGATCCCGTTTGTGCCCACCACCGTTTCGACGACGATCGCGGCCACGGTCTTCGGGCCCTCGTACATGAGGACGTCCTCGGTCTGCTGGAGGACCTCCGCGACGGGCTCCGGGTCGCGCTTGCCGTAGCGGTGGAAGTCGGGGATGCGGATGACGCCGGGGATGCCTGGCTCGGCAGCCCAGCGGCGCGGATCGCCGGTCATGGTGATCGCCCCGGCCGTGCCGCCGTGGTACGCGCGGTAGCGGACCGCGATCTTGTGCCGCCCGGTGAACATGCGGGCGACCTTGACGGCGTTCTCGTTCGCCTCGGCGCCACCGTTCGTGAAGAAGAACGTGTCGATGTCGCCCGGGGTCAGCTCCGCGAGCTTGGCACCCAGCCGGGCCCGCGGCTCCGTTGCCATGAACGGGTTCGCGTAGGCGAGCGTGGCGGCCTGCTCGGCGATCGCGCGGATGACCCGCTCCTCGCCGTGCCCGATGTTCGTGCACATCAGCTGGCTGTTGAAGTCGAGGAAGCGCTTGCCCTCGGGGGTCCAGAACCAGCTGCCCTTGGCACCGGCGACCGGGATCGGATCGACCTTCGACTGCGCCGACCACTCGAAGATCGTGTGGCGCTTCGTCAGCTCGACGATCTCGTCACCGGTCATCGTGCCGGGTGCGGTGCCGATACCCATGGATCACCTCGAGTCGGGCCGCCGGTCGGGGCGCGGGACCGGTCGCAGCGGGGTCGTCGAGACCCTCCGTTGGGGCGGTATTACACCACACACGCGGCCTCGGCCTGCCCGGGTTGCGAAGGGCAGGGTCTGCGCCCTGGCCCGGTTGTCCGGTTCACTAACCCGGGTGGTGATGCGCGCCTCGACTGTCACCGTTCGGGCAATTCCGGGCCCGGATACCACGGGGACTGGTAACCAGGGCCGAAAAGGGTTGTCGGCGCGCGCATCACCACGGTGGTTGGTATTCGGAAGGAAAGTCCGTTCTGCGTGCGCGGAGTACCGTTTCGGTTCAAGGAGGCGACATGGATCGCGACGGCTTCAAGCGCTGGCTCGACCGGTACGTGGACGCGTGGCGGCTGGGTGATCCCGCGGCCATCGGGGACCTCTTCAGCTCCGACGCCAGGTACGCGTTCGACCCGTTCGGCGAGGCGGTCGTCGGGCGCCCCGCGATCGTCGCGTCGTGGCTGGCCGATCCCGATGCCGCCGGCTCCTGGCAGGCCGACTACGAGGTGCTCGCCGTCGACGGCGACACCTTTGTCGCGCACGGCCGGACGCGGTACCTGACTGACGACCGCTCGGCCGTCGATCGCGAGTTCGCCAACATCTTCGTGTGCCGGTTCGACGCCGACGGGCGGTGCCGTGAATTCACGGAGTGGTACAACCGGCGACGCACCGAGCCGGACTGACGCCCGAGCCCGCGCCCGGACACACGAAGGCCCGGACCGGCGTCGCCGAAGCGGGCCGGCCCGGGCCGAAAGGTGCCGAGGCCTAGCGGTTCGCGGTCTCGAGCTGCTGGACTGCCTCGGTGGCGGTCTGCTCGGCCGTGGTGATCGCCTTCTCGGCGGCCGGGCCGAGGACGCGCTGCTCGGTCTGGGTCTCGGGCAGGACCATGCCGATCGCGGCACCGACCGCGACGGCGATGGCGCCGACGGCGAGCGGGTTGTCCTGGACCATCCGCTGGGCGTTCCACTGCACGTCACGCGCGACGCCACCAACCTGGTTCGGCATCTGCTGCATCGTGGAGCGGGCCTGGTCGGCCACGTCACCGACCTTGGTCCCGACCTGGTCGGCGATCTGACCGGCCTGCTGGCCGACCTGGCCGACGGCCTCGCCGGCCTTGTCCGTCAGGCCCTGGCCCGAGCCCTGCGACCCGCCGAACTGCCCGTACTGGCCGGAGCCACCGTACTGGCCGTGGCGTCGACTGGCGGAGCCGCCGTACTGGCCGCTCATGCCGTAGCCGCCGCCGTACTGGCCGTGCTCGCCCGAGCCGGTCCAGCGGGCCTGATCGAAGCGGGACCGACGGCTGCTGCCCCCGCTGCTGCGGTTCATCAGGAGCCAGCCGATGCCGATGCCGGCCATGGCTGCGGGGATCGGGTTGCGCTTCACGGTCTCGACGAGGCCCGACCCGGCGTCCTGCGCCGTGTACTTGGCCTCGTCCACGAAACCGCTCGCGGTCTCTGCAACGTTGCTTGCCACTTGCTCCACCTTTCCCACCGTCGCCTCGCGAACGGTCTCTTTGGCGTCCTGGACGATGTTCGCGGGATCCAGCCGTTCGGCGATCGCCTCGACGGTCCCGCTCATCTCATCACGGGTCTGCTCGATGTCCTGGGCCAGGGCCTCCACCTCGGGCGCGGTCTCCGCGTCGCCCGGGGCGTCGTTCTCCCAACCCGGTTCGGTCGCTCGATAGTCGGTCACTTGATCTGCTCCTTCGCCCATTCGGCATCGTCCTTGATGGTCTCGATCGTCCGCCTGGGTGCGAGGTCAGCCTTCTGGATGCCGTCGCGGCCGCGCATGATCAGGAAGCCGCCGACGCCGAGAACGACGATGCCCACGATCAGTGCCGCAAGCCACGCGTCCAGGCCGACCTCGATGAGCAGGAGCACCACGGCCGCGAGCAGCACGAGCAGGCCTGCATAGGCCAGGGCGCCACCGGCACCGATCATCGCCACGTCACGGCTGGCCGCGCCGGCCTTGGTCGTGACCTCGGTTCGAGCGAGATCGATCTCCTGTCGGACGAGCGTGCTCAGCTGCCTCGAGAGGTCCCCGAACAGCTGGCCGAGCGAGCGCTCGTCCCTCTGCGCGTCCATCGGTCAGCGAGCCTCGTCGGACGAGCCGTCGGCCAGTCCCACGATGTCGCGGTCGTAGTCACCGGCCGGCGTCGAAGCCTGGCCCGTGTCCATGGCACCGCCGCTCTCGATGGGCTCGCCGGAGGCGATCGTCGAGGCGCCGGCGCCGTCGGTCAGGCCGTAGCCGGTCGTGGCGTCGCCGGTGGTGCCCAGCGAGCTGCCGCCGTACGTGCCGCCGAGGGAGGCGTCACCCAGGGTGCTGCCCCCGAACGAGCTGCCGCCGTAGGTGCCACCCGCGTACGAGTCGCCATAGCGGTCATAGCCCTGACCGTAGCCACCGTAGGCGCCCTGCCCGGACTGCGAGCCTCGGGACGATCCGCCTCCTGAGCTACCGGCCTTCAGCAGACGACCGGCGAGGATCCCGAGGACGAGACCGCCACCGGCAACCACGAGCGGCTGGCGGCGAGCGAAGTCCTGCACGGCATCGAGCGCCTCTCGGGCGTCATGCTCACGGAGGTACTGCGAGGCGCGCTCGACCTGCTGTGCGGCGGTGTCGGCCACGTTCGCAACCTGCGGCTGCTGCTCGCGCATGCCGTTGCCGGCCTCGCGAACCGCCTGGGCCACCTGCTCGAGCGTGTCGCCGAGCTGGGCCATCGTCTGCGATGCCCGGCTCTCGGCTGCGCGGCCGGCCTCGGATGCGACGCCGCCGGCGGCTTCCTTGATCCGGTCGGCACCACCTTCACCTGTCGTGGTGAATTCCTCTGTGTTCATGGTCATCGGACCACCTCCGCAGCTGTGACTTACCGCCCCGCTCCGGGAGCGGTACGCACGTCAGCATCGATTCGCCGACGGTGTTTCCAATGCTGGCGGTGGCTCCCTGCTGTGCAGCACGGGAGGGTGGGGCCGGGACTGTCATGCCCATATCAACCCGGAGGTGCCGTTGCGAGGGCCTTGCTCCCGACCGGCCGGGGCGTGTCTACGGCGTGGCCCGCGCGCAGCGAAGGATGGCCTCGGCCGAGCGGTCGATGTCCTTCTCGGTGGTCTTCCAGCTCGAGACCGAGATCCGCATCGCGGCCATGCCGTGCCACGTCGTGCCGCCCGCCCAGCACGTTCCATCCGCCTGTACGGCGGCGATGACGGCGCGCGTTCGTGCATCGGCTTCGGCGTCCGGCCGGGCGCCGTCGGCGACGTCCGGGTTGCCGAACCGCACGAGGACCTGGTTGATGACGACGTCGTTGAGGATCGTGACCCCGGGCTCGGATCCGAGGCGCTCGGCCATGTGCCGGGCGAGCCCACAGCACCGCTCGACCAGCTCCGCGAGCCCGTCGCGGCCAAGCTGGCGAAGCGCGGCATAGACGGGCGTTGCGCGCGCCCGACGCGACGCTTCCGGCACCCAGTCGAACGGGTCGAGCTCGCGGTCAGGGGCCGGCACGAGGTACGCGCCGCTCAGCCGCATCGACTCGTAGTGGGCGGCCCGATCGGTGACGGCGACGAACCCGCAGTCGTACGGCACGTTGAGCCACTTGTGGGTATCGGTCGCCCAGGAATCGGCGGTCTCGTGTCCCTGCAGGAGCGAGCGGAACCCGGGTGCGGCGGCAGCCCACAGCCCGAACGCCCCGTCGACGTGGACCCACGCGCCAACGTCGTGCGCGGCCTCGGCGATCGGGCCGACCGGGTCGAACGCGCCGCTGTTCACGTTGCCGGCCTGGAGCACCACGATCACCGGACCCGTTGCGCCACGCAGGGCCGCCTCGGCGGCGTCGGGCCGCATCGCGCCCTGGCCGTCCACCGGCAGCCGCTCGAGCGTCCCGATGCCAAACCCGAGCAGGCGGAGTGCCGCGATCGCTGACGCATGGACCTCTTCGCCGACCAGGACCCGGACCGGCGGCGCGCCGGCGAAGCCGCGGTCCGCGACGTCCCAGCCGGCCCGCGCCAGCACGGCGTGGCGCGCGGCAGCGAGCCCGACGATGTTCGCCGTGGTGGCCCCGGTGGTGAAGCCGGCACTGGCGCTCGGCGGCAGGCCGAGGACGTCGAGCACCCAGCGGGCGGCCGTCTCCTCGATGACCGATGCCGCCGGCGACGAGACGAACGAGAACGCGTTCTGGTCCCACGCGCTCGTGAGCCAGTCCGCCCCGAGCGCTGCGGGCAGGCTGCCGCCCACGACGAACCCGAAATAGCGCGAGCCGGCCGAGGCGACGAGCCCGGGGTCGGCTGCGACGGCGAGCTCCTCGAGCACGCGCACGGGATCCGTTCCGGCCGCGGGCAACGACCCATCGGGCCCGCCCAGCGAGCGACGGAGCCCGATGGCATCCATCGGGCGACCCACGGGCCGCTCGTCCACGCCGGCCAGGTACTCCACCGACAGCGCCGCGGCGCGTGCCAGGGGCTCGGCGTCCTCGGGCATGGCTTCCTCCAGGGTTCGGTCAGGACCCGGAGTGTATCGTCGGGACGCCCCCCGCCACGAGCACCCGCAGGGCCGCGGGCCGGACCGAGAACTCGATGGGCGTGGTCCCGAGATCCCGCGAATCCGCCCGGCACGGCAGCGGGTGCGCACTCGTGATCCGGACATGCGACGAGCGGTACGTGGACACGCGCGGCGCATATCGGTAGCGCCCGAATGCGATCCCGGCCAGGTGGCGCAGGAGCTCGAACTTGGAGAAGCCCCGGAACACGCGCACGTCGAACCGGCCGTCATCCAGGCGTGCGTTCGGTGCCACCGTCATGCCGGCGCCCGTGTACGGCCCGTTGGCGACGGTCACCATCAGCGCCGTCGTGCGCACCTGGCGGCCGTCGTCGAGCTCGAGCCGCATCCGGGCGGGCCGATAGCGGAGCGCAACCCAGATCGTCCGGACGATCGAGAGCCAGTCGCCGTCGTCGAACCGGGCCGCCTCCCGGAAGATCGCCGCGTTCATCCCCACCGAGCCCGCCTCGTAGAAGGGCCCGCCCTCGGCCATGCCGACGTCGATCCGGGTCGGCGTTCCCGTGGCGAGGATCTCGGCCGCCGACTCGACGTCGCGCGGCAGCCCGAGCATGCGCGGGATGTTCATGACGCTGCCGAGCGGCAGGACGCCGAGCGCCGTGTCCGTGTCGAGCAGCTCCTCCGCCGCGAGGCCGATCGTGCCGTCACCACCCGCCGCGACGACGACGTCGATCCGCTCCGCGACGGCCCCGCGAACTGCCTCGCGCGCGTCATCCTCGCTCGAGGTCTCGATCACGTCCTGCCCGAGACCGTGACGATCCATGAGGGCGAGCAGCTCCTCGGGCGGGAGCGAGTTGGTCGGGATCCCGCCCTTCGAGCCGGCGGCGGCGTTGCGAATGACGCGGTAGCGTCGATCCACCGCCCTGCCGTGCTCCACGCCCCCGGTGGGGCGCGCCGTCTCGTCGGTCACGAGCGGATGGAGGCCCGGCGTGCCTTCACCCGCCGGTACAGCGCCGCGAGGCCGATCACGTAGCTCGTGCCCAGCAGGTACGAGGCGGTCACGTCGGTGAACCAGTGATGCCCCTGGTGGATCCGGCTCGGCCCGACGAGGGCCACCAGCCCAAGGAGCGCACCGACGATCGCGCGGCGGATGGCCACGGGTCGAATGAGCACGGTCGCGAGGTACGCGAGAAAGCCGTAGATGCCCACGTAGGAGATCACGTGGCCCGACGGAAAGCTCGACCCACCGAGCCTGGCCTTGACGACCCGGAGCGACTCATTGGCCACGGGGCGTGGGCGGCGCATGACGGCCTTGGCGATGCTCGCCACCAGCGCGGTCCCCCAGGCGCCCACGAAGAACAGGGCCTCGACGCGCAGGCGCAGGGCCAGCAGCGCCGCGACGACGATCGGCGGGATCAGCCGGCTCTGCGGCGCGAACCCGGGCCACGACGCGAGTCGCATCACGGTCTCGAGGAACGGGTTGCTGCGGCGCTGGAGCTTGATCGTGACCGCGAGGTCGAGGGCATCGCTCCGGCGCGCACGTACGAGCCCGAAGATCCCGGCGAAGCCGCCCAGCCCGAGCCACGCCACAGCCGACGCCATGCGCCCACGGCGAACGACGGCACGTGGCGAGAAAATTTCGGCAGGCGGCGGCTGCTGGGTGTCGAGCGCGATCGGGCATGGCGGCCACCCTGCCGGGACCGCCGCGGCGGATGGATCGCCCGGTTCCCGGTCCTGCGTGCCAGTCCCGTTGCAGTCGGGTGCGATGCCGCTCGCGGCAGGTGTACCCTCATGCCTCTTCCGCCACCCACCGGAGCGAGGTGTCGCCAGGCATGTCCCGAACCGTCCGAGGCGCGCTCGTCCAGGCCTCCTGGACCGGCGACAAGGAATCGATGATCCAGAAGCACGAAGAGCGCGCCCACGAGGCCGCGAAACAGGGCGCCCAGTTCATCCTCTTCCAGGAGCTCTTCTACGGTCCCTACTTCTGCCAGGTGCAGGACCCGCAGTACTACAGCTACACCGAGCTGATCCCGGATGGCCCGACGACGAAGCGGATGCAGGCGCTCGCCAAGGAGACCGGGATGGTCGTCGTGGCGCCGATGTACGAGGAGGACGAGAAGGCCTCGGGCATCTACTACAACACGGCCGCCGTGATCGACTCCGACGGGACGTACCTTGGCAAGTACCGCAAGACGCACATCCCGCACGTGAAGGGGTTCTGGGAGAAGTTCTACTTCCGCCCCGGCAACCTCGGCTACCCGGTGTTCGAGACGGCCGTCGGGAAGATCGGCGTCTACATCTGCTACGACCGGCACTTTCCCGAGGGCGCGCGGGCGCTCGGCCTCAACGGCGCGGAGATCGTGCTGATCCCCAGCGCGACGAGCCGCGGCCTGTCCGAGTACCTGTGGCGGATCGAGCAGGTCAGCCACGCCGTCGCGAACGGCTACTACGTCGGAACGATCAACCGGGTCGGCATCGAGGCCGAGATCGGCGACGACGACTTCTACGGCCAGAGCTACTTCGCCGACCCCCGCGGCCAGTTCGTCGGTGAGCTCGGCTCCGCGCACGACGAGGAGCTGATCGTGCGGGATCTCGACCTCGACAAGATCACCGAGGTCCGTCAGACATGGCAGTTCTACCGTGATCGTCGCCCGGATGCATACGTAGATCTCGTAAGGCCGTAAACTGCGTCCGGCTCGGCCGTCTGGAGGAGGACGGCCGAGCCGCTCGATTCGGACGATGTCGGACGGGAGGCGGGCCGCGATGCAGTTCGGGTTCACGCTCAAGCCGGAGCACTCGATCGAGCGCACCGTCGCGCTGACGAGGCAGGCGGAGGCGGCCGGGTTCGAATACGGCTGGCTCTTCGACAGCCACGTCCTGTGGCGCGATCCCTACCCCCTGCTGACGGTGATGGCAGAGGCGACGAGCACGCTCCGCCTCGGAACGTGCGTGACGAACCCGGCCACGCGCGAGCCGTCGGTCACGGCGTCGCTCCTCGCCACGCTCAACGAGCTGTCCGGCGGCCGGATGGACCTGGGGATCGGTCGGGGTGATTCGGCGCGGCGGGTGCTCGGCAAGCCGCCGACGACGATGAAGGACCTCGAGGCCGCAGTCCACGTGATCCGCGAGCTCGTCGAGGGCCGCTCGGTCGAGTACGAGGGCACGAGCCTGGAGCTGCCATGGACCGGCCGGCACAGCCTGCCTGTCTGGATTGCGGGCTACGGCCCCGTCGCGCTGAAGCTGACCGGGCGCATCGCGGACGGGGTCATGCTCCAGATCGGGAACCCGGACCTCATTCGATGGTTCGTCTCGCAGGTCCGCGCCGCCGCATCGGACGCAGGACGCGACCCGTCCGAGGTGAAGGTGATGGCCGCTGCGCCCGCCCATGTCGGTGACGTCGCTGAGGGCCGCGATCGAACGCGCTGGTTCCCGGCCCTCGTCTCGAACCACGTCGTCGACCTGGTGAGCAAGTACCCGCGCGAGGACCTGCCCGAGGAGCTGACCCAGTACATCCGGAATCGCGAGGGCTACGACTACCACCATCACGCCGAGGTGGGCAGCGACAACGCGTCGTTCGTCACGGATGACATCGTCGACCGGTTCTGCATCGTCGGATCGGTGGACGACCACCTCGCCCGCCTCCACGAGCTCGCGGCGGCGGGGGTCGACCAGTTCAACCTCTACCTGATGAACGGCAAGGAAGAGGAGCAGCTCGAGCTGTACGGCCGGGAGATCATCCCGGCCATGCGCGAGGCCAGTGGCGCCGCCTCCCGCAGCTGATTGACGGGCCGGAGCGGCGCGCCGACCGTTCGGCGGGGTGCGTGACGCGCGGCGCCCGGCCCCGCGCCGTCGTTCAGCGACCGAGGCGACGAACCAGGAAGAGCGTGCCGAGCAGGCCTGCGCCGGTCAGTGCGCGCTTCACATTGGGGTGCAGCTCGAAGACCCGGGTGTAGATGCTGGTGGACTTTGCCCCCTCGAAGTCGCCGGTGGACCGACCCGGCCCGGTGCTCGGCTCGAAGAGGTTGTCGCGCCCGTCGTCCGGTTGGTCCGTCACCTGCGTGGCCGCGCCGCGATCCCCCTGCAGGAGGTAGCGATCCACGAGCGAGGGGCTCAGCCACTGGCCCACGGTCAGCAGCTTGCCGGCCCCGCCGACGACGATGTCGCGGCCGCCGTGCTCGGCGGCGTGCGCGATCGCCTCGGCCACCACCGAGGGCTCGTACACCGGTGGGATCGGCTGGGGTTGTGCACCCACCTTCGACCGTGCCCACGTGAAGAACGGGGTGTTGATCGACGAGGGCTGGATCAGCACAACGCCGATGCCCGAGTCGTCACGCTCCAGCTCGAGGCGCAGCGCCTCGCTGAAGCCCGCGATCCCGTGCTTCGCGGCCGAATACGCCGACTGGAGCGGCACGGCCCGATCGGACAGGGCCGAGCCCACGTTGATGATGGTTCCCGACCCGCGTGGCTTCATCAGGCGAAGGGCGACGCGCGAGCCGTACATCACGCCGAGCAGGTTGACCTCGATGAGCCGGCGCATCTCGGCTGGCTCGAGCTGCTCGACGGTCGCATAGATGCTGACCGCCGCGTTGTTCACCCAGCTGTCGATGCGGGCAAAGCGGCTCATCGCCCGCTCACCGATCAGCTCGACCTGATCCGGATCGGCCACGTCGGCGACGACGCGCTCGGCGCGGCCGCCCCGACCCTCGATCTCCGCGACGAGCGTGTCCAGCGCGGTCTCGTTGCGGGCGGCCACGACGACGGAGGCGCCGCGTTCCGCCATGAGCTCAGCCGTCGCGCGGCCAATCCCGCTGCTTGCCCCGGTGATCACCACGACCTGCTCGGAGAGTGGTCGCTGCACGTTGGTCCTCATGTCCACAGGAGACGGCCTGCAACGCCACGCGCGCGACTTCCGGAGTCCCGCTCCGTGTGGCAGGGGACTTGCACCCTGTCGCTGTTCGCTACGATGGCAGCCACCGTCCGGATCTCGCCTGCTGCACCGGCCAGGAGGGCCACCTCGTGCGAACGCTCATCACCAACGGAACCATCGTCAGCGCCGACAGCTCGTCGACCGCGGACGTCCTCGTGGACGGCGAGACGATCGCGCTGATCGGCGCAGACCTTGCGGCTGCGGGCATCACCGCCGACGCCACCATCGATGCGTCCGGCAAGTACGTGATCCCCGGCGCAATCGACGTGCATACGCACATGGAGCTGCCGTTCGGCGGGACGTTCGCGAAGGACACGTTCGAGACCGGGACCCGGGCTGCGGCGTTCGGCGGCACGACGACGATCGTGGACTTCGCGGTCCAGAGCCGGGGCGCGTCCCTGCGCGAGGGGCTGGACGCCTGGCACGCGAAGGCCGAGGGCAATGCCGTCGCCGACTACGGCTTCCACATGATCATGAGCGACGTCAACGACGCCACGCTCGCAGAGATGGACGGGCTCGTCGCGGAAGGCGTCCCTGACTTCAAGCTGTTCACCGCGTACCCCGGCGTGTTCTACAGCGACGACGGGGCGATCTTCCGGGCGATGCAGCAGACCGCGAAGAACGGCGGCCTGATCATGATGCACGCCGAAAACGGGATGGCGATCGACGTCGTGGCGGAGCAGACCGTTGCGGCGGGCACGACCGATCCGATCGGGCACGGGCTCGCGCGGAAGTCGATCTTCGAAGGCGAGGCCACCAACCGGGTCATCCGGCTCGCCGAGGCGGCCGAGGTTCCCGTCTACATCGTTCACCTGTCGGCCCGCGAGGCGCTGGAGGCGGTGCGCGGCGCGCGTGATCGTGGCACGCCCGCCTTTGCGGAGACCTGTCCGCAGTACCTGTTCCTCTCGCTCGACGACCTGGGCAACGGCTTCGAGGGCGCCAAGTACGTGTGCTCGCCACCGCTCCGCTCGAAGGACCACTGGGACGAGCTCTGGAAGGGCCTCATCAAGGACGACCTGCAGGTCGTGGCCACCGATCACTGCCCGTTCGACTTCGAGGGCCAGAAGGAGCTTGGCCGGGACGACTTCCGCAAGGTCCCGAACGGGCTGCCGGGCGTCGAGGACCGGGTCGACCTGCTGCACGACGGCGGCGTCCTGCCCGGCCGCATCAGCCGCGAGCGGTGGGTCGACGTCATCTCGACGGGCCCGGCCAAGCTCTTCGGCATGTACCCGCGCAAGGGCTCGATCACGGTGGGCGCCGACGCGGACATCGTCGTCTACGACCCGAACCGGCGACGCACGATCTCTGCCAGCACGCACCACATGGACGTCGACTACTCGTGCTACGAGGGTCGCGAGGTCCAGGGTGCCAGCGATGTCGTGCTCTCGCGCGGCAGCGTCATCGTGCAGAACGGCGAGTTCACGGGCCGTCCAGGGCACGGCCGGTTCATCAAGCGCTCCCCCGCCGATTACGCTCGGCTGGCGTGACCCTCGGGACCCGGCGCCAGGTCCGGATCCCTGCCGAGCTCGAACGGCTC
Organism: uncultured Chloroflexia bacterium; assembly: GCA_963759495.1. GTDB lineage: Bacteria > Chloroflexota > Limnocylindria > Limnocylindrales > CSP1-4 > DASTYU01. Next base: position 29,731 of record CAVWZL010000013.1, on the reverse strand, counting down.
GCCGAGGTCCGGGAGCTGGTGCGCGGCGTCGCGGATGCGGCCGACGCGCCGGTGGCGTGCATGGATGACCTCGTCCAGGCGGTGGACGAGGCGGCCTCGAACATCGTCCGGCATGGTTACGCCGGCGCGCCAGGCTGGATCGACGTCGCCGCCGAGCTGGTGGGCGACCGGATCGTCGTCACGCTGGAGGACGCCGCACCCGCATTCGATCCGACGGCCGTTCTGGAGCCCGACCTGACGGTCCCGCCGGAGCATCGCCGCCCGGGCGGGATGGGCGTCCATCTCACGCGACTCGCGATGGATACGATCGAGCACTCGCCACGACCGGGCGGCGGCAATATCCTCGCGATGGCCCGGCGTCTGGACCCACGACCGAAGGAGGAGCGCTAGATGACCCTTGCGACGACGATCGAGCGGGTCGAGGGAGCCGTTCCGGTCACGATCCTCTCCCTCGACGGCGAGCTCGACGCCTCGAACTTCGAGAGCGTGATCGAGACCGCCCGCCAGCTGTACGACGAAGGCACGCGAGCACTGGTCATCGACCTCGAGAAGCTCCGGTTCATGGCGAGCTCGGGCCTCGTCACGCTGCATTCGATCGTCCGGATCATGCAGGGTCAGCAACCGGTGGACCCGGAGGGTGGCTGGGCGGCCCTGCACAGCGCCGTCGGCGACAAGCAGACTGCGGTCCGGCTCGCTGCGCCGCAACCTGCCGTCGAGCGCGTCCTCGCACGGACGGGGCTCGACCGCCTGTTTGTCGTCCACGCGGATCGGGACGCGGCCGTCGCCGCGAGCTGAGCCCGCGCCGAACGGGATGACCCTCATCGAACGAGCGGGCGTTGCGGCGCTCGATCTCGACGCCGTCGTTGCGCCCTTCCGCGCCGTGGACAGCCTGCTGCACGTCGCCATCGAGGACGCGGAGGGGACGCCGATCGCGGCGACCTCGCCGGACCCGGTCCCCGAAGGCGCGGCCACCCGGGCAATCCCGGGCGGCATGTTTGCCGGCGGCCGCGTCCGTGCCTGGACCCCGAAAGGCTCGACGCCCCTGGCCGTGGCAATCGTGGAGTCGCTCGTGGCCGCGCTTGCAGCCGTCCACGCCCACGATGGAGCGGCGGAGGCACGCGAGGCAGCGACGGCACGCCTGCTCGAGCGGGAGCTGGCCCACGGTCGGGAGCTCCAGCGCAGCTTCGTGTCCCTCGATCCACCGCAGGTTCCGGGCTGGGACATCGCCGCCCACTACGAGGCGGCACGCGAGGTCGGGGGCGACTTCTTCGAGCTGTTCCGGCTCCGCCGGCGTGGGCGTCCGCTGAGCATCGTGATCGCGGACGTGACGGGCAAGGGCATTGCCGCGGCGCTGCTCATGGCCTTCTCGAGGCCGCTGCTCCACGCCGCGATCGACCACACGGTGAGCCCCGGCCAGGCGCTGGAGCGCACCAACCGGATCCTCGTCGAGGAACGCCGCTCGTCACTCTTCATCACGGCGCTCGCCGCGCGTCTGGACGTGCACACCGGACATCTCCGGATCGCGAATGCAGGGCACGAGCCACCGCTGCTCATCCCCGCGGACGGTTCACCCGCGCGCTGGCTGACCGGCGCCGGACCCCTGCTGGGAGCGTTCGGCGGCCTTGAGGTGCCGGAGATCGGCCTCGACCTGGACCCGGGGGACATCGCCCTGCTCTACACCGACGGCGTGACGGACGCGCGCTCTCCCGAAGGCGAGCGCTTCGATGAATGGCGGCTCCTCGAGACGGTGGACGCCGCGCGGAACGGCACCGCGGGATCGCTCGTGTCGTCCATCGCCGGCGCCGTGAACGCGTTCCAGGGCAATGACGACGTTGCCGACGACATCACGATCGTCGCCGTCCGCCGGCTGCCGGCCGAGTGACCACGATCCTCGACGGCGGGCTCGCGACCGAGCTCGAGGCCCGGGGGCACGACCTGTCGGACCGGCTCTGGTCAGCGCGCCTGCTCGGCACCGATCCGGGCGCCATCGAGGACGTCCACCTTGCCTACTTTCGTGCCGGCGCACAGGTTGCGACCACCGCCACGTACCAGGCCTCCATCGAGGGCTTCGCAGCGGCCGGGTTCGACCGGGAGGAGGCCCTCGCGCTCATCCGCCGGGGAGTGGCGCTTGCCGGCCGCGCCCGCGAACGGTTCCGGGCCGAGGAGGCGACCGCCGGCCGGGACCCCGGGGAGCTGCTGCTGGCGGGGTCAGTGGGGCCATACGGGGCGATGCTGGCGGACGGCTCGGAATACCGGGGCGATTACGATCCCGGGCCGGCGGCCCTTGCCGCGTTTCACCGGCCGCGGATCGAGGCGCTCGTCGAGGCCGGGGCGGACGTGCTTGCGATCGAGACCATCCCGACGCTTCGCGAGGCTCGGGTCCTCGTGGAGCTCGCCGGCGAGGCCGGGGTACCCGCCTGGCTGAGCTACTCGTGCCGGGACGGCGGACACACGTCGGCCGGGGAGCCGTTCGACGAGGCGGTCAAGGTTGCCGGCGAACATCCCGCGGTCATCGCGGTCGGTGTCAACTGCACGGCGCCGCGACACGTGCCGTCACTCCTCGGCATGGCGTCTGCCGCAGGCGTCGACAACCTCATCGCCTATCCCAACCGCGGCGATCGCTGGGATCCGGTGACGCGGGCCTGGAATGACGAACCCGCCGAGGCCTGGGATGCGGTCGAGGTTGCCGGCTGGGCCGGTCTCGGCGCCCGCTGGCTCGGCGGGTGTTGCGGCACGGGGCCCGCGCAGATCGCGGAGCTTCGTGCCGCGCTCGATTGACGAATCCGTGCGCGGAGCGGGTCAGACCCGACGGCGACCCGTGAGGAACTGATACGCGAGCACGATGACGGCGACCACGAGGACCAGGTGGATCAGGCCGCCGGCGATGTTCGCCATGAAGCCGACGAGCCACAACAGGACCAGGATCCCGACGATTGCCCAGAGCATGGACTGCTCCTCCTAGCGCCGGCTGACGACTGGGACGAGTGCCGGCGCTTCGATCCTGTGGGGGCGGGCATCGCAGGCAGGTGCGCGGCCGAGCGTGACGGCGTTACGTCGCGCTCGCAGCCCCACATCCGCGTGGGAACCCTAGCGGGTCCGCGGGAAGCCGAGATCGACGCTCGAGGTGCCCGGATCCGGCCAGCGCTGCGTCACGATCTTGGCGCGGGTGTAGAACTGGATGCCCTCGGGGCCGTACATGTGCAGGTCGCCGAAGAGCGAGTGCTTCCAGCCGCCGAAGCTGTAGTAGGCGACCGGCACGGGGATCGGCACGTTGATGCCGACCATCCCCGCATTGACCTCGAACTGGAACTGGCGCGCGGCCCCACCGTCGCGGGTGAAGATCGCCGTCCCGTTCCCGTACTCGTTGTCGTTCACGAGCGCGACGGCCTCGTCGTAGGTCTTGACCCGCATGACGGTCAACACCGGCCCGAAGATCTCGTCCCGGTAGGCGTCCATCTCCGTGGTCACGTCGTCGATCAGCGACACCCCGAGGAAGAAGCCCTCCGAGTCCTTGTACAGCGGATGCTCGCGCCCGTCGGCAACGATCCGCGCGCCCTGCGCCGGTCCCGAGTCGAGGTAGGACGCAACCTTGTCGCGGTGCTGCTTCGTGACGAGCGGCCCCATCTCGGACTGCGGGTCCGAGCCGGGCCCGACCTTGACCTTCGGGAGCCGCAGCTTGATGGCCTCGACGAGCGGATCTGCCACGTCGCCCACGGCCACGATCGTCGCGACGGCCATGCAGCGCTCCCCCGCCGAGCCGTACCCCGCCGAGACAGCCGCATCCGCCGCCATGTCGATGTCGGCGTCGGGCAGGACGATCATGTGGTTCTTCGCACCGCCCAGCGCCTGCACGCGCTTGCCGTGCCTGGTCCCGGTCTCGTAGATGTAGCGGGCGATCGGCGTCGAGCCCACGAACGAGACGGCGGCAATGTCGGGATGGGTGAGGATCGCGTCCACCGCTTCCTTGTCGCCGTGGACGACGTTGAAGACGCCATCGGGGACGCCCGCTTCATGCAGGAGCTCGGCGAGGAACAGGGACGCCGAGGGATCCTTCTCGGACGGCTTCAGGATGAAGGTGTTGCCGCACGCGATCGCGTTGGCGAACATCCACATCGGGACCATGGCCGGGAAGTTGAACGGGGTGATGCCGGCCACGACACCGAGCGGCTGGCGGATCTGGAAGACGTCGACCCCGGTCGAGGCCTGCTCGGTGAACCCACCCTTGAGCAGGTTCGGGATCCCGCACGCGAACTCGAGGTTCTCGATGCCCCGGGCGATCTCGCCGAGCGCGTCCGACGGCACCTTGCCGTGCTCCGCGGTGAGCAGCGCGGCCAGCTCCTTGCGTCGCGCCTCCACCAGGTTCCGGATCCGGAACATGATGTCCGAGCGCTTCGACAGCGACGTGGCCCGCCAGCCCGGGAAGGCGGCGCGGGCAGTTGCGACGGCGGCGGCGACCTCGTCCGTGGACGCGAAGTCGACGTGCTTGGTGATCGTGCCGGTCGCCGGGTCGTAGACCGGGCCTTCCCGGCCTGACGTTCCGGCCACCATGCGGCCGCCGATCCAGTGGCTGATGCGTCCGGGTGCCGGGACGTCCGTCCGGGCCTCGCCCGGGTCCGCGATCTGCGTCATGGATGGTTCCTCACGTTGGCGGTGCCGAGGCGGGCGGTGCAACCCGCGGGCGAGCCCCGAGGATACCGCCTCCCAAGCGGACCTGCGAACGAGGGTCGCTCACGGGCGACGCTCGCTCGTGGTCAGAAGCGTGGCCGCGAGGAGGCCTCCGGCCACGCCGGTCCGGCGCTTCCGTCGACGTCGCGCGCACCCGGCTGCAGGCGCCCGGACCTCGCCGTCATGCCGGCAAGCACGCCGCACACGAGAACGACGACCAGGGTGATGAGCTGCTCGGCGCGGATGGGTCCCAGCACCTCGGCATCGCGCCACGTCGTGCCGACGATGAACCGGGCGACGGCCCAGAGCCCGACTCCCAGCAGGAACACCCGGCGGCCGCTCCGTCGGAACGCACCGAACGCCATGCCGGCGGCGAGCAGTGCCGCGACAACCAGGGTCGCGAGCCCTTCGTACACCTGGCTCGGGTGCGACGGGATGTCCGGAGCGAGCGAGCCCCACGGGCCTGGCCCGACGAACGCCGTCGCCCACTCGAGGTCGGTGGGTGCGCCCTGTCCCGTGCCGGCGAGCACCATCGCAAGCTTGCCGAGGCCGATCGCGAGGAGCACGGGCACGGCGGCCACGCGGAGCCACGGGGTCACGGCGGTTCCCAGCAGCCGCGCGACCACGGCCCCACTCGTCATGCCGCCCAGGACCGCGAGCGCCAGGGACGCCGAGCCCTGCCCGGGATCGACGATGGCGCTGGGGTTCGCCGCGTAGAAGTCGGCATGGGCCAGGACGTAGCCGAGCCGGCCACCGACCACGGCCCCGGGCGTGATCCCGACGATGACGAACAGCAGGTCGTCCGGCCGAAGGCCCGCACGCCGTGCCCCAAGGGCCGCAGGGAGGATCGCTGCGAGCAGGATCCCGGTGAGCGCGACGGCCTGCCAGCGGATGGTGACGTCGCCGAGGCGCAGGATGGGGTCGAAGTCGAGCGCGATGAGGGCGACCGGCACCGGCCGAGTGTAGCGGAGCGATGTGTCGCCTAGCCGACACCCAGCGTGTCACGCAGGCGCTCAATTGGGTGTGCCGGGCGACACACAATCGCTGCATCCGCCGTTCGCGTACTGGGGTTCGCGGGCGCGGGGACAGCGGGGGGCAGGCGCGGAGATCTTGGGGGATCTGCCGCGACGGTGCCCGAGTCCGGCCCGCGGGGGGTGGGCCGGACTCGAGGCCAGCCAGCGACGGACGAGGGTCCATGCGCACGGTTCAGCGACGCTCCGGTGTCTCACTCCAGGTGCAGCTTCTCGGCAGGGTCGAGGTCGCCACCGAGGATGGCGTCCCCATCCGGCTCGGCGGACGCCACGCGCAGGCGCTGTTCGCGCTCCTCGTGCTGTCCCGCCGGCCGCGCTCGCGTGACGCCCTCGCCACCGACCTGTGGCCCGATGCCGACTCGGCCTCGTCCGCGGCGCTCCGACAGGCGCTGTGGCTCATCCGCCACGCGTTCAGCGCCGCCGGGATCCAGGCCGACTCCATCTTCGACGTCGAGACCGACACGATCGGGCTTCGACCCGACGCCCGGATCTCGCTCGATATCGACGCCTTCGAGTCGTGCGCCAGCAGCCGGGAGTGCAGCACGGAGACCGCGGTCGAGCTCTACCGAGGGGACTTCGCCGAGGGTCTTGGCCACGAATGCTTCGCGGCGGAGCGCGAACGTCTGTCGGACCTGTACGAGGACGCCCTTGCCGAGGTCGGGGCGCATCGGATGCTCGCCGGCGACCTGGCGGGAGCCCGATCCGCTGCAGATCGGCTCCTCGCGCGCGATCCGCTCCGGGAAGAGGCCCACGCGCTGATCATCGCGGTCCATGGACTGACGGGCTCGCGCTCGCAGGTCGTCCGGCAGTATCGCCGGCTCCAGGGGGTGCTGGCACGCGAGCTCGACGTGGAGCCGCTGCCCGAGACCGAGGCAACCTACCGCCTCGCGCTCGGTCGCACGCTGGAACGGTCGCGCGACCGGGCTGCCACGATTGCGCCGCTCCCCCACCCTGCCCTCGTGGCCGTCAACGCCTGAGGCGTCGCCGAGCGCGACCGACCTAGCTGGGGCCTGGCGGCAGCGATCCCGGAAAGTCAATCGTCGGATCGGGACCGGTCGGCTCCACCTCGATGGCCGGGGCAACAGGCGACACGCCATCGGTGGGAGCGGGCTGGCCCGGATCTGTCGACGCACCGGGGCCCCCGGATGAGATCGGAGCTGGTGATTCGACCGCTGGCGACGAGGGGGCCGAGGGCGTGCTGCTCGGAGCCTGACGGCAACCCACGATCGCGCCGACGAGGAGCAGGGCCAGTGCCACGGCGACTCCACGGCTCAACATGTCCACAGTCTGCCACGGGCGGCGCGAAGTGGACCACGGCTCGCCGGACGTGAAGAGGCCCCCGGCGGAACCGGGGGCCTCTGCATGGAACGAGGTGGCGAGACCGATGGGCTACTGGGTTGGTGCCGGATGCACCCGCACGGTTGCCCAGGTCTTGTTCTTCGCTGCCTTCCGTACCTCGACCGAGACGCCGATCGCAACGCCGTCATCGGCCGGATTGCCCGTGCCGAGGATGATGTTGTCGCCGAGATCCAGACCGTAGTACTCCGGGAGCCGGTTGCCGTTCGCATCGACCACGCGGGTCGAATACGGCGCGTTGTCCTCGGATGGGACGACCACCGAAGCGTCGATGTCCCGGAAGAACAGGGCGTCCCCCCGGATCTCGATGCCCGGGTACCAGGCCTGCGCCGGTCGCTGAACTTCCGAACAGGAGCCTGCGACCCGAAGTTCGTGCAGTACTCGCTGAAGGGCTCCGCCGGGAGCGCCTCATAGCACTCGCGGAACGGGTAGGTCCGCTGCAGGCCGAATGCGGCATTCGACGACTGCGGGCGGGCCGGAATGTTGTTGAGGGTTGAGGGGTCCTTCTCGGCAGCAACGCCCGTGCCGCCGAAGCGGATCGAAGTGGCTGTCGACGATGAGCAGCCCGCCCTTCGAGCCCGTGCTCGGCAGCGCGGTCAGGTTCGACGTGACGTGGTTGTCGTTGCCCCACGTCGTGTCGCGGTACCAGACGAGCATGCCCGGCGCGTTGTACTTGATCTTCTGCACCTTCCACGCGTCGTGGAGGTAGGTCGAGTCGTACGTGTACTTCAGGCCCTTGTCGAAGCCGTCGAAGTTCCGCCACTCGACCATGTAGTAGTGCGCTCGGACCTGCGTGCCCGAGTCGCGGTGCCATCCGGCGCCGGTCGTGTTGGTGAAGCTGTCAACGGTCGCGGTCCAGTCGCCGTCGGTCTCGGCGTCGTCGCTCCAGACGGTGGCGCCGCCCGCCGTGACCGAGAAGTCGTCGGCGAACCAGCCACGGGCGAGGAAGCCCTCGTCGGTGGCGTACCGGAGTCGCAACGAGATGGTCTGACCGGCGAAGGCACCGAGCTTGACGTAGTCGAGACGCCAGCCGTGGCTGTCACCCGTGAGGCCGTACTTCTTGTCGCCGAAGTCGTGCATCCGTCCATTCGGATCGGCATACGTGTCCGGTGTGGTCACCTCGACGTCGGCACCCGTGTAGACCTTCTGCTCGGTCCAGGTGGAGCCGCCGTCGGTCGAGACTTCGATGAACCCGAAGTCCCAGTCTTCCTCGATGACGTAGTTGTTCCAGAGGTTGAACCGTGCGTCGGCGTTGTTCGGGACCGCGAAGGTCCGCGTCAGCCGGACGTCGGCCCAGTTCTGATCCGCGCCCGTGTACCACATGCTCTCGCCGCTGTGCGGGTCGGCAAGCGTGACGACCTTGTTCGGCAGGTTGATCTTGATGCCATCCTGCGTCCCGCGCGGGGTGCGCGACGTCTGGCCCAGCTTGACGTTCCTGACCTTGGAACCCGGCTCGATGATCAGCGGGTCGGCCCAGCCGAGCACCCACTTGTCCCAGATCCCCATGTGGGTGGGCATGGACTGGAAGATCGGGCCACTGTGCGAGCCCGAGCTCATGAGGTCCCAGAACTCGACGTCGGACTCGCCCGCACCGGACGTGTCGTACAGGTCGGGCAGGCCGAGGTCGTGCCCGTACTCGTGCGCGAACACGCCCACGCCGGAGTCTTCGGGCTGGACGATGTAGTTCGAGACCTCGACGTCGGTGCCGGGGACCGGGTAGCCGGCGGTCACGGTCGACGAATGGGCCCAGATGGCGTAGACGCCCTCGGCTCCGCCGCCACCGGACTTGTCCTCGCCGGCGTGCACGAGCACCAGGTGGTCCACGACTCCGTCCGGCTCGAGAACGTTGCCGTCACCGTCGGCGTCTCCCTGGTCCTCGACGTCGTAGTCCTCCCAGGGGAAGTCCGGCTGCGCCGCCACCAGGGCATCGACCGCGTCCGTGGCAAGCGTCGCCGCCCCGCCCGGGTTATCGGGATGACCGTTCATCGCCTGCGGGATGGGAGCCTCCCATTCGCCCTCGGCGTTCAGGAAGCAGCGCGAGGCCCCGTACCAGGCCTCGCTGTGCGGCACGGTGACCCACGGCGTGGCGGCGCCGTCCACCGTGTAGGCACCCTTGGACATCTCCTCGTACATGTTCTTCATGGTGTAGCGGGAGATGTCGATACCGGCCCGGCCGTCGGGGCCGACGAGGTCCTTGCGGACCCGCTGCGTGATGCCCGTCTTGGTGTAGAGCATCTTGTTGTAGTGCGCGGGCGAGAAGTCCGGCACCCAGAAGGTGTTGTTGTCCTCGTGGGCGTAGGTGGCCGGATTCGGGATGTTGTTGTGGAGCGGCCCGTTCTGGATGGTTCCCGGCACGCACTCGCGGCTCTCGAAGACCGTCTCGGGGACCATCGTCCCGCTGAAGTCGTCGTCCGCCGAGTCGTTGAACTCGACGAGGATCGTCAGGAGCTGCGCCTCCTGCATGCTCTTGGCCTGCTTGAACTGGCGCGGGCTCTTGTGCTGCTTGAGCGCCTTGGCTTCCGTCCTCGCCAGCTGTCGTGCGGCGCGCGGATTGCCGCCCGCGAACTTGCGATCGATCTCCCTCGCCTTGTCGAAGGCCGAGCTGCCGGCCGGACCTCGGACGCCGTGTTCTCCCTTGACCTCTCGGCCACCGGTCTGGGCCTCGATCTGTGGGGCGACATAGTTGATGTAGAAGTCATCCCCGATCGGGGCGGCCGGCGCATCCTCGCCGTCAGCAGCGGCCACGCCCTGGGCGATGTACAAGCCCGAAACGAGGAGCGCCAGGACGATGAGCGGTGTGAGCAGCCGCAACGCGGCGTTGGGTGTCATGGATCGCACGAAGTTTCTTCCTCCCAGGGGTTGTCGCGGATCGGGGAGATCGCGGGATCGTGGCGATCCTCGGCGATCGGGCAGGACCGGATGCGGCGGGGTGGCGTCCTCCCTTCGTCACGCCGCTGCCGACGGAGCCGACAGCCGCAGTCACGGGTCGAGCCGATTGCGACCAGGCGCGACGATGGGGCGCGTGGCTGCCGGGCTCATGAGCTGCGCCGCCAGGTGAGCCAGGACGGCGCCGTGTAGGGCGAAGGTACTCTTTGGGCGAACCGGGGTCAACGGCTTTCGAGCTGGGTCAACGGATCGGCGGAGGGATCTCGATCGACGGGCTCGGCCGCTCACCAGGCGGGTCCAGGGTGGGGAGCGGCGGCTCGCCGGGCGGTGGCGAGTTGAGCGGCTCACAGGCACCCACGAGCGCGCTCCAGAGCACCAGGCCGAGCACGAGCTGACGAACCACGGCGAACATGTTCCGAGAGTACGCGACGAGGCCCGCCGGGTACCGGCGGGCCTCGTATCACTGCGAGGGAGGCGCTGCCTCCCAGGGTCAGCTAGTTGACGCGGACCTCCATGAAGGTCCCCTGTGCACTGACGTTGTGGACCCGGATCGACGTCCCCGTCTTGGGCACGTTGACGCTGTTCCACTCGGCCTGATAGCGGCCATTGTCCGGTGCGTCACCCGGATCGCTGCTCTTCCAGTAGCTGTTCAGGTCGTTGAAGACCCGGACAGCAGGCTGGGACGCTTGATTCAGCGTGAGGTCGACCGCCGGTGAGATGTTCGTGAGCGAGATCGGATCCGTCGCCCACACCCCGAAGGTTGCGTCGTACGACTGGATCCGCGGGCGGGCAACGCTACCGTCGCTCCAGTGGAGGATGCCCGGATGGGCGTCGACCGGCAGGAGGAGCCCACCGCCCGGGTGGTCGCCCACGTTGTTGTCCCCGAACGACTCGTCCCAGTACGAGATCAGGAGTCCGTCCTGGTACGGGAAGTGCTCGACCCAGTCGGGCTTCGTCAGCTCCTCAGGATCGACGAAGTTGTACGGGCCGACCTTCAGTGCCTGGTCGTAGCCACGGTACTGGCGGTACTCGGCCACGTAGGCGTTGAAGAACTCCGTGGTCACCGTACCGTCGGTGCGGACGAAACCGTCGAACGTCCAGCCGGCATCGGCTGTCTCGGCGTCATCGACGATCGTGCCGTTGACGGCAAGGTTGTCCCAGCCGAAGCCATCGCCGATCGTGGCGCCGTCCGTCCAGTAGCGGAAGCGGACCTGCACCGTCTGGCCGGCGTAGGCGCTCATGTCGGCAGTGACGTCGACTGGCACTTCCGTGTGGGGAAGCTGGTCGTTGCAGGCAAGGGGCGTCCCGGAGATTCCGGAGATGCCCTCGCCCTCGTTCTGGTTGTTGTCGTTCAGCCCCGGATCGTCGGATGCCGAGGTGTGGACGTTGGTCCAGCTCGTGCCGCCGTTGGTCGAGACCTGCAGGTACGCGTAGTCCCAACAGGGTTCGATGTGGTAGCGGGCGCTGAACGACAGCTCCACTGACCCGGCCGGGAGCGTGAGCGACCGCGTCATGGTGTTGTCGATGTCGTTGCCCTTGCCCGAGTGGTAGAACCACGAGCCGGACCACGGATCGCCGATCTGCACGGTGACCGGCTTGTCCGGCAACACCACGAAGAGGGCCTGGTCCTGCTTGGTCGCGGTCTCGGCTGGCCCGAGCTTGAACTTTGCGCTCTCGCCCGTGAAGCCCACACCGTAGCTATGCAGGAACCCGAGCTGGAACTTCTCCCACGCCCCGAAGTGCGTCGGTGACGACCCGATATCGATGCCGTTGACCGATCCATAGGAGCCTGAGGACATGATCGTCCAGAAGCCCGTGCCGTTCTCGGCACCACCGGTGTTGCCGCTGGTGTCATAGAGGTCGGGGATGTTGAGGTCGTGGGCGAACTCGTGGGCGAAGACCCCGACGCCGCCGTTCTCGGGCTCGATCGTGTAATCGTCGATCCAGTAGTTGCTGGCACCGATCCGGGCACCGCCGGTCAGGTTCTGGACGCCGTCGACGGTCGGACCGTCAGCGCCGAATGGAACGCTGTTGACGTTGGAGCGGTGGCTCCAGATGGCGTCCTCGCCGAGCGCGCCACCGCCGGTCTCTTCGCCTTCGCCGGCGTGCACGGACTGGAAGTGGTCGATGTAGCCGTCCGGCTCGTCGAAGTTGCTATCGGCGTCGAAGTCGTACCGATCCCAGATGTCGAACGTTGCGAGGAAGGCATTGGCCGCTGCGACGCTGCCCTGCTCGGCGACGAGCACGTTCCACCAACCGTCAGCCTGGTCCTCGACGAACCGGCCGATGTCGCGGGTGCAGACGATGCTGCCGCAGTAGTTGCTGCCATAGGCGGCCGGGTTGTTCGGCACCTGCACCCAGTCACTGACGTAGCCATCGACGCTGTAGGTGCCCGACGACTGCTCGAGGTACCAGTTCGCCATCGACGGCTTCTGGGCCTTGTTGTAGAGCAGGTTGTCGTAGTAATCCTGGCTGAAGTCCTCGACCCAGATCGTCGAGTTGTCGACGGAGCGGTCGGGCTCGGGGATCGAGTTGTGCGGCATGGCATCGCCGGTGTGGGCGACTGCGGGGAGCGCGGCGCCGTGGTTGTGCACGACGTCGGCATCACCGAACTCGGCGAGCAGGGTCAGGATCTGGTCCTCGCCCTCGAAATCGAGTTCGACGAACTGGCCCTTGGCCACTTGCACGACCTTGTTCTTGCCGGTGGCGCGAGCCTCGCCCTTGAGGACCATCTCGCGCGCCTTCTGCTGCAGCGCCGCGTACTTCTTCGCGCGGCCGTTGGGCAGGTGGTCGGCCTTGGCATGGGCATCTGCGCCATTGCCCTTGTTGGGCTTCGCCGCCATCGCCGGGACGGTCAGCGAGAAGAGCAGCGCCAGGCTGCTCAGGATGATGAGGACTTTCCTCACAGGGGCCTCCAGTGCGTGGGACACAAGCCGGTCGTGGCGCACGGGGGCGCGCCGCTCGACGGCTATCGACGGAGACGCCACGGCCGCGATCCTCCAAATCTCGCGACCGCTTCGAGCGGATGCAGGGATGTCGTCACGGAGCCGGTCCGTCGGTTCTCCAGCCGACGATCGGGACCGAGCGCCCTGCCGCACTGGTTCCCCGACGAGTCTCCTCGCCACCAGCGCCTAGTGCCGGCAGGATACGCCGCCGGACTGGCGTCTGTCGTCTCCCGCCCGGCAACTCTCCGGTGCGTCGCGGCACCGGAGCGCGGGGAGAACGTCAGCCGGCTGCGCTGAGCTTGTCGACGAGCTCGCGCACGGCCGCGGCCGACGCGTCGAAGGCCGCCTGCTCCTGATCCGTGAGCGCGATCTCGAAGACGCGCTCGAGGCCGGCGCTGCCGAGCACGACCGGCACGCCGACGACGAGACCGTCGGTCCTGAACTCGCCCTGGAGCAGGACCGCACACGGCAGGACCCGCTTCCGATCGAGCAGGATCGACTCGACCATCTCGAACGTCGATGCCGCCGGCGCATAGAAGGCGGAGCCGGTCTTCAGCAGCGCCACGACCTCGGCGCCGCCGTTGGCAGTGCGCTCCTCCAGCGCCTTGACCCGGTCCGGCGAAAGCAGCTCCGTGATCGGCACGCCGGCGACCGTCGAGTAGCGCGACAGCGGCACCATCGTGTCGCCGTGGCCGCCCAGCACGAACGCGTGCGTGTCCTCGACCGACACGCCGAGCTCCTGCGCGATGAACGTTCGGAAGCGCGCCGAGTCGAGAACTCCTGCCATGCCGAGGACGCGCTCGCGTGGGAAGCCGGACGCCTCCAGCGCGACGTGACACATCGCGTCGAGCGGGTTCGTGACGATGATCAGGATCGCGTCGGGCGAGTGTCGGGCGGCCTGCTCGACGACGGCGCGCACGATCCCGGCGTTCTTTGCCAGGAGGTCGTCCCGGCTCATGCCCGGCTGGCGGGCGAGACCGGACGTCACCACCACGATGTCCGAGCCGGCCGTGTCGGCGTAGTCGTTCGTGCCCGTCACGCGAGCGTCGTGACCGACCACGGGCGCGGCCTCGGCAAGATCGAGGCCCTTGCCCTGCGGCAGCCCCTCGACGATGTCGACGAGCACCACGTCGGCGATGCCCGATTCGGCGATGCGCTGGGCAGTCGTGGCACCGACGTTGCCGGCACCGATCACGGTCACCTTGTTGCGGGGCATGTGCGGAAGGACTCCTTCGGTCGTGGTGGAGGGGCTGCAATTCTACCGGTGGGGCCGTGCTACCAACCCCGGTGGTAGGCGCGGTGCGACGAGGCCGTTTGGAGCGTTCGCACGCGGCGAGACCACGGGGCTTGGTAGACCCGGTGGACCCGGGCGGGTCAGGCCGCCGGGCGCGGGCCGGCCGCCCGGACGTCCTCGGAGACGCCCTGGGCAAAGGCCGCGAAGTTGTCCTGGAACATGGCGGCGAGCGTGGCCGCGGCACGGTCATAGGCCGCTGGGTCGGGCCAGGTGCCGCGCGGGTCGAGGAACTCGGCCGGCACGTCCGGGCACGAGACCGGCACCTCGACCCGGAAGACCGGATCCGTCCGGGTCGGCACGTCATCGAGCCGGCCGTCGAGGGCGGCCCGGACCATGGACCGGGTGTGGTCGATGTTCATCCGCTCGCCCGTGCCATACGGACCGCCGGTCCAACCGGTGTTCACCAGCCAGGCCCGCACGCCGTGTTGCTCGAGCCGCTCGGTCAGCATCGCCGCGTACTCGCCGGGGTGACGCGGCATGAACGGCGCTCCGAAGCAGGCGCTGAACGTGGCCTTTGGCTCCTTCACCCCGACCTCGGTGCCCGCCAGCTTCGCGGTATAGCCCGAGATGAAGTGGTACGCGGCCTGTGCCCGGGTCAGACGGCTGATCGGTGGCAGCACGCCGAAGGCGTCGGCGGTCAGCAGGACCACGGCAGAGGGCTGCCCGGCCATCCCGGTCGGATCGGCGTTGCCGATGAACTCGAGCGGATAGGCGCCCCGGGTGTTCTCGGTGAGCCGGTCCGAATCGAGGTCGAGCTCGCGCGTGGCGGGGTCGAGCTCCACGTTCTCCAGTACCGTCCCGAATCGTCGGGTCGTCTGGAAGATGTCCGGCTCGTACATGGGGCTCAGACGGATCGTCTTGGCGTAGCAGCCGCCCTCGAAGTTGAAGACACCATCCGCGCCCCAGCCGTGCTCGTCGTCGCCCACGAGGCTCCGCATCGGATCGGCTGACAGGGTCGTCTTGCCCGTGCCCGACAGGCCGAAGAAGACGACGCTGTCCCCTGCCGCCCCGACGTTGACCGCGCTGTGCATCGGCAGGACGCCCTCGTCGGGCAGGAGGTAGTTCATGACGGTGAACGCGGACTTCTTGATCTCGCCCGCGTACTCCGTCCCGACGATGAGCACCTCGCGCCGGCCGAGGTGGACGAGGATCGCGGTGCCGGTCCGGGTTTCTTCGGTGGATGGGTCCGCCTCGAAGGACGGCACGCAGATGATCGTGAAGTTCGGGACGAAGCCGGCACGGTCCGCCGTGGATGGCGCCCGGAACAGGTTGCGGGCGAAGATGCTCGCCCAGGCGGTCTCCGTGTAGACACGCAACGAGCGGCGATGTGCCGGGTGGGCGCCGATATGGACGTCCTGGGCGTACAGCTCGCGCTCCGCGCAGTACGCCACGAGACGCGCCCGCAGCCGCTCATAGGCCGCTTCGCTGATCGGCCGGTTGACCTCGCCCCACCAGATCTTGGCCGTGCTTCCCGGCTCGTCGACGATGAACTTGTCCTGGGGTGAGCGGCCGGTGTGTCGCCCGGTCCGCACCACGAGCGGTCCAGCGGCGGCAAGCTCGCCTTCGCCGGCGCGGACCGCGTCCTCATACAGCTCAGCGGTGGAGCGGTTGGCGCGCACGCTGCGGCCGAGCTCGGGTCCCTGGCGACCCGTGGCGGTTGGGCTGACGGCTGTCATGGGCGAAGCGACCTCTGGCGCGGACGATCAGATCCGATCGACCGGCCGCGCGTGACGCCGCATCACAGGTGACGCAGCGGGAGTCGGCTTCCGCAGTCGCAGTTCGGGGCATGCTACAGCACCGCGAAGGGTTGCGATCCGCAACCTGCAACATGGGGTGCGTGGCGGAACCGTTGCAACTGGCGGAGCCGGCAGGGTCAGGCTGCGTCGAGCGCGCCCCCCAGGTCCCCGATCAGGTCGGCCTCGAGCTCGACACCGACCGAGAGCCGGACGAGTGCCTCCGGCACCTCCAGCGGTGACCCTGCCACGGAGGCATGGGTCATGACGGCGGGCATCTCGATCAGGGATTCGACGCCACCGAGTGATTCGGCCAGCGTGAACAGGCGGGTGCCCTCGCACGTGGCGATGGCACGCTCGCGCGCCGGTCGGCCGCCCTGTCCGCCGGAGGCCGGGATGAACGACACCATGCCGCCGAATCCCGGGTACGACACCCACTCGACATCGGCGCGCGCACGAAGGAAGGCGGCGACCGCGGCGGCATTCGACCCGTGGCGCTCCATGCGCAGATGGAGCGTCCGAAGTCCGCGCAGCACCAGGAAGCAATCGAGCGGTCCGGGGACCGCGCCCATGGCGTTCTGCAGGAAGCGCAGGCGCTCAGCCGCCTCGTCGTCGCTCGTCACGACGATGCCGCTGACCGTGTCCGAGTGACCTGCGAGGTACTTCGTCGACGAGTGGAAGACGATGTCGGCGCCGAGCTCGAGGGGCCGCTGGAGCGCAGGCGACGCGAAGGTGTTGTCAACGACGATTTGCGGGCGCGGACCACCCTGCGCGGCACGATCCCCGACCACCGATGCGGTCCCGGGGATGTCCACGACCTTGAGCAACGGGTTCGTCGGGGTCTCGAACCACACGAGCCGGGTCCGCTCGGTCAGGGCCTCCCAGAGGGCGTCGGGGCCGGACGCGAGATCGACGTAGCGGGAGTCGATGCCTCGCCCGCGGTGAACCCGCTCCAGGTAGCGGTACGTACCGCCGTACACGTCGTCCCCGACCACGATCTCGTCGCCCGGTGCCGTCAGCTCGGCGAGGGCCGCCGTCGCGGCGGACCCGGACGCGAACGCGATGCCGTGGCGACCGCCCTCGAGGCGAGCCACAGCGCGTTCGAGGCGCTCCCGCGTGGGGTTCTGCGAGCGCGCATATTCGTACCCGCCGCGCGGCCTCCCGACCGCGTCCTGGGCGTACGTGCTCGTCTGGTAGATCGGCGGCGCCACCGCTCCCGTGAGCTCGTCCGGTTCGGCTCCTGCATGGACGGCCAGCGTGTCAAAGCCGTAGTCGGGCTCGGGGCGAGTCATGGAGTGCATGATGGCACGGCCTCCCCGGCCACCCGCGGTGCAATGGCGCTGATATGCCACAGGCTGCTGGAGGTGCCTCCGTGCGATGTCCCTGCCGGCAGCCGCGACTAGCATCGCAACCATGTCCGGTTCCGCGATCGACCCGTCGGCTCCCGGTTCCGCACCCGCGAGCCCGCCACCGAGTGTCACGGGCGCCCATGGAAAACCGATCATCGAGTTCCGGGGCGTCTCCAAATCCTTCGGGACGCTCGAGGTGCTTCGGAACGTCTCGCTGACCGTTGCGGCGGGCGAGGTCGTCGTCATCATCGGGCCGTCCGGGTCCGGGAAGAGCACGCTCCTGCGCTGCATCAACCGGCTGGAGACAACCGATGCGGGCGAGGTCCTCGTCGATGGCCGCGCCGTGGGCGACCCGAAGGTCGATGTCAACGGGCTGCGGCGGAACATCGGCGTCGTGTTCCAGGCATTCAACCTGTTCCCCCACCTGACCGTGCTCGACAACCTGACCCTCGCCCCGCGCAACGTGCTCGGCATGGACAGGCGGGCCGCGGAGGAGCGGGCGCGGGCGCTGCTCGAGAAGGTCGGCATCCCGGAGAAGGCCGGGGTTCGGCCGGGACAGCTCTCCGGGGGCCAGCAGCAGCGGGTCGCCATCGCGCGTGCCCTGTGCATGGAACCCCGGATCATGCTCTTCGACGAGCCGACCTCCGCCCTGGATCCCGAGATGATCAAGGAGGTCCTTGACGTCATGCGCGACCTCGCCCGCGACGGGATGACGATGGTCGTGGTGAGCCACGAGATGGGTTTCGCCCGCGAGGTCGCGGACCGGGTCGTCTTCATGGACGCCGGCGAGATCGTCGAGACGGGCACCCCAGCGCAGTGTTTCGGCGCCCCGGTACAGGACCGGACGCGGCGCTTCCTCGGCACGATCCTGCAGCACTAGGAGGAGCAACATGCATCGACTCGGAGCGCTGGCCCTCGTGGCCATGCTCGTTCTCGCCGCGTGCGCCGGCACCGATGGCGCATCTCAGAGCGCCCAACCCCCTGGCGCCGTCACCGGCGAACCCAGCTTCGCGGCCAGCCCCGGGGCGAGCGCGGACGCCAGCGCAGGTGCGAGCCCGGCCGCCTCGGTCGCAGCCGGCCCCACGGTGCAGGCGATCCAGGAGAAGGGCACGCTCACCTGCGGCGTCAAGTTCGACGTGATCGCGTTCGGCTTCCGCAATCCCACGAGCGGCGAGGTCGAGGGCTTCGACGCCGATCTGTGCCGCGAGATCGCGTCGGCGATGGGCGTCGAGCCCGAGTTCGTCGAGGCGATCAGCGCGAACCGGATCCCGTTCCTCCAGGAGGACCGCGTCGACCTCGATCATCAGCACGATGACCCGCAACGAGGAGCGCCTCGGCCAGATCGACTTCAGCAAGATCTACTACCTGGCCGGTCAGCGGATCCTCGTGAAGGCCGACAGTCAGTACCAGGAGGTCGGCGACCTCGTGACAGCCGGCGCCCCGGTCTGCTCGGGTGCCGGCTCAACCTCCGAGGAGAACCTGCGCGAGGCTGGCGTCGTCGAGGACAACCTCGTCCTGTTCCAGACCTACTCCGAGGCCGCCCAGGCTCTCATGGACGGGCGCTGCGACGCGGTCTCAACGGACGACTCGATCCTCTTCGGCCTGGCCGCACAGAACGACGGTCTGGAGGTCCGCGGCGAGCGCTTCACGGAAGAGCCGCTCGGCATCGGCATCAAGAAGGGCAAGGAGGATCTCGTCGAGTTCGTGAACGGCGTCCTCGACGGGATGGCCTCGAACGGCCGCTGGGCCGAGCTGTACGACACGCACATCAAGCAGTACACGGGCGAGGACGCGCCGGAGCCGCCGCTCGACGAGTAGCTCTCGTCGGCGCAACACCATGACGGGCGGTCCGGCGATGCCGGGACCGCCCGTCGCATAGTGGAGGCGGGGTGTTCGGCCAGGTCATCTTCGACAACCTCGACCTGTTCGTGCAGGGGTTCCTGACGACGGTCCTGTTGAGCGTGGTCGCGATGGTGGCCGCGCTCGTGATCGGCTCGATCATGGCCTCGATGCGCGTGTGGGGCGGGCCGGTCCTGTCCGGCATCGCCGGGTTCTACGTCGAGTTCTTCCGCAACACGCCCCTGCTGATCCAGCTGTTCTTCTTCGCGGTCATCCTCGCGCCGGCGAACCTCGGGATCACCCGCGACGCCGTGCTGCAGGCCTTGATCGCGCTGTCGATCTACACCGGCGCCTTTGCCACCGAGGCCATCCGCTCGGGACTGCTCGCGGTCCCGGCCGGCCAGACCGAGGCTGCCCGATCGCTCGGTCTCGGTCCGGTCGCCACCCTGCGACTCGTCGTGCTGCCGCAGGCGCTGCGGACCGTCGTGCCGCCGCTGGGCAATGTGGCTTCTGCCCTGGTGCGGAACTCAGCCGTCGCGTCGGTCATCGGCACGAAGGAGCTGCTGTACATGGGCCTGCTGATCAACACGCGGACGTTCTCGTTCGAGGCCCTGCTCGGCGTCCTGTTCGGCTACTGGATCCTGACCATCCCGTTGTCCCTTGGGCTCGGCCGGCTCGAGCACCGCCTGGCGTTCGCCCGATGAGGACCGGGCTGAGCCGGGCACGCAGCATCGCCGGGACGCTCGGGGGGTATCTCGGCCTGGCGATCATCGTCGGAGTCATCGTGATCCTCGTGGCGCTTGGCGTGCTGTCCGAGCGACGGTGGGGCGCCTTCGCGGACATCCGCGTGTGGCAGTTCCTCGCGGAAGGCCTGTGGGTCACGGCCCAGATCGGCGCGGTCGCGCTCGTCCTGAGCCTGCTGGCCGCCGTGCCGCTCGCGATCGGGCGGCTGGCACTGCCGCAGCCCCTGCGCGGGTTGGTGGTCGGCTGGATCGAGCTGATCCGGGCGACGCCGGTGCTCGCGCTCATCCTCGGGATCACGCTCTACATGCCGCGGGAGTGGCTCTCTCCGATGTGGTCCGCGACGCTGGCCCTGACCCTGTACACGAGTGCCGTCCTGGCCGAGATCATGCGAGCCGGGATCCTCTCGATCCCGCGCGGCGAGGTCGATGCGGCGCGGTCGCTCGGGCTCTCCTACCCGAAGACGATGCGGCTCGTCGTGCTGCCCCAGGCCTTCGCCCGGATGATGCCGGCCCTGGTCTCGCAGATGATCACGCTGATCAAGGACACGTCGCTGGCATCAATCGCCGCCGTGAGCGAGCTCGCCGGAACGGCACGGTCGACCCACTCCTTCTTCGGCAACCCGGCCGAGACGTACTTTGTCGTCGCCTGCATCTACTTCGTCATCAACTACACGCTGTCACGCGTGGCGCGAAGGCTCGAGCACCGCCAGCCGAAGCAGGAGCGGGTGACCATCGCCCGGGTCGCGGACGAGGCGCCCGGCGGAGCGCTGTGAGGGCGAGCCGGCCCTAGTCCGGGCGCGGCCAGACCGTCTCGAACACGAGCTCCAGCCCATCGATCTCGTCGATCTGGCTGCCGGTCTGCACGAACCCGAACCGCTCGATGAGCGCGCGTGACGCCTCGTTGTCCGGCGCGACCGAGGCAATGAACCGCGTGACCCCCTGCTCGGCGGCCCAGTCGAACATCGCGCCGACGGCCTCGAGCGCGTAGCCCTGGCGGCGGTAGCCCCGATCCACGCGATAGCCGACCTCTGCCCGCCCCTCCGCATCGGGCGCGTCGTGGAAGCCGATGATGCCGATGACGCGGCGTCCCTCCGACTCGGCCAGGACCATCGCGCGACCCAGCCACGGGCGGCGCGCCGGATCGGCACGGAGGGTGTCGAGCCGGAACCGGACGAAGTCGGCGAGGTCCCCGGGGAGATCTGCCGGGACGGTCGCGCCGAGCAGCTCCCCGGCGGCGATGACGTCACCGCGGTCCAGGGCCTCCAGAACCGGGATGTCCAGCGAGACGAGCTCCAGCCGGCGGGTCCGGATCGGCGGCACCGCAGCCGCTTCGGCACCGCCGGCCGCGTCAGTCATCCCGTGCGCGATGGGCGAGGTACTCGAGGAGGTCGAGCTTGGTCACGAGCCCGGCCGGGCGACCGTTCTGGACCGCCACGACGGCCGCGGCTCCATCCGAGAGCATGCCGAACGCCTCGTCAACGGATGCGGCTGCCTCGATGAGCGGCAACGGCGGGTCCATCACCTCGCCCACGGTGCGCTCGACGACGGCCGGGTCGCGGTAGGCGCGCTCGAGCAGGCCGCGCTCCGTGATCGAGCCGACGAGGCCCTCGATCGCGTCGCCCTCGGGGTGCTCGGACACGGGCAGCTGGCTGATGCCGAACTCCTGGAGCGTCTCGATGGCCCGACCAACGGGCTCGGTGGTCCTGGCCACGATCACGGGCGGCCGGCGCCCGTCGTGATGACGGTCGGCGAGGAGCGTCGCGATGCGCACCACCGCGCCCGTCGTGGCGAGCAGACCGTTCGCGCGCATCCACTCGTCGTTGTACAGCTTCGACAGGTAGTTGCGGCCGCCATCCGGCAGGAGCGTGACGATGACCGCGTCCTTGCCACCGCCGGCTTCCGCGAGCTCGCGGACGACGTCGAGCGCCGCCACCATCGCGGTCCCGCTCGATTCACCGGCGAGGATCCCCTCCTCCCGCGTGATCCGGCGCGCCATGGCGAAGGCGTCGCGGTCCGACACGCGAACCCAGCGATCGACCGTCGCCGGGTCGAAGGTGCCCGGAAGAAGTCCTCGCCGACGCCCTCGGTCAGGTACGGGCGGGCCGTGTCGCCGGACAGGATGGAGCCTTCGGGGTCGGCGCCGACGACGATGAGGTCCGGGCGCCGCGCCCGCAGGAAATGGACCGTGCCCGTCACCGTCCCGCCCGTCCCGACGCTTGCCACGAAGTGCGTCAGCCTGCCCTCGGTCTGCTCCCAGATCTCCGGACCGGTCGTGCGCTCGTGCGCCCGCGGGTTCTCCTGGTTCCAGTACTGGTCGGGCTTGAAGGCACCGGGGATGTCGCGTGCCAGGCGGGCCGCCACGGAGTAGTAGGACTCGGGCGACTCCGGCGCGACGTTGGTCGGGCACAGCACCACCTCGGCGCCATAGGCACGGAGCAGCGCCTGCTTCTCGGCCGACTGCTTGTCGGCCATGACGAAGATGCAGCGGTAGCCCTTGAGCGCCGCGGCGATCGCCAGGCCGTGTCCGGTGTTGCCGGAGGTCGGCTCGATGATCGTGCCGCCCGGCTTGAGCAGGCCCGCGCGCTCGGCCGCCTCGATCATCGGCAGGCCGATTCGGTCCTTGACCGAACCCCCCGGGTTGAGCATCTCGAGCTTCGCGAGCACCAGCGGCAGACGGTCCTGCGGCCCGAGGCCGCGAAGCAGCCGATCGATCCGGACGAGTGGCGTGCGACCGACCAGCTCGAGGATCGATTCGGCGTATTGCATCGGCGGAAGTATAGAAGCCGCCCTCAGCCGGTCCCGGCCAGTCGCGAATGCACCAGCTGCTCGGCAGCGCGCCGGCTCGCCGGCACGCCGGTCAGCGCAGCGAGGAACGGCTCACGCCCGAGCGCGTAGAGCGCGACGGGACCCTTCGCCCTGACCGTCGCCGTCCGTGGCACGTCCCGAAGCAGCGCGATCTCGCCGAACCCTTCACCGGCCGCCTGGTCGTGGACAGCCCGCCCGTCGATCTCGACCGTCACGACGCCCGCCCCGATGACGAAGTAGCGGTCGCCAGGGTCGCCCTGCCGGATGACCACGGTGCCCGAGGGATGCTCCTCGCGGGTGAGCGCGCGGGCGAGCCCTTCGAGCACGGGTGCGGCCAGCGGCGCGAAGATCGGGATGGCGCGCAGCAGCGCGACTTCGCGCGAGGGCACGACGACCGAGCGGTCGGCCGCAAGAACCGTCCGCCCGACGAGTGCGGCGATGAACGGCAACGTTGCTCCTGCCGCAACCAACGCGCCGGACGTGCCCAGCAGTGCCACGAGCACAGGGACCGCGATCGCGCCGAGTGCCGTGGCCGCGACGACGATGGCTTCGAACACTCCCAGGACGCGACTCAGCACGCGATCCGGGACGATGCGCTGGGTCATCGTCTGGACGGCGATCAGGACGTACTGCGATCCCAGGCCGGCCATCCCGAGGAGCACCCCCGCAACGAGGGCGCCAGGCTCAGCGCCGATGCAGATCACGGCGACACCGCATGCGGCGGCGGCCACGAGCAGTGGCAGCCCGAGCGCGCGCCGACCGACGAGCGATACCGCGAGTGCGGCGCCGGCGAGCATTCCCATGCCCGTGGCAGCTCCAAGCAGCCCGACCCCGCTCTGTCCCAGGCCGAGGATCTCGATCGCCAGAACGGCGTAGAAGATGTCCAGCGCACCGAGCAGAAACCACGAGCAGCCGAGGATTGCCGCAAGCGCCCGAAGCCGCGCATCACCACGGATCGTCGCCAACCCGGCAGACAGCTCCGAGAGCAGCGCGCCCGGCGGTGGCTCGGGCATTGGTCTCGTGCCGCGGCTCGTGTGCATGACGATCGGGACGATGAGGACGGCGGACACCAGCAGCGCGGCGGCGCTTGCGGCGAACGCCACACCCGGCCCGCCGATCGCGACCAGCACCCCGGCCAGCGCCGGACCGACAAGAGTCCCGGCGCCCTCGATCGTGCCCGACGTCACGTTGGCGGCCGTGAGCTCCTCCGCCGTGTCGACCACCTCGGGCAGCAGCGCAGTGTGGACCGGTCGCGTGAGCGTCACCGCCGTGGCAGTCAACATCGCGAGGGCGTACACGACCAACGGGTCAAGATCGAGGACGAGTCCCGCTGCAGCGGCCGCCATGCTCCCGCCCTGGATCAGGTACGTGCCCGCGAGGACGGTCGCGCGCGGATACCGGTCGCCGATGGATCCGATGACGGGCGCCACCACGAGCGACGGCACGAGCTGGACGAACGCGACCAGTCCTGCCTCAGTCGCGCCACCGCGCCCGTAGGCGTAGATCACGATCGCGATCCAGGTCGCCCATTCGCCGATCGAGAAGGCAAGGAACGCCGCCTGCACCCGGCGAAGCGTCGGGTTGAGGAGCACGGCTCCGAAGACCCTGAGCCGCTCGCTCACTCGCGATCGAGTCGCCCGCGGCGGAGCAGCAGCCACGTCAGCCGATCGCGGAGCAGCCGTCGCCCTCCCGGGGGGTCGATGGTGGCGGGATGGAGCTCCTCGACGACCGGCCCGAGCGCGCCCTCGAGCGCAAGGGTGAAGCGGCGCGCGGCTCGAGCTTGCCGTGAGCCTGGTGGTGGGACGGTGCCGTCCCAGTCGGGCAGGAGGTCGTTGAGGGCCATCGACGGGAGCACCCGCGAGGCCAGCCGCCGCCCGACGTACAGCTCCTCGGTCCCGGCCATCGCGATCGGCAGGATCGGCGCGCGGGTACGGAGCGCGATGACAGCCCAGCCGTGCCGGAATGCGCCGATCCTGCCCGGCGGACCACTGACCGTACCCTCCGGCATCTGGACGAACACGGCTCCGTTGGCGACGACCGCCCGTGCCGACTCCACGTGCTGGTCGATCGTCACGCCGCCCCGCCACACCGGCAGCAGGCCGCCAAGGGCGTGGATCAGGCGCTCGCGCCACCACGTCGTGAACGTCGACGGGGCGCTGCCGAGAAACCATGCCCGTGGCTCGGCGGGAATGGCGTGCATCACGACGAAGGGGTCCATCCAGCCCCGGTGAGCGGCCACCACGGCGAGGTACCCACCGGCGGAACGCGCGCCTGATCTCCGCCTGCGTCACCGACGGTTCGATGGCTCCGGCGACGGCCATGGTTACCCGATCCTGCAGGTCAAACACGTCCTCCAGAACGCTGTCGAACCTGTCGCCCCAGAGATGAGCCCCGGTCTCGGCCTCGACCAACTGGCCGGTGATACGCAGCCGCTTCCCAGCCCTGCGCACACTACCCTCCAGTACGTAGCGCACGCCGAGCTCGCGACCGACCTGGCGAATGTCGATCGACTTGCCCTTGTAGGCGAAGCTGGAATTACGGGCGATCACGAACAGCGAATGAAATTCGCGACAGTGCCGGTGATGATGTCCTCGGTGATGCCGTCGCAAAGTACTCCTGCTCGGGATCGCCGCTCATGTTCTGGAACGGCAGGACGGCGATGGAGGGCTTGTCGGGCAATGGCAGCAGTACCTGCGGCGAAGTCCAGGGGCGCGACTGTCACCTCGGAGGTCAGCGCTCGCAGCCAATCCGACGGCTCCCACCTCACGCTGAAGGCCTGAACGGGGCGTTCGATGTTCTTCAGCGAAAGGCCGCCCAGATCCTCGAACGTCGCCTTCAATCGCCCGGCAACGGCATCATGGACGTTGCGCGAAATCACGATGCCGCCGGCAGGCGCTTCGCCTTCCAACCGCGCCGCCACGTTGACGCCATCGCCATAGAGGTCGTCACCGTCGACGATCAGGTCGCCCAGGTGCAGGCCCATGCGGAACATGAGAGCGCTGTCGGCAGGCTGGTCGCTGTTGGCCTCGGCCATAGCTTGCTGGAACTCGATAGCGGCGCTCAACGCATCAACTGCGCTGGCGAACTCGACCAGGGCACCGTCGCCGGTCAGCTTGACCAGGCGACCGCCGTATTTGGCCAGGACCGGATCGAGGTGTTCGGAACGGTTCTTGCGCAGGCGCGCCAGTGTCCCGCTCTCATCGCGCCCCATCAGGCGGGAGTAGCCGACAACGTCCGCAGCAACGATTGCCGCCAGTTTGCGCTGCTCACGCGCCAACGGCACCCCCTAGATAGCTACCGAAATCGTAGGGCTACTTACGCGACCGGGCAACGACCTACACGGGTCAGTCACGCTAGCCGTCACGGCGCGAGAGCCTCCCGACCTGAGGATTGACGGGTGTCGAGGAGCATCAGAGAATGAAGCTGCCCCATCGCTGCGTAGTCACAAGAGTATCTGTGACGTTGAAGTGCTTGGTCCGATTCCTTCCTTCGGCCAGGAGTTCGCGCATGCAGCCCAACGCGGTCCTCACTTCTTTGGCTCTCGCGCTATTCGCATCGCCCGCCACCGGAGCCGACTTGGCAGACGAGCTTCTTGGCGTCTGGCGACTCACCAGCGTCACTCACACAGTTCTGGAAACGGGTGAAGTCAGGCAGCCTATGGGCGAGCGCCCGACAGGTGTCGCCATCTTCTCTTATGGTGGTTCCTTCACATGGCAGTCCGTTGATGGCCGACGCGGAGTTGCCGCACTAGTCAGCCAAGGCGGAGGAACACACTCGCGCGCTCTGCTGTTTGAAACGGCGGCCTTTGGCAGCGGTCGGTACAAAGTCCAGAACGACCAGGTCTTCGTGCGGCACGAACATGCGTCGAACCCGGTCTGGGCTGGGAAGGAAACGATACAGACCATGCGTATCGACGAAGACATCCTGACCTGGACGTCGCCTTCCGTCACGACCTACAGCGGTGTGTTGGTAGCCTCCGTTTCCATCTACGAACGCGACTGCGGTGTTCGCCTTCCCTGGCTGCGGTCGAAAACCAAGGCCGGCGGTCCCTTTGCAGGCTATACGCCTGTGTTCCGCAGCGGCGACGCGCTGCCCAAAGAGGGTGTTTTCGCAGTCGCCCTAAAACCGGCGGCAGATGTAATGTTCTTCGCACGCGCCGGGAGCGATCCGGTCCATGGCTACGGCGGGACCATCACCTTCGAGCATGTTCAAGCTGGTCGTTATGGTATAGTCCTGTCCGAGGAGGCGCGGGTAACAGCGGTTCAACACCGGCCTTTCCTGACAATTCCAGTGGATCAATGGCGGACGGAAGCCAACTGCCTGAATATGGCAGAAGTTGCTGTGGAAGCGGGTCCTGTGACCCTACAGATCAGAGGAGCAGCAGGGCCGCTCATCAAGATCTCCATGATTAAGGTTTCCGACTGATACAACGGGCCAGGTGGTTGGACCTGCCACCCGTGACCCGCCGGCCTGGACAGGCCACGGCGGCTACCTGGCCCAGATGACCCGTGTCTGGAAGCGAATGGCAACGATAGTGTTGCAGAGCAGGCCGTCCCGGCTGCATCAGTGCTGGACGCTGGATCGGAGATGCTCGGGTGGCGGCCAGCCCTGCGGAAGACCCAGCATGTCCGCCACGACTTCTTTCATCTCATTCGGCTCGAAGGGCTTGGCGATCAAAGCAGCCCACCGGTATTCGACTGGAATTGCCGCATGCGGGTAACCAGTGAGGAACATGAAAGGAATGCGGCGCGCCGACAGGATCGCGCAGACCGGAAAACAAGGCCGACCGTTGAGGTTGATGTCGAGGATCGCGCCGTCGAGCGCCCGCTGGCGAGCCATCTGCATGGCGCTTTCCAACCGGCCGACAGGTCCCATCGGCTCGAGGCCGCATTCGCGCAGAAACTCAGCAACGACGTCGGCGATCAGCAGGTTGTCATCGCACACGAGTACGCGGCCCCCGTGCCACGCACGACCGTCGCTTCGCATTGGCTCGCCCCACACCCTTCCAGGCCAAAGGTAGCACAAACACATTACTCGCGCCTTTCAGTGCCCGCCTAAATCTGCTGCACTAGCGCTGTGGGAAGAACAGATCGGCCACCTAAATGGATCAAGCCGCAGCTGACGCGCCTCGTCGAAGATGCGCCGTCGGGTGCGAGCTGGGTGCATGAGGTCAAGTACGACGGTTACCGCATGCTCGCGCGCGTCGACGGCAAGGACATCTCACCCGCACGGGTCTGGACTGGTCGCATCGATACCGCCGCACGATCGAGGTGTCGCGCGAGCTGAAGGTGAAGTCGGCCTATATCGACGGCGAGCTGTGCGCGCTGCCGCAGCTCACGCGCCTAGTAGACGAGGCGGCGGCGGGTGATGGCTGGCTGCACGAGATCAAGTACGACGGCTACCGGATGCATGCGGCCATCGCACCAGGAGCAAATCGCCACGGTTTCGGCCAAACCCGAGCAAGTTGGCCGCAGGTGTGCGGCCTGAACGCGGCTGCTACGCTGGTTTGATGAGCAACCAGCAACTTATCGATCCAGCTGACCCCCACGCGACTGACGTCCAGAATATCCAAGCCATCGATGCGGTGCCTGGCATCCTGGAAGTCGTTTGCCGCACGACCGGCATGGGTTTCGCCGCCGTCGCGCGGGTGACCGAGGAGCGCTGGATTGCATGCGCGGTGAAAGACGACATCGCCTTCGGCTTGCGGCCCGGCGGCGAGTTGAAAGTGCAAACGACTATCTGCAATGAAATCCGCCAATCGGGGCGACTTGTCGTCATTGACCAGGTGGCCACAGATCCAACCTTCTGCCGCCATCCCACACCGGCCCAGTACGGATTTCAGAGCTATATTTCCGTGCCGATCGTGAGGAGCGACGGCACCTTCTTCGGGACACTCTGCTCGATCGATCCGCGCCCCATGAAGCTCGGTACGCCCGAGACGATTGAGATGTTCCGGCTTTTCGCTGACCTGATCGCGCGCCACCTGGACGCATTGGACCACGTTGAACACGCAAAGCAGGAGGCGGCGCGGCGAGAGCAGTTCATAGCTGTGCTGGGCCACGACCTTCGCAATCCGCTGGCATCAGTCAAAGCAGGAATTGAACTTCTGACGCGCGGAAAAAGCGATACCGGGGAAACCTTGCGTCTCATGGCAGGTAGTGCCCTTCGCATGTCAGCACTCATTGACAACATTCTGGACTTTGCACGAGGTCGCTTGGGTAGCGGCATCGATCTCGACCGCAGCGACGTCGCGCTCGAGCCTGTTCTCCTGCAGGTCGTCAATGAACTGCGCCGCACGGCACCTGATCGGGCAATCACCTGCGACATCTCTTTGGACAAACCCATCTACGCCGATCCAGGGCGCATTGGACAGCTCCTCTCCAACCTTCTGGCGAATGCACTGACACATGGGTCGGCGGCGGAGCCGATTCAAATCAATGCAAGCGTGAAGGATGCCACGTTCGAACTGACAGTGAGCAACTCCGGCCCTCCCATTCCCCCGGCAGCGCTGGCGAAGTTGTTTCAGCCGTTCTTCCGCGCTGAAGCGCGGGCAACTCAGCAGGGCCTTGGATTGGGCCTCTACATCTCCTCCGAGATTGCGCGTGCCCACGGCGGCACCCTGACCTCGACATCGACAGGCGAGCGAACCACGTTCACTTTCCGGATGCCACCGCGCGGATTGGCTTCCAGCCCGTCGCCTGGTCGTTGAGCCTGTCATGCCTCAGCGCCGGCTTCGACTGATCGAACTCGGACATGGGGAAGCGCACGGAGGATGGCGCAAACCGTAAGGCTGCTGCTTGTTCGGAGTTACTGACGGCACTGTCTCAGGTTGAAATTGGGCAGATCACCTTCCGGGACAACTGAGCACGCTGACAAGCCTCCGAATTGCTGGAACACCGGAACAAACGCAACAATGTGGCCGCTGGCGTCGGTTCGGTAGCAGCGATAGTGGCGCTCTGTTATCCCGCAAGCCAGCGATGAAGGACCCGTAGGTGGCTGGTCTGAGTTGTGCAAGGCGGAATGTGCAATCTTGAACACCGCTTGGCCGCACCTTGTGAAACTGTCCGGGATGGTCCCCAGAAGGT
>CAVWZL010000012.1:0-62172 GCA_963759495.1 uncultured Chloroflexia bacterium | reverse complement strand
GGGCGTAGGTGTTACTTCCAGCGCTGTCCGGCGGCGAGCACCAGCGAGGAGCTGGCGAGCGCGGACAGCAGCATGACGATCCGGAATGCCTGCGAGCGGATCATGGTCTTCATGTGCTTCGTCGTCCCTCAAGTGGATCCCATACAGGATCGATAAACCCCGCACGAGAGAACGTAGAAGCACGAGTTCCACCGGGACATGACCCATCGGTACTACGGGAGTACCGGCGGTAGTGGGAGTTGTCCGTGGTCAACGACCCGCAGACGGCGCCTCGAGGATGCCGGCGAGCTGTTCGACGTGACCCTCCAGGTGGCCGAGGAGCATCCGTTCGACGACGGCCCGGACGGTCATCTCGCCGAGCGTCGGATGCGTGCCGAGCCGCTCGAGGTCGGCATCGGCGATTGCGCGCAGACGGACCACGGCCGCGTCCGTCTCGGCGGCGACCCGGTCGAACAGCTCACCCGGGGGGAGCAGCCGGTCGCGCCCGATCGCCTCGATCCGGTCCGTGTCGGTCTGCACCCGCCCAAAGGACACCGGTTCGCGAAACCCGTCGAGGATCCGCTCGATCTGGCCGATCCAGTACGGCAGCATCTCGGCGACATGGGCGAGGAGCTCTGGCGGGTTCCAGCTCGCCTCGGGCTCTGTGCCGAAGTGCTCGCTCGGGGGCCACGGCGCGCCGGCCTCGACCGCCGGTCGGAGCGCCTCGAGCCGGTCGTGCGCCTGGATGAGTCGATCGGCGAGGAGGGTGCCAGTCATGTGGCCAGTTTCACATGACGGCGTAGCATGGGCAGCCACGAATGCGCCCGGACCGATCCGTCCGCGTGGCGACCGGTTCCGGCTCGCGAGCCCGCGCAGCCGCTGGGAGGTCATATGACCGAGACCCTCGCCCAGGGCGCCGCCAATCAGGCCGGCGCCCGGATCAACCGTGACGCCTACGCCGAGGCGCAGGATTTCCTGCCGCTCAAGGGCATCGACCATGTCGAGTTCTGGGTCGGCAATGCCCGCCAGGCGAGCGCGTACTACCGCGCGCTGTGGGGCTTCGCGCCCGTGGCGTTCAGCGGTCTCGAGACGAAGGTCCGCGATCGCGCCAGCTACGTCATGGTCCAGAACGACATCAGCTTCGTGTTCACCGCGCCACTGACACCGGACAGCGAGATCGCCGAGCACGTGCGCGAGCACGGGGACGGCGTCCATGACATCGCCTTTGCCGTCGACGACGTCGAGTCGGCCTGGCGCGAGACGACGTCGCGCGGGGCGGTCTCGGCGCTCGAGCCGACCGAGATCGACGGCGGCGACGACGGGATCCTGCGCAAGGCCTCGATCCGGACGTACGGCGAGACGCTGCATTCCTTCGTCGATCGCAACGCCTACATGGGTGTCTTCGCGCCGGGGTATCGGCGCGCGAAGAACCAGGCGCCGCCTGCCGGCGGGTTGAGCCTGCTCGAGGTCGATCACTGCGTCGGCAACGTCGGTCTCGGCGAGATGGACCAGTTCGTCGCGTTCTACCGCGACGTGCTCGGGTTCAGCCAGCTGATCCACTACGACGACAAGGTCATCCACACCGACTACAGCGCGCTCATGTCGAAGGTGATGACGAACGGGAACGGCCGGATCAAGTTCCCGATCAACGAGCCTGCGACCGGCAAGAAGAAGAGCCAGATCCAGGAATACCTCGACTGGTACCGCGCGCCCGGCTGCCAGCACATCGCCCTGCGCACGGAGGACATCGTCGGGACCGTTCGGCAGCTGCGCGAGAACGGGATCGAGTTCCTCGGCCTGCCGCACGAGTACTACGCGACGCTGGCCGACCGGGTCGGCGATGTCGGCGTGCCGATCGACACGCTCGAGGAGCTCGGCATCGAGGCCGACCGCGACGAGGAGGGCTATCTCCTCCAGATCTTCACGCGACCCGTGCAGGACCGCCCCACGTTCTTCTTCGAGATCATCGAGCGGCACGGGTCGCGCGGCTTCGGCGTCGGCAACTTCAAGGCGCTGTTCGAGGCGATCGAACGGGAGCAGGCCAAGCGCGGGAACCTGTAGCCGGCTTGAGCCCGGCCGCGTCGGCCACATCTGCCGCTGCCGTCATCTACCCCCGGGGGACGTGGCCGGCGCGAATGCTGACCGTTTCGCGCCCTGCGAACGCGCTGCGGCCCATCGAGTTAGCCGATTCTG
Source organism: uncultured Chloroflexia bacterium (assembly GCA_963759495.1). Classification (GTDB taxonomy): domain Bacteria; phylum Chloroflexota; class Limnocylindria; order Limnocylindrales; family CSP1-4; genus DASTYU01. Next base: position 60,000 of record CAVWZL010000012.1, on the reverse strand, counting down.
GGCAACAAGTGCCCCGGTTTGGCCCCGAACCGCTAGAAGGCCGTGACACGCACGACCACCAGCGGTAAATGGCAGGGTCCTCACGGCTGGCTTCCCGCCGGTCACCGAGCGGGCATAGGCGTCGGGGTGCGCCCATGCACATTCAGGCTCGACACACGAGCATCAACGGAGGCCCGAGGTGACAGACCAGCGACCCGACGTGGACGAGCCGGCGGCCGACGAGGCTGTCAGCGACGACAGGATGGACGCCCTGGCCGAGCAGCTCAGGAACGAGGGCGCCGAGGACGATGTGCGGCTCGACGTGACAGAGGCGTCCGAGCACATCGGTACCGGCACGGACCGCTGAGGCTCGCTCGGGACTGGCCCGCGTCCCCTGCCGGCCCGAGCGGCTCGGATTCTGTCAGATGCCCACCCAGCGAGCGTTCGTCCGCGAGTTCCTGGCAGACGCTCGTTCCAGTGCACATCTGGCATCAATCGGACGCGTTCCGCCGTCCCCTCGTGCACGAGCCGCGCCGCCAGGACCAGTGCACACCTGACGAGTGCCCGCACCATGGGCATCTGGCAATTTTCGGCCGTCAGGCCCGCCGGCGGCGGTCCTGCCGCCGACCCGATCGGATCGCGATCGGCGCATGGCAAGAGGCGGTCATTCGGGAAGTCCCGGGCCAGGGATCAGGAAGCCGGCCGGACCTGCGACATCAGCGCCAGCGCATTCCCGTCGGGGTCGTCGAAGAACGCCATCCACTCCTCGGTCCCGTCGTCGTGCGTGTGGATCCGGTGCGGCGCGCCACGGAATGTCACGCCGCGGGCCACCAGCTCGGCCGTGGCGGCGTGCACGTCCTCGACGGTGAAGTACAGGAGCGAGCCGGGCCGCCAGTCGGCGTCGTCCCGGCGTTGCAGGTAGAGCCGCGTGCCGGCCATGTCGAAGAACGCAAGGTCACCGAACGTGAAGTGGTGGGTCAGGCCGAGCGTCGAGCCGTAGAACGCCTCGGCGCGTGGAACGTCGCGGACCAGCAGGGCGACCTGGCCGAGACGTCCGAGCAGGAGGTCCAGGGGATCCGACATCGGTTGGTGCTCCTTGTGTCTACACGTGCTGCCGGCAACCGCGCTCGTCGCCGGGATCCCGGGCCAGTGTCTGAGCGCGTCCACCCCGGACACGCCGAGCTTGCCGCTGATGTTGCCGACGTGATAGCGGATGGCGGAGATGCTGACACGGTGTCGGCGGGCGATCTCGCGCCGTGACAGCCCATGCCGAATGGAGTCGAGCACGAGCCACTCCGCGGGCGTCAGGATGTCCGGATGGGCGGGGCGGCCCCGCGGTCGTCTCGCCGGCATGGCAACGACGATACCTAAAGGGCTACCGAATATCCCTGGCCCCCCTCGGTGCGGAATGGTCTGGACGGCACCGCCCGGCGCACGGCATCCTGCCGGAGTCGAATGACGCCGGGAGAAGCCAGATGTATCAGTGGTGGGTGTACCTCCACGTGTTCGGGGCCTTTGCCTTCGCCGCTGCCCACGGCGTGTCGGCCATCGCCTCGTTCCGGATCCGGGCGACGCGCGATCCCGTTGCCGTTCGCACCCTGCTCGACCTGTCATCCGTCGCCATCGGCGTGATGTACGTGGGGCTGCTCATGCTGCTCATCGGCGGGATCGCGGCAGGGATCGATGGCGGCCACTTCGCCCGCGGCTGGATCTGGGCGTCGCTGGGCCTGCTGGTCGCGGTGACCGTCGCGATGTACATGCTGGCGACCCCGTTCTACAAGCAGCTGCGTGAGGCGGTCGGCACTGGTCCGGGCGGGCAGCCATTGCCGAACGGGCCACAGGTCGCGAGCGACACGGAGCTGGCAGCGCTGGTCCGAAGCAGCCGGCCGATGCTGCTCGCCCTCGTCGGGCTGGTCGGGTTCGTGGTGATCCTGTGGCTCATGTTCTTCAAGCCGTTCTGACCGCCGAAGCCCGTTCCATGCGCGTCCGATCCGTGGCCATCGGCGCAGCCCTGCTCGTCGCCTCGGTCATCGCCGCGTGCGACGCCACGGGCGCGACCTCGCCCGCCGAGACGGCGGAACCCACCGCTGCCGTGGGGCTCGATGGGACGACCTGGGTCTTCTCGACCGTTGGTGGTGTGCAGCTCCCGGCAGACCCGCCCGCGACATTGAAGGTCGCGTTCGACGGGTCGGTGAGCGGTGGCACGGGCTGCAACCAGTACAACGGGACCGCGAGCGTCGATGGATCCGCGCTGGCCTTCGGCCCGTTCGCGACGACGCGCATGGCCTGCGAGGCGCCGTTGATGGAGCAGGAGCAGGCGGTGCTCGACGCGCTGGCCGGCGTGGACGGCTGGTCGATCGACGCCGAAGGCCGTCTGCACCTGACCGGCGCCACCGAGCTCGTCCTGGCGCCGGGCGGCCCGTGAGGATCGGCCACGTTCGCGAGCGCCACGGGGCGGCCGGCGCAGGCTGGCGGCTCGCCGCGGCCGTCGGCCGAGCAGAGGTTCCGGATCAGTGGGTCGATCTCGAGATCGTTCGCCGGCGGCTCGCCGCGGCCGATCCGCGCCGTGCCCACAATGACGCGCTGTTCCGGCGCCCGCTCTCGACGCTCGACGACCACCTGGCCGCCGGCTTTCGCGTGGCGGACCTTCGCGCGATCCTCGATGGCTTCGAGGCGCGTGGCGAGGATGACGAGGCGCTCCTGGCCGCTGGCGACCTCGCCTTCGGGTCCCCGGTGCTGCGGCCGCCGACCGTGCGCGACTTCTACGCCTTTGAGATGCACGTCGCGACCATGTGGCATCGGCGTGGCGGCGAGGTGCCCGAGGCCTGGTACCGGATGCCGGTCTTCTACTTCAGCAATCCGTCCGAGATCCGGGGACCCGAGGAGCCGGTCTGGGCACCCCGAGCATCGCAGGAGCTGGACTACGAGCTCGAGGTTGCCGCTCTCGTCGACGTCCGCGCCCGTGACCTGCCCGCGACCGACGCGGAGGCGGCCGTCGGCGGGTTCATGATCTTCAACGACTGGTCCGCTCGGGACCTGCAGCGCGATGAAACCGCAGTCCGGCTCGGCCCGGCCAAGGGCAAGGACTTCGCGAGCACGTTCGGACCCTGGCTGGTGACCCCGGACGAGCTCGAGGACAGACGGCGCGGGACCGGCTACGACCTGGCGATGACGGCCACGGTCAACGGCACCGAGACGAGCCGAGGGACATGGTCCGACGCACAGTTCTCGTTCGGGCAGATGCTCGAGCGGGCATCCGCCGATGCGACGCTCCGGCCGGGTGACCTCATCGGCAGCGGGACAGTGGGCACCGGGTGCCTGCTCGAGGTGCGCGACGCAACGCTGGGTCGGTACCTGGAACCGGGCGACGACGTGCGCCTCCAAATCGAGCGCCTCGGCTCGCTGCAGTCGCCGGTCGTGGCGCATCCAGGGTCCCGGTCATGAATGACCGGATCCTGCCGCCCGGCCTCGACACGCCGGAGCTCGTCGTCGATCGCGCGCGACTCGAACGCAACGTCGTCACGCTCCAGCGCGATCTCGACAGCCGCGGGATCCGTCTCCGGCCGCACGCAAAGACGCACAAGAGCGTGCGCATCGGCCGCCTCCAGCTGGACGCCGGGGCGGCCGGTCTCACCGTCGGCACGCTGGGTGAGGCGGAGGTCTTTGCCCTCGCCGGCATCCGCGACCTGTTCATCGCATACCCGATCTGGGCCGAAGGTCCGAAGGCGGAGCGGCTGCGCGCGCTGCACGGCTCGGCCGAGCTGGCCGTCGGCGTCGACTCGGTCGCCGGTGCCGAACGGCTCGCCACGGCGGTCAGGGGCATGAGCCGGCGCATGCGGGTCCTCGTGGAGGTCGACCCGGGCAATCACCGCACCGGCGTCCCAACCCCGGAGGCGGCCGTTGCCGTGGCGCAGGCGGCGCGGGACGGTGGTCTCGACGTCGAGGGCGTGTTCGCGCACGCCGGCCAGTCGTACCGGCCGGGCGGCATCGGGTCCGCGGCACTCGACGAGGTGACGACGCTCGAGACGGCCGCGGCGGCACTCGAGGCATCCGGCTTCGAGGTGAGGACGATCAGCGCGGGCTCGACGCCGACCCGGCTGCTGTCCGCGAGCGGTCGCATCAACGAGATCCGGGCCGGGACGTACGTGCTCGGCGACTGGCAGCAGGTCGCGCTCGGCGTGATGGACCGGTCCGACGCCGCGGCGGTCGTTGCCGCGACGGTCGTGTCCGGCGCCGCTGACCGCATCGTGATCGACGCGGGCGGGAAGACGCTGACCAAGGACCGCTCCGACTGGCTCGAGGGCTATGGCCATCTCGAGGCGCACCCGGATGCGGTCATCGAGCGCCTGTCGGACTACCACGGCGTCGTCCGGGTGCCGCCGATGACGCCGCGGCCCGCGATCGGCAGCGTCCTCGCGGTCGTGCCGAACCACATCTGCCCGGTGGTCGACCTCGTGTCGTCATTCATCGTCGTGGATGAGGCGGGACGCACGGAGCGCTGGCCGGTGGACGCGCGCGGCCGGAGCGGCTAGGTCGTGGGCGACGTCCGCGTCGAGGCGATGACCCGGGAGCACTGGCCGGCCGTGCGCCGAATCTATGCGCAGGGAATCGCGACGGGTGACGCAACGTTCGAGCGCGAGGCACCCGACTGGGGCCACTTCGACCGGTCGCACCGGCCCGAATGCCGGCTCGTCGCGCTCGATCCGGACGGCATGGTGCTCGGCTGGACGGCCATCTCGCTCGCGTCCTCCCGTGCTGTCTACGCCGGCGTGGCCTGGGAGAGCGTCTATGTGGACGAGGCCGCGCGACGGCGGGGCGTTGGCCGGGCGCTGCTCGAGGCCGTGATCCGGGCGTCCGAGGCGGCGGGTTACTGGACGCTCCAGGCCGGCGTCCTGGCCGAGAACGAGGTCAGCCTTGCGCTGCACGAGCGTGTCGGGTTCCGCCGGGTGGGTGTCCAGGAGCGGATCGGGCGGGACCGGACCGGCCGGTGGCGCGACCGCGTGCTCCTCGAGCGACGGAGCGACGTGACCGGGACCGAGTGAGCAGTCCGAACCAGCCGTAGACTGGCCCCCTCAGCGCAGGAGGCCAGTCGCTTCATGTATTACGTGGCTCGCGGCAGCATCCCGCAGCAGCGACACACCCAGCATCGCGCACCCGATGGCAGCCTCTATCCGGAGGAGCTGTTCGGCGTCGAAGGGTTCTCGGGTCGAAGCTCGCTCCTCTACCACCTCGTCCCGCCGACGCGCACGCACCGGATCGAGCCTGTCGGACCGGTGACGCTCGAGGCGGCGGACGATGGCCTGCACCGGCACCGACTCACGAAGACGGGCGGGATCGAGCCGCGTGGCGATGCGATCTCGGGCCGGATCCCGCTGTACTTCAACAATGACGTGATCTTCGGGGTCGTTCGCCCGGCCTCGGCCGATGCCCGACGGGACGTTCTACCGCAACGGGATCGCCGACGAAATGCTCTTCGTCCACGAGGGCACGGGCGTCTGCGAGACGATCTTCGGACCCCTGCGCTACGGGCCCGGCGACTACCTCGTCCTGCCGATCGGGACCACGTGGCGCCTCGAGCCGGACAGCGGACCGACCAGCGGATGCTGTACCTGGAGGCGCCATCGGTCATCGAGCCGCCGAAGCGCTATCGGAACGACTACGGGCAGCTGCTGGAGCACGCGCCGTACAGCCAGCGCGACCTGCATGCCCCGGAGCTGGCCGAGCCGCGCGACGAGACGGGCGCCTTCGTGATCCACGTTCGATCGAGCGATCGCATCACGGCCTACCACTACACGCACCATCCGTTCGACGTCGTCGGCTGGGACGGGTACCTGTGGCCCTTCCGCTTCAACATCGGCGACTTCCAGCCGATCACGGGGCGGGTCCACCAGCCGCCGCCGGTTCACCAGACGTTCCAGGCGCGCAACTTCGTGGTGTGCTCGTTCGTGCCGCGCAAGTTCGACTACCACCCGCTCGCGATCCCGGCGCCGTACAACCACTCGAACATCAACAGCGACGAGGTCATCTACTACGTGGCCGGCAACTTCATGAGCCGCCGCGGGGTCGACATCGCGTCGTTCACGCTTCATCCCGCCGGCATTCCCCATGGGCCGCACCCGGGGACGGCCGAGGCGTCGATCGGCAAGGAGGCGACCGAGGAGCTGGCGGTGATGGTCGACACGTTCCACCCGCTCAAGGTGACCCGCCAGGCAGCGGAGCTCGACGACCCGCGCTACCCGTACTCGTGGCTTCCGCCCGAGGACGCTTCCGGCGAGGCCGCCGAGCTCGCGGAGCGCGGTCCCGAGGCGTTCCCGGACTGAACGCCGGTTGATTCTAGAGGAGGGCGCCCGCGGGCCAGACAGCCCATTGTCGACAGGAAGCCTCCAGCAGGCTTGCGCGCCGCCATAGGGGGCCACAGCGGATCGTCCTCGGCGCGCCAGATGGCGACGGGCGATCGATCCGCCGCTGTCGAGGGTCGGGATGAACCCTGACGTCGTCCGCGAAGGACACGAGCAAGCTGGATGACAGTCACGACGTTCCAGGCACATCGGGACGGCGATCTCCGATCGTGTCGCAGTCCGTGTTCCCTGGTTGCGACAGTAGTCCTCGACCCACGGAGCGATATCCGTTCGCTTCCAACTGCCCCGTCGAATGTGGTCGGCCACGCGCTGACGCGGCTGTTGGTCTCGTGGCCGTGTCCTGGAAGGCTCGTGTCCGCTGCTACAGAAACTCGTCGGCCTCGTCCATGGACCAGTCGTGATCCGATGGAAGGACGATCCGCCCCGGCGGCTAGGCGAATTCGAGGCCGTACGATCGGACCACGAATGACCACTCACCTGTCGTGAGATCCGAGGACGGCGACGGCAATGCCGAAGGCGGGACGGAGGGGCTCTGCGTCTCGTCGGCGGCGCCGGAAGGTTGCCCACCGATGACGTTCGGCCCGGGCCTGGCGAAGTACGCGGCGCCAACAACGACGACGAGGGCGATCGCGGCGGCGCCTGCCGCGATGCGGAGCGCATTCCAGTGCATGTCGATCCTCCACGCCGAGAGCGCACGGACCTGCGGCATGGATGACGTCCGGCCGAGTCCTTGCCGAGCACCCGGTCGGGAAGCTCGGAAGGTGCTTCACTCGTGAGCCAGTCGGTAATCTGCCGCTCGATCGTGTGATCCCGGGTCATGCTGTCCTTCCATCTGGGCGGGTCACCCTCCCGTCGGCCTCAAGAGCCGCTCGCAGGGCCTCGGTCGCGTAGTAGATGCGGGACTTCGCGGTTCCCAGCGGCACGCCGAGTGCGTCGGCGACCTCCGGGATCGAGAGGCCCACGTAGTAGCGGAGGACGACGGCCGCCCGATGGCCGGGCTTCAGGCGCCTGAAGCCCCTCTCCAGCTGATCCCGATCGGCGATCGAACCGCTTGTGTCCAGAGCCGTCGGCTCCGTCCGGATCATGCGAACCTCCGCCGACCATCGGCGTCGACGCCGTCCCTCCTCGGCGCACTGGTTGACGATGAGGCGGTACAGCCACGCGTCCCAGCGACCGGATCGCGCAGCCGTGGCGCTTCTCGCCAGGCAGCACGAGCGCTTCCTGGACGGCGTCCTCCGCGTGATGCGTGTCATGGAGGATGAGTCGGGCGATTGCGTACAGCCGGTCGGACGCCGCTGCCGCGAGGACCTCGAAGGCCTCATGATCGCCGCGTCGTGCCGCCTCGACCAGATCGCGCTGCACCGCTTGCTCCGTCCGGAGTCGCGACCGACGTGGCCGCGATCTGACCCTAAACGACGGACCAGCGGGCTGGACCGTTCAAAAAGGGGAAGCCAATCGATTACGCGGGCAGTCATTGCAGGAACGGGTCGCGGGCGGTGCCGGCGGGAACCGGCACATCGTCCTGCCGGGCGGGGACCACCGGCCTGTGCTGCACGCCACCGCGCTCCGTGAAACTTCGCCCATGCGAACGCGTCTGACCACCGGACTGGTCCTCCTTGCCGTCCTCGTCACCGGCATGGCGCCGGCAACCGTGGCCGCCGCCACCGACACCGATCGCGACACCCTCCCGGACGCCTTCGAGCGCCTGCGCACCCTGACGAGCCCGACGCGTGCCGACACCGACGGCGACGGGCTTCGCGACGACAAGGAGGACCTCGACGCGGATCGCCTGACCAACCGGCAGGAGTACGTCGCGGCCACGCACCCGCGCACGGCGGACACGGACGGTGACGCGCTGCGGGACGATCGCGAGGACCCCGATGGGGACGGCCTGTGGCACTGGAGCGAGTTCCGCTCGCTCGACAACCCGCTCATCGCCGACACCGACCGCGACGGGCGAAGCGACGCCCTCGAGAACCCGGACAAGGACGGTCTCGGCAACCTGAACGAGCAGACGTGGGGGACGCACCCACGTCGACCCGACTCGGACGGCGACGGGGCACTCGACGGGGCGGAGGTGGCGGCCGGCACCAACCCGCGGGATCCGGCCAGCAAGCCGGTCACGACGTCACCAACCGCCCCGACGTTGCCTGGCGCGCCGTCCTGTCCGGTCTTCCCGACGACCAATGTCTGGAACCAGCGCATCGATGCCCGGCCGGTTGCCGCCAACTCGTCGACGCTGATCGGGACGATTGGGCTCGACCGCGGCCTGCACATGGATTTCGGCTCGTACGCGGGCTACGGGATCCCGTACAACATCGTGACCAGCACGACGCCGCGCACGACGGTCGCCTTCGAATACGACGACGAGTCCGACCAGGTCGGCTATCCGATCCCTGCCACGCCCCTCGTCGAGGGCGGCGGCACGGGCAGCGCGACGAGCGGCGACCGCCACATCCTCATGGTCGATCGCGACGCGTGCCGGCTGTACGAGCTGTTCGCCGCCCAGCGGACCTCGACCGGGTGGCGGGCCGGTTCCGGTGCGACCTGGGACCTCCGCTCGAACGCGCTCCGACCGGCAGGCTGGACGAGCGCCGATGCGGCCGGCCTCCCGATCCTGCCGGGCCTCGTCCGGTACGACGAGGTCGCCGCAGGCGAGATCCGTCACGCCCTGCGCTTCACGACCAACCTCACGCGGCAGGCGTACATCTATCCGGCGCGCCACCACGCGAGCTCCTCGACCGATCCGGCGCGCCCGCCCATGGGCCTCCGAGTCCGGCTCAAGGCCAGCTTCGATACCGCGAGGCTCTCGCCGCAGGCGAAGGTGATCGCGGTGGCGCTCAAGCGGTACGGGATGATCCTCGCCGACAACGGCTCGCCCTGGTACATCAGCGGCCAGAGTGACCCGCGGTTCGATGACGACGTCATGCACGAGCTCGACGTGATCACGGGCCGCGATCTCGAGGTCGTCGACACGACCGGTCTCAGCAACGGGTCGTAGGCGCAGCCGTCATCATGGGCACCCGGGCATCCGCCCGGATCGGCCCAATTGCCCGAGGATTGCCGTCGTGTCCAGGCCCAGCCTTCGCGCTCGTCTTCGTGCCGGCGAGACGGTCTTCGGCACGTTTCTCAACACGGGATCGCCGCTGGCCGCAGAGCTGTGCGCGCGCGCCGGGTTCGACTGGGTCCTGATCGACCTCGAGCACGGCGCGACGACCGAGGCGGAGCTGCTCCAGCACCTGTATGCGGTGAGCGCGACCGGTGCGACCGCCCTCGTGCGGCCGCAGTCCGGTGAGCGCCTGCGGATCGGGCGAGCGCTCGACCTCGGTGCCGAGGGGATCATGATTCCGCGCATCGACACCGCGGAGCAGGCCGCCGAGGCGGTCTCGTGGCTGCGCTGGCCGCCCGACGGTGGCCGCGGACTTGCACTCCTCACCCGGGGCGCCGAGCTCGGGGAGGTCGGCCACGGCTCGGTGGCCGCGCTGAACCAGCGCATCCTCGGGATCGTCCAGGTCGAGTCGCCGGCGGCCGTGGCGGAGTCTGCCGCAGTGGCTGCCATCGACGGTGTGGACGTGCTCTTCGTGGGCCCGACCGACCTCTCGCACAGCATGGGGCTGCCCGGGCAGTTCGACGACCCGGCCTTCAGGGAAGCGTTGCGCGCGGTGGTTGCCGCGGCCGAGGACGCCGGCAAGGCGGCCGGGATTCTGCTGCGTGACGCCGCGGCGCTCCCGGCGCATCGTGAGCTCGGCTTTCGCTTCATCGGTCTCGGCTCGGACGGAGCGTTCGTCGCCGATGGCGCTCGGGCCGTGCTCGCCGGAGCTCGCGCCTAGCGCGGCCGGAGGCTGCGACGCGGGCGACCGACTACACTCTGTTCGTGACCGACACGAGGGAGCTGACCCGAAATCTGGCCTCCAGCGAGCCGGCCGTCGTCCGTGACGTGCCCTCGCTCACCGGCCAGCCGCTCTCCGTCCTGACCCGGCGTGAGCCGATCAGCGTTGCGCCGGGGACGAGCCTCGCCGAGTGCCTTCGGTCGATCCAGCGCAGCGGTACGGGCGATTCGGTCTTCGTCTGCGACGACGCGGGCCGGCTGATCGGCGTGCTGACCGAGCGCGACATGTTCGGCGAGATCGTCACGGGCAGGGTCGATCTCAGCGGACCCGTCGAGACGCTCATGACGAGCGAGCCGCGGACGCTGCGCCTCGAGCAGACGATCCTCGAGGCCATCGAGCTCATGCAGACCGGCCGCTACCGGAACGTCCCGCTCGTCGACGACGATCGAACCCTGGTCGGGGTGGTTCGCCAGAACGACATCATCCGGTTCCTCGCCGAGTCCTATCCCGAGGAGCTGCTCAACCTGCCGCCGCGACCGCACCAAGCGATGAAGGAGCCTGAAGGGGCGTGACGATCAAGACGCCGGATACCCTGCCACCGCCGATCCAGGAGCTGGAGCGGGTCACGATCCGCTTCGCCGGCGATTCGGGCGACGGGATGCAGCTGACCGGCACGCAGTTCACGCGCACGGCGGCGGTCTTCGGCAACGACATCAGCACGCTGCCCGACTTCCCGGCCGAGATCCGCGCACCGGCCGGCTCGCTGCCGGGCGTGTCCGGGTTCCAGATCAGCTTCTCGTCGGCCGACATCCACACGCCCGGCGATCAGCCCGACGTGCTCGTCGCGATGAACCCGGCTGCCCTGAAGACGAACGTCGGGGACCTGCCGCCGGGCGGCGCGCTCATCGTCAACAGCGACGCATTCACCCAGTCGAACCTGAACAAGGCGGCCTACGCCAGCAACCCGCTGACCGACGGCTCGCTCAAGGGGTTCACCGTCTTCGAGATCCCGATCAGCACGCTCAACGAGCGCTCGCTCGACGGGCTCGACATGACGAGCAAGCAGAAGGACCTGACGAAGAACTTCTTCGCGTTGGGACTCATGTTCTGGCTCTACGAGCGGAGCATGGACCCGACGCTCGAGTGGATCGACCAGAAGTTCTCGGCCCGGCCGGTCGTCGCCGAGGCCAACAAGCGGGCGCTCAAGGCGGGCTACGCGTTCGGCGAGACGACCGAGCTCTTCCACACGCACTACCGGGTCAAGCCGGCGAAGCTCGATCCCGGCATCTACCGCAACATCACCGGCAACGAGGCGACCGCCCTGGGGATGCTCGCGGCGTCGCAGCTTGCCGACCGTCCGCTGTTCTACGGCAGCTATCCGATCACCCCCGCGTCCGACATCCTCCACCAGCTGTCGGGCTACAAGGCGCACGGCGTGAAGACCTTCCAGGCCGAGGACGAGATCGCCGCCATCGGTGCGGCAATCGGCGCCTCGTACGGGGGCGCGCTCGGGCTCACCGCGTCGTCGGGACCCGGGATCGCGCTCAAGAGCGAGGCGATGGGGCTGGCCGTCATGGTCGAGCTGCCGCTCGTCGTGATCGATGTCCAGCGTGCAGGCCCCTCGACCGGCATGCCGACCAAGAACGAGCAGGCCGACCTGCTGCAGGTCATGTTCGGGCGGAACTCGGACTCGCCGCTGCCCGTCGTCGCGCCGGCCACGCCCGCCGAGTGCTTCCACCTTGCGATCGAGGCGTGGCGGCTGGCGCTGAAGTACGTCACGCCGGTCGTCTACCTCTCGGACGCGTTCCTCGCCACGGGCGCCGAGCCGTGGCGCATCCCGAACGTCGACGAGCTGCCCGATATCCGCGTGGCCAACGCGAGCGATCCCGCGACGTTCCGGCCGTACGCCGCGCGACCCGAACACGCTCGCCCGGCAGTGGGCCATCCCGGGGACGCCCGGCCTGGAGCACCGCATCGGCGGTCTGGAGAAGGCCGACATCAGCGGCAACGTCAGCTACGACCCCGATAACCACCATCGCATGCAGATGCTGCGACAGGCGAAGGTGGCCGGGATTGCCGACGACATCCCGCTCCTCGACGTCTACGGGCCGGACCGCGGCGACCTCCTGATCCTTGGCTGGGGCTCGACGTACGGGGCGATCCGATCGGCCGTCGAACGCCTGCAGGCCGAGGGTCGTTCCGTGGCCCACGCCCACCTGCGGCACCTCAACCCGTTCCCCAGGAACACCGAGACCGTCCTGCGCAGCTATCGGCGGGTGCTGATCCCCGAGGTCAACCTCGGGCCAGCTGCTCATGCTGATCCGGGCGAAGTTCCTCATCGATGCCGTTGGCTACGACCGCGTCCGTGGCAAGCCGTTCCGGATCGCGGAGATCGTCGCCGAGGCGGAGCGCGTGCTCGGTGTCGGCAGCGTGGGCGGCGATGCCGTCGCCGGAGATCACAGCGCCAACTTCACCCACGGGGTCGACTGACATGACCAACGCGAAGGACTTCACCGAGCCGAACATCGGCGCCGCCCGCGCCACTGCCGACCCCGCGCCGCTCTCCGCCGAGAACGCCGAGATCATCAAGCTCTCGCGCAAGGACTTCGTGTCGGACCAGGAGGTCCGCTGGTGCCCAGGCTGCGGCGACTATTCGATCCTCGCCCAGACGCAGAAGGTGATGCCGGACTTCGGGTACCCGAAGGAGAACATCGTCTTCATCTCGGGCATCGGCTGCTCGGGTCGCCTGCCGTACTACATGAACACCTACGGCTTCCACACCATCCACGGCCGCGCGCCGACGCTCGCGACCGGGCTCAAGGCGGCACGGCCGGACCTGATGGTGTGGGTGATCACGGGCGACGGCGACGCGCTGTCGATCGGTGGCAACCACGTCCTGCACTCGATGCGCCGCAACGTCGACTTCAAGCTCGTGATGTTCAACAACCGCATCTACGGGCTGACCAAGGGCCAGGCGTCACCGACCTCGGAGTTCGGGAAGCGAACCAAGTCGACGCCCGCGGGGACAGTCGACACGCCGATCATCCCGCTGACGATCGCGCTCGCCGCGGAGGCAAGCTTCGTCGCGCGCTCGGTCGACACCCACACCGAGCACCTCCAGGGGACGCTCAACCGGGCGGGGTTCCACAAGGGCTCGGCGTTCGTCGAGGTCCTCCAGAACTGCAACATCTTCAACGACGGCGCGTGGCGCGACTTCACCGAGCGAGACGTGCGCGAGGACCGGATGCTCGTACTCGAGCATGGCAAGCCCATGATCTTCGGGCGGGAGCGGAACAAGGGCATCCGGCTCGACGGGCTGCGACCGGAGGTGGTCACGATCGGCGAGAACGGGATCACCGAAGCCGATCTCCTCGTCCATGACGAGCAGGCCGAGGACCCGTACCTCGCCCTGATGCTGTCGCGCATGTTCTGGCCCGACTTCCCGGTGCCGGTCGGTGTCCTGCGGGCCGTGCCGCGTCCGACCCACGATGCGCTGCTCGGTGGCCAGATCGATGCGGCCGTCGCCCGATCGGGTCGGGGCGACCTGACCTCGGCCCTCGCCAGTGGCGAGACCTGGACGGTCGAGTAGCCCGTGCGGTCCATCCCCTGTCCCTCGTGTGGGACCGAGAACCTCGTCGGGTCCGAGATCTGCGACAACTGCGGCGCCGACATCTTTGGCAACGATGTCCCCCAGCAGGCGCCCGCCTTCAAGGGGGAGCTGCTCGGCGAGCACCTGAACCGGCTGGGTTCGCCCCCGCCGGTGACGGTCGAGCGAAACGAGCCGCTGGACGCAGCCATCGCCCGCATGCAGGACGTCGGCGTGGACTGTGTCCTTGTCGTCGACAACGGCCAGCTCGCCGGCATCTTCACGGACCGCGACGCCCTGCTGAAGGTTGCCGGGCGGCCGCTCCAGGGCTCCACCGTCGGCGAGTTCATGACCCCCGACCCCGTGGTGCTCCGCCACGACGACCCGCTCGCGGTCGCGATCCACAAGATGGCCGTGGGCGACTTCCGGCACATCCCGCTGGTCGAGGATGGCCGGCCGACCGGCGTCGTCACGGCACGCGATGTGTTCCACCACCTCGCTGCCAACCTCGACTGAGGTGCAGGTCGCGGTCCTTGCCGACGACCTGATCTGGGCGGTGCGTCTGCGCGATGCGGTGACCGCTGCCGGTGCCACGCCGCGGCCGGCTCGATCGCTGGACGCGTTTCGGGGTCTCCTGGCCGACGAGACGGTCGAACGCGCGATCGTGGACCTGACCGCTCGCGCCTACGACGGCGTCGCGGCGCTCGAGCTTGCACGCGACTCGGGCCGGCCCAGCCTCGCAGTCGGCCAGCACGATGACCAGGAGCTCCGGCGGCGGGCGAGGGACGCCGGCGCAGGTCGGGTCTACGCCTACCGAAAGCTGTTCGAGGACGGGCCGGCGACCGTCGCGGCCTGGCTCGCGAGCGCCTCCGCTCCCACGACCCGATGAGCCCGCCCGTCCAACGTCCCGCCATCACCCCGGACAGCTACCGCCGACGGCTCGATCGGCTGTCCCAGGTCGTCCGGGAGCGCGGCTTCGCAGCGAGCCTGGTCGGGGTTGGCGCGGACCTCGAATACCTGACGGGCTACCGCGCGCTGCCGCTCGAGCGGCTGACGATGCTGGTCGTGCTGCCGGCCGGCACGCCGTTCCTCGTCGTGCCCCGCCTCGAACGGTCCGCGGCGGAGGCCGGGACACGGACCGACGTGGAGATCCGGACGTGGGGCGAGACCGACGACCCATACGCGGTCGTGCTCGACGGCGCCGGGCTGGTATCGCTCGATGCGCCGCGGATCGCCGTCTCCGACACGCTCTGGGCAAGCCACCTGATCGCGCTGCAGGGCCGGCTCGGCGGTCGCAGTGGCGTCGTGGCGACGTTCGAGGTGGGCTCGTCCCTCCTGCGCGAGCTCCGGATGCGCAAGGACCCCGAGGAGATCGAGCTGCTCAGGCTCGCGGCGCAGGCCGCGGACCGCGTCGTCGAGGCCGATCGCAGCGGGCCGGCTCGTTGGCCGCACCGAGGCGGACGTCTCACGGGAGGTCCGCGAGCGGCTCATCGACGAGGGACATGAGTCATCCTCGTTTGCCATCGTCGCCTCCGGCCCGAACTCCGCCTCGCCGCATCACGAGGCATCCGAGCGGGTCATCCAGCCAGGCGAGCCGATCGTGCTCGACATCGGGGGCACGTTGAGCGGCTACGGCTCGGACATCACCCGAACGCTCTGGGTGACCGGCGGGGACCCGGCGCGCGGTCCCGACGAGGGGTTCCGGCACCTCTTCGGCGTGCTGCTCGGTGCGCAGGAGGCGGCGACGAGGGCCGTCCGCCCGGGGATCGCCTGCGAGGCGGTCGACGCCGTGGCGCGCGACAGGATCGCCGCCGAGGGTTATGGCGAACGCTTCATCCATCGGACGGGGCACGGCATCGGTCTCGAGGGACACGAGGACCCGTACCTCGTCGCCGGCAACGCCGAGGCCGCTCGAGGAGGGGATGGCGTTCAGCGTGGAGCCCGGGATCTACCTCGAGGGCGAGTACGGCGCCAGGATCGAGGACATCGTCGTGTGCGGGGCCGACGGGCCGATCGTTCTCAACGAGATCTCGCGCGAGCTGCGCGTCGTCCCGGGCTGATACCCTCGTGCCATGCGCACGATCGTTGGACGCCGGCTGGTCGAGGTCGACGTCGGGTAAGTCTCCGAGCTGATCGCCCGCCACGCGCGGGTCATCGTCGATCTCGGAACGGGGGACGGCCGCGCGGCACTTGCCGCGGCCTGCGCCGAGCCGCACGCCCTGGTGCTGGCCCTGGACCCTGCCGCCGCCACGATGGCGGAGGCGTCACGCCGTGCCGCCCGACCGGTGTCGCGCGGCGGCCTTGCCAACGTGCTGTTCGTGGTCGCTGCCGCCGAGGCACCACCACCCGAGCTGCATGGCGTCGCCGACGAGGTCCGCATCCTCTTTCCGTGGGCATCGCTGCTGCGTGGCCTTCTTGGCCGCGACGGGACGGTTGCGGAGGGGATCGCACGTCTCCTGGCACCGGGTGGGAAGGTGAGGTCGCTGCTATCCGTTGCCGGAAGGGACCGGCTCGCGGACCTGCCGGCGCTCGATCCGGCCGCGTTCGAGGACGTCGCCGCACGACTCGCCCACGACGGCCTGGTCGTGACGTCGGTCGAACCCGCGTCCGCCGAGGAGATCCGTGCGACCCATTCCACATGGGCTCGGCGGCTTTTGCGGGGCGATGCCGAACGGGCCGTCTGGTGGCTGGAGCTTCGTCCAACCGAGCACGCGGCGACCGTCCCGAGGGCCAGTCCCGAATTGCTGCGGTATGATCCCGGGACGATGCGCCCGAGCGACGCATCATCTGGCCCAGAGACACCATGCCCACGATCTCACGGCACCAGCCCGGTGCCGACCTCAGCCGGGGCGACCGACCCGGCTCGGATGGCCGATGAGCCGCCGTCACCACGGTCGATCGCGGCACACCCGCGCGAACGACGAGCAGCCGCGCCCGCAGGGCCGCGTCGAGCCGAGCGCAAACGGGGCAGCAAGCGCGGCTGATCGTGCGCCCCGGGAGCCGTCGCCCGAACGGACCCGGACCAACGCGGCCGTGCCCGAAACCGTTCGCCCCGCATTCGCCGTCGACATCCCGACGCCGTCGACCCCGGCACCCAACGGGCAGCCGACCGCCAGTCTGAGGATGCCATCGAACGGGCACATGTCGACGAACGTGCACGGACCCGCGAACGGCCACGGCCCCGCGAACGGCCACGGCCCCGCAAACGGGCACGGCCCGCAGAACGGGCACGGCCCGCAGAACGGTCACGCCCCGGTGACCGGCGGCCACGAGCACCAGGGCGATCCCAACGCGATGCGCTCCGGTTGCACGGCACCGCAGCTACGACGCTTCATCAAAAGCCGCCCGTACGTGCCGATGCACGAGCTGCGCCGTCGGTTCGGCATCTACGGCGCCGAGGACGACGTCACCCCGCTCGCCGTCGAAGGCAGCGTCTACGTCGGTCTGCCCGAGCGCGAGTGCCGGCTCCTTTCTGAGCTGGTCCGCGGGGGCGAGGTCGGCTATGAGCTGTCGCTCGACCCGCGGACGCCGATCATCGTTGGGGTGTACCCGATGCGGCCGGTGCCGCGCGCCTGACAGCGGTTTCGAACGAGCTCCGCGGTCGCTGCGTGCGCGCGGGCCGGGTGATCGCGGCCCGATCCCACCGCGTACGATGGAACGGATGGTCAGCCCTGCCCCTGACGCCGCGGTTGCGCGTGCCGCGCTGCGGTCCTGCCCCCTCTTCGCCGGTCTCGACGACGCCACGATCACGCGAATCTCGGACGCCATGCGCGGTCGCCGGTACCGGCGTGGCGAGGTCATCTTCCACCTCGACGATCCGGGTGATGCGCTCTACGTCGTGAGGTCGGGCGAGGTCAAGATCGTGCTGCCGTCGGACGAGGGCGCGGAGCCGGTGATCCTCACGACCATCGGGGCCGGCGGCTTCTTCGGCGAGCTGTCGCTGCTCGACGGAGGGCGCCGTTCCGCAACCGCAATTGCCATCCGTGTCGTGGAGACGCTGGTGCTCCGCCGGGATGCCTTTGACCGCATTGTCGACGCCGAGCCCCTCCTGCGTCGAGCGATGTTCGAGGCGCTCACCGCCGAGATCCGGCGGCTGACGGGCCAGGTGGAGGACCTGCACTTTCTGGATCTTCCCGGCCGTCTTGCGCGGCAGCTCCTGCGGACGGCCGCGGGCGGGAACGGCGCCGATCCACTCGATGGCGCCAGGCAGCCACCGGGACCGGTCCGCATGGCATGGCCGTACACCCAGTCGGAGCTCGCGGGCATGATCGGCGGGTCGCGGCAGTCAGTGAATTGGATGCTCTCCGACTTCGTGCAGCAGGAGCTCCTCCGGTTCGAAGGCGAGGAGCTCGTGATCCCTGATCCGGCGCGACTGGCGCGCGCCGTGGGCCGATGACCGAACCCGACCGGTCAGCCGGGCTGTCGGAGGCCGCCCTCGACCTCCTCAACGCCATTGCCCATCGGGCGGAGGCGGCGGCCCGTATCGAGCCGCCGGGGGGTGCGGCGGTCCTGCGGTCGATCGTCGAGGCGACCGTCGCCCTCTTCGATGCCGAAGCTTCGTCGATGGCCCTGTACGACAGGGCCACGGACCGACTGGTGTTCCGGGTCGCGGCCGGAGCGCAGGGCCAGGGCGTGGTCGGCGTGTCGATCGCGCCGCACGAGGGCGTCGCCGGGTACGTGTTCTCCACCGGGCAGCCGATGGCGATTGCGGACGTTGCCGCGGACCCGCGCTTTGGCGCGGACACCGCGCAGCGAACCGGCTACGTGCCCCGCTCGCTGCTCGCGGTGCCGCTCGTTGACGATGACGACAGCCTCGGCGTGCTCGAGATCCTCGACCGTCGTGGTGCCGACGGGTTCGGGCTGCGCGACGTCGAGCTCGCGACCGTGTTCGCGCGTCAGGCGACCGTCGCGATCAGGGCCACGCGCCTGGAGCGGGACACCGCCACGCTGCTCCGCGAGGCGCTGCGTGCCTTCGGGGACGAGGGTGGCGAGCGCGACGCGACAATCGACGAGATCGTTGCCGCCGCTACCAGCGGCCTCGAGGGCGACACCGGCACCCCGCTGTGGAGCCTCGCCGACCGGATCGCACGGATCCGGGGCGCCGATCCGGACCAGGTCGGCCTGCTCGTCGACGTGCTCGACGTCCTGATCGCCCGAACCGCGAAGCGCCGCCCGGGAGGGCCGGCCGCCGGCCGGTCGGGCGGGTATCGGCTGCCATCGTCATGACCGGGACGGTTGATCCCCTTCCGGCCTGGAGCGAGCCCTTTGCAGGGGACGCTCGGGCTGCGCTCGACCGCGCCATGCCATTCGGTCGGCTCGACCGGGTGGCCGCCTTCGGCGGCACCGATGGTCGGGGGACGCGCGTCGCGGTCATCGATTTGGGTGTCGAGCGCGCGCATCCCGCGCTGGATGGGCGCGTGGTCTCGAGCATGGTCGTCGAGCTGGCCGATGACGAGGCCTTCGTCGTCGAGGATCCGGAGGGGCTCGATGTCGCCGGCCACGGGACCGCCTGCGGCGGGATCATCCATGCAATCGCGCCCGGCGTGGAGATCGTCTCGGTTCGCGTCCTGGGCCCCAACAACCGGGCTCGGGGGATCGCGTTCGCCGCTGCACTGGATTGGGTCATCCGCCAGGGGATCGGCGTGGTGAATCTCAGCCTGTCATCACGCAGCGAGGCGCTCTATTCGGTCTTCCACGACCTGGCCGATCGCGCGTACTTTGCGAACACGCTCCTCGTGTGCGCGGCGAACAACGTGCCCGGGCCCTCGTATCCCTCGCTGTTTGCCGCGGTGGTGTCCGTTGCCGCGCACGACGTCGCGGACCCGGGCGTGTACTACTACAACCCGCGGCCCCCGGTCGAATTCGGGGGCTATGGGGTGGACGTCGACGTCGCGTGGCGTGACGGGAGCCGCATCCGGGCTACGGGCAACTCGTTCGCGGCCCCCCACTTGGCCGGCTACGCCGCGCTCATCCGCGCCCGCCATCCGGCCGCGACGCCGTTCGAGGTCAAGGCGATGCTCGCAGCAACCGCGACGCCGACCGGAACATAGAGAACCGCCGACGGTCTGGGCTCCGTCGGCGGTCCGCGGTGAAGTGATGCGCTGCTAGCCGGCCCGGTGGCCCTCTGTATCTTCGTCGTCGGTCAACTCGCCACCCGGCGTGCGGTTGAGCCCGAGGCTCGGCGGTGCGGGCAGCACCGAGAAGTCGTCGCTGTTGCCTTCACCACGTGGCATCTTGTGGCCCTCGACGTCCTCGTCCAGGCCCTCGCCTCGTGGCTTGGCACCCTCGCCCCGCGGCTTGGCGCTCACGTAGCCCTCGCCACGCGGCATCTTGTGGCCCTCGACGTCCTCGTCCAGGCCCTCGCCTCGTGGCTTGGCACCCTCGCCCCGCGGCTTGGCGCTCACGTAGCCCTCGCCGCGCGGAGCCTTGTGGCCCTCGACGTCCTCGTCCAGGTTGCCCTCGCCCCGCGGCTTGACGCTCTCGAACCCCTCGCCCCGCGGCTTGACGCTCTCGAACCCCTCGCCCCGGGGTGCCTTGTGGGCCTCGACGTCCTCGTTGCCCTCACCCCGCGGCTTGATGCCCTCGCCCCTGGGCTTCACGCCTTCGCCCCGCGGCTTGACGCCGTCGGGCCCGCCATGGCCTTCGACATCCTGGCCGTCGATGAACTCGTCCTTGGGGAGCCGGATCTTCTTGTCCACGCCACGCCTCCTGCGTTCACTGTGCGTCGGGACCGTTGTCCCGTCTGTGCGCTGACTCTACCTCGCCGCTTTTTCCCGGTTCGATACCGCTCGAGACGCCCAATCTGTCACCTGCGGCACACACCCATGAAGGCAACGATCACGAGGCGGGCTTGGGTGCAGCCTCAACCGTGGAGGCTGGTCGTGGCTTGCGCAGATCGCGCAGCGCCGCCTGGTCCGCGCCGGCCAGCCGCGGAAGGTCCGCGCTGGTCGTCCTCGCGAGCCGTTCGGTGAGCTTGGGCAGCACGAGCTCGCTGATCGCGGGGACGGACATCAGCGATCGCAGGGTGGCCCCCGGGATCTCGATGAGCGTCGAGTCCGCATCCGTGACCACATTTGCCGTCCGGACGCTGCCGGTCAGTGCCGCGATCTCGCCGAACAGGTCGCCCTGGAGCATCGTGGAGAGCGACCGATAGTCGCCGCCGTCGGGCGTGCCTGCGACGGCACGACCTGTCACGATCGCGAAGGCCGCATCCCCCCGATCGCCGGCTGTGAGGATCGTCGTGCCGGCCGGCGCCTCCCGGATCCGGGCTGCCGTCATCAGCGCGCGCCGCTCGTGCTCGCCAAGCCGCCCAAACGCCGGGATGGCCGCGACGAGCTGGTCGAGCTCGTCGGGACCGATCGGCCGGCTGAGCACCGCTCCGGCCGGTGTGGCACTGCGCAGACGTTGCATGGCCTGGCGCCATTCGGCCGCAGGTTCGCCCAGGCCGGGGAGGAACTGTGTCCAGATCCCGGTCACAACCAGGATGACCCCGGACAGGACGACGAGCAGCCGGATGTCGACGTAGTCGGCGAGACCTGCCGCGAGCATCCCGACGAGGAAGATGACGTCGCGGAGGACGCCGAACGTGCTGAACACGCGCCCGCGCAGCTCGCGCGGCGTGTTCCGCTGCAGGATGAGGCGTCGGGCGAGGCTCGCCGGCGAGTTGAGGAAGCCGGACAGGGTCACGATGACGATGGCCACCGCGACCGAGGTGGCAAAGCCGTACGCGATGCCGAGGACGCCCATCCCCAGCATGCCAAGAACGACCCACTGGCCCTCGCGCAACCGGTCCGTGACCTTGGCCATCAGCAGGCTGCCGACGACGAAGCCAAGCGACGTGAGCCCCTCCTGGAGCCCGTACTCGAACTCGGTTGCCATGAGGACCGTGATCGCGAACGGGAGCAGCAGCACGTTCCACAGGCCGAACGAGAAGTACATCGGGATCCCGCTCACGAAGCTGTTGCGCAGGATCGGGCTGCGAATGAGGTAGCGGAAGCCGTCGCGCAGGCCGTCGACGACCACAGCAACGCTCGTCTCCTCGGCGTTGACGGTCGGACGGACCCTGACGAAGAGGATCAGCAGGGCGCAGACGAGGAACGTGAGCGCGTCGACATAGAAGGCGACCTCGATCGAGGCGAGTGACGCGAGCAGTCCGGCGGCCGAGAACCCGATCGCGGTCGAGCCGAAGCTGCTGATCGAGAGGAACGAGTTCGCGGCTGCGAGCTCCTCGTCGTCGGCGACGTCCGGGATCACGCTCTCCTGCGCCGGGTCGAAGAACTGGGCGATCGCCGAGTTCACGAACACGATCACGTAGAGCAGGAAGATGTTGACGCTGACGGCCAAGGGGATCGCGGCGACGAGCGCGAACCGCAGGATGCAGGACACCAGCATGATCTTCTTGCGGTCGTAGCGATCCACGAAGACGCCGGCGATGAGGCCGAAGAAGAGCGCCGGGAGCGCGGTCGCCATGAGCATGAGCCCGACGCTCAGTGCAGAGCCCGTCTGGCGGTAGATGAGGATGCCCGCCGCCAGGTCAGTTAGCGACGAGCCGACGCTCGAGATGAGCTGCGAGAGCCAGAGCAGCGTGAAGTCACGCTTCCGAAAGACAGCGAACATCGAGGGCGTGGCTGGGGCCGCGCTGGTCAAGAGTTCCTCCCTGCGGCGCGGGCTCCACGCCGTCCGGCCCCGGTGCCGATTCGGCTCACCGACCTCGCGACGGTGAGTCCGTGGCCGGGAGTCTAGACGGTGGGCAGTGGCAGCGTCACCCCTTCCAGCGCAAGCAGCGACCGCTTCAGCCCCTGGCGCTCGGCCCTGCTACCCCAGGCGTCGCCGCCGTAGCCGCCGAGGCTGCCGTCGCCCGCAATGACCCGGTGGCACGGCACGACGATGCCGACCGGGTTCCGTCCGACTGACCCGCCGACCGCCCGCGCCGCCCCCGGGCGTCCGATCATCCGCGCCACGCCGCCGTAGCTCTCGGTCGTGCCCCACGGGATGCGCCTGACGCCGTCAAGGACCGCACGATCCCATGCGGACAGGCCGGCGAGATCGAGCGGCAGGTCGAACGGCTCGGGCGCGCCCGCCAGCCACCGCTCCATCGCCTTCACCGCACGCTCCAGCAGCCTCGCGCGAGGGTCGTCGTCGCCCGCGTGCGTCCAGGGTTCCGCCGCCATCCCGGTCCGACGAACGAGGTCGGCCTGGAGGCCCTCCAGGGGAGCGGCCCACGAGACCCCGACGATGCCGGACACGGTCGCCGCGATGTGGACGGGTCCCCAGGGCGAGCGGATCGTGGCAAGCAGCGGGAGGTTCTCCGCCGCGTCCCGGGGCTGTGTCACCATCGAGCCATGCATCCAGAGGATCGTGGCACGAGATCGCGGATGGCGACGCCCGATGACGCGCGTGATCTACCCGGCGATTTCCGGCACCGGCGCGAGATCCAGGTCCGCTTTGCCGACACGGACGCCATGGGCCACGTCAACAATGCCGTCTACCTCACCTACTGCGAGATCGCCCGGATCACGTACTGGACCGACGTGACGGGCGAGCCCATCCGGCTTGGCTCGACCGGCGCCGAGAGCCTCATCCTGGCGGAGGCCCGGATCTCGTACCGGGCGCCGGCCTTCCACGGCGAGACGGTCACCGTGGAGACTCGTGCGACCCGCATCGGTCGCTCCTCGTTCGCGCTCGAGCACCGGCTGACGGCGTGCATCCCGGGAGCCGGCGCCCGCCTCGTCGGCACGAGCGAGAGCGTCCTCGTCCGCTACGACTACGCGCGCGAGGCGCCGGTCCCGCTGAGCGCCGAGTTCGTGGCGATGATCGAGGCGTTCGAGGGACGCCCGCTTCAGTCCGTGTAGCGGCGGAAGATCGTCACGGCGTTCTGGCCGCCGAAGCCGAAGCCGTTGACGGCCGCCGTGTCGACCTTCGCCTGTCGAGCCACGAGCGGCACGTAGTCGAGATCGCACTCCGGATCGGGTGTCGTGAGGTTGGCCGTCGGCGGGATCACCTGGTCGCGGATGGCGCCGAGCGCCGCCAGCGCGGAGGCAATACCGGCGGCTCCGACGAGGTGCCCGATCATCGACTTGGGCGAGCTGATCGCGACCTTGTGTGCGTGCTCGCCGTAGGCCAGCTTGATGGCGCGCGTCTCGGTCGCGTCGTTGAGGGGCGTGGCCGTTCCGTGTGCCACGATGTAGTCGATCTCGTCCGGTGCCACCTCGGCGTTCCGGAGCGCCATCGTCATGGCACGCGCCTGGCCCTTGCCGGTCGGCTCCGGGGCGCTGATGTGGAACGCGTCCGATGTGAGGCCGCCACCCAGGACCTCGGCGATCGGCGTTGCGCCGCGGGCGAGGGCGTGCTCGAGCGACTCGAGGATCACCACGCCGCCGCCCTCCCCGAGCACGAACCCGTCGCGGGTCGCGTCGAACGGCCGTGACGCCGACTCGGGCTCGTCGTTGCGCTTCGAGAGGGCCGTCATGTTGCCAAGCGCCGCGACACCCATGGGAACGATCGGCGCCTCGGAGCCACCCGTCAGCACGACATCGCACTCCCCGGAGCGGATCAGCCGGAGTGCGTCATGGAAGGCGATGACCGACGTGGCGCAGGCGGCGACCTGGGTGATCACGGGCCCGGTCAGCCCGTACTCCATCGAGAGCATGCAGGCGCCCATCGAGCCGGAGAGGGCCGGAACGGCAAACGCGCTCACGAAGCGGGGGCCCTTGGCGTCGTGCACGTGGGTCCCGTCGACGATGGCCTCGATCCCGCCGCCGCCCGTGTTGACGACCACCGCCGTGCGCTCGCGCTGCTCGTCGGTCATGGCCTCGAAGTCGATCCCCGAGTCGACGACCGCCTCCTTGCCTGCAGCCATCGCGAAATGGATGAAGCGGCTCATGCGCCGGGCCATCTTCGGGTCCATGGCGCCCTTCGCATCGAAGTCGATCACCTCGGCGGCGATCCGCACCTCGTGCGTGGACGCGTCGAAGCTCTGGATCCGGCGCGTGCCCGTCACGCCGGCCTGGAGGTTGCGCCAGTACGTCGGGAAGTCGTTGCCGATCGGCATCACCGCGCCGAGTCCGGTCACCACGGCACGACGGGCAGGGTTCTGTTCGGGCACGAGGACTACCTCAATGATGGGCTGGCGCGATTGTAGGGGAGCGTCCCGCGGATGGTGGCTGTCGCCAGGGCCGACCGACGTTCCGCTCCCGCCGCCACGCGTACGCCGCCAGGCCTCGCGGGTTCCGTGTAGCCCAACACCCGTGGTGTTGCGCGCGTAGGAAGGAGCCGAAACCGTCGAATCGAGCGATTCGGGCGGCCATTGCTGTCAATCACTATCAGGGGTGGTATCCGGACCGAACCGAGGCATCGTGAAGCGCGCACTACCACCCGTGTTGGTAGATCGCACGGTTCGGGCAGGGTCCGCGCGTCGTCCGCCGGGCCGGGCCGAGGTGCCGTCGGCTGGGCGCGTCCTCAGTCGCCGTTGTAGCGGCCGAAGATCACCGCGCCGTTGTGCCCGCCGAGACCGATGTTGTTCGACAGCGCGTAGCGGATCGGCAGTGCCGTCGCCTCGGTCACGACCCACAGGTCGCACTCGGGGTCGGCGTCGCGGTAGTTGATGGTGGGCGGGACGCACTGCTCGGCGACCGACTTGACCGTCGCGAATGCCTCGAACGCGCCGGCCGCGCCCATGAGGTGTCCGGTCATCGACTTCGTGCCGCTGATCGCGAGCGACCGTGCCGCCCCGCGCCGAGCGCTCTCCGAAGACCGTCCAGATCGCCTCCGCCTCGCGCTTGTCGCCGAGGGGTGTGGAGGTACCGTGGGGGTTGATGAGATCGACCTCGTCGGCCGGGACGCCCCGCCGCTGGAGGGCCATCTTCATTGCCCGAGCCGAGCCCGCACCGGCCTCGACCGGCTGGACCATGTCCCAGCCGTCCGCCGCGGAGCCATAGCCCACGACCTCGGCGTAGATCCGCGCGCCACGGGCCTTCGCGTGCTCGAGGTCCTCGAGGAGCAGCGAGCCCGCGCCCTCTCCCAGGACGAAGCCGTCACGCGTCCTGTCGAATGGGCGCGAGACGGTCTCAGGCCCTTCGCCGGGGCGCGGCAGGCCCATGCCGCGCATGTTCGAGAAGCCGGCGTGGGCCACCTCGAGCAGCGGGGCCTCGGTTGACCCGCTGATCACCGCGACGCAGTCGCCGCGGCGGATCGCTTCGGCACCCTCACCGACGTTGTGCGTGCCGGTGGCACATGCCGACACGATGCAGACGTTGTGCCCGATCGCGCCCGTCTCGATCGCGATCATGCCCGAAGCACTGTCGACGAGCGCGTTGGCGATGAAGGTCGGGGCGACGGTGCGCGCGCCGCGCTCGTTCAGAGACGCGAAGTTGTCGATCATGAGCTGCTGCCCGCCTGCACCGGACCCGAAGACGACGCCGATCTCGGTGCGGTTCTCGTCCGTGACCTCGAGCCCGAGTCGGCCAGCGCCTGCTTGGCGGCTGCAACCCCGAAGTGCATCGAGCTCTCGCTCCGGCGCACGGCCTTCGGGTCCATCCAGTCGCTGGCGGTGAAGTTGCGCACCTCGCCGGCGAGCTGCGCCTCGTATGGGGAGGGATCGAAGCGGGTGATCCGATCGAGCCCGGAGACACCGTTCACGAGGTTGTTCCAGGCAGTGTCCACGTCGTTGCCGACGGGGCTGATGACGCCGAGGCCGGTGACGACGACGCGGCGGTTGTAGTCGGGGGAGCGCACTCGATCGATCCTTTCGTTGAGCTAGGCGGCCGGCGACGCGGCGACCTCGAGCAGTCGTTCGCGGGACGCGGGGTCGTCCGCGGCGATGACCTCGGCGTCCGGGGCAATCCGCTTGATGAGACCGGTCAGGACTTTGCCCGGCCCGACCTCGATGAAGGTGCTGACCCCGGCCGCCTGCATCCGCTCCACGGCCGTGACCCAGTCGACGCCGGCTGTGAGGTGCTCGATGAGCTCGTTCCGAGCGGCCTGTGCCGTCGTGATCGGGCGGGCGTCGGCATTGGCCAGGAGCGCCGGGTCGGGGTCGTGGAATGTCACGTCATCGAGCACCGCGCGCATGGCATCGGCAGCTTCGGCCATGAGCGGCGAATGGGCGGCGACGGAAACGGGCAGGACGATCGCCCTTCGTGCCCCAAGCGACTTTGCGAGCTCGGCCCCGGCGTCGATCGCCGCCCGTTCGCCGGACACGACGACCTGGCCCGGTGCGTTGCGGTTCGCGACGACGAAGATGCCGTGTGCGCTCGCGCCCTCCACGAGCTCGGGGATCCGGGCATCATCGAGCCCGATGATGGCGGCCATTGCGCCATCGCGACCCGTGCCCGATGCCTGCATGCAGCGGCCGCGCTCGCGCACCAGCCGGATCCCGTCCCCGAGCGACACGGCGCCCGACGCGACGAGCGCGCTGTACTGGCCCATCGAGTGCCCTGCGGCAAAGACCGGAACCAGCGCCGGCACGCCGGCGGCTGACCACGCCGATCGGAGGTCCTCGAGGAGTGCGATCGATGCCGCGAGGATGGCTGGCTGCGCCTGCTCGGTGCGGTCCAGCTGGTCGGCCGGACCCTCCCACGCGAGCCGGCTGAGCGGCTCGCCGAGCGCGGCGTCGGCGGCGGCGAAGACTGCTGCGGCGGCAGGGGACCGGTCCGCCAGCTCCCGGCCCATCCCGACCGACTGCGACCCCTGGCCGGGGAACACGAATGCGACAGATGACATCGGTCGGAGGGTACGCGGAGGGAAGCCCTGCATGCTCGGTTCGCATGCATGGTTGCATGGAAATTCGGCTCGCTCTACGCTCAGCGCCATGGCCGAACCGTCCCTCCGGCGACGCACGACCCCGGTCCGCCAGATCGCGCGCCGGTTCGAGGAGGACCTGTCCCCCGCGGTCCTGGCAGCGGGGAATCGCCTTCCCAACGTCCGCCAGATCAGCGAGCGGGTGGCAATGGGTCGGGCCCTCTGGCGCGAGCTGGTGATCGGCTTTGCGGGTCAGCTCGGCGAGCTCCATCTCGGGTTCACGCAGCTCGCCGCCCTGTACGTCCTCGCGGATGCGGGCACGATGACGATCGGGGACGTGGCGGAGGCCATCGGGCGTTCGCCATCGGCGACCAGCCGGCTCATGGACGGGCTGGTGCGGCGCCGTCTTGTCGAGCGTCAGACGGAGCCCGACGACAAGCGCCAGCGAACCGTCCGACTCACGCAGCGCGGAAAGGCCATTCTCCGCGTCGTCGACCGTGCCCGAGCGGACCAGTTCCTCATCGCCGTTCGGGCGCTGCCACGACCCGAGCGAGCCGTCGTGGCGATGGGCGTCGCCGCGCTCGCCACCCATGCCATCAGCCGCCGTGGCCGCCTCATCCGCACGACCGAGGACTGACCCGCGCGGCGCTCAGCCGCAGAAGCGGCGGACGACGTCGTAGAGAACCGGAAGACCCCAGCGCAGCGCGTCGAGGCTCACCCGCTCGTCAACGCCGTGGAACCGTTCGAGGAACCGCTCGTCTGGCGCCAGCCGGAGCGGTGAGAACCCGTACGTCGGCACGCCGAGCCGCGCCGTGTGCTTCGCATCGGTCGCGAAGGGGACGAGGACCGGGAGTGGCACGGCCTCGGGGTCGTGCTCGACGAGGACCCCCGCGAGCGTGTCCCAGAGCGGACCTTCGGCTGGGGATTCGGCCGGCGCGCCGAAGATCACGTTCTCGACGTCGCATGCGGACAGGAGGTCGGGACCGATCCGTTCCTCGACCTGTCGCCGGATCTCGGGCTCGGTGACGCCCGGCAGCACCCGGCAGTCGACCTCGATGACGGCCTCGCCGGGAATGACGTTGTACTTGAAGCCGGCATGGATCACGTTCGGGCTGATGGTGTCCCGCACGAGCGCCCGGAGCGCGCGGCTGTACATCGGGTCGCACAGCGCCTCGAGCGCCGCCTCGGCACGAAGGGGATCGTCCGCAAGCAGTCCACGCACGGCAGTGGCCGGCTCGCCGGGAAGTGCATCCGCCGCAGCCTCGATGAAGCGCCGCATGACCGGGGTGAGCCGCACGGGGCCCGGGATCGCGAGGCGGCCGATGATCGCCGCGGCACGCACCGCGGCGTTGTCCTCGCGCGGCATCGAGCCGTGACCCCAGGTGCCGTGGACGGTGATGCGATAGACGCTGAAGCCCTTCTCGGCGACCTGGATTGGGTAGAGCCTGCGACCGGCCACGGTCATCGACACGCCACCGCACTCGTTGAGCGCGCCCGCGGCCTGGAGCCATGCCGGCCGGTGGGTGGCGACCCAGCCCGCCCCCTGGTGGCCACCGGCCTCCTCGTCCGCGGTCGACGTGAACAGCACGTCCCGCCGGAGACCGGGGATGGGATCCGTAGCCGGGTCGCGACCGGCCGCGCGGGCCTCCGCCGCCAGCATCCCGACCACCCCGAGCTCGAGGCCGATCATGTCCTTCATGTCGACCGCGCCCCGACCGTAGAGCGAGCCGCCGGCGATCTCCGCGGCGAAGGGATCGTGCGTCCACAGGTCGGCCGGGGCCGGGACCACGTCGAGATGGGACAGCAGGAGCAGCGGCTCGCCACCGGTGCCGTCACCGCGCAACCGGGCGTGGACCGAGCCCCGACCCGGGAAGGGCTCGACCACCTCCGCCGACAGGCCGGCGTCCTCGAGCACGGCCGCGATGTGGCGGGCCGCACGCAGCTCGCCATCCGCGCCGGGGAACGGTGCCGGGTTGACGGACGGGATGCGGATGAGGTCGCGGACCGTCTCGATCAGGGCGTCCTGCGCCGTGGCCCAGACCGCGCCGTCGACCGCGCTGGAGGGCCGGGCCGGTGAGGCCGCGTCCGTCACCGGGGCCCGCCGTTGAGGAGCGACGTGACGATCCCGAGGATGAACCCGGCCGACACGATCACGACGATCATGATCACGAGAATCCGTCCCAGGAACCGCTCCTCGCGCTGTGCCTGCTCGGGCTCAGGGTCATCCCCGCCCGGGATGTAGGGCGTCTCGAGCCCCTTCTGCCGCGCAAGCTCGGCGCGCGGTGAGTCGTACTTGGCGGGATCGGGCCGAATTGGATCGCGTTCGGGAGTTGGATCGAGCGAGTCGGTCACCCGGCCTCCGCGACGAGGGGGCCGGTCATCGCCAGCAGGTCGGGGATCGGCGCGTACCCGAGTCGGGCATTGACCGCCCGCATCGGTGCGTTCTCCTCGTCGTTGCCTGTCTCGAGGGCGCGCATGCCCTGCTCGATCGCCCAGCGGACCGTCGCCTGCTTGAGCGCGACGGCGATCCCGCGGCCACGATGAGACGGCAGGACGGCGGTCATGTCATGCCAGGCGACGTCGGTCTGGCCCGGGAGGTACAGGAGCGCCGCGTAGCCCACGACCTGCTGCGTGCCAGCGTCCACGGCCACGAAGAAGCCAGCGTGGGGGATCCCCGGCCGGTCGACGTCGCGCTTGCGAAACTCCTCCAGGTCACCGGCCGAGATGGGCTCATCGGCGGACGGGATGTCGGGAAACGCGACGACGGCGACCTCGTGCACGCCCGACACGAGCTCCGGCCGCTCGGCGAGGGTCGTCAGCTCGATCCCGTCCGGGACGGCGACGGCCGGGAGCTCGAGCCCCGCCAGCTCGAGGCGGACCGACTTGGAGCGTTCGACGGCGGTGAAGCCACGATGCTCGAGGAACGCGATCCCCTCCGGGTGTGCCTCGGAGGCAAGTGTCTCGAGCCCTTCCTTGCCGGCCGCCCGTGCATGGCCCGAGACCGCGCCGAGCAGCGCCGTCCCGATCCCGCGACCCCGCTGCGCCTCATCGACCTCGATGCCGAACCAGAACCGCGGGTAGTCGGGCGGATACATGTAGACCCGACCGACGGATGCCGTGCCGACGATCTCGCCGTCGGCCTCGGCAACGAATCGGCGCCCGCCGGGATAGGTGGCCTCCGCCCAGCGCATCTCCTCGACCGAGGTCGGCGACTCCGGCGTGACGCGAGCGACCACCCTGGCGATGGCCGCGAGCTCCGCGTCGTCCCCGGTCGCAGGGCGGACCGTCCAGCTCACCCGAGCTCCTCGCGCAACGGTTCAGCCACCTCGCGCGCGACGGCGTCGACGCCGTCGGCACCGAGCGCGGGTGGCATGCCGAAGACAACGTGCGTCGCGCCCCGTCGACCGCGTCCCGCGCCGTCGCGAGCGCGGTTGCCCGGTCGGCCGGCGTCTGGCCGGTCCGCGTCTGGGCCACGAACTCGAAACCCGACGGGGTCGCGTCCGATCGATTCCATCGCGGCCAGCAGCGCATCGCGCCTGTCCGAGAAGTAGCGCATGTCAGACGGCTTCGCGTCGGCGTGCGGGACGACAGCAGGCAGGTACCAGCCCTGGGCCACCCTCGCCGCGAGCTCGATGCCACGACGCTTCTGCCCACCGAGCCAGATCGGCGGCCCGCCCGGCGTCAGCGGTCCGGCAGGTTCGTCGCGCGCTCGAGCGGGTAGAAGGGGTCAGGCCGCGTGATGCCCTGGTCGGTTCCGGCTTCGGCCGAGAACATCGCGCGCAGCACGTGGACGGCCGACTCGAACCGATCGAACCGCTCGGGCATCGGCGGCAGGGGAATGCCGAACGGGTGTGCTCGGCCTCGAACCAGCCGGCGCCGAAGCCCAGGATGAAACGGCCGCCGGTGACGTGGTCGAGGATCGTGGCCTGCTTGGCGAGCACGACCGGGTGCCGGAACGTGTTCGACAGCACGCCGTGACCGAGCTGCTTGCCGGGAACGTGGTGAGCCAGCGCGGCCATGGCGGTCACCGCTTCCCAGCTCGGGCCGCCGTGTGCGCCGCCGATATCGGAGAGGTGGTCGTTCATCCAGACGGAATCGAAGACGGCGTGCTCGCCGATGCGTGCCCAGCCGGCCTCGAGCTCGCCCACTCCACGGCCTGCGGCGACGTCTTGATCCCGAGCGCGACCCGACGGGTCATCGGTCGCCGAGCATCGACCCTGCATCCGCGCCCCCGTCGTCACGGCTCCCTCCGACGCGGATCCGACCAGCGCCGCGTACTTGGCCATGACGCCGCCGGCGTACCGTGGCGCAGGCGTCGCCAGCCCCGATCGTCGCTGCTCCAGGACATCGGCTGTGACCTCGAGGTCGAGGGCCTCGCGCTCCACGTCGATGACGATCTCGTCACCCTCCTCGACGAGGGCGATGGGTCCGCCGAGAGCCGCCTCCGGCGCGATGTGGCCGATCATCAGCCCGTGCGTTCCGCCCGAGAATCGCCCGTCGGTGATGAGGGCGACGGAGTCGCCGAGGCCCTCGCCGACGAGCGCCGCCGTGACGCTGAGCATCTCCTGCATGCCTGGACCGCCGACCGGCCCCTCGTAGCGGATGACGACGACGTCGCCCGGTTCAGATCCGACGCTCTCGACGGCCTCGAAGCAGTCGGTCTCGGAGTCGAACACGCGTGCCGGGCCGCGGTGCAGCCGCCGCTCGTGTCCGGCGAGCTTCACGACGCAGCCGTCGGGGGCCAGCGAGCCACGCAGGATCGGCCAGGCCACCGGTGGGCTTGAGCGGCGCCTCGATCGAGTGGACCACGGGCTGACCCTCGGTCTCGACGGCAGCGTCGGCGATCTCCGCGATCGTGCGCCCGTCCACGGTCCGCTCGTCCGGGTGCAGCAGGCCGTCCCGCTTCAGCAGCTCCCGCATGACGAGCCCCGTCCCGCCCGCGTCGTACAGGTCGGAGGCCGTATACCGGCCACCGGGCCGCATGTCGGCCACGATGGGCGTTCGGTCGGCGATCGCCGCAGAAGGCGTCGATGTCGAGCGGGATGCCGAACTCGTGCGCGATGGCGAGCAGGTGGAGGACGCCGTTGGTCGAGCCGCCCATCGCGGCGACGGACGCGATGCCGTTCTCGAGAGCCGCCCGGGTCACGAGGGATCGAGGGCCGGACATCGCGGCGAACGAGGTCCATGACCAGCTCGCCGGACTGGCGCGCCGCTTCGTCCTTCGCCGGGTCCTCGGCCGGGATCGCATTCAGCCCGCCTGGCGAGAGCCCGATGAACTCCATGGCCGTCGCCATCGTGTTGGCCGTGTACTGGCCGCCGCAGGCGCCGGCGCCCGGGCACGCGACATTCTCGACCTCGTACAGCTCGTCCAGCGTGATCTTGCCCGCCCGGTACGCGCCGATCGCCTCGTAGACCGTCACGACGGTGGCGTTGCGCATGCCCTTGTACGTGCCCGGGTAGATCGTGCCGTTGTAGAGGACGAGCCCCGGGACGTCGAGCCGGCCGAGCGCCATGGCAGCGCCCGGGATCGTCTTGTCGCAGCCGACGAGGCAGACGACGCCGTCGAGCAGGTGCCCGCGGACGACGAGCTCGATCGAGTCGGCCACGACCTCGCGGCTGATCAGCGACGCCTTCATGCCCTCGGTGCCCATCGTCACGCCGTCGCTCACCGAGATCGTGTTGAACTCCATCGGCGTGCCGCCGGCCGCCCGAATGCCCTCCTTCACGAACTCGGCCAGCCGCCGCTGGTTGAAGTTGCACGGCATGGTCTCGATCCAGGTCGTGGCCACGCCCGACCAGCGGCTTCGCGAGGTCCTCGTCGGTGAACCCGATGGCCTTGAGCATGGCCGCGCGCCCCGGCGCGGTCCGGGCCGTCGGTCAGGGCGGCGGAGTGGCGCTTGGCGGGATCGACTTGGCTGGTCGTACGGATGAGATGGAGCGGGCATGCAGTCCTCGGGCGATCGACGTGACGAGGTCCAAGTGTAGGACCGCGGGCGCACTGGCCTCCGGGTGCCTCAGGCGCCGCCCAGCCGACGGGCGACCAGGCTGTCGGCGGCGCGCGCGCTGGCCGGGTGCCCGGTCACCGCCTCCAGGAAGTCGTCCCGGTCGAGGACGAGCGCCGTGACGTCATCGAGCGCGCGGACGGAGGCCGTTCTGGGCACAGAGCGCAGCAGCGCGATCTCACCGAAACCGTCGCCCGGGCCGCACTGCCGGAGCACCGTGTCGCCCTGCGAGACCTCCACCCGCCCGCGGTCCAGCAGGTAATAGCGGTCCCCCGTATCGCCCTCGCGCACGACGTACTCGCCCGCAGCGACCGTGGTCGCGCGCAGCTGCGCGGCGAGCTGCTCCACGATCGCCATCGACAACGGCGCGAAGAGCGGATCGCCGCGGATCCGGCCGAGCCTGGCCGGATCGACCAGGGTCTCGTCATCCGCGTTGCGAACGGCCGGCCAGCTCACGAGGCTGTAGATGGGCAGCAGCAGGCCGATCACGACGATGGCGCCCTGGATCCCGACGGCCGCCAGCAGGACGGGCGCAGCGAGCCCCCCGATCGCCTGGCTGCCTGCAGCGACGCTGTCGAGCACGCCGAGGACGGGCGCCCGATCGGCATTCGGTGTCGTCCGCAGCAGCAGCGTGAACAGGGCGACGTCCAGGATGGCGTTGCTCGTCCCGACGGCCACCATGGCCGCGAGCGCGACCGCGGGCTCTCCGATCGCGATGAGGACGATCGGCGCGCCCCACATCGCAAAGGCCACGCTGACGGCGGGCGCGAGGCGGGTGCGATTGGCAAGGGTGATCGATGCCAGGGCTCCCAGGAAGCCACCCACGCCGATCGCCGCATTGAGCAGCCCGACACCGGGCGAGCCCATGCCGAGCAGCTCGATCGCCGCGACGACCGTCAGCACGGTCAGCGCGCCACGGACGAAGGTCTGGGTGGCGATGCCGGCGAACAGGGCGAGACGGGTTCGCACAGCCACCACGGCCCGGGCCCCGCGCGCCAGCTGGATCCGAACGGATGCGGCGTCGTGGGGGGCGCGCGGCGTGGCGGGGATGTCGAGACGTGCGATCGCGGCCACCGCGAAGGCATAGGCGGCCAGCACGCTCAGGTATGCGCCGACAGGCCCGGTCTGGCCGAGCAGCAGACCGGCGACGGCCGGGCCGGCAAACACCCCGATCCCTTCGGCCGCCCCCGTCGCGGCACCGGCGGCGACGAGCTCGGCCGGGCTCCGCGCGAGGAGCGGGAGCATCGACATCTGGAGCGGTCGGGCGAAGGATCCGGCGGCTGCCTCGAGGGCGACCAGGACGACGAGTCCAGCCAGCGGACCGTCGAGCGCAACGAGTGCGACCGTGAGGGCTACCGTCAACACCCGGATCGCACCGACCGTGGCGAGGATCCGGTCGGGTCGCCAGCGAGCAGTCGGGATGCCCACGAACGGCGAGAGGATCATCGGCGCGATGAAGGTCGCGAGACCCAGGATGCCGACGAGCCCCGGGCCGCCCGCGTCGTACGCGACGACGAGGTTCGTGATCAGGAATGCCCAGCGGCCAGCGTTCACGGCCATCCAGGAGAGCTGGAGCCGGCGCAGGTCCGGGTCGTGCAGCGCGGCCCGAACCACGTCCGGCGTGAGCGCCCACCGTCGTTTCCCAGGCTGGGCCATCGACCGAGGATAGCGGGCCCGGGGGCGCTGAACGGCGCCAGCGGTCGCGAGGAGCGGCCACCAGCCGGCGGGGGGCTTCCGGTCGGCGCCCGGCGCCCGTATCCTGCCGCACACCGGCATGGGCACATCCGTCACCGTGGAGGCAGTCGACGCAATGGACGACAAGCTCACGATGCTGCGCGGCGTGCCGCTGTTCGTGGGGCTCGACGAGGACGAGCTCGAGGCGGTGGGTCAGCTGTGTGACGAGGTCGATGTGCCGGCCGGTCGCGAGCTGATGCACGAGGATGCCTTCGGCAACGAGTTCTTCCTCGTGCTCGACGGCCACATCCGGATCCATCGCGCCGGCGCGACGCTGCGGACCATGGGTCCGGGCGACTTCCTCGGCGAGATCGCGCTCATCGACAACGGCCGGCGGACCGCCAGCGCCACCTGCGAGACCGACTGCCGCCTGCTCGTGCTCGGCCACCGCGAGTTCCACTCGCTGCTCGATCAGCAGCCGGATATCCGCGTCCACGTCCTCGAGGCCCTTGCGCGACGGATCCGTCAGCTGACGCCGGAGGGTGCGGTCTAGACCTTCTGGCCGTCGCTCGGCCGGAGGCCCGGAAGCGGTGCCGGTTCAGGGCTGGATGCAGACCCCGGTCGCTACGGGCGCGTTCCGACCGATCGAGGGCTCCACCCGTGCCGCGACATCGGTCGGCGACAGCGCATAGCCAACGTCGTCGTCGCTGCGGGCCTCGGCAAACACGACACCGCCGACGGTCCCGTTTGCGAGCATGAGCGGACCGCCACTGTTGCCCCGCTCGATGTCGGCGCGGATCTCCAGGATCCTGCGTTCGACCCGCTTCGCGGCGTAGATATCCCGGCCACGGGCGTTGTAGCTGCCCGCAACGGCGGCGGACACGATCCGGAGCGGACCGCCGTTGGGGTAGCCGAGGGCTGCCGCAAGGGCTCCCCGTTCAGGGTCGGACCGCGCGAAACGGAGCGCGGGGACCTGGAGCGTCGGCGCATGGAGGAGCGCGATATCGAGGTCGGGGTCGAACACGACCGGGACCGCATCGTGCGTGCCCGTCGTGCCCACGACCCGGATCGTCCGTCCACCGGCGAT
Organism: uncultured Chloroflexia bacterium; assembly: GCA_963759495.1. Lineage (GTDB taxonomy): Bacteria > Chloroflexota > Limnocylindria > Limnocylindrales > CSP1-4 > DASTYU01. The sequence continues at coordinate 23,746 of CAVWZL010000012.1, read as the reverse complement.
GACGTGGGCGTTGGTGACGACATAGCCGGGGGCGATCACGAAACCGGACCCGCCCGACTGCACATCGCATGTCGCGGCCACGACCCGGACCGTGCTCGCCTCTGCCGCCGCCGCGATGGCACGTGCCGCCGGGTCGTCCGGCCGCTCGACCGGTGGCGCGGGGAGCGGCTCGAACCCGACGAACACCTCCGGGAGACCGGATGCGTCGAGGAGCTGCCCGAGCTCGGAGGCGATGTCCGTGGGGGGCGGCAGCGTCGCGTTGAGCGCCCTGACGATCGTCGAGGTCTGCGCCCACTCCGCGACGCGTGGCACGGGCCCGACAGCGAGGAGCCCGCCGGCCAGCCACAGGATCAGCAGCGCCTGCGCGCCGCCCACGATGCCGCCCGCCAGGCGGTCGAAGCCGCTGAACACGCTCCGCCGCAGGCCGCCGCCCAGCCACTGGCCGATCGCGGACCCGATCGACTCGCCGGCGATGACCGCGCCGAGGAGCCCGATGAGCACGAGGAACGGCCGCAGGTCCGGATCCACGTCCGCAAGCGGTCCGCGCAGCTGCGGGACGACAAGGATGGCAAGGCCGCCGCCGGCAAGCGCACCGACCAGCCCGCCGATCTGCGGCAGCGCGCCCGACCGCACGCCAAGCAGCACGGACACGATGACGAGCAGCACCGCAAAGGCGTCGAGGAGGTTCACCGCGCGGATCGTCGCACAGCCCACCGCCCGGCGCGGAGAAGGGGTCGGAGCGCTGGCAGGCCTCGGCGGTGAGCGCGGTCAGGCGACCTGGTTCGTGTCCCGGTGCGGAGGCCCGGTCAGGAGACCGTCAGCTCGATCGGCGGCGCCCCGCCCTCGGTGTCCCGGATCGTGTACGTGCCCGGCTCCAGCTCGAAGCTGACGATCGTGTGCTTGGCCTGCAGCATCATCACGCACATGGCGTTCGGGTCCGACGTGCCCTCGCGAATTGTCACGTCCACGCTCCCGTCACCCACGTTCAGCAGCACCTGGTCCAGGACGGAGCACGGGGCGACCCCGCTCGACCAGCGGATCAGGAGGGTGGCGGTGCGGCCGTCGGCGCTCGCCTCGAGCTTCTCGATCGGGATCGAGAGAACGTTCTGCTGGCCGGGCTGCGGCTCGACGAGCTCGCTGTCGATGATCCCCACACCCGGCTCCTGGCCGTTGCCCGCCTCGGACGACCCGCTCGGCGCAGCCGATGCCGGGGCCGACGGCGCGGCGGATGGTTGCGCACTCGGCGTCTCGCTACCCGCGGGCGGTGCGGTCGCCGCGCCACCCGATGCACAGGCCGCGACGAGCGCGGCGACGACGAGCAGGCCGAACAGGGCGCGAAGGGTTCGTGTCATGGGCGCCTGACGACGGCGGGCGCCCGGCGGTTCCCCGCCTGTCTAGGCGGTCGCCGCCACCGTGTCGACGCGGGGCGGATGGGCGCGCTCCCAGGCCTCGATGGCCGGCTCCTTCGCGAGCAGGTACCCCAGCTCGTCCGTTCCGGCCAGCAGCATGTGCTTCGCGAACGGATCGATGTCGAAGTCGATCGTCGAGCCGTCAGGCAGAAGGATGCCCTGCTCGGCGAGATCGACCGTGAGGTGTGCGTTCGGGTCCGCCGCGATGAGGTCCCAGAGGCGGCGGTGCGTCGGGACATCCACGACGATCGGCAGGACGCCGTTCTTGAGACTGTTGCTCTTGAAGATGTCGGCGAACGAGGTCGACAGGATGAGGCGGATCCCCCACGCCGCGAGCGCCCAGGGCGCGTGCTCGCGTGACGAGCCGGCGCCGAAGTTGTCCCCGGCCAGCAGGATTCGGCGGCCGGCCATCTCGGGTCGGTCGATGATGAAGCGCGGCTCCTTCAGCGAGCCGTCCTCCTCGAACCGCCAATCGCGGAAGAGCGCCTCCGCGAGCCCCGCCTTGTCGGTCACCTTGAGGTAGCGGGCCGGGACGATCTGGTCGGTGTCGACGTTCTCCGCGGACAGGGGAACCACCGCGCTCGTGAACTGCGTGAAGCGCTCGGGCATGTCAGCGGCCCCCGACCGCGGCGAGGGTCTCGATGCCGGGCAGGAGCCGCGGGTCGCTGACGACGCCGTTCACCGCGCTCGCCGCCGCGGTCAGCGGGGAGGCAAGGAACGTCCGACCGCCCTTGCCCTGGCGGCCCTCGAAGTTGCGGTTCGACGTGCTCACCGCGTACTGCCCGGGCTGGAGCTGATCGCCGTTCATCGCGATGCACATCGAGCAGCCCGATTCGCGCCAGTCCGCGCCGGCGGCCTTGAAGATCTCGGCGATCCCCTCGGCCTCGGCCTCGCGCTTCACCTCGTCCGAGCCGGGCGTGACCATCAATCGCACCCCGTCCGCGACGTGGCGGCCCTTGAGCGCCTCGGCCGCGAGCCGCAGGTCGCTGATCCGGCCGTTCGTGCAGGAGCCGATGAACACGACGTCGACCTTCTGGCCGAGGATCTCCTGGCCGGGCTGGAGGTCCATGTACTCGAGCGCACGCTCGAGGGCGCGGCGCTGGCCCGGGTCGCCCTGCTCGTCGGGGGACGGCACACGGCTCGTGATCGGGATCCCCATTCCCGGGTTCGTGCCGTACGTGACCATCGGCTCGAGTGCGTTCGCGTCGATGGTGATCGTCTTGTCGTAGGTCGCGCCGTCGTCGGTCGGGAGTCGGCGCCAGCGCGCGATGGCCTCGTCCCACGCCTGGCCCTTCGGCGCGTGGGGCCGCCCGTGGACGTACTCGAACGTCGTGTCGTCCGGCGCGATGAGCCCGGCCCGGGCGCCTCCCTCGATGCTCATGTTGCAGATGGTCATGCGCTGTTCCATCGTCAGCGCGCGGATCGCCTCACCCCTGTATTCGAAGACGTGGCCCGTTCCGCCGCCGATGCCGATCCGCGCGATCAGGGCAAGGATGATGTCCTTGCTCGACACGCCCGGCGCGAGTCGGCCGTCGACGCGGACCTCGTATGTCTTCGGGTCGCGCTGGAGGAGCGTCTGCGTCGCGAGGACCATCTCGACCTCGCTGGTCCCGATCCCGAACGCCAACGCCCCGAAGGCACCGTGGGTGCTCGTGTGCGAGTCGCCGCAGACGATCGTCATGCCGGGCTGGGTCAGGCCAAGCTGCGGACCGATGACGTGAACGATCCCCTGGTGCGGAGAGCCGATGCCGTGGAGCGGGATGCCGAACTCGGCGCAGTTGCGCTCGAGCTGGGTGATCTGCGCGGCGGCCTGCATGTCGAGCATCGGCAGGCTGCGCGGCGTCGTCGGGATGGAATGGTCGGCAGTCGCGACGGTCTGGTGCGGTCGCCGAACGGTCAGGCCGCGCTCGCGGAGGCCGGTGAAGGCCTGCGGGCTCGTCACCTCGTGGACGAGATGGAGGTCGACGGCAAGCACGGCCGGGGCGCCGGGGTCCTGCGAGACGACGTGGTCGTCCCAGATCTTCTGGACGATGGTGCGGGGTGCGGTCATGGGGACGGGCTCTCTCGAATGCGGGCGCGACGGAGGGAGAGGGTAGCAGCGTTCCCGACGAGCGGCCGTCGCTTCGACCCGTTATGGGTCAGGACGGTGCCAGGTCCTCCGCGCGCGGCATTGACGGGTCGGTCGCCGCGAGCCACGGGCCGGCGAGGGCGTCCCGGTCCTCGGGCGCGAGGGTCGCCCTGCCGAGAACTGCCGCGGCGCCGTCAAGGAGCGCAGGCATCGCCGCGCGACGGAGGTTGCCGCGGTCGACGTCGGTCATGGTCCCGAACTGCCACGTCCACGGGCTGCCGCTCGACGCCCGGCTCCACGTCTCCAGTGCCTCCCGAACCTCCTCCACGACGCGGTCACTGCCGGTGGTCGCGAGGTCTCGTCGGACGTCGCCCCATGCTCGCTCGCGGGCCGCAGGGTCGACCGCTCGCCACGCGGCCGCGAGCCGTCGCATCTGCTCGCCATCGAGATGGGCGATCGCGTCGAGGTACGCGAGCAGGGCCTCGTCGTCCGCGATGGTCGTGACAGTGACGGGCGTGGGGTCTGATGCCTCGTCGTCGAACTGAGAGGCGGGGGACGGGTCGATCGCCAGGGGCTGGCGTCCGACGCGCAGCCGAACTGACGCGATGAGCAGCACGACACCCGGCACGACGAGGGCCAGCGAGCTTGAGCGATCCGGGGCACCTACCACGCCGGCCCAGCGCACCAGCCCGATGCCGTGATCGACGGCGGCCGAGGCGATGAGGCCGGTGCGCCCCCACGTCGCGTCCTTCACGAGCGCGTACGCCGCGAGGATCCCCGGTACGACTGCAAGCGGGGTGGCAAAGACGAAGAGCCACAGCAGGCCGACCACGATCGCCCCTCGGTCCAGGTCGTCCCGACCCGGGGTACGGAGCGTTGCTGCGGGCTGCACGTCCGAATTGTAGTCGAGGGGCGTCGCTGGCCGCCGGCCGTCGGTACCATCGGGTCGCGGTCGGGGTTGCACGGGTCGCGTACAACTAGGACCGACACCGTCCGGTGGTGCTCACCACGCCGGTCGTGCCTCGAGGCGAGGGCGTCACCGCTCGTGTTCATCCTGTATGCCGTGGTCATCGGGCTCATCGCGGGGTTCGCCGTCGGTGGGCGTCTCGACGGTCTTGGGCGGATCGAATTCCGGTGGCCCTGGCTCGCGATCGGTGGCTTCTTCGTCCAGGTACTGCTGTTCTCGGCCGCGGTGAGTTCGGCCGTTGGCTCCGCCGGGCCGCCCGTGTACGTCGCCTCAACGGCGGCCGTGCTGGTCGCGGTCGTGCGGAACGTCCACATCCCGGGACTGGTGGTGGTCGCCGTCGGCGCGGCCTCGAACCTGCTCGCGATCGTGTCGAACGGCGGCTTCATGCCGGCCAGCCCTGGCGCCTTTGCCTCGCTTGGCCGGTCCGTCGATGACGGCTACACGAATTCCGCGATCGTGGCGTCGCCCGCATTCGAGCCACTGACCGATGTCTACGCGCTGCCCGGTTGGGTGCCGCTGGCGAACGTCTTCAGCGTCGGCGACGTCCTGATCGCGGCGGGCGTGGTGATGGTGCTGGTCGTCGGCATGCGTGCGGGGCGTGGCTCATCGCCTGTCAGGGACCGCCCCGACGACGGGGTGCAGGAAGAAGCCGCGTCGGACGTCGTTCCAGCACCGTAGCGCCGTCGCCGCCGACCACGGCCGACCCGCGTGCCCTGCGCGCACGACCGTTCGCCACCGGCGACCGATCTCCTGATCGAACCGGCGCATGTCGCCTTCGGGCGTGCCTATGATCGCCTGGGCCGAACACTGGCATGCCGGAGGCAGCGTCAGCCTGGTTCGGTGGGCGTTTCGTTCGCCTCGAGCGACCGCGGCGCGGGTAGATCGCCCGACAAGGGCTCGGGTCCATAGTCTCGGTATCGGTCAGGCTGCGATCGAACGCCACGCAGGCATTCGCACACGCGCTCTGCTTCGAACGATCGGCGGCGAGCTTCGGCGTCTTCGCGAGGACGCAGGCGTTGGCGTGCGGGAGCTCGCGCGCGTCAGCCGGGTGAGCCCCTCGTTCGTCAGCGAGATCGAAGCGGGTGACACGCCGTGTTCAATGGAGACGTTGAACCGGCTGTCGATCGCCCTGGGTGCGGACCTCAGCGTTCGCCTCTACCCGAACACCGGCCCGGCCATACGTGACCGACATCAGGCGCGGATGGTCGAGGGCCTCCTGCGGGCGCTGCATCCACGATGGAAGGCATCACTTGAGGTCGCTGTCCATCGACCCGCCCGCGGGGTGATTGATGTGGTCCTCCATGACGCGGCCGCTGATGTCGTCGTGTGCGTCGAGTCGGAGTCCGACCTGCGGCGGGTTGAGCAGCAGCTGCGCTGGTCCCAGGACAAAGCCGAGTCGCTGTCCTCCTCTTCGCTGTGGCCGACGCTCTCCCTCGGGGCCGAGACCGCCGTCTCCCGGCTGCTTCTGCTCAGGTCTACCGAGCGGACGAGACGAATCGTGCGCGACTATCGGCACATCTTCGAGGTGGCGTATCCCGCCGATCCATCCGACGTTCGAGCGGCGCTGCTGTCCGGCGATGCTCCCTGGCCGGGACCGGGTCTCGTCTGGATGACGGTTGATGGCCCCGGTGCGCGCCTGTTGATGCGGCGCCCACCGGGGTTCGCCGACCGGTGAGCGCCGGGTGTTCGCCACGGGCGGATGAAACCATGCCGGAACGTTCGCGCAGCGCGTACAGGGCGTGAATGCTCGCCCTTGGCGAACGATTGAGGCCACGAAGGCGGTCCTAAACAGGCCGATCCCGCTTCGCAAGTGGAATGAGTCGCTGTGGGCGAACACCAGGCAGGCTCGGCCCGTCGATGAGCACGGGCACGGCACGCCCCGACCGGGGAGCATCACGCGGGCACAGGCCCCGCAGGCGCTCGTCGGAGGGGCACCCGCGGAGGCCCTGCCACCCCGGCACTGCTGGGCATTCGCAACGTTCCGGGGCTGTTTGGGTGCGGTTGACGCATCGACGTTCCCTGCTAGACTGCCCGGACATCGCGGGACGTCCCGCGGTAGAGCGCTTCTCGGAGGCCGTTGTTGTTCGATCTGGATGGTCGGGATCGTCGCCCTGTCGCCGTCGTCGTGACGGCTGACGGCCGCCGCGTCCAGATGCCCATCGAACCGTCCGGTCTCGACGTTACCGTCTCCTCCCTGCTCGACTCCCTTCGGCTTGGCCTTGTAAGCCTTCTTGGGCTTATTACCGGCTCCCGGCGGGACCGAGGGACGAGGGACGAGCGCCGCTAAGCGCAACCGACCACCGAAACCCAGGACCCTCGCCGGGAAGGCGAGGGTTTTTCGTTTGTCTGGCACGAACAACGGAGGGCCCGAGGGATGACGATCGCGAAAGGAGACCCGGCGACCGCGCCGAGTCCCACGACGCCGGAGCGCCGGAGCCACGTCCCGAACGAGGGGACCGCTTCCGCCGCGGCCGTCGAGGCCGCCCGAAAGGCGATGCTCCACGAGGCGCGCGACCTCAAGCGGACCCGGATCGGCGCCGACGTCCTGTGCGAGGCGCTCCTCCGCCAGGGCGTCGACGTCTTCTTCAGCTACCCGGGCGGCGTGATCCTGCCGCTCTACGACGTCCTCGGCGACTACCCCGAGCTCCGCCACGTGCTCGTCCGCCACGAGCAGGGTGGCGCCCATGCCGCCGACGGTTACGCCCGCGTCACCGGCCGGGTCGGCGTGTGCATGGGCACCTCCGGCCCGGGCGCGACGAACCTCGTCACCGGCATCGGCACGGCGCTCCTCGACTCCGTCCCGATGGTCGCCATCACGGGCAACGTGCCCGGCAGCGCTGATCGGCAAGGACGCGTTCCAGGAGATCGACATCAACGGCATCACGCTGCCGATGACCAAGCACAACTACCTGGTCCGCGACGCCGACGACCTGCCCCGCGTCGTGGCCGAGGCGTTCCACATCGCCCGCAGCGGGCGGCCCGGCCCCGTCCACATCGACATCACGAAGGACGCGCTCCAGCAGGAGACGCGCGCCGAGCACCCCACCGAGGCCGAGGTCGTCGCGGGCCTGCCCGGCTTCCGGCCCGAACACCGAACCGCCACGGCCGCCAGCTCAAGCTCGCCGCGACGGAGATCGACGAACGCAAAGCGACCGGTGATCCTCGCCGGCCACGGCGTCCTCCACGCCGAGGCCTGGGACGAGCTGCGCGCCTTCGCCGAGAAGACCCAGATCCCCGTCGCGTGGACGCTGCTCGGGATCGGGGCCATGCGACGAGGACCATCCGCTCGCCTACGGCTACATGGGCATGCACGGCTGGAAGCACGTCAACCGGGCGATCCAGACCGCCGACCTGCTGTTCGCCGTCGGGATGCGCTTCGACGATCGAGTCACCGGCAACGTTCGAACCTATGCGCCGTACGCGCGGATCGTCCACGTCGATATCGATCCGGCCGAGATCGGCAAGAACGTCGCCGTCGAGGTTCCCGATCGTCGCCGACGCGAAGAAGCGTGCTCGAGGCGCTGACCCGGATGGTGCCGGCGGTCGAGCCCGAGACCCGACGGCCGTACCTCGACCAGCTCGCTGAGTGGAAGCGCGAGTCGGAGGGATCGAGCTGGCACGGCTCGGGCGCGTGGCGCGACGGGCTGCTGTCGGCCGACTACGTCATCGAGCGGATCGGCGAGCTGACGCAACCACGACGGCACCTACGTGGCCGACGTCGGGCAGAACCAGATGTGGCTCGCCCGCTACACCGGCTTCCGCCAGCCGAACAGCCACGTCAGCTCGGGCGGCCTGGGCACGATGGGCTTCAGCGTCCCGGCCGCCATGGGCGCGGCGCTCGGCCGGCCCGACCGGGAGACCTGGGCGATCACCGGCGACGGCGGCTTCCAGATGACGTCCCAGGAGCTGATGACGCTGGTCGCGGACGACATCCCGGTGAAGATCGCACTGCTCGACAACAAGAAGCTCGGGATGATCCGCCAGTGGCAGGAGATCATCTACGCGGGCAACTACCACTCCTCCCACCTGCCCGGCCCCGACTTCGCCAAGCTCGCCGACGCGTACGGCATCCCGGCATTCCGGGCGAGCACACCGGACGAGGTGGACGACGCGATCCGCGCCGCGCAGGCCGTCGACGGCCCCGCGCTCATCTGGTTCGAGATCGCCGAGGAGCAGAACGTCTTCCCGATGATGCCGGCCGGCAAGGGCCTGTCCGACCTCATCGAGAAGTGGGGCGGGGCGGAGGAATGACAACGGACCCCAGCTCGAACGGTCGCGTGCCCGCCGATGCGGTCGCCGGCCGCGCGACCCCACCGCCGCGGGCACTGCCCGGGTCCGGCGAGAACCGCCGCCACGTCCTCGTCGCGCTCGTGCTCGACAAGCCCGGCGTCCTGAACCGGGTCGCGAGCCTGATGCGGGCACGCAACTTCAACATCGACTCGCTCGCGGTCAGCCGCACCGACCAGCCAGACGTCAGCCGGATGACGATCACGCTGCACGGCGACGACGTCGCGGTCGAGCAGGCCGCCAAGCAGCTCTACCGGCTGATCGACGTGCTCAAGGTCCAGGACGTCACGAGCGAGCCGACGATCCAGCACGAGCTGGCGCTGGTCAAGATCCGCGCGACCGACTCGAACCGGGCGGAGATCCTCAAGGTCGTCGAGCTGTCGAAGGGCCGGGTCGTCGACCTCGCGCCGGAGTCGGTCATCGTCGAGGTCACCGGCACCGAGACGGAGGTCGATGCCGTTCGTGGCGCTCGTCCGGACGTACGGCATCAAGGAGTTGGTTCGGACCGGCGCGGTCGTCATGTCCCGCGGCTCCGGTTCGATCGAGGAGGCAATCAAGCGATGACAGCGAAGATGTACTACGACAACGACGCGGACCCTGCCGCGCTCCAGGGGCAGACCGTCGCGATCATCGGCTACGGCAGCCAGGGCCACGCCCACGCGCTGAACCTGCACGAGTCGGGGATCGACGTCATCGTCGGGCTCGCGCCGGAGTCGAAGAGCCGGCGCTCGCCGAGGACGCCGGCCTGCGCGTCGCCGACGTGGCCGAGGCCGTCCAGGCCGCGGACGTCGTCATGATCCTCGTCCCCGACACCGCCCAGAAGGCCGTCTACGACACGGAGATCGCCCCGAACCTGCGGCCGGGCACCTCCTGATGTTCGCGCACGGCTTCAACATCCACTTCGGGCGGATCGACCCGCCGGGGATCGTCGACGTCGGGCATGGTCGCGCCCGAAGGGCCCGGGCCACCTGCTGCGCAGCGTCTACCAGGCCGGTGGCGGCGTCCCCGCGCTGTTCGCGGTCCATCGCGACCAGTCGGGCACGGCGCGCGACCGCGTCCTCGCCTACGCCCGGGCGATCGGCTCCACCCGGGCCGGCGTCCTCGAGACGACGTTCGCCGAGGAGACCGAGACCGACCTGTTCGGCGAGCAGTCGGTCCTGTGCGGCGGCACGGCGGCGCTCGTGAAGATGGCGTTCGAGACGCTCGTCGAGGCCGGCTACCAGCCCGAGCTGGCGTACTTCGAGACGATGCACGAGCTCAAGCTCATCGTCGACCTGATGTACCGCGGCGGGCTCAACTTCATGCGCTTCAGCGTCAGCGACACGGCCGAGTACGGCGACTACGTGTCGGGCCCGCGGATCATCGACGAGCACGTCCGCGAGACGATGCAGGCCGTCCTCAAGGACATCCAGGACGGCACGTTCGCGAACCGCTGGATCGAGGAGAACGAGAGCGGCCGCCACGAGTTCGAGCGGCTGCGCTCGGCCGATCGCGACCACCTGATCGAGCGGGTCGGGGCGCGCCTCCGTGGCCAGATGCCGTTCCTCAACCCGGTCGAGGTCCAGGCGGGTCAGGCGCAGGCCGCCGCGACCACGACCCGGGTGCGGCCCGGTGACCGCCGGGGTACCGCGGCCGTCGGGCCCGTTCGTCGAGCGCCGGCCAGCGTCCGCATCTTCGACACGACGCTGCGCGACGGCGAGCAGGCGCCCGGCGCGGGGCTCACCGCGGCCGAGAAGCTCGAGGTCGCGCGCCAGCTCGCCCGGCTCAAGGTCGACGTCATCGAGGCCGGCTTCCCGGCCGCCTCCCCCGGCGACTTCGAGGCGGTCCGCCGGATCGCCCAGGAGACGAAGGGCGGGATCGCGGTTGCGGCGCTCGCACGGTGCAAGGACGGCGACCCGCAGCGGGCGATCGAGGCGATCAAGGTTGCCGAGCGGCCGCACCTGCACGTCTTCATCGCCACCAGCGACATCCACCTCAAGCACAAGCTCCGGATCGATCGCGCGAGCAGGCGCTTGCCGACGCGGTCCGGTGGGTCCGCTACGGCCGCGAGCAGCTGGGCCGCGACGCCGAGATCGAGTTCTCGCGCCGAGGACGCATCGCGCACCGACACCGACTACCTGCTGCAGGTCTACGAGGCGGTCGTCGAGGCGGGCGCCTCGACGGTCAACATCCCGGACACCGTCGGCTACGCGATCCCGTCCGAGTTCGGGGCGCTCGTCGAGCGCGTCGTCGACCTGGTCGGCGGCGCGACGCCACCGTCAGCGTCCACTGCCACAACGACCTGGGCCTCGCGACGGCCAACACGCTCGCCGCGGTCCAGGCGGGCGCGCGCCAGGTCGAGGTCACGATCAACGGCCTCGGCGAGCGCGCCGGCAACGCCTCGCTCGAGGAGGTCGTGATGGCGCTGCGGACGCGACCGACGCAGTTCGCCGACTCGGCGTCCGCGCGTCCAGACCGAGCAGATCACCGCCGCCTCGCGGCTCGTCGTCGTACCTCACCGGGTTCGCCGTCCAGCCGAACAAGGCGATCGTCGGCGGCAACGCCTTCGCGCACGAGTCGGGCATCCACCAGGACGGCGTCATCAAGAACCCGCTGACCTACGAGATCATGACCCCGCAGTCGCGTCGGGCTCGCGGGCAGCCAGCTCACGATCGGCAAGCTGTCCGGACGGCGCGGGCTCCAGCAGCAAGCTGAAGGACCTCGGGCACGACGTCGAGGGCGAGGCGCTCGACGAGGTCTACCGCCAGGCCGTCGCCCTGGCCGACCACAAGAAGGAGGTCACCGACGCGGACCTCCGGGCGCTCGTCGAGCAGCGCGCCGCGGAGGTGCCCGCCTCGCGTCGAGCTCGTCGGCTGGAGCGTCACCTCGTCCCACGGCGGGAACGCGACCGGGCACGGTGACGCTGATCGTCGACGGTCGACGAGCGGACGACCGAGGCCGACCGGGAACGGACCCGTCAACGCGCTCTTCGGCGCCGTCGACGAGGCGCTCCAGCCGGTGCTCGGCTGGCACCCGGCGCTCACCGAGTACGAGATCAAGGCCGTCTCCGCGGGCGAGGACGCCCAGGGCCAGGTGCTCGTGCGCTGCCGGCGCTCCTCGGACGAGGGACCGGGCGCGCTCGTCGTGACCGGCCACGGCTTGATCGCACGAACATCATCGAGGCGTCGCTCGAGGCGTATCTCGTGGCGGTCAACAAGCTCCACGGCGCCGAGATCAACGGCGTCGCGGTGGCGTTCGTGGCGCCGCGCCTCGAAGAGGGCCTGCCGTGACCGCCGTCACGTACCGGGTGGCCACGATCCCGGGCGACGGCGTCGGGCCGGAGGTCGTCGACGGCGGCCCGGCGCGTGCTCGACGCTGCCGGCGAACGGTTCGACTTCGCGATCGACTGGTCCGAGCACGTCGTCGGCGGCATCGCCATCGACACGTACGGCGTGGCCATCCGCGACGAGGATCGTCGAGGCCTGCCGCGCGGCGGACGCCATCCTGCTCGGCGCCGTCGGCGGACCCAAGTGGGACGACCCCAACGCCCCAGTCCGGCCCGAGCAGGCGCTGTTCGCCCTGCGCGGCGGCCTGGGCCTCTTCGCCAACCTGCGCCCGGTGACGATCCATCCGGCGCTCGTGCCGTCCTCGCCGCTCCGCCCGGAGCTGCTCGACGGCGTCGACCTGCTGATCGTGCGCGAGCTGACCGGCGGGATCTACTTCGGCGCGCGCGAGGAGGCCGTCCGGCGCCACCGGGGAGCGCTCCGCCCGCGACACGCTGCCCGTACGCGGAGACAGAGATCCGGCGCGTCGTCCGGCTGGCGTTCGAGCTGGCCCGCGTCGCGGCGGGGCTCGGTCACGTCGGTCGACAAGGCGAACGTGCTCGCCACGTCCCGGCTGTGGCGGCTCGTCGCCAACGAGGTCGCCCGGGACTTCCCGGACGTCGCGCTCGACGCACCAGCTCGTCGACTCCTGCGCGATGCTGCTCGTCGAAGTCCCCGGCCCGGTTCGACGTGATCGTCACGGAGAACCTGTTCGGCGACATCCTGTCGGACGAGGCGAGCGTCCTGGCGGGGAGTCTCGGCATGCTGCCGTCGGCCTCGCTCGGCGAACGGCGCACGGAGCACGGGACGTTCGGCCTGTACGAGCCGATCCACGGCTCTGCGCCGGACATCGCCGGGCAGGACCTCGCCAACCCGATCGGCACGATCCTGTCCGCGGCGATGCTCCTGCGCTGGTCGCTGGGTCGCGCGGATGCGGCCGACGCGATCGAGGCCGCGGTGGCCGCTGCCCTCGACGACGGCTGGCGCACCGGCGACCTGGCCGACGCGGTCGAACCCCGATGACGGGCTCGTGGTCGTCGGGACGACGGCCTTCGCGACCGCCGTCATCGACCGCCTGTCGGCCGAGCGCCGGGGTGGCCGCATGAGCGACGCAGCCGGTCGTCCTCTACGACACGACCCTCCGGGACGGGACGCAGGGCGAGAACATCACGCTGTCGCTCGCCGACAAGCTGCGCATCGCCCGGATGCTCGACGAATTCGGGATGCCCTACATCGAGGGCGGCTGGCCGGGTTCGAACCCCAAGGACATCGAGTTCTTCGCCGCGGCGCGCAACGTCCGCTGGGAGACGGCCAAGCTCGCGGCCTTCGGTTCGACCCGGCATCGCGCGAATCGGCCCGAGGACGATCCGAACCTGCGCGAGCTCGTCGCCGCCGAGACGCCGGTCGTCACGATCTTCGGCAAGTCGTGGCTGCTCCACGTCACCGAGGTGCTCGGCGCGACGCCCCAGGAGAACCTCGACATGATCGCCGACTCGGTCGGCTTCGTCGTCGAGCGCGGCCGCGAGGCGGTCTACGACGCGGAGCACTTCTTCGACGGCTACCTGCGCGGACCGGACTACGCGCTCGCGTACGCTGCGTGCGGCGCGCGCAGGCCGGCGCCCGCACGCTCGTGCTGTGCGACACGAACGGCGGCACGCTGACCGAGGAGCTGACCAGGATCGTGACCGACGTCCGGTCAGCGCATCGACGGCGACGCCGGGGCACCCGCGATCACCTGGGGCATCCACACCCACAACGACGCAGAGCTGGCTGTCGCCAACTCGATGGCCGCCGTCGCGGCCGGCATCCGTCACGTGCAGGCAACGATCAACGGCTACGGCGAGCGCGCCGGCAACGCGAACATGGTCTCGATCCTCGCCAACCTCGCGCTCAAGACGCCGCACGTGCTCGTGCCGGCGGGCGGCGGCCGGCTCGACGGCCTGACCGAGCTCTCTCGCTCGGTGGCTGAGATCGCGAACATCGCCCCGAACGACTACCAGCCCTACGTGGGCCGCTCGGCCTTCGCGCACAAGGGCGGCGTGCACGGTGCGGCGGTGGCCAAGGTCGAGCGCAGCTACCAGCACATCGACCCGACCCGGATCGGCAACGCCGGCCGCCTCGTCGTCTCCGAGCTCGGCGGTCGTGCCAACACCTCGTTCCGTGCGCGGCAGCTGGGCCACGAGCTCGAGGGGGTCGTCGATCCGCGCGAGCTCTCGAAGCTCATCAAGCAGCTCGAGAACGAGGGCCTGGCGTTCGAGGGGGCCGAGGCCTCGTTCGAGCTGCTCATCCGGCGCCACGCCGCCGACTACCGCGCCGCCGTTCCGGATCGTCGACTACACGTGCCTCGTGGAGCAGCGCGACGGCCGCGAGCTGCTGGCCGAGGCCACCGTCAAGGTCGAGGTGGACGGGGAGACCCTGCACACGGCCGCGGACGGCAACGGCCCGGTCAACGCGCTCGATGCCGCCCTGCGCAAGGCGCTCCGGGCGTTCTACCCGGGTCTCGACGACGTCCACCTCGTCGACTACAAGGTGCGCATCCTCGACGGCACGTCTGCGACGGCGGCCCGGACGAGGGTGATCATCGACTCGTCGAACGGCACGACGACGTGGTCGACGATGGGCAGCGACACGAACATCATCGCGGCCTCGGCGACGGCCCTCGCCGACTCGCTCGAGTACACGATCTGGAAGTCCGGGGCCGAGCTCCGACGCCGCGACGAGCGGCACTTCACGACTGCCAGCACGGGCGTCGCCGGTGGCACCGGCGCTCCGGGCCGACCCGCGACCGCAGCTCCCCGGAGGTGATCCCATGACCGACACGCTCCAACTCGCCCGCTGGACCGTGAGTGCCGGCAGCAACGTTCGAAGCCGCGGCGCCGTCGTGATCGCGTCGGGCGACCACGAGTGGCAGGCATCGGCTGAGGGGAACGGCGCGATCGACGCCCTGTATCGCGCCGTCGACGAGGCGGTCGGCGGGGTGCTCGACGGGAAGGCACGGCTGCTCGCCTTCGACATCCACGCCCTCGGCGAGGGCAGCGACACGGTCGGCGAGGTCAAGGTCCGCATCGCGCCACCGGCCCGCGAGGGCGCGCGCGGCTCAGGGGAGTACGAGGGCCATGCACGGGGCGAGAGCGTCGTGGCGGCGTCCATCGAGGCATACCTCCAGGCACTCAACGCGCTGCTCGCGGAATCGCACTGGCAGGGCGCGGCGGAGCAGGCCGGCAACCGGCGGCGGACCCGGGTGTCAGCCGGTGCGGCGCGTGACGCCCGCGCGGAGATCGACCTCGACGACGCCGATCACGACACCGTCGCCTGGTTCGATCGCTGACGGTCTCAGGCCTCGCCGGCGGGGACCGCCCCATCGGCCAGGGGCGTCTCTGCGAGCCGGAGCCGGTGGGCCACGGCAGCGGCCTCGCCGCGCCCTGATACGCCCAGCTTGCCCAGGATGTTGGAGACATGGACGCCCGCGGTCTTGTCGCTGATGAACAGCACCTCGGCGATCTGCCGGTTCGTTCGACCGAGCGCAACCAAGGCAAGGACCTCACGCTCGCGCCGGGTCAGCCCGAAGGCATCGCCCTCGTCGGGCACGGCGGCGACCGGCGCTTCGTCCACGTCCTGATCGAGCGGGATGCGTGCGCGGAGTGCGAGTCCCCGGATCTCGTCAGCGAGCGGTCCCGCCCGGAGCCCGGATGCTGCGCTCGCTGCCGCGCGGAGGGCCGCCGCCGCGCGGTCGCGGTCGCCGCGCACCGCCAGGAGTGCTTCCGCCTCGCGCCATCGAGCGTAGGCGGCCGGGTAGGGTCGAACGAGGGCGAATGCCTGGTCGGCGACACCGGCCCACGCGTCAGGATCGGGTCTGCCGGTGACGCGGGTCCATTCGCCCTCGCACAGCGCGAGCCACACCGCGGATTCGGGTGCGAATGCGGGGAGCTGCGCGGCGGTCCGGGCATGCCGCGCCCGGTGCGCGTCGATCAACTCCTCGGCTGCGGCCAGTGTCGAAGCCTCCGGCGCCGACGATCGACGCGCGCGGTCAGTCTCGGCCAGGTCGCCATACCCGCGCATCGCCAGCGCCACGAGGGCGCCGATCTGCGCCTGGCGGCCCGCTCGCATGAGGCCGAGCCCGCGTTCGGCAATGCGGACGGCCTCATAGGGACGGTGCTGCCAGAGCGCGAGCTCCGCGAGGCTCAGGTGCACGGGCAGGAGGAACTGGACGTCGGCGGCGCGTTCGGCGAGCGCCTCGAGGGGAGCCAGGTGGGTCGCCGCCTCCGCCAGACGCCCCCGAACGACGGCCAGCCGTCCGAGCAGCTCGTTCGCGAGGATCTCGTTGATGCCGAGGGGTCCGAGGCTGGCCGCTTCACGCACCGCGACCTCTGCTTCGTCCCATCGGCCGACACGGAACAGGACATCCGCCGCGTTGCACAGCAGATGCGTGCCGAACGCGCGCATCACCCCGAGCGGCTCGGTCGCCGCGATGCCTTCGCGGGCGACCCGCAGCGCCTCGTCGAGCTGGCCGGCGTCCTCGAGGACGAACACGAGGTTGCCATAGGCGCGGCCGATGTCGTCCGCGTTGCCGACCTCGACGGCGATCTCCATCGCTGACTGAAGGTCGGCGATCGCCCCGTCGACGTCACCCGCCAGGTTGCGGTCGACGCCGCGCGTGTTCAGCGCGTGCCCTTCGATCTGTCGGGCCCCCGTGCGCCGCGCCAGATCGACCGCGGCCTCGGCGAGCTGGGCGGATTCGTCGTACTCCACCCGCAGCATGAGGACCTGGGCCAGCCCAGCCAGGACGCGGGCCCGTGCCTCGGATGGTGGGTCGACCGGGATCAGGCGCACTGCCGCCCGGTGCGCCTCGAGCGACACGTCGGCCTGACCGGCGAACCACGCCGACCGGCCCAGCCGCTCGTACAGGAGCCCTGCCCTCGTCGGCTCAGCCGTCTCGTCGACCAGCTCGAGCGCGGTCCGAAGGTGGGCCATGCCACGGGTCGGGTCATCGAGCGTCGCAGCCCGCGCGGCCGCCGCAAGGACATCGACGAGGTCGGCCCCGGTCTGAACCGCGGCATCAGGCACCTGGCCCCACAGGGCGATCGCCTGCGAGTAGTGGGCATGCGCCTCGGGGAACGCGTAGCTCCGTTCCGCCTCGCGACCGGCCGCGACAGCGGCCCCGAGCGCCCGCGGCAGGTCGTGCGCCGCGAACCAGTGGTAGGCGAGCTCCGCCGCGCGACCGGGATCCGGCGCGCCCGACGCCTCGAGGATCTTCCCGAACGACGAATGCAGTCGGGTACGTTCGCCGGGCAGCAGGTCCTCGTAGACGGCCTCCTGGAGCAGTGCATGCCGGAACGCGTATCGCTCCCTCCCGGGCAGGGCGTCAGGGATCAGCACCTGTCGCGTGACGGCCTCCCGCAGCGCGTCGTAGAGCGACGACTCGTCCATGCCCGTGGCGGCGGCGACGAGCGACGGGTCGACCCGTCGGCCGGCGGCCGAGGCAAGCCGCAGGAACTCCTGCGTCGGCTCGGCGAGACCCGCGATGCGTGCGAGGAGCACCTCGCGGAGCGTTCGCGGCAGCTGCGTCGCGGCATCCTCGGTCGCGGCGACGAGCAGCTCCTCGGCGAAGAACGCGTTGCCACCGCTGCGCAGGTGGATCGCCTCGATCAGGGCCGGTTCCACGTGCTGCCCCGCGATCGCGCGCACCTGGGCCGCCGTCTCGGCACGGTCGAACGTGTGCAGCTCGACCCGCTCCACGTGCCCGGTGCGCTCCAGCTCGGCGAGGAACGGAAGGAGTGGATGACGCCGGTGCAGCTCGTCGGAGCGGAACGTGAGGATCAGCGTGACCGGCAGGTCGCCGATGTTCCGGACGAGGAACCCAAGCAGATCGCGCGTCGAGCGATCGGACCAGTGCAGATCCTCGACGATGAATGCCACCGGGGCGCGATCGGCGAGACGGCCAAGCGTGGCGAGCAGCAGCTCGAACAGCCGGCCCTGGGCCGAGCCGAGGTCCAGCCCCGATGGGGACTCACCGCTTGACGCGCCGAGATCGGGGATGAGCCGGGCGAGATCGGCCCGGGCGGGCCCCATGACCCGGTCGACCTCGTCTTCCGAGACGGAACGGATGTAGCCGCGCAACGCCTCGATGACGGGACCGTACGGCAGGCCACCCTCGCCGAGGTCGATGCAGCCGCCGGTCAGGACCAGGACGCCGTCGGCGATGGCGCGTTCGGCGAAGTCGTCGACCACGCGCGACTTCCCGACGCCCGCCTCGCCGCCGACGATGACCGCCCGTCGTCGCGGCGTGCCTGCAGGTCCCGTGGCCGCGCGAAGCACGGCCAGCTCGGCAGAGCGGCCGATGAGGACCGGGCTCGAGACGCGGACCGCCATGATCGCCATTATCGGACCCCGTGAACGCGGGCTACGCGGGGTGCTGTCGAGTGAGCGGCGACGCCCCGTGCGAGAGCACGAGGGTCGCCACCCGTCCCGCGAGGCGACGGATGCGCGCCGGCGGCGACGAGGGGACTGCCGGTGCGGACGCCGCGAGGCGGGACTGGTCGGCCTCGCGGCGCAGCGCCACGTACCGGTCGTTGGCGATGGTCCGGAGTGCGTCGTGGTTCATTGGTTCTCCCGTGCGCTTCGGCTGCAACGTCTGGCGACAGCGTCGCGCCGGCGCTCGAGCGGTACATCGGGAGCATTCCCTAGATCGGTACCCGCCGACTCTTCATTTTTCGGGAAGACGGGGTCGTATCCTGCTCGGGCCATGACCGAGCCGCGCCACCTTCCTACCGGAACGATCACGTTCCTCTTCTCCGACATCGAGGGATCGACGCGGCTCCTGCAGGATCTCGGGCCGGCGCGGTTCACCGAGGTCCTGGAGCAGCACAACCGGATCCTGCGCGAGGTGTTCGGGCGTCGCGGCGGGACCGAGCGCGGGACGCAGGGGGACTCCTTCCTCGTGATGTTCCGTGAGGCTCCCGGGGCCGTTGAGGCCGCAGCCGACATCGCGCGAGCGCTCGCCGCCAGCACGTGGCCGTCAGGCGCGTCGGTCCGGGTCCGGATGGGTCTCCATACCGGCGTCGGGGCCCTGGGCGGCGACGACTACGTCGGCGTCGACGTGCACCGGGCGGCCCGGGTGGCGAGCGCGGCCCATGGTGGTCAGATCCTCGTCTCCCAGGCGACGCGGGCCCTCGTCGAGGGCCAGCTGTCGGGAGGGCTCTCCTTCCGCGACCTCGGCGAGCATCGTCTCCGTGATCTGGCCCGGCCAGAGCGTCTCCATCACGTGGTGGTCGACGGCCTCCCGTCCGAATTTCCCGCCCTGCGCACGCTCGAGTCCGTCGCCGGGAACCTGCCGGCGCGCGTCACCAGCTTCATCGGGCGCGAGCGCGAGATCGCCGAGGTGCAGGGCCTGCTCGAGTCGAACCGGCTGGTGACGCTCACGGGCGCGGGCGGGACCGGCAAGACCAGCCTCGCCATCGAGGCGGCGCGCGGAGTCGCCTCACGGTATCCCGCTGGCACGTGGTTCGTCCCGCTCGAGTCCCTCAGGGACGCAAGCCTGGTGGGGACGGCGATCATGAGCAGCATCGGTCTCGAGGGCGGCGCGACGCCTCCACTGGAGCGACTCCGGGAGTTCCTGGATCAGCGGTCCGTCCTCCTGCTCATCGACAACTTCGAGCAGGTGCTCGACGCCGCGCCGTTGCTGGGGGAGCTGCTCCAGGCGACGCCGGGCCTGACCCTCCTCGTCACGAGCCGCGCACCCTTGCGCCTGGGTGCCGAGCAGGAGTTCCCGGTCGCCCCGCTCGCCGTGCCGGGTGAGGACGCGATGGCCGGCGAGGCCGTGACGACGGATGCCATTCGGCTCTGGGTCGATCGGGCCTCGCGCGCCCGTCCTGGCTACTACCTGGCCCCCGAGGACGTGCCGGCCGTCGCGGAGGTCTGCCGGCGGCTCGACGGCCTGCCGCTCGGGATCGAGCTTGCCGCAGCCCGAGCCACGCTCCTGCCGCCCGGCACGATCGCGCAGCGGCTCGCGCAGCGGCTGGACCTGCCGGGCACGAGCGCCCGCGATCTTCCCGAGCGCCAGCGAACCCTCACCTCGGTGATCGCGTGGAGCTATGACCTGCTCGGACCCGGGGAGCGTCGCCTGCTCGACCGCATGGCGATCTTCGCCGGCGGGTCGCGACTGCACGAGGCAGAGGTCGTCTGCGGGCCCGCGGACGAGCTTGGTGCAGACGTGCTCGACGGTCTCTCGACCCTCGCGGACCACAGTCTCGTCGAGCCGGCCGCGGGCCCCGACGGACCGCGGTTCCGGCTCCTGACAACGGTCCGTATGTTCGCCGCGGAGCGACTTCGGGCCGGCCCGGACGCCGAGGTCATCGGCAACCGGCATGCCGATGCCTATCTGGCGATGGCGGAGGATGCCGCGCCGCACTTCCCGGGCCGGGGCCAGGTCCCGCTGCTCGAACGGCTGGCGGCCGACCATGACAACATCCGCGCCGCCGTCGCGTGGGTCATCGAGCGCAACGACGTCGAGCGCGCACTGCGCTTCGGCGGCGCGCTCTGGCGCTTCTGGCAGATGCGCGGCTTCCTGGCTGAGGGCAGCGACATCCTGACCCGGATCCTGGCCATGCCGGGCGGAGAGGATTCACGCTGGCGACCCGCGGCCGTCGGTGCCCTCGGCAGCGTTGCGTGGTGGCAGGCGGATCTCGAGACGGCCGATCGCCTGTATGCCGAGCAGGTCCGGCTGGCGCGGGCGGTGGGGGATCCCGCGGTCCTCGCCGATGCGCTGTTCAACTACGCGCACTCGGTTGTCCTCGGCCCGGATCCGGCCCGTGGTGACGCGATCCGGGCCGAGGCGAAGCAGCGCTACGAGGAGGCGGGGGATGCCCGTGGGGTCGCCCGGGTTGGCTGGATCTGGGCCAACATCCTCATCCGCGGCGACTTCGACGGTGCCGAGGAGGAGCTCGAGCGGCTGCTCAACCTGTTCCGCGCGATCGGCGACGACTTCTATGCCGCAATGGCAGCAGGCTCGTTGGCATGGACGACGATGACCCACGGCAAGCTCGAAGCGGCCACACGCCACGGCCTCACGTCCGTCGTCATCTCGCGCGAGATGGGGGACAACGCTGCCACGACGATCGCGCTCCGGGAGCTCAGCCTGCTCCTTCGTTACCTCGGCCGGCCGCGGGAGGCCACCGTGCTCGACGGCGCGTTCGATGCCCTGTGTGAGCGCTACGGCGTCAAGCCACCGCCGATCTTCGCCAAGATCGCATCCGAGATGGAGGAGCGTCTCGGACGGCCTGAGGTGGTTGACGAGAGCGAGCGCGATGCCTTGCTTGGCCGCGGCGCATCGATGACGCTCCTCGAGGCGGTCGACTTCGTGGCCGAGGTCCTCGGCGAGCCCGTCCGCCCCGCGACCCCGTGACTGCCGCGGCTAGACTCGCGATCATGGTCGATGGTCCGGAGCGCGAGGTCGCCTATGCCGGCGAGCCCGGCGCGTTCGCCGAGGACGCCGTGCTGGCCGCGTTCGGTGATGTGGCGCGCTCCTCCGTGGGCAGCTTTCGGGCGGTATTCGAGGCCGTGGCAGCGGGCGACACCACCGTGGGCGTGATCCCCATCGAGAATGTCGTCAACGGGACCGTTCGCGAGAACTACGACCTGTTGCTGGAGCACGAGCTCGAGATCGTCGCCGAGGTGGTCGTGCCGGTCCGGCTTGCGCTGGCGGCGCTGCCCGGGGAGCGGCTCGAGGGGATCGAGCGCGTCTACTCGCACATCCAGGCCCTCGGTCAGGCGGAGGCGTTCCTCCGAACCCGGCCGTGGACGCTGCTCACGACCTACAACACGGCCGGTGCCGGGAAGGCCATCGCGGATCGGGCCGAACGAGCGGCCGCGGCCGTGCTGTCGCCACGCGCCGCGGCCCTTTTCGGGCTCGAGGTGCTTGCCGGGGACATCCAGGACGTGGCCGACAACCGAACCCGGTTCCTCGTCGTCCGTCGTGCAGGCGGGGAGCGGCGAGCCCCCCGTTCCAAGGCCATGCGAACGACCCTCGCCATCGCGGTCCGAAACGAACCGGGAACCCTGCTCGCCGTGCTCGAGGTCTTCGCGCGCCACGGGCTCAACATGAGCAAGCTCGAGTCGCGACCGAGTCGCAGCCGCGCATGGGAGTACGTCTTCTGGGTCGACCTGGACGCGGACGGCGACGCGCCCGAGACCCGCGCCGCGCTCGACGAGCTTTCTCAGGTCACGACCATGCTCCGGATCCTGGGAAGCTACCCGCGCGCCGCCGAGGGCTGACGCCGTTCGCGTCGGCTGGCTCGCCGGGGTCAGCCGCGCCGGGTTCGAAGCTCGTCCCGGATCTCGGCCAGCAACACCTGGTCCGGTGTCGGGCCGGCGGGCGCCTCCTCGCGGATGAACGCCTTGCTGATCCGCCACACGACGAAGGCGATGATCACGAACGTGATGCAGGCGGTGAGGAACTCGCCCCAGCGGATGGCGACCTCGGTTGTCGGGTCGCCGCCCTCCGCCGCCTTGAGCACCGTCTTGATGTCGCTGAAGTCGACCCCGCCGAGAAGGAACCCGATTGGCGGCATGATGATGTCCTCGACGAGCGAGGTGACCACCGTCCCAAGGGCGGCGCCGATGATGACGCCGATCGCGAGCGCGAGCGCGTTGGTCTTGAACAGGAACTCGCGAAACTCGCCGATCATCGTCTCCTCTGGGGTCCGTGCGAGGCGGGCGCGAGGCCGATGATACCCTTCGGGACATCCCGATCGAGCACCGCAGGTGGAGTACGACGCGCATGGACAAGGCCTTCGTCGAGGCCATGACGGCCGGCTACGCGCTCGATGAGCCGGGGGTCGTGCTCGGCAGCTCGATGCGCGACGGCGAGCTGCACAACGACACGCGGGTGCAGGTGGCGTTGTCGATGATGAACCGCCACGGGCTCATCGCGGGTGCGACGGGAACGGGCAAGACCAAGACCCTGCAGCTCCTCGCGGGGCAGCTCTCGAAGGCCGGCGTGCCCGTGTTCGTCGCCGACGTGAAGGGCGATCTGACCGGCCTCGCTGCGCCAGGCGATGCGGCCAACACGAAGGTGATCGACCGGGTCGGATCGCTCGGGTGGACGTTCGAGCCGGCGGGCCATCCCGTCGAGTTCCTGTCGCTCAGCGGTGAGCTCGGGGCGCAGGTCCGGGCGACGGTGAGCTCCTTCGGGCCGCTGCTGCTCGGCAAGGTCCTCGACCTCAACGACACCCAGACCTCGATCCTCGCGCTCGTCTTCAAGTACTGCGACGACAACGACCTGCCGCTGCTCGACCTGAAGGACCTCGCGACGACCCTGAAGTTCCTCGCCTCGGACGAGGGCAAGCCCATCCTCGCGGATTACGGCGGGATGTCGGCCGCATCGGTCGGCGTGCTGTTGCGCTCGATCGTCGTCCTCGAGCAGGAGGGCGCCGACACGTTCTTCGGCGAGCTCGAGTTCGACGTGCAGGACCTGCTGCGGACGGCGCCCGACGGGTCGGGGATCATCAGCATCCTCGAGCTGCGCGATGTCATGGACAAGCCGCGGCTGTTCTCCACGTTCATGCTCTGGATGCTTGCCCAGCTCTATGAGCAGCTGCCCGAGGCGGGCGACCTCCCGAAGCCAAAGCTGTGCTTCTTCTTCGACGAGGCGCACCTGCTGTTCGACGATGCCTCCGAGGCGCTGATGGACCAGATCGAGCGAACGGCCCGGCTGATC
>CAVWZL010000011.1:0-79703 GCA_963759495.1 uncultured Chloroflexia bacterium | reverse complement strand
ACCCTGTGGACCAAGGAAGGCGAGGCTGACGGCGCGCTCCAGTTCGTCAAGAAGCTAGCCGACGACTACAAGGCCGCACACCCGAACGTCACGTTCACGGTCGTCAACAAGGACGTCGAGCTGCTCCGCGAAGACTTCCTGAAGTCGAGCCTGGCCGGTGACGCGCCGGACCTGCTCTGGACGGTCGCCGACCATCTCGGCCCATTCACCTCGGCTGACCCGATCCTGCCGCTCGACGACATGGTCGACCGCGGCACCTTCCCGACGCCGCCGCAAACGCAGTGACCGCGAACGAAACCTGAGGCGTGCCGTCTCGTTCGGCAACCAGCTGATGCTCTACTGGAACAAGGAGCTGGCCGGTGACACGGCCCCGGCCGACGAGCGACGCGTGGATCGCCGCTGCCAAGGCCACCCAGACCGGTGGCAAGTACGGCATCGCGTTCAACCAGACCGAGTCCTTCTGGCTCGTGCCCTTCCTCGGTGGCTATGGCGGCTCGGTTTCGCGGAGGACGGCATCACGCCGACCCTCGACACCGATGCCATGAGCAGCGCGCTCAAGTTCCTGTACGACCTGAAGTACACCGAGAAGGTCATGCCGGCGGAGGCCGACTACAACGTCGCCGACGGCCTGTTCAAGGAAGGCAAGGCCGCCATGATCATCAACGGCGACTGGACCCTCGGCGCCTACGCCGCGGCGCCCGATGCCGAGGCCCCCGGCCTCGGTGACAACCTGGCGTGGCCCCACTCCCGACCCTGACCGGCGGCGAGGACCGAAGCCCTATATGGCGGGCTCGTTCTTCATGGCCGCGAAGGCCGTCGGCGACGACGCGAACCTCAAGACCGTCGTCTCCGACTTCCTCAAGTTCGCCACGCAACACCGAGAACCAGGTGGCGATGGTCGAGGCGCTGAAGCGGCTGCCGGGCAACAACGAGGCCATCGAGGATCCGATCGTCACCGGTGACGAGCTCCTGGCCGGCGCCTCGGAGGCCGTGCAGCGCGGCGTGCCGCAGCCGACCAACCTGGAGATGCGCTGCGTCTTCGACTCGATGACCGCAGGCGTCCGTGACCATGTTCACGGCCAGCGCCGACTTCGCGGGCCTGTCGACGGCCATGCAGTCGTCGGCGGAGAGCTGCATCGCAGCCCTAGTCCATCCGGACCCCGGCGGCCACCGGCCGCCGGGGTCCTTCCTCATCGCCGAATGCGAGGTCCTGGAGGAGAACTGAGCATCGATGCGGTGATCACCGCGATCCAGCAGGTCGGCCTGACGCTCGTCGTCATCGCCGCGCTGTCGCCCTGCTCGAGGGCGTCCTCTACTTCGTGCTGGTCCGCGGCGCGAACCCGGCTCGCGACCCCGCTCATGCTCCTGGCTCCCGCGTTCGTCGGCCTGCTCGTCCTGTTCGTCTACCCGCTCCTGTGGGAGTTCAACGTCTCGTTCACGGGGATGAGCCTGCGCAACTTCCGCGACCCGGGCTTCCTGGGTCTCGAGACGGGTCTCTTCCTCGGCATCCAGAACTACATCGACGTCTTCACCCGGCCGGTCCTCAAGACGACCGAGCTTCTGCCAGCTGTTGCTGCCAGACGCTGATCTGGACGGTCGCCAACGTGACGCTGCACGTGCTCTGGGCATGGGCCTCGCGCTCCTGCTGCACCGGCAGTTGCGCGGCAAGGGCGTCTATCGCGCGCCGCTCATCCTGCCGTGGGCGATCCCGCAGGCCATCGCGCTGCTCGATCTGGCGCACCGAGTACAACTACGAGTACGGCGCCGTCAACCAGCTGCTCGGCCTGGTCGGCCTCGGCCCGGTTCCGTGGCTGTCCGACGCCTGTCGGAACTTCGTGGCGATGATCATCACGAACGTCTGGCTCGGTGTCCCGTTCATGATGGTGATCATCCTCGGCGGCCTGCAGAGCATCTCGAGCGAGCTACTACGAGGCCGCCGAGATCGACGGCGCGAGCAGCCGCCAGTCGTTCCGGGCGCATCACCCTGCCGCTGCTGCGGCCCGTGCTCATGCCCGCCGATCATCCTGGGCACCTTCCGGACGTTCAACAACATCATCGTCCCGTTCTTCATCAACCAGAACGAGCTCGAGACCAGCGACATCCTGGTCACGGCGCTGTTCCGGCAGGCATTCCAGTACAACCGCTACGGCTTACGCGGCGGCCTTCGCCTTCGTCATCTTCGCTGATCCTGCTGCTCTTCACCATCTTCTACGTCCGGCGCACCGGCCGCCTTAAGGGAGCGTACGAATGAGCGGGCCCACCTCCGTCCTGGCGCCCCGCGGTCGCGCAGGCGGCACGTGCCGCGCGGAACACCCGGTCCGCGGGCGGCCGGCGCGACTCCATGGCGAAGCGGGTCGTCATCCACGCGGTCCTCATCCTTGCCTGCGCTCATCGCCGCCTTCCCGATCGTTCGGGTGTTCAGCGTCGCTCTCCGTCCCGGCAACCCCTCCTGGACCCCGATTTCGAGCTCATCCCGACGGGCGCCACGTTCAACTCGTTCATCAACGTGCTCACCGACACCGACCTCCCGCTGTGGCTGTTCAACAGCCTCGTGATCACCACCGGCACCTCGATCGTCGGCCTGCTCATCGCCGCGACCGTCCGCCTACGCGTTCAGCCGGTTCAAGTTCCCGGGTCGCGGGGTCGGCCTGACGGCATTGCTCGCGACGCAGCTCATCCCGGCCGCCATGCTGCTGGTCCCGCTGTACCTGCTCGCCGTGCAGTTCAAGCTGGCCAACAGCTATGTCGGCATGGTCGTGGCCCTGTCCGTGACCGCCGTGCCCTTCAGCATCTGGATCCTCAAGGGCTACTACGACACGGTCCCGATCGAGCTCGAGGAGGCGGCCCGGATCGACGGCTGCTCCCAGCTCGAGGCCTTCTGCGGATCCTCCTGCCGCTGTCGACGCCTGCGCTCGTCGTCGTCTTCCTGTTCAACTTCCTCGCTGCCTGGAACGACTACTTCCTGGCCCGGATCCTGCTCTCGAAGGAGGAGCTGCTCACCTGGCCGCTCGGCCTGCAGCGGTTCCAGCAGCAGTTCCAGACCAACTGGACCGACCTGGCGGCCTCGTCGATCCTCATCTCGGTGCCGGCGTGCTGCTGTTCCTGTACTCGTCCAAGTGGCTCGTCTCCGGCGTCACCGCCGGTAGCGTCAAGGGCTAGCCGGCCGCCGTGGCGATCGAGACGCCCGACTGGGTCCGTGACGCCGTCTTCTACCAGATCTTCCCCGACCGCTTCGCCCGCAGCGAGCGGGTCCGCAGCCCGGGCCGCTGGAGGCCTGGGACAGCGCCGCCGACGGTCCACGGCTTCAAGGGCGGCGACCTGCTCGGCGTCGTCGAGCGGCTCGACTACCTCGACGGCTCGGCGTCAACGCGATCTACTTCAACCCGATCTTCCAGTCGGCCTCGAACCACCGCTACCACACGCACGACTACGACAAGGTCGACCCGATGCTCGGGCGGCAACGACGCCCTGCGCGAGCTGATCGACGCGGCCCACGCGCGGGGCATGCGGGTCGTGCTCGACGGCGTGTTCAACCACGCCGAGCCGCGGGTTCTTCCCGTTCCACCACATCCTGGAGAACGGCGCGGACTCGCCCTACCTCGACTGGTTCTACTTCCACCGAGGCTACCTGGACGCGGCCGACAGATCCGCGCCTACCCAGGCCAGTCGCTCGGGCAGGCCCTCGACGTTGCCGCCGTGACCGACGAGCAGCGACAGGGGACGCAGAGTCATGCGAGACCCCCGGCTACCGGGCGTGGTGGGACCTGCCCGCCCTGCCCAAGCTCAACACCGACAACCCGGAGGTGCGCGAGTACCTGCTGGGCGTTGCGGAGCACTGGATCGATTCGGCATCGACGGCTGGCGGCTCGACGTGGCCAACGAGATCGACGACGACGACTTCTGGCGCGAGTTCCGGCGCGGGTCCAGGGCGTCGACCCCGACGCCTACATCGTCGGCGAGGTCTGGCGCGAGAGCCGCAGTACCTCCAGGGCGACATGTAGGACGCGGTCATGAACTACCTGCTCACCCAGGCGATCCTGTCGTTCGCCGGTGGCAGGCGCATCTGGACATGCGGGTCGTCGCCCAGCACTACGAGCTTGGCGCGAACGTGCGACCCGAGGATGGCCCGCGTTCGCCCGCCGCCTCGAGCATGTGCTGCCGTGTACGACCCGAAGGTCACGGCGGTGCAGCTCAACCTGCTCGACAGCCACGACACGCCGCGCTCCCTGTCGCTGTTCAGCGGCGACACGGCCGCGCTCCGGCTCGCGACGCTGCTCCAGATGACCTGCCCGGCGCGCCGTCGATCTACTACGGCGACGAGATCGGCATGGCCGGCGAGATGGACCCGGACTGCCGCGGGTCGATGCGCTGGGACGAGTCGACCTGGGACCACGCACTGTTCCGGGCGATGTCGGGCGCCATCGCGATGCGGCGCGCAAACCCGGCCCTCCGGCGCGGCACCCTCCGGGTCGTCGGGGCGGAAGGCGGCGCGTGCGCGTTCGTGCGGGCCGATGACGCGGCCACGTTCCTCGTCGCCGTGAATGCCGGGGACGCGGAGCTCGGCCTCGAGGTCGGGCTGCCCGAGGTGGCCGGCCGTGCGCTTGCGCCGATCGCCTGGGACGGACCGGCTACGGCCGGGATCCGCATCCCGGACGACGGTCGTGTCCGCGTCACGCTGCCGGCGCGGGAGGCGCTCGTGTTCCGGACCGAGCCGTGACCGCGCCCCCTCGGCAACGATCCCGGGCGGCCGGCGTCGTGGCCGTGCTCGTCGCGCTGGCGGTCGTGCTCGGGGGCGTCGGGCTGCTCTCCCAGGTCGCGCCACCCACGCAGCCACTACCGAGCGGCGAACCGCCGGCCGCCGGTACCGACCGGCCGGCCCTCGCGATCGATGGCGAGATCGACGACGACGGCCTGTATCACGACTCGCGCGACGACCTGTACCGCACGCCGTTCGGCGCCGTGCCGACGGGAACCGCGGTCACGCTCCGGATGCGGGCGGCCGCCGGCGACCTGTCCGAGGTGCAGGTCCGGGTGTGGGACTCCTTCGAGGAGCTCCAGGCGCTCATTCCCATGGAGGTGGTCGCCACCGACCCCACCGACGGCGAGCACGGCTACGACTACTGGCAGGCCACACTCCAGACCTCGGGCGCGCCGACGGTCCTCTACTACCGCTTCATCGCGCGCGACGGACCGACGACCCGTTACGTCGAGGACGATCTCGCAGCCGATGGCGGCGCCGTGCCCGAGGGCAACGACGGCGGACCTGGCGTTGCCTACGCGAACAGCCCGGACTCGTCGTGGCAGATCGACGTGTACGAGGAGGCCTTCACGACGCCGACTGGGCGCGCGGCGCGCTCGTCTACCAGATCTTCCCGGACCGGTTCTTCAACGCGGACCCGGCCAACGACCCGAGTCCCGAGGCGGAGCAGGGGACCGAGGGTGCGGCCGCGTACCGCTACGGCGACGTCTACGGGAACCCGGTCCTGCCCAAGGCCTGGGAGGAGCTGCCGGAGGGGTTCTGTCGGGCATACCAGGGTGTGCCGTGCGACGAGGAGCCGCTCGGCCGCGATTTCTACGGGGGCGACCTTGCCGGGATCACGGCCAAGCTCGACGACCTCGAGGCGCTCGGGGTGACCGTCCTGTACCTCAATCCTGTGTTCGCTGCCCCGTCGAACCACCGCTACGACACGAGCTCGTACGAGTTCATCGACCCCGATCTCGGCACGCAGGAGGAGTTCGACGAGCTCGTCCGGGAGGCAGAGGCGCGCGGGATGCGTGTCCTCCTCGACGGCGTCTTCAACCACGTTTCGTCCGATTCGCCCTGGTTCGATCGGGAGCGCCGGTATGCCGAGTCCGGGGCATGCGAGGCGGCGGACTCCCCGTACCGCGGCTGGTTCACGTTCCGCCCGCCGGCCGGCTCGGAGCCGTCGCCATGTGCGGCCACGACGGCCGATGGCGATGACACGTACTACACGGGCTGGTTCGGGTTCGACACGATCCCCGAGGTCATCGAGGGGCCCGACGTCTACGACCTGTACACCGGGCCGGACGGCGTGGTCCAGCGCTGGCTCGAGGCGGGCATCGGCGGCTGGCGGCTCGACGTGATGGACAACCTCAGCCACGGCTTCATGCGGCGCATCCGGGAGGCGGTCAAGGCAGCTGATCCCGATGCGCTCGTCCTCGGCGAGCAGTGGCACGACACGTCCGCGTGGCTGCTCGGCGACGAGGCCGACTCGACGATGAACTACCGGTTCCGGCGCGCCGTCATCGGCCTGCTCAACGGCGATACGCCTGACCTCGACGGCGCGATCGTGGGTCTCACCCCCACCCAGTTCGCATCGCGGATGGAGGGCGTCCTCGAGGACTACCCGCGGCCCGCCTGGGATGCGCTCCTCAACCTCGTCGACAGCCACGACACCACCCGCATCCTCTGGACCCTCACGCCCGGCCGCGACAATCCAGCCGAGAAGGAGTCGGGCCCGAACCTCCAGACCGGCAAGGCTCGCCTGCGGCAGCTTGCCGCGCTGCAGCTGACGTGGCCGGGGATGGCCTCGGTGTATTACGGAACGGAGGCCGGCCTCACGGGTCACGACGATCCCGACGATCGCCGGCCCTATCCGTGGGACGCCCGCGACGAGGACCTGCTCGGCTGGTATCGCTCGCTGGGGACGCTGCGAGCCGAGCACGCGGCGTTCCGGGACGGCGATCTCGTCTTCGTGCACGCCGACGACGAGGACGGGACGCTTGCGTTCCTGCGCAGGACCGACGATGCGGCGGGCCTCACCGTGCTCAACCTCTCCGACGCCGAGCGTACGGTCGAGATCGACGTGGCGGGCAGACTCCCGAACGGCACGGTCCTCGAGGGGGCCGTGGGTCGGATGGGGACGCGACGGTGGACGACGGGATGCTGTCCGTGGCGATCGAGCCGCACGGCGCCCTCGTCCTCGTCTCGGCGGCCGGCGCGGACCTCGCCCCGCCGGGCGTACCTGCGGCGCTGAACGCGTCCGCCTCGGCCGGGGCGGTCGAGCTCGCCTGGGACACGGCGCAGGACGCGACGACGTACCAGGTCTGGCGGTCGCTCGTGCCGGGCGGCGGCTACCGCCTCGTCGGCGAGACGGCGGAGACGACCTTCAGGGACACGACGGTCCGCAACGGCACTCGCTGGTTCTACGTCGTGGTCGCAGCCGATGCAGCGAGGAACACCGGGGATCGATCCCCCGAGGCCGAGGCGCTGCCGGCCCTGACCGTCGCCGATGCGCGCCTCGAGGGTCCCGCCGAGCTCTCACAGCCCCTGTCCGCGGTCGACCCGGGGACGCCGATCGCCGCCCGGGTTCTGGTGGAGGGCGCGACCGAGGCACCGGGCGGCACGATCGGCATCCTGGCGCAGCTCGGGTTCGGCCCTGCGCGCGGCGGCGACCCCGCCACGGACTACACGTGGTCGGCGATGGCGTTCGACGCGGACGTCGAGGGCGCGGACAGGCTGATCGGCACGGTGCGCCCCGAAGAGCAGGGTGCCTGGAACGTCGTGCTCCGGGTCTCGACCGACGGCGGCCGGACGTGGGCATATGCCGATCGGGGCGGCCTGCTCGGCGAGGTCCCGGGCTATCGCCCCGATCAGGCCGTGACGCTCGGTGCAACCCCCGCCGCCGACGCGGAGCCGCCACCGGTGCCGGCCGCGCCGGAGCTTGCCGTCGTGACACCGGCGTCGATGACGCTTCGCTGGGAGCCCGTGACTGCGCCGGACCTGTACCGGTACGAGGTCTATCGCGGCACGGAGAGCGGCGGGCCGTATCGAGCGGGTCGGGACGGCGAATGACCCGACCTTTACGGACGACGGCGTTGCGCAGGGCCAGTCCTACGTGTACGTCGTCGTCGCCGTCGACACGAGCTTCAACCGATCCGACGACTCGACCGAGGTCACGGCCGCCGCCGAGGCTCGCGAGGTGGCGGTGACGTTCTCGGTGACGCTGCCCGCGAGCACGCCCCCCGGCGACACGATCCATATCGCGGGGGACTTCCAGGGCTGGGACCCGGCCGGCACCCCGATGACCAGGGTCGACGACACGACCTGGACCATCACGCTGCCGTTCATCGAGGGCGATCCACCGCAGTACAAGTACACGCGCGGATCCTGGGAAGCGGTCGAGAAGGATGACGCGTGCGCCGAGATCGCGAACCGGACGATCACGGTCTCGTTCGGGGATGACGGGACGGCGCAGGTCGACGACACCGTGGCGAAGTGGCGCGACACCGACCAGTGCGGCTGACACCCGGCGGGCGCCCGGCCGAGGTGCGAACCGCCTGAGGGCACACCACGCGGCTTGAAAGTCAATGGACTCTATACTTCCGCTTCGTGGCCGACCTCCCCGTCACCCTGTCCGGGCCCGCCGCCGACCGGCTGTCCGCCGCCCTCGATGTCGAGGGCAAGATCGCGCGTGCGCTCGACACGCTTGGACCCGTCGCCGGTCGGGACGTGGCCCTGGTCGATGCCGCCGACGGGATGGTCGCCGGGCGGCTCGAGGCGCTTGGTGCCCGCGTCCGGCGAACCGGGCCCGACGGTGTGCGCCCGTGGACGCTCGCCGACCGGTCAGCGGATGCAGTCGTGTCCCTGTGGTCGGCCTTCCGGGGAACCGATCCCGAGGAGCTCACGGAGGCCGGCCGGGTCCTGCGACCGGGCGGCCGGGTGCTGGTCGTGCACGATTACGGCCGCGACGACGTCTCGCGACTGTACGAGCCTGGGAGCCGGCCCGAGTACGGCGAGTGGAGTCGTCGCGATGGCCCGTTCCTCGCGAATGGCTTCAAGGTTCGAGTCGTGCACTGCTGGTGGACGTTCGAGTCGATCGAGGACGCAAAGGCCGTCCTGACCGAGGGCTTCGGTGCGCTCGGCCAGGCAATGGCCGCAGAGCTGCGCCGGCCCCGGCTCTCCTACAACGTGGCCGTCTACCACCGCTCCTTCGGCGACATGCCGGCGGCCGGCGCCTGATCGACATGCACCACTGCTACGCTTCCGCTCGATGACGAGCCGCCGGACGGTCCCCGCCGACGCACGCCCGGACACGGCGCGACGATCGGACCGACGCCGATCCCCGCCACCTCCGACCCGTGGCGGCTCGCGCATCTCGCCAGGTGTCATCTTCCTCGCCATTGCGCTCGTCCTGTCCGTCGTGTACGCGGTATACGCCCTGACCGTCCGGGACACGTCGCAGATCCCGCTCCTCGCGTCCGGTGCCGTTGTCGTCGGCATCGCCTTTGGGGCCTTTGCGGTCTATGCCCTGTCGGCCGTGTGGCGCGCCGGCATGGAGGGTCGCGGCGGGAAGGCGATCCTGCTCGGGTTCATCGGTGGCGGCGCGGCGATGGTCGCGGCCGGCTGTCTGGCCGGCGCCATCGTCCTGTTCATGCTGGCGGGATCGTCCTCGGCGGACGATGCAGCCCCGGCGCCTTCGGCCCTGCTCCGGATGCCCCTGCTACACTCGCGCGCGCTGGCCCCCATCGTCTAGAGGCCTAGGACGCCACCCTTTCAAGGTGGAGATCAGGGGTTCGAATCCCCTTGGGGGTACCACCGCTGGACCGTTTCGGTCGCGGTCGACCGTTTCACCCGGCGCACGAAACAGCCTCCTCGTGTCCCACGCGGGCCTGCCCGTTGCATGGGATGCACGAGACCGGCCCCTCCAGCGGTGCAGCGGCCGCCTCGTTGCATGCCGTGCATGAGACAGGCCCTCCCAGCGGTGCAGCGGCCGCCTCGTTGCATGCCGTGCATGAGACAGGCCCCTCCAGCGGTGCGGCGGCCGCCTCGTTGCCTCCCATGCACAAAACCTGGCCTGAAAGGCCGGTCGCCAGCGAGTCTCGTTCGCCCGGTGAAATCAGGCCGCGGCGCAGCGCCAGCGAGGCCGGTCGCCAGCGAGTCTCGTTCGCCCGGTGAAACGAGGCCACGTCGCAGCGCCGGCCGCGTTCGCCCCGGGGCTACTCCGCGTTCGCCCCGGCCTTCGATGCGCCGGTCGTGCCCCTGCTACGATCGGAGCGATGGAGATCATGGGCGTCCAGATCCGGACGATCATCAGCGACAACATTGCGCGGCGGTGCGACGGCTGCCTGCAGATCATCCCGGGCACGCCCTGGCGGGTGAACCTGCTCGACATCGTTGCGGCCGAGACGCCGGTGGACTGGACGGAGAGCCCGCTGCTCAACCCCGGCCCATTCCAGTTCCATGGCGAGCCCGCGTGCGTCCGCCGCTGGATGGCCGGCAGAGGTCTGCTGTTCTGCCGCCGGGGCCAGGTTCGGGAGATCATGCGACCCGTCCGGCTGCCCGGCGAGGGAGAGCGGTTCGGGCTCTGCGACGGGCTCCACCGGGACGATCACGAGTTCATTCCGGCCTGATCCGGCGGCGCTCCATGACCGCCCCGCGCGCCACTGCCGACGTTTGACAGCCGGCCGATCTCGACCCTATTCTCGGCTCGGCTGAGCGCAGTCTTCGTACCGAGATTTGCCCAGCTTTCTCCCGAGGTCCCGACTCCGTGCCGCCGTCCACGCTCCCGTCCCCGACCGTGCCGACACGCGCGGACCGTGGGTGGCTCTCGCTCGGCCCCGCGGCGCGCATGCTCGGCGTGGATCCCGACACGCTCCGGCGCTGGGCCGACGAGGGCCGGATCGAAGCCTGGACGACGCCTGGTGGCCATCGCCGCTTCGCCCGTCGCGCCCTCGAGCAGATGGCGATGACCCGTGGCGCGGGGGTACGACCGCTGGCAAGCCTTGGAGCGACTCCGGAGCGGCTGACGCGTGCGTACCGGCGCAGCTACGGAGCACGTGACGCCCGGCAGACCGCGGCGCGACCGTTCCCCGGTGCGGATCGCGACGCGTACAGGCGCGACGGCCAGCTCCTCGTCGAGGCGCTCGTCGCCCATCTCGACACGGACCGCGCCGACACGGCCGCCCGCGAGCAGACCGAAGCACGCGCCACGGAGCTCGTCGACGAGCTCGCCCGGCGCATGGCCGCGGGCGGGACGAGCCTCACCGATGCGGTCGGCCGGTTCATCGCGGCACGACGGCCGTTCCTCGCCGAGATCAGCGGCATCGGGCGCCGGCGTGCGCTCGACCCGGCCCGGCTCGCGACGCTGTACGAGGATGCCTCCACCCTGCTCGACCGGCTGCTCCTCCGGCTCATCGCGACCCACCAGGCGCACGGGGATCGTCCCTCGTGACCGCTGAGCTCGTGCTGCCGGGCCTGACCGCCCTGTTCGCGCTGGTCTTCTCGCTCGCCCTGTTCGATCAGTGGCGCGAGCGGCGCGGCGCGTTCCAGCTCGCGTGGGCCATCGGCATGCTCTTCTACGGGATCGGGGCCGGCTGCGAGGCGCTGGCGGCGATCGGCGGCTGGAACGAGGCGCTGTACCGGAGCTGGTACGTCACGGGCGCAGCGTGGACGCCGGCCTGGCTCGGGCTCGGGACGGCCTTCCTGCTGGGTCGGACCCGCTTTGGCTACAGCTTCGCGCTCTGCCTGTTCCTCGCCGGCCTCTTCACCTTCCTGGTCCGGAACCGGCCCGAGTACGCCGGCGCCGGCTCGCTGCCGTTGCTGTACTTCATCGCGGCCGCGATCCTCGCGCTCGCGGTGGCCGTCGAGACGTACTTCCAGAACGAGCGCTGGCCCGTCCTGGCCGCCGGCGCCGTCGTCGGCGCGACGGCACTCTCCCTGGTGCTGATGCTGACCGCGGTCCTGCCGGCCCCCGGCTACGCCCTCGACCCCGCGACGGGCGTCCCGGTCGGCGACGTCATGCCGGGCCGGCTGCGCCTGCTCACGCCGTTCCTCAACATCACCGGCGCGTTCGCGCTGATCCTCGGAGCCGTGTTCTCGACGTACGTGTTCATGCCCAAGCGGCGCGTGCTGCCGTACTCGCTCGATCCGAACCAGCCAGGCGACGAGTTCCTGTTCAACCTGCTGATCGCCCCAGTGGCCATCACGGTCAACTTCGTGGCCTCGGTTCCCGGCGCGGTTCGGGCGCTGCTCACCGGCCGGATCCACAGCCGGGTCCCCGCCACGATCCTCATCGCGATCGGGGCCTTCATCCCCACCATCACCGACTCGCTCAACCGGTTCGGCTCGACGGAGCTGTTCCAGCTGGGCAAGTTCCTCGGCGTCGTGTTCCTGTTCGTCGGCTTCCTCGTCTCGATCGAGGTCTTCCGCCAGATCCGCGTTCCCTTCACCTCGATCCGGCTCGGGGGCCGGCGCCACGAGTCGCCCGAGGCCGCGGCGGTCGAGGAGCGTGAGACGCGCCCGGACGGACCGGTTGCGGGCGGCACGAGCGCGACGACGCACGCCGCCACCCACCGCTGAGATCCGGCCCGCCCGCCCCAGGGGCTGACCGCCCGTACCATGGCGCGATGCGCGCGTGGTCCAGCCACCCCCTGGCCGGGTTCCTCATCGTCATCGGTGCCGCCTCACTGTTCGGCATGCTCGGTCCGCTCTCCCGGTTCGCGTACGACGCGGGCATGGAGCCGCTGTCCTTCGTGGCGTGGCGCGCGTTCATCGGGCTGCTCGCGGTTGGAGCGTTCGTCGCCTGGCAGGTGCGCTCGGGTCGTCAGCGCCTGCTCTCGCCGTCCGCGCTCCCGCGTCGCCAGGGGATCCTGCTCGCGATCGCCGGCCTGACCGGATTCAGCCTCAACCTCGCCATGTTCATCGCATTTGACCGGATCACGATCGCGCTGGCGCTGCTGGGGTTCTACACGTATCCGGCCATGGTGGCGGTCGTCGCGGTGGCATTGGGACGCGAGCGGCTGGACCGGGCGAAGGCCGTCGCCCTTGGTCTTGCCACCGTAGGCATGGTGCTCGTCGTCGCCGCGCAGCTGGATCCGGCGCAGGGGATCGCCTTCGACGCCCTCGGCTTCGGCCTCGCACTCGGTGCCGCGTTCAGCCAGGCTGTCTTCGTCACGATCGGCCGGGACGGGTACCCAGTGTTCCGACGGTCCAGGCGACGTTGTTCGTCCTCGTCACGACCGTCGCGCTGTGCTCCCTCCTCGCAGTGGCGACGGGCGGTGGGCCCGCCCTCCTCGGGCCGCTCATCGACCCGACGCTGCTCCCGATCGTCCTGTTCACGGGGATCTTCGCCGCCGCGATCCCCTCGACGGCGTTCCTGACAGGGATCCGCCTGATCGGTGGCATGCGCGCCGGGATACTCATGCTGTTCGAGCCCGTCGTCGGCGTCGCGCTGGCCGCGTGGCTGCTGTCCGAGGCGGTCCAGCCCGTGCAGGCCGTTGGCGGTGCCGCCATCCTGGTCGCCGCGATCGTGCTCCAGCGTTCCGGAGGCGTGGCACCCGCCCCGGGCGTGGACGCGCAGCCCATCGCCGATGATGACCACCTCGCTGCCCGGGCTGCCGGCAACCCATGAGCACGACCGGTCGGACCCGGGTCCTGCTCGTCGACGACCACCCGATGGTGCGTCGGGGGCTGCGCGGCTTCCTCGAGCTGTTCGACGACCTCGAGGTGGTCGGCGAGGCGGGCGATGGCCTGACGGCGCTGGCGGTGGCGGCAACCACGGCACCGGACGTTGTCGTGATGGACCTGCGTCTGCCGCGCCTGGACGGGATCGAGGCGACGCGGGAGCTGCGAGCGCGCCAGCCCGGCGTCGAGGTCGTCGCCCTGACGGGGACGGTCGACGAGGAGCAGGTCATGGCCGCGATCCAGGCGGGCGCTGCCGGATTCGTGCTCAAGGACGCCGAGGCCGACGACATCGCGGCCGCCATTCGGGCAGCACGCGCGGGCGAGCTCTATCTCGACCCGGCGGTTGCCGGCATCGTCGCGCGGCAGCTTCGCGCGCCGTTCGGCCTCCCCGACCCGGGACCCGATGAGCACAGCCTCACCCCACGTGAACGCGACGTGCTCGCCCTGGTGGCGCAGGGGCTGGCCAATCGGGCGATCGGGGATGCGCTCGGAATCACGGAGCGAACCGCCCGCACGCACGTGTCGAACATCCTCGCCAAGCTCGGCCTCACGAGCCGCACGCAGGCCGCGCTCTTTGCCGTCGAGCAGGGGCTCGAGACCGATCCGGACCGCGCCGGTCGAAGGCGAGCCTGAGGGCCGCGCGGGATCCCGGAGGTATACTCGGACCCTCATCCCCTCACACCCCCGAGGTTCGATGCGCGTTCGCAAAGCTGTCTTCCCGGCCGCTGGCTGGGGCACTCGCTTCCTGCCTGCCACCAAGGCCCAGCCGAAGGAGATGCTCCCCCTCGTCGACAAGCCGATCATCCAGTACGCGGTCGAGGAGGCCGTCGCCGCCGGGATCGAGCAGATCATCATCATCACCTCGACCCACAAGGGCACGATCGAGGATCACTTCGACCTCAACTACGAGCTCGAGATGGTGCTCGAGGAGAAGGGCGAGATCGAGAAGCTCCGGCAGGTCCGGGCGATCACGGACCTCGCCCAGCTCGCCTACGTTCGCCAGAAGGAGCAGCTCGGTCTGGGCCACGCCGTGCTGATGGCCAAGGACCTCATCGGGCACGAGCCGTTCGCGGTGATCCTGCCCGACGACGTGGTGGTCGCCGACCGGCCCTGCATCGGCCAGCTGATCCACGCCTACAACCAGACGCACGCCTCGGTGGTCGCCGTCATGGAGGTCCCGGCCGAGGAGACCCAGCGCTACGGCGTGATCGCCTCGGAGGCAAGCGACGACCCGCTCGATCACGGCCGGCTCCACAAGGTCTCGCGACTCGTCGAGAAGCCTGCGCCCGAGGACGCGCCGTCGAACCTGGCGATCATCGGCCGGTACGTGCTGACGCCGAAGATCTTCGACAAGCTCGAGCAGACGCAGCGCGGGGCCGGCGGCGAGATCCAGCTGACCGACGCGATCCAGGCGCTCATGGAGGAGCAGGGCGTCTACGCCTACGAGTTCGAGGGCATCCGCTACGACGCGGGGACCACGATGGGCTGGATGCAGGCGTCGGTCGAGCTGGCCCTCCAGCGACCCGACCTCGGGTCCGAGTTCCGAACGTACCTCCAGGGCCTCCAGCTCTGATCCGGCTCTCCGGGCTTCGTGCGGTACGATGCCGCGCGATGCGCCCGGCGGGGACCGGCGCCGGCATGAGGGACTGACGCTTGGCCGAGATCGGGACGACGCTGGGCGGCCGCTACCGGCTGCTCGAGCTGCTCGGACAGGGCGGCATGGCGACGATCTTCCGGGCCACTGACACCCAGCTCGGCCGCGACGTCGCCGTCAAGCTGCTTCGACCGGAGTACCTGCGCGACCCCGACTTCGGGTCACGGTTCCGGTACGAGGCCCGGTCCGCCGCGTCCCTCTCGCACCCGAACATCGTCGGCGTCCATGACTACGGCGAGGATCCCAGCGGTCCGTTCATCGTCATGGAGCTGGTGGATGGCCAGGACCTCGCCACGATCCTGCGCGCGAACGGCGCACTCCCGCCGCGGCAGGCGGCCCGGATTGCCGCGGCGGTCGGTCGGGCCCTCGCTGCAGCGCACGGCAAGGGCATCGTCCACCGCGACGTGAAGCCCGGCAACGTGCTGATCGCGCGCGACGGCCAGGTCAAGGTGGCGGACTTCGGGATCGCCCGAGCCGTGGCCGAGGCGCAGATGACCCTGCCCGGAACGGCGCTCGGGTCCGTCCACTACTTCAGCCCGGAGCAGGCCCGCGGCGAGCCGGCGACCCAGGCAAGCGACATCTACTCGCTCGGGATCGTGCTGTTCGAGGCTCTCACGGGCCGGCGACCATGGGAGGGTGACAGCGCCGCTGCCGTCGCGCTCGCCCGGCTCAGTGGTCCCGTCCCCGACCCGATCTCCGTGCGGCCCAGCGTCCCGACCGAGCTCGCCACGATCGTCCGGCGGGCGCTCGCGCCCGAACCCGATGACCGGTTCAGCTCGGCAGGCTCGATGGCCGACGCGCTCGATGGCTGGCTCTCGAGCGGCACGCCCGGCGTTGCCGGCCCGGCCACTGCCGCCGGGGCGGCGGCCGGCGGGACTGGATTCGCCGCCGGTGTCGGGGCCGCCGATGCAGCCACGAGAGTGGCAGGTGTCGCCCGTCCCAATCCCGCGCCCGTGCCCTATGCGCCTGACGCCTACGCGGGCGACAGCGATCCCGTCGCGCCCCGTGGCACCGCCCGGGTCTCGGAGCGGTATCGCGATGACGAGCCGGCCCCGGAATCGGGCACGAGCCCGTGGGTCTGGCTGGCGGGCGTCGTGGCGCTGCTCCTCCTTGCCGTCGTGGGCTTCCTCGTCTTCCAGGTCCTCAGCGGACCCGGGCCGTCGAACCAGCCGCAGACGGTCACGGTTCCGAGCTTCGTCGGCGACCAGCTCGACGACGCCCAGGCGGAAGCGGCCGAGCTCGACATCGAGCTTGTCCCGACGACCGAGGAATCGGACGAGCCCGAAGGAACGATCCTCGCCCAGAACCCGGCGGCGGGTGCCCGGATCGTCGAAGGGGGCGAGGTCGCCGTCACCGTCGCGGCGCCACCCGGCGAGGTGGCCGTGCCGGATCTGCGGAACCTCATCGAGGCCGACGCGATCGAGCTGATCGTCCGGAGCCAGCTGACCCGCGGCACGAAGACAGAGGCGTCCGATCCAGTGGTGCCCGCGGGCTCCGTCATCAGCCAGATCCCGTCGCCGGGTGTGCTCGTGACACGGGATTCGCCGGTCGACTATGTCGTGTCGACCGGCCCGGAGCCGTCGCCGTCACCCGCGCCGTCTCCGACGCCGACGCCCACCCCGACGCCGACACCCACCCCGACCCCGACGCCGACGCCAACACCGACTCCCACCCCGACCCCAACGCCGACGCCCACACCCACGCCGACGCCCGCAACGCCGGTCCCATCGCTCCCGGTGGTCGTCACCCCCTGACGTTCACGGCCGGGCGGGCGTCAGGCCTCGATGTCGCCCCAGAGGCTCCAGCCAGGATCGGGCGGAGGCGTTGAGGTCGACGGTCGGGCGGTCGTGTCGCTCCCGTCAGCGGCTGCTGGGGGTCGCGGCGGCCGCGCCTTTTCGCCACTCGGCCCGGCCGTCGGCTCGACCGGGATGAACTCGAGACGCCGAACGGCCGTTCGATCCTCCGAGGGTGCGGATGTCCTGATGGCGCCGCGGACCGCGGCCGGCTCATCGCCCGGGACGCCGGAACCCGCCTCCCAGCACCCGCGAATCTCGTCTCCCCGCAGCGCCCCGCGACGACGGTCCAGCCCGCAGTAGCCGAGCTGGGCGGCAACCGAGCGGCGGAAGTGCCGGCACGAGCCGCAGGCGGTGCTGGAGCGGCGGCAGACCCAGCACCGAGCGGTCTCGGCCTGGGGTGTCCCGCAGTGTGGGCAGCGCCACAACGCCATGGGCGAATCGTAGCTGCGATCGCGGGCGGTGTCGACCCGAAATCGCGCGCCCACGCGATCAGTCGATCGTGATGACCACCCGGTCGTCGACATTGCCGAACTGGTTGGTCCGCGCGAGGACGGCGGCGAGTCCCTGGCCCTTTGTCGCCGAGGTCGGGATGGAGGTCTCGAACGCGATCCGGCCGCGCGCGTTGGTGAGCCCCTCCGAGGTGATCGTCGCGATGCCCGGGATGCTGAGCGTGAATGTCACCGCCGCGCCTTCGATCGGCTCGCCATCCGGGTCTGTGACGATGGCCGTCAGCCGGATCGGGTCGGGGAGGCGGCTTCGCCGGAAGGTCGTGTCGCTCGCGCCGAGTCCAACGGTGAGCTTGCCGCTCCCGCGACGGACGGCGAGCGCGGTCTCGCTGACGTTGCCCGCCGGATCCTTGGCACTCAGCCGGATGTCGTTCGTTCCCGTCGCGATCGCGAGCCGCAGCTCGAACGTGCCATCGCCACCCGCCACGACCGAGATCGACGCGTCGTTCTCGGCATTGCGGGCGATGACGGTCGTGCGCGCCTGCGTCTTGCCGGTGATCGTGACGGAGCTGCCGTTGACCTTGGCGTTCTCCTTCGGTGACGTGATCGTCACCTTGGGCGGCAGGATGTCCAGCACGTGGCGGACCACCGGCGACGACTCCGACGTGCCGGCCGGCCCGACGATGACCGCCGAGAAGTCGTTGACCCCGCGCTCGAGCTCGACCGGGATGACCAGGCGCTGGGTCGGCCCCATGGGCCACTCGCCGATCGGCGTCGGGCCCTGGTCCTTGAGTTGCTGAAAGACGCGAACCCGGTGCTCTCTGTCACCGGCAAGGGCCGCCGGGACCGTCATCACCAGGTCCACCTCGGCCTGGCTCGTGTAGGGCTCGTCGGGCGACTCCAGGATGGGCGCGTCGCTCACGAGCAGCAGCGATGGGCTCGGGACGGGCGTCGCAACAAGGTCGTCCATGAACCCGGTGAGCGACGAGCTGACGGCGCCGGCCGCGCGGCTCAGCCCGCCGGCACCCACGTACAGGACGCCGACCCCGAGCGCGACCACGGCCACGATGAGCACGAGCCGGATCGGGATGGGCAATCGACCACCGCGATCGACTCGCTTGTGACTCGAAAGCCGGCCCGGTGCGGGGGCGCGCGGCCTGACCGTGATGGGCGCCGCCCGGCCCGTCGAGGGCGCACGGGGTCGAACGTGCGTAGGTCGACCGCCGCGCCGAGACGTCATTCGGCCGATTGTCGCACGACGGGGGGCCGATCGAGGCCCGTGGTGACGTCTGTCCGGATGCGTGGAGAGACTGTCGGATGGATGCGGTGCGTTGTACTCTGCTCCCGCTCGGCGCGCGTGGCCAAGTGGGACGCGGCCGCCACGAACCGAGGG
Organism: uncultured Chloroflexia bacterium; assembly: GCA_963759495.1. Taxonomy (GTDB): domain Bacteria; phylum Chloroflexota; class Limnocylindria; order Limnocylindrales; family CSP1-4; genus DASTYU01. The sequence goes on along the minus strand of CAVWZL010000011.1, from coordinate 60,988 downwards.
AGTGCGTGCAGTCCCGGGATCCCAAGTCCGGCCGCCCCGGCGCTCGCCCCAATGCGGGTCCGCCCGGCCGCCCCTCGTTCGGCGTCGGACCCATCGCGCGCGTGGTCCCGTCGCCGCTCGCCGGCCGCACCGCCGTCCCGGCCGCGATGCCGCCGGTGGGGCGTGGCTTCGGCCTTCCGAACCTGCGACGCAACGTCTGCCCGCACTTCTTCATGACGGGCACCCGCGGCGCGATCCCGATCCAGGCGCCGCACCTGCTCAAGGCCCTCATCCGGCAGGACGCGAACGTGTCGCGGTGCCAGCTCCGGGGCGGCGTGCACCTCGAGCAGGGCTACGTCAACGACGTGTGCCTGACGCCGCGCTTCAACCAGTGCGTCTTCTACGAGGACGAGCTGACTCGCGAGTGACGGCGCCGTGGCCGCGCTGACGTACGAGGCGGCGCTCGAGGCCCTCGCGGACAGGGGCCGGTTCGGCATCCGGCTGGGCCTTGGCCGCACGCGCGCGCTCCTTCGTGCGCTGGGCGATCCGGAGCTCGCCGTGCGCGGCGCGCTGATCGGCGGCACGAACGGCAAGGGCAGCGTGCTGGCACTGGCGGCGGCCGCGCTCCAGGCGGCTGGATACCGGGTCGGGACGACGCCCAAGCCCCACCTCGTCACGTATCGGGAACGACTGCAGATCGACGGGCGACCGGTGGACCCCGTGACGTTCGCCCGCCTCGTCACCGAGGTCCTGAGCGCGGCCGACCGCGTTGCGCCCCGCCACGGGGAGCCGACCGAGTTCGAGCTGCTGACCGCGGTCGTCTTCCGGTGGTTCGCAGAGGAGCGACCCGACCTGGCTCTGGTCGAGGTCGGTCTTGGCGGGCGGCTCGATGCGACGCATGCCTGGGACGGTGGTGTCGCCGCGATCACGAATGTCGCGCTCGACCACATGGAGCGCCTCGGCCCCACGGTCGAGGCGATCGCCCGCGAGAAGGCTGCGATCATCGAGCGCGGCGACCGGGCCGTGACCGGTGCATCGGGTGCGCCCCTGGCGATCATCCGGCGACGGGCGCGGCGGCTCGACGTGCCACTGACCGAGGTCGGCGAGGTGCCCGTGCTGGGCTGGGACCGTGACGGGATCGAGGTCGACCTGCCGCGTCTCGGCTCCACCCGCCTCGGGCTGCGCGGACGGCACCAGGCCGGCAATGCGGCGGTGGCGGATGCGGTTCTCGACGCCCTCGAGGCGACGGGTCTCGTGCGCGTTCCCGATGACGCCCGGCGGCGTGGGTATGCGGCCGCTCGCTGGCCCGGCCGGCTCGAGCTCGTGGAGCACGAGGGACGGGAGGTCCTGCTCGACGGCGCCCACAATCCCGCAGGTGCGGCGGCGCTGGCCCTCGCGCTCGACGACCTGCGGCCGTACCTGGCGCCGGGACCCGTCACGCTCGTCACCGCGACCATGGGTGACAAGGACGTGGATGGGCTCGTCGCAGGGCTGGCCTCGGCCACGGCGCTGCGTGGTGGCACGGTCATCTGCACGGCCGTCGACGCGCCACGGGCGCTCGCGCCCGAGGACCTTGCCATGCACTGGAATGCGGGCGCCCCCGGCCTACGCGTGAGGAGTGCCCCGGATGTACCGGCCGCGCTGGAACGGGCCTTGGCGGGTGAGCCGAACGAGGCCCAGGGACCGATCGTCGTCGCCGGGTCGCTGTACCTCGTGGGCGCGGTTCGCGCCCTGCTGGTCGACGATCCGGCCCTGCGCGACCCATGATCCCGCCATGACGCCCGAGACCCGAATCGGCCCCACCACGTTCGTGTGGGGCGCGCGGACCTACGTGATGGGGATCCTGAACGTGACCCCGGACTCGTTCTCGGGCGACGGCCTCCTGGCGAGCGCCGAGGACGCGGTCGCGAGCGCCGTCGCGAGGGGACGGGTCATGGTCGCCGACGGTGCCGACCTGCTCGATGTTGGCGGCGAATCCACGCGGCCGGGCCACGCCTCCGTCGGCGAGGACGAGGAGATCGGGCGTGTCGTGCCGGTCATCGCGGCCCTTCGCGAGGCACTGCCCGCCGTGCCGATCAGCATCGACACGACCAAGACCGGCGTCGCCGAAGCGGCCCTCGATGCCGGCGCGAACCTCGTCAACGACGTGTGGGGCGTCGGCCCGGACGACGGGCTTGCCCGGCTCGCCGCTGCGCGCGGCGTCCCGCTCGTCGTGATGCACAACCGCGCCGAGCCGCGCTACGAGGACCTGCTGGGGGAGATGGTCGCCGATCTGCGTGCTGCGCTGGACCGCGCGGAACGGCTTGGCGTCCCTCCCGAGCACCTGATCGTCGACCCCGGGTTCGGGTTCGGGAAGACACCCGAGCAGAACCTGGCCCTCGTGCGGGAGCTCGCTGCGCTGCGCATCCTCGGCCGTCCCATCCTGCTGGGCACGTCCCGCAAGTCGACGCTTGGTCGGGTGCTCGACCTGCCGGTCGAGGAACGGCTCGAGGCCACGCTCGCAACGACGGCGCTCGGGATCGCAGCTGGCGCCGATCTCGTTCGCGTGCACGACGTCCAGCCGAACGTGCGGGTCGCGCGCGTCAGCGATGCGATCATCCGTGGCACGTGGTCGTCCCGACCGGAAGGAGCCGACGCATGAGCGACCGGATCGTGCTGCAGAACATGCGGTTCGACGCGCGGCACGGCTACTTCGAGCACGAGCAGCGCACGGCCCAGCCGTTCGAGGTCGACATCGAGCTGCGGCTCGACCTGCGCCCCTCGGGTGCCGCCGACGACCTCGAGCAGACGGTCGACTACGCGCGGGTCTACGCGGTCGTCCGCGAGGTCATCGAACGACCACCGTTCCGCCTGGTGGAGGCGATCGCCGAGACGATCAGCCGCGAGATTCTCGCTGCCTTTCCCGTCGACGAGGTTGGCGTCCGCGTCCGGAAGCCGGCAGTGGACCTCGGCGGGCCGCTGGACTCCGCCGGCGTCGAGATCTGGCGCGCGCTAGCGCCCGCGGCTGAGCGCTCCCGCGGCCGGCCGCGGCTCCCGCGCCTAGAGGTCGGCCGGCCGCGTCCCGAGCGTGACCTCGAGCGTGACGCGCTGGCCGTCGCGGACCACGACGACGTCGATGGTCCGGCCTGGCGCGAACTGGCTGAGCGTCGCGTCGAGTGGGTGCTCGGAATCAACCGGCATGCCGTCGATCGACACGACGATGTCACCGTCCTCCATGCCGGCGTCGTCAGCGGGCCCGCCCGGCTCCACGGCTGGGGTCCGCGAGCCGTCGGCAGCGGTGCCGGGCCGGATCAGCGCCCCCTGGTCAACCGACAGGTCGCGCTCCTCCACGAGCTGGAGGGTGACCGGCTCGTAGCGGACGCCGAGGTACGGTCGGGCGAGCTCGTCACCGGCGACGGCCTGCTCCATGATCGGCTTGGCGATATTGATCGGGATCGCGAACCCGATGCCATTGCTGTCGGTTGCCACGGCCGTGTTGACGCCGACCACGTTGCCGGCGGCGTCGAGAAGCGGCCCGCCCGAGTTGCCCGGGTTGATCGCGGCGTCGGTCTGGATGAGGTTGTTGAGTGGCGCGGTGCTGCCCTCGGTCGTGATCGAGCGACCCTTGGCCGACACGATCCCGCTCGTCACCGAGTTCGAGTACGTCCCGAGCGGGCTGCCGATCGCGATGACGAGCTGGCCCACCTCGAGCGCCTCCGAATCCCCGAGCGCGGCGGTCGGCAGATCCTCGGCATCGATCTTCACGATCGCAAGGTCTGTCAGCGTGTCGATCCCGTACACGGTCCCATCGAAGATCCGCCCGTCCTTGAGCTCGACCTCGAGGCCGCCGCTGCCTTCGACGACATGCCGGTTGGTCAGGATCCATCCGTTCGAGTCGTAGATCACGCCCGACCCGACGCCCGTCGCCGGGATCTGGCCGAAGTCGGTCCCCTCGGCGCCGCTTGTCACGATCCGCACGACGGCGGGGCTGGCGTTCGCGGCCACGTCGATCGTCGCCGACGACTCGTCGATGGTGACCGGCTGACGCGCCGAGACCGGGGTGCCAGTCGTCGGCACCGTGGCCGGTTGCTGTGTTCGGTTGAAGGCGCCGGTCGCACTGAGCGTGAGCACGGTGCCACCCGACGCGAGGACGGCTGCGAGCATGGCAGCCGCGAGCACGGTGCCGCGACCACCGCCGCCACGGACCGGCTGCGCGGCCACGCTCGAGGTGGGCGCAGGGTTCGCGGGCTCGTACCAGCGCTCCGGGGTCGTGGCGTGGGAAGGGTCGGTCCAGGCGTTCCGTTGTGCCCAGTCGGGGCGTGGCTCGGGGGCCGGGGAGTACCGATCCACGGGCGCGGGCGCGGGGTCCGGCGAGGACGCCGGCACGTCGGCGGCGGGCGAGGCCGGCACGTCGTGTCGCTGGGTCATCTCGCTCGGGTCGCCCGGGTCGAACGGGCTGGGTCGGTACGGATCGCTCATGGTGTGCTGTATTCCCCTGACAGGCCGCGGTTCATTCTGGGGGACCGCCGGCGGCGAAAGCGCCTGACCCTACGGTGCCGGTTGCGGGTTCACCTTCGAGGCCTCGGACGGTGAAGTTTCCGCCACGTTGGCTCGATGCGCCACACCGCCCGGTGGCACGGGCACCACGGTCGGTGCGGCCGCGGGGCCGGCCTCCTCGTGTTCCGGGACGGCGCGCTGTGCTGCTGCCGCAGCGCTCGCGACATCGGCCCGGGCGGCAGCCGGCGTGCCGGCCACCTCGCGCGGATCCATGGGCAGGTCGACGCTGAAGCGGCTCCCGCCGCCGATCCGGCTCTCGACCTCGATCGCGCCGCCGTGCATGTCGACGATCGAGCGCACGATCGCAAGGCCAAGCCCGCTGCCGCTGCTGCGTGCCTCGTTCGCGCGCGAGCCACGGTAGAACCGCTCGAAGATGTGGGGCATCTCCGTTGCGTCTATTCCGACGCCCGTGTCGACCACGTCGATTCGCGCGCCACGATCGGTCGATGCCAGGGTGATGTCGACGCTCCCACCGCGGGGCGTGAACTTGATGGCGTTCAGCACGAGGTTCGAGACCACCTGGCCGATCCGCTGCGGGTCGTGCCGGATCCGGACGGGTCGCTCGGGCTGGTGCACGCGGACGGCCACGCCCCGCTTGCGTGCCGCCCCGTTGGCCTGCTCGACCGCGGATTCGACCGCAGCACGCAGGTCATCCGGCCGCAGATCGAGCAGGACGAGCCCGGAATCGAGCTTCGAGAGCTCGAGCAGGTTCGTCGCCAGCCAGTCGAGCCGCTCGATCTGCTGCCCGCCCGACTCGAGGAACTCGGCGCGCGCGTCGAGGTCCGTGCCCGCATGGCCCTTGAGCAGCTCATTGAACGTCCGCAACGCGGCGATCGGCGTGCGCAGCTCGTGGGACACGTCGGCCAGGAAGTCACGGCTCCGGTCTCGATCGCGCCGGATCATCTCGACGCTCTCCTCGACCTGGTCGGCCATCGCGTTGAACTGGACTGCGAGCTCGGCAAGCTCCACCGAGCTGGCTCCGACCTCGTTGGTCGACACGCGCCGCGTCAGATCGCCCTCCGCCAGTCCCCGGGACGCCTCGGTCAGGCGCCGCAGCGGCGTCGTGAACCGGCGGGCGAGGCCTGCAGCGACAACGATGCTGAGCCCGAGCGCGAAGAGTCCGATCGCCACGAGCAGCCCGGTCAGGTTTGCGATGGCCGTGGCCCGGTAGGTGTATGGGTTCGACAGGGTGATCTCGAGGGCGTACGGGAGGTCCGAGCCCGCTCGCGTCCACGTGCCGCCGACGATCGTCCGTTCGCGGCTCTGGCCCTCCTTGCCGCCACCCTGCAGCGGAAACCGGAACTCGCCGTCCTCGGCGGGCACGAACCCCTCGACGTCGCCCTCCGTTTCGATGGATCCGAAGCGGATCCGCACGTCGGCCTGGCCGAGCGAGTCCGCCAGGAGCCGATCCACCCCCGCCGTCTCGAGTGCCGACCGCACCGCCGGGTTCAGCTCGCCGTTCAGGACGATCGGGCGCCCCTCCCGGACCCTGCTTGCGGCCAGCGCCTCGACCGCATCGGTCACCGTCTCCTGGCGCAGCTCCAGGTCGGCCTGCTGCTGCTGCGTGAAGTAGTCGTCGAGGCGGTTGAGGACGATGAGCGAGACGAGCGCCAGCGTGATCGCGATGAGCAGGACGAATGCCACGGTGAGACGGCCCTGGAACGTGCTCGGCGCGAACCTCCGGCCGCGCGGCGCGGCGATCAGACCCGGACCCGCGGGGTCAGCGCTCGGCGAAGGCGTAGCCGACACCACGCACCGTCATGACAAATGCCGGCGAGGCAGGATCGTCCTCGATCTTGTCACGCAGGTGGCTGACGTGGACGTTGATCGTCTTCTCGTCCTGGTCGAGCGCCTCGTAGTCGCGGAGCAGCTCGAGCAGCTCGCCAGCGGGTGTAGACGCGGCCGGGGCGCGTGGCGAGGTGGCGCAGGATCTCGAACTCGGTCGGGGTCAGGGCGATCCGCCGCGGGCCGCGCTGGACGCGCCGGCGCTCCAGGTCGATCACGAGGTCGCCGTGACGGATCACCCGGCCGCCGGCCGCGTCGGCCAGGTCGCCGTAGGCGCGTCGCAGCATCGCCTTGATCCGGCTCATCAGCTCGCGCAGCCCGAACGGCTTGGTCATGTAGTCGTCGGCACCGAGCTCGAGCCCGATCACCTTGTCGACCTCATCGTCACGCGCCGTGAGCACCAGCACGGGCGCCTTGGAGCCGGCAGCTCGAAGCCTGCGCAGGACCTCGAACCCGTCCATGCCGGGGAGACGGACGTCGAGCACGACGAGGTCGGGCGCCTGGTTCGTGGCGAAGTCCAGCCCCTCTTCACCCGATCGCGCCACCGCAACCTGGTAGCCCTCCTGCTGGAGCGCGTACTGGATCCCGCGTGCGACGGCGTGCTCATCCTCGACGATCAGGATCGTGGCAGCCATGGCCGCGATGCTACACCGGGTGAGCGTGCCGCCCGATTCGCGCGTTCCGTGGCGGCGGCAACCCCTGCCGGTCGCCTCCACCGGGCCTGTCGCCGCGTGCCGCCGGAAGGCACCTCTCGCGGTGATGAGTGTTCGCGGCATCACCCTGAGTCGCAGTGGCGGCGCGAACGCCGGCGCAGATATGCCGCGAACCGTCATCACGGGCAGGACTCGTTGTCCGGGCGCGACCGGCGGCAGACATGCCGCGAACTGTCATCACGGGCAGGACTCTTGTCTCGCCCGCCCGCGGCCGTGGGCCCGCCGCGAGGGACCCGTGGTACCCTACGGGCCGATCCGGGCGCCCGCCTGCGTGCTTCTGCCGGCGAGTCGCAGCCCCCGCAACCCGACAGTCACCACGAATCCGAGGTTTCGAACAACACGATGGCTACCGCCCGCCCGACGCTGGACGCCGCCAACCGCGACGTCACCGGCAAGGCCGTGAACCGGCTCCGCAAGGAAGGTCGCCTGCCGGCCGTCGTCTTCGGCCACGGCCTCGACTCGTCGAACGTCACGGTCGACACGCACGACTTCGAGCTGCTTCGCCGGCGCGTGGGTCCGAACGCCCTGATCGACCTGTCGGTCGACGGCAAGAAGGCCAAGCCGGTGCTCGTCCAGCACGTCCAGGTCCACCCGGTGAACCGCCGGCCGCTCCACGTCGACCTGTTCGCGGTGCGCATGACCGAGGAGCTGACGGTCGATGTCCGGCTGGTCGCAACTGGCGAGTCGCCGGCCGTCGCGAACCTCGGCGGCACGCTGCTGCACCCGAGCGAGACGATCCGCGTCAGGGCCCTGCCTGACCACCTGCCGCAGTCGATCGAGTACTCGGTCGAGTCGCTGGTCGACTTCGACGGCACGATCAAGGTGGCCGACCTCGAGATCCCCGGTGACGTCACGCTGCTGACCGATCCCGACGAGATCATCGCTACCGTCCAGCGGCCGCGCGTCGAGGTCGAGGAGGCTGCGCCGGAGGCCGCCGAAGGCGAAGAGGCCGCGGAGGGCGCCGAAGGTGCCGCCGAGGGCGAGACCGCGGGCGACGAGGCTGGCGCCTCGACCGAGGACGCGGCCAGCTAGCTCGACCTACCGGCTGGGCTTGCGGCCGGTCGCGTACGCGATCGGTGTCTCGAGCACCAGGTCCCTGGCCTGCAGGCGTCCGAGCCGGGCCGTGAGCTCGGCCACGAGCCGCTCCCTCAAGGACGGCTCGAGCGTGGCCACGAGGTCGGCTTCGTCGAACTCGACCACGAAGTCGGTGTACGACCGGGCGTCGAACTGGTGGCGGAGCCGGGCTGCCTCGGCGCGAACGTCCCGAAAGCCCGCGCTGCGCATGCCGGCTGCGGCGGACTCGGCTGAGGGCAGGTCCCCGGCCGAGGCACCGTAGACCCGCTCGTCGTCGCGGGCACCGATGTCGAGGTCGTCGAGCACGTCGTCGAGGATCTCGTCCGGTCGCCACGATCGGTCATCCCAGACCCACGTGACGTAGGCGAGCCGGGCGCCCGGCCGGAGGACGCGCCGGATCTCGCGCAGTGCCCGGGAGCGGTTCGGTACGAGCTGGAGCACGAACGATGACATCGCGGCATCAAACGTGTCGTCAGGGAAGGGGAGCTCGTCCGCGAACGCGGTGGTGCCGGTACACCGTTCCGTGGCCGCCAGCGGGGGCGTGCCGACAGCCCGTTCCGTGGCCGCGACCATCTCTCGTGACGCATCGATCGCATCGACGCGGACCGCCGGCCACCGCTCCAACGCGGCGAGGGTCAGCGTGCCGGTTCCGCAGCCCACATCGAGGAGCCGCGGCGCCCCCGAGTCGAGCTCAGTCCCGAAGCGGTCGAGCAGCGCGCGAGCGCTCGGGGCGAGGACCGGTGCCCACCAGCGAGCGTAGCCCTCGGCGATCCGGTCGTAACGGGAGGGCTGGTCGGTCACCCCGGCATGGTGCCACGCACCGCACGGGACGACCGGCCAGCCCGGCCCTGACTACTCTCCGGCGCGCGCCTGCGGTGCCGGTCGAAGCGGGCGCTCGATGACGCCGAACCGTCGCAGCAGCCAGGCGAAGAGCCCGACGATCAGCGACACGATCAGGATCACCGGGACCCACACGATGACGAGCCAGATGCCTGCCCCGGCGAGGGTCTGGAGCAGGCCAACGAGGCTCGCACTCGCCTCGGCGAAGATCGTGCCCGCGTCCCAGCCCTCGGCCTGGACCTCGATCACCGACACTGCCGGCAGCCCGAAGCGGGCCGTCATCGTGCCGTACGCGGTTCGGTCGCCCAGGTCGTTGCGCTGTGCCTCGAGCTGCTCGATCTCGCCGCGGACCTGCGTGATCTGCGCCTGGATCTCGAGAAGATCGGTGACCCGCGTCGCGCTGGATGCGATCGTCTGCAGCGCCGTCTCGCTCGCCTGCAGGTTCCGGATCCGCGCTTCGAGGTCGACAACCTGTCCCGTGACGTCGACCGCCTGCGTCTGCTCGGCGACGACCTTGTTCGTCAGCCCGTTCAGGCCGCGCAGCGTGTCGAGGGCATCCTCCCAGCGATCCACCGGGATTCGATAGGTGATCTCGGCGTACGGCTGGTCGTCGATGTTCGAGGTGCTCGACGCGCCGACGTAGCCGCCCATGCCGAGGATCGCGCTGCGCGCCGCGCTGACGGCCTTGTTGAGGTCGGTGACCTCGAGGTCCATCGTGCCGGTCCGGATGATCTTCGCGTCGAGCGCGGCCCCAAGCCCGTCCGGGTTGTCCGGGCCGCCGGTCGGTGCAGGCGCCTGGCCGTTGCCGGTGCCCTCGCCGCGCCCGGGTGCCGCGCTTGCGCCCGGAGCAGCGGCTTCGCCGCCGGCCGCGTCGAGGGAGCCTGGGCTGGCCCCGGCCGACGAGCTCCCGCCACAGGCGGCGATCAGAAGTGCGATGAGGAGGAACGCCAGGATGGCCGAGCTGCGGGCTCCGCCGATCCCTCGGATCGTGTGCATGTGCCAGTCCTCCGTGGCGCGCGACGGCCGGCGGCCGCCGCGGCATCGCACTGACGCCGGGCCCGCCCGCAGGGTTCCGGAACCGGTCCCCACCGCAACAGCCGTCGGGAGCCGGCCGTCAGTGCTATGGCCGACCGGTTCAGCCCCGGCACTCGGCCTCCCGGAGGACTCCATGGATCGATCCGCTGCCCGCCTCGTCCTGCTCGCCGGCCTGTGCCTCGGGATCATGGCCGAGGTGCTGTTCGACGGTCCCGCGCTCGGGATCAACGTGCCCGTTGCAGTCGCGGCAACCCTCGTCCTGGCCTGGCTCGTGCGCCGTCGTGGCACGGCGCCCGATCCGCTCGACGCCTGGCTGCCCGTTGCCGCGATGACCTGTGCCGCGTTCGTCGCTCTGTCGGGCGACCGGCTCCTGATCGTGCTCGACACGCTGGCCGCGCTCGGCTTCACGGGCGCGACGGCCGTGGCGATGTCCGGGGTGCCGGTCACGCGGCGTGGCGCGGACATCGTTGCGGGGCTGGCGACCCTCGCCATCGCTGCCGTCCTGACCGCCGCCGGCCCCACGCTCCGGGCGGCTCGGCCACTCCATGGCATGCCGCGGCGGCTGCCGGCGTCCGTTGCGCCCATCGGGCGCGGGCTCCTGATCGGGCTTCCGATCGCGATCCTCTTTGCGGTCCTGTTTGCCTCCGCCGACCCGATCTTCCGGCGTTCGATGGACGACCTGCTCGGGCTCAGCATCGATCTCGGGGAGCTGCCGGGCCGGGTGGTGTTCATGCTCGCGTGTGCGTGGCTCGCGGCCGGCTTGCTGAGCGTCGCCGCCAACGGCGTCCCGCAGATGGCCGCTGCCTCGCTCGGCGCGGCGGCCGGCTGGCAGTCGGTGTCGCGGCCGCGGCCGCTGGGGGTTCCCGAGGCGGTCACCGTGCTGGTCCTGGTCAACCTGGTGTCGGGCGCATTCGTCGCGCTCCAGGTCGCGTACCTCTTCGGTGGCCTCGACACGCTGGCGGCGGCCGGCATGACGTACAGCGACTACGCGCGGCGTGGCTTCTTCGAGCTCGTGGCCGCGGCCTGCCTGGCCGGTGGCCTCCTGGTCGTGCTCGAGGTGCTGGCGGCCGGCCGCACTCGTGCCTACGTAGGGGCGGCCGTCACGCTCGTGGCGCTGACCCTGGTCGTGCTCGTGTCGGCCTGGCAGCGGCTCGACCTCTACCAGCTCGCCTACGGCTGGACCGAGCTGCGGTTCTACGTTGCAGCCGCGATCGTCGCCCTCGCCGGCGCGCTGGGGCTGGCGGGGTTGCTGCTCATTCGAGACCGGATGCGCTGGCTTGGCCACGGCCTCGTCGGCATCGGGCTCGTGGCGCTCCTCGCCATCAACGCGCTCGCGCCCGCCGCCTTCGTCGCGAGCCGCAACATCGAGCGGGGGCTCGACCCGGGTCTCGTGCCGGCCGATGGGTTCGCAGGGCTGGATACCCGCTATCTCGGCGCACTTGGGGACGACGCAGTGCCGGTCATGGTGGAGGCGCTGCCGCGGCTCGACGAGGCGCGACGCAGCGAGGTCCTCGCCGAGCTTCGACAGCGTCACCGCGAGTTGACCGGGCGGCCGGCATGGACCAGTCCGGCGGCGTGGAACCTGTCCCGTGAGCGTGCGAAGGCGGCACTCGCGACGCTGCCGTGAGCATGGGCGCGCGGTAAGGTTCGAGCCATGGCACTGCCCTTCGAACCACCTGTCGAGCCGATGCTCGCCAAGGCCGTCGACGCGCTTCCATCGGACGACGGCTGGCTCTTCGAGCCGAAATGGGACGGCTTTCGCGCGCTCGTCTTCCGTGACGGCGACTCGGTCTACACGCAGTCACGCGACCTGAAGCCGCTCGATCGCTACTTTCCGGAGCTGGCCGACCCGTTGCGGGCCGCGCTGCCGGAACGCTGCGTGCTCGACGGCGAGGTCGTGATCGCGCAGGACGGCGCGCTCGCCTTCGAATCGTTGCTGCTGCGGATCCATCCGGCCGCGTCCCGCGTGAAGATGCTGGCCGCCGAGACACCGGCCTCGTTCATCGCCTGGGACCTCCTGGCGCTCGGCGACGAGGACCTTCGAGCGGTGCCGCAGGTGGAGCGGCGAGCGCGGCTCGAGGACGTGCTCGGGAGTGCCGCGGCGCCGGTCCATCTCACGCCGGCGACGACCGATCGGGCGCTTGCGGCCGACTGGTTCGATCGGTTCGAGGGAGCCGGGCTGGATGGCGTGATTGCGAAGAGGCTGAACGCGGGCTACCAGCCGGGCAAGCGGGCCATGCTCAAGATCAAGCACCAGCGCACGGCCGACTGCGTCGTGGCCGGCTTTCGGTGGCACAAGAACGGTCCGGGAACGCACGTCGGGTCGCTGCTGCTGGGGCTGTTCGACGACGAGGGCAGCCTCCATCACGTCGGGATCACGTCGTCGTTCACCTGGGACCGTCGCGCGGCGCTCGTCGAGGAGCTCGAGCCGCTGCGGGCGAACGCGCTCGAGGGTCACCCGTGGGGCGAATGGGCCGAATGGGCACAGGCCGGGGCGGCCGACGCGTCGGGCCAGCGGCTCCCGGGCGCGACCTCGCGCTGGAACCGCGGCAAGGACCTGTCGTGGGAGCCGCTGCGAGCCGAACGAGTGGTCGAGGTGGCGTACGACCACCTCCAGGGCGATCGCTTCCGCCACGCGACGACCTTCAAGCGCTGGCGCCCCGACCGCCAGCCGGAGAGCTGCCGCTACGACCAGCTCGAGGTCACGCCGCCGTACCTGCTCGAGCAGATCTTCGGCACATGACCTCGGGGCGCGGCTCGCGCGGGGTCAGGTCGCCTTCTTGCGCGGGGCTCGTTCCGCCTGGCCCGACTGGTCCGGCCATTCGTAGCCCTCCCACGGGTTGTAGTCCGGATCGAGCGGCTCCTGCTTCGGCCGGAGCTCCTCGGGGACGTGGATCAGGTTGACCCGGAGCCGGTACCAGACGTAGGCGCGGCCGCGCATCCCGTCGGTGAGGATGTCAGCTGGCTCGAGATGCGCCGCCGCTTCCGGGTGGCGCGCCTTCCAGCGCTCCAGGCCGTCGTTGACCTCCGCCTTGGTCGCGGCCCGCGCGATCTCGATCACCGGGATCGAGGACTTGCGCCGGCCGGTCGGCGTCGGACGGGTGCCCTCCCACTCGGTGGGGAGGCCTGCATTCGGATCGCCGGCTTCGACCGCTCGACGGCGCGCCTCCATGATCTCGGGCGGTGGGCTTCCATCCTTGCCCCGCCCCTCGTACTCGGTGTCGGCGCGACGCTTGCGTGATGGCTGGACCCGCGGCGGCTCGCCCTCCTGCTTCGCATAGTTCGGTGGCCACGGCGCGTCACCCAGGCCTTCTGCCTCGTGTCGCTCGCTCAGCTCGAGCAGCGCGTCCAGCGACCCGACCGCCGCATCGATCCCCGCACCGGCATCGCCGCGCTCGGCGTAGAGGGCGGGCACCGTGGCCATCGTGAAGTCCTCCGCCTCGACGTCGGCGACCTCGTCCCAGCGGAGCGGGAAGGACACCCGGGCGTCCGGCAACGGCCGTACTGAGTACGCGGACGCGACCGTCCGGTCCTTCGCGTTCTGGTTGTAGTCGAGGAAGACGCCGTGGCGCTCCTCCTTCCACCATTTCGAGGTGGCGATCGACGGGGCCCGCCGCTCCACGTCCCGGGCCAGGGCCAGCGCCGCGCGGCGAACCTCGCCGTACGTCCAGCGCGGCTCGATCCGGACGTTGACGTGGATGCCGCGCGAGCCGGACGTCTTCGGCCAGCCGACCAGCCCGACTGCCTCGAGGGCCTCTCGACACACAAGAGCCACCTCGCGCACCTGCGACCAGGGCACGCCGGGGACGGGGTCGAGATCGACGCGCAGCTCGTCGGGGTGATCGAGGTCCTCGGCCCGCACCGGATGCGGGTTGAGATCCATGCAGCCGAGATTCGCCACCCAGAGCAGCCCGGCCGCGTCGTCGACGACCACCTCGTCGGCGGTTCGACCCGACGGGAACGTCAGCGTGGCGACGCGCAGCCACTCGGGACGGTTGTCGGGCGCGCGCTTCTGGAAGAACGGCTCCTTCTCCGCGCCATCGACGAACCGCTTGAGCGCCATGGGCCGGCCGCGGACGCCGGTCAGTGCCCCATCGGCGACCGCGAGGAAGTACTGCGCGAGATCGAGCTTCGTCTGTCCGGTCTTGGGGAAGTAGACCTTGTCCGGGTTGCTGATCGTGACCTCGCGGCCCGCGACCTCGAGCACTTCCTTGCGCGGTGGCATGACCGACACGATAGCGGCCGGGACGGCACCGGCCAACCCGATGCGTCGTCAGGGTCATGTGAGGCGTACAGTCCGCACCTGTCGATTCCGGGCCGGGCCGTTCGTCGTGGGGATGACGGCCGCACCGGATGCGACCGCACCAAGGAGGTCCGCGCCATGAAGTACCTGCTGCTCATCTATGGTCCCGAGCCCACGAGCCAGCCGACGCCGGAGGAGATCGGTCAGGAGATCGAGGCATACAACGCCTTCGGCGAGCACGCCCGCCAGCGTGGCGCGTTCATCGGGGGCGAGGCCCTCCAGCCGATCGTCACGGCAACCACCGTCCGCGTTCGCGACGGGCAGACGCTCACGACCGATGGCCCATTCGCCGAGACCAAGGAGAGCCTGGGTGGCTACTACCTGGTCGAGGCGAAGGACCTGGACGACGCGATCGACATCGCCGCCCGGATCCCCGGTGCCCAGCGAGGCTCGATCGAGGTCCGTCCGATCGTCGACTTCGAGGCGATGATGGCCGACCCGGCCGCTGCCGCCGTCGCCAACTGAGGGTCCGCTCATCGAAGCCGATACCGACGCCGAGCCGGTCGCGGCACGCGAGCTCGTCGACCGCCTGTTCCGGGAGGAATCCGGACGGGCGGTCGCGACGCTCATCCGCGTCCTGGGCGATTTCGATCTCGCGGAGGAGGCGGTCCAGGAGGCCTTCGTCGCGGCGCTCGAGACATGGCCGCGTGACGGAGTCCCGCGCAACCCGGGGGCATGGATCACGACGACGGCCCGCAACCGGGCCATCGACCGGATTCGACGCCGCAGGCGGCTCGTCGAGAAGACGGACGAGCTGCGGCGCGACGTCGTCCTCGAGACCGAGGCCGGGTTCGGAGCGGGACACGGGGTCGCGGGAGACGAAGCCATGCCCCTCGTCGATGACCGACTGCGCCTCATCTTCACCTGCTGCCATCCGGCGCTCGCCATGGATGCCCGCGTCGCCCTGACCCTGCGAACCCTTGGTGGCCTGACGACCCCGGAGATTGCCCGGGCGTTCCTCGTGCCCGAGCCGACGCTCGCCCAGCGGCTGGTTCGCGCCAAGCGCAAGATCCGCGACGCCGGCATCCCGTACCGCGTGCCACCGGCGGAGCTCCTGCCGGAGCGGCTCGATGGCGTGCTCCATGTGCTCTACCTCGTCTTCAATGAGGGCCACACGGCCGCGATGGGTGATGCCCTTGTCCGGCGGGAGCTGTGCGGAGAAGCGATCAGGCTCGCGCGGCTCGTCGCCTCCCTGCTGCCGGACGAGCCGGAGACGCTCGGGCTGCTTGCGCTCATGCTCCTGCATGACGCTCGCCGTGAGGCGCGGACCGGACCGGATGGAAGCCTCGTCCTGCTCGACGACCAGGATCGGACGACCTGGGACCATGCCCAGATCGGCGAGGGTCGGACCCTCCTCGAGCGGGCGCTGGCGTTCGGTCGCGCCGGTCCGTACCAGGTTCAGGCCGCGATCGCCGCCGTCCATGACGATGCAACCAGCCCCGAGGCGACGGATTGGGCGCAGATCGTGCTCCTCTACCGGGAGCTGCTTGGCATGACGCCGTCACCGGTCGTCGAGCTGAATCTCGCGGTTGCCGTCGCGAAGCAGGACGGGCCGGCAGTGGGGCTGGCGATGATCGACGGGCTCGCGGCGGACGGTCGCCTCGACGACTACGTCTACCTCCACGCTGCCCGTGCAGACCTGCTGCGGCGCCTCGAACGCTGGTCGGAGGCTGCTGCCGGATATGAGCGGGCGGCCGCGCTCGCCACGAATGCCACGGAACGGCGCTTTCTGGAGGGTCGTCTTGCCGAGGTCGCCGGGGCGGCAGCAGGCCCAGGTCGGCGGCTTGACTAGGGCCGGCACGCACTGGTCCGGGCCTTTCCGCCGATGCCCGCCGCTGCTAGACTCCCGACCCCGGGTTCCGTCCACTGTCCGACCCGGCTTGCGGGTGGATGCATCGGCTACACGCGCCGAACGCGGATCCGCCCATGTGCTCCGACGCGATCGGGCGATCCGGCGCGTCCCTGACCCAGCGGGGGAAGCATGAACGCGATTTCGGCCGAGGGCCTCGTCAAGATCTACAAGGGCCGCAAGAGCGAGGTCCGCGCGCTCGATGGCATCGACCTCGAGGTCGCCGAGGGCTCCGTGCTGGGGCTGCTCGGACCGAACGGTGCCGGCAAGACGACAGCGGTTCGCATTCTCGCGACGCTCCTGAAGCCTGACGCGGGGCGCGCGACCGTGGCCGGCTTCGACGTCGTCCGCCAGCCCGACGAGATCCGTCGCGTCATCGGCCTGTCCGGCCAGTACGCCGCCGTCGACGAGAACCTGACCGGCAGCGAGAACCTGTGGCTGTTCGGCCGGCTGTACCAGCTCAGCTCGAAGGAGGCCCGAGCGCGGGCGACCGAGCTGCTCGAGCAGTTTGACCTCGTGGACGCCAAGGACCGGGTCGTGAAGACCTACTCGGGCGGCATGCGCCGCCGGCTCGACCTGGCAAGCGCCCTGATCGGCCGGCCGCGGCTGCTCATCCTCGACGAGCCGACGACCGGCCTCGACCCACGCAGCCGCCTCGGCATGTGGGACGTGATCCGCGAGCTGGTCCGTGGCGGCGCCACGCTCCTGCTGACCACGCAGTACCTCGAGGAGGCCGACGAGCTGGCGGACACCATCGCCGTCGTCGACCACGGCAAGATCATCGCCCGCGGCACGGCTGACCAGCTGAAGTCGCAGGTGGGCGGCGAGCGGATCGAGGTGGTGGTCCGCGACCGCGCCTCGATCGACGGAGCACGCACGCTGCTGCACCGGGACGGCGTCGAGTCCACGCTCGACGAGCACACCCGGCGGCTCACGGTCCCGGCCGGTGACGGTGCGCAGACGCTGGTCCGCATCGTCCGTGACTTCGATGAAGCCGGGATCCACATCGACGACATCGCACTCCGACGCCCGACGCTCGATGACGTGTTCCTGTCGCTGACCGGGCACGCGGCCGAGGAAGTGAAGAGCGCAGACGCAACGGGGACTGCCGCATGACCGCGACCACCAGCAGCGCACGCGGCGGGGGCCGCAACCAGGCCCTGACCGACGCCCTGCTCGTCGGCTGGCGCAACCTCAAGCGCGTGCCCAGGATCCCGGAGCTGGCGATATTCGCGATCCTCCAGTCGATCATGTTCGTGCTCTTGTTCGTGTACGTGTTCGGCGGCGCGATCGGCAGCCAGATCCCAGGCGGCTACGTCGACTTCTTCATGCCGGGCATCTTTGCCCAGACGATCGTCTTTGCCGCAGGCACGACGGCGATCGGCATGACCGATGACGTCAACAAGGGCATCGTCGACCGGTTCCGGTCGTTGCCGATGTCGCGTTCGGCGGTCGTGACGGGTCGGACCGTCGCCGACGTCGTCTACAACGGCGGCATCCTCATCGTCCTGATGATCACCGGCTTCGTCGTGGGCTGGCGGGTCGACTCGCTCGTCAACCTCGTGCTCGGCATCGGGCTGCTGCTGTTCTTTGCCTACGGGATGACCTGGCTGGGCGTCTGGCTCGGGCTCAACGTCCCGACGGTCGAGGTCGCGCAGCAGGCCATCTTCACGGTGCTGTTCCCGATCACGTTCATCTCGAACGTGTTCGTGCCGCTCACGACGTTGCCCTCCTGGCTCCAGGTCATCGCCGAGTGGAACCCGACGAGCACGCTCACCGCTGCCCTGCGCGACCTGTGGGGCAACCCCAATCCGGCCACATCGACGAGCCTCGCGACGACGGAGCCCGCGCTCGTCACGATCGTGTGGGTGCTCGTCTTCATCGCCGTGTTCGGTCCGCTGTCGCTCCGACGCTACCGGTCGATGAGCCGCTGACCACCCCGGTGGCGGGTCAGCCGCCGGGACCGCCCAGGCCGGCCGGACCGCCGTCGAGGTGCTCCTCGCGGACGTCCTCCTCGCGCAGGCTGGTGTCGTCCTTCTTCGTCATGACTCGGCCGCGGTCCGCATCCGGCCTTGCAGTTCTTCGGCCCAGCGCACCGGTGTTCTAACGCTGTCCAGGGTTTCGAGCAGGCACCATACGCAGGACACGCCCACCTGCCGACCAGGAGCTTCTCGATGCGCTTCCAGACCACCCTCTACCAGGGCGATGGCAACACCACGGGGATCCGCGTGCCGGACGAGGTCGTCGAGGCGCTCGGCAGCGGCAAGCGCCCGAAGGTGCTCGTCACGGTCAACGGGTACACCTACCGCAACACCATTGCGGTCATGGGCGGGGAGTACTGGGTGGGCGTGAGCGCCGAGCACCGTGCAGCCGGAGGATTGTCCGGGGGCGACGCGATCGATGTCGACATCGAGCTCGACACCGCGCCACGCGTGGTCGAGGTTCCGGACGACTTCGCGGCCGCGCTCGAGGTGGAGCCCGCCGCGCGCGCGACGTGGGACGGGATGTCGTACAGCAACAAGTCGTGGCACGTCCTGCAGATCACGGGCGCAAAGACCGACGAGACGCGGCAGCGGCGGATCGCCAAGTCCATCGAGATGCTCCGGGAGGGCCGCCAACGCTGACCGCCCGGCCCGCTTGCAGCGCAACTGCAAGCAGCTCGGGCCGCGCGCGTCGCCGCGCCAGCGTGGACGGCCCGGCATCGTTCGCGCATGGCACTCATCGGACCGCTCTTCGCAATGGTCGGCCGGTTCGCCGGCAAGCTCCTCAACAGCGCCCTCGGTTGGGCGACGATCCTGCTGTTCGGCAAGGTCGCGGGCAGCAAGCAGACGCTCCTGCTCGTGATCGCGCTCGGGTCGCTCCTCTGGGTCGTGACGCTCGTCGGAATCATCTTCCCCGACATCGGCACCCTCGTCCTCGCCTTCGTCCCCGTGCCCGACTTCATCGACGAGGGAATCGTCCGGCTGATCATGCTCGGGCTGGCGTTGCTCATCCCGCTGGTGATCGGCGTCGCGGCGATCTTCGTCATGGAGAAGGACACGCGGCCGAGCGGCACGGGTCTCATCACGGCCGTCCTCCGCGGCTACCCGTTCACGCTCGTGCTGGCGGTGACCATCGTGATC
Organism: uncultured Chloroflexia bacterium; assembly: GCA_963759495.1. Taxonomy (GTDB): domain Bacteria; phylum Chloroflexota; class Limnocylindria; order Limnocylindrales; family CSP1-4; genus DASTYU01. Next base: position 41,752 of record CAVWZL010000011.1, on the reverse strand, counting down.
CTCGCCGGCGCATCGTTGTTCCGGAAGGTGCGCAGCATGATCAAGCGCTGGGAGGACGCCCACGTCCCGGTCGTCGTGAAGCCGGGCGGCTATGACCACGTGCTCAAGGATCTCGAGGACGTGCTCGACCAGGCCGAGCTCGATGTCGCGCCGCGTCCGGCCCCGGCCATCCTGTCCGTCCCGCCACGGCTCCTCGATGCCGTCGCGGGCAAGGCGCTCGGCGGGCTCGTCCCCGACACGCTCATGGTGCTGGGCGGACGGGAGCTCGAGGTCCTCGTCTATCCGTCCGACGTGGCGATCTCCGGCACGAAGCAGGCCACGGCCCGTGCTCGGGCCGCCATCGCATCCCAGCTGACCCATTCGCCGGCGTACCTGACGACCAGCGCCGAAGCGCAACGGATCGAGGACGAGATCGTTGCCATCGCCCGGGATGGCGAGGCTGACATGGAGGTCGATGCGGTCCGGACGGGACTCCACGAGCTCGACAGCAAGCTCGCGCGACTGGAGGTGCCCTTCGACGAGTGGGAGACGGTGTACCGCGAGCGGCTCCAGATCGAGCGCGACATCCTCTCCCGCCGACTGGGCGAGGAGCCGCAGCACCCGGGTGTTGCCGACCTCGTGCCGCTGCCGCCACGGGGTGACGGACCCTCGCCGGTTCTCGAGCGCGCGCTGGCCGTCGGCGGCGTGGCGCTGTTGGCGGCCGATGTCGTCCTGCTCCTCGCCGACCGGCTGCGTCCAGGGCGCCGACGCCGCGCCTGACGGAACCAGGTGGGGTGGCCGGTCGTCTCACGCCACATGGCGGCCCCCACCCGCACGACCCCCGGACGGCGCCGACTGCGCGCGGTGCTGGCTGCGCTGGTCGGGCTTCTGACAGTGGCGGGCTGCGGCGGCACTCCGCCCGCGAGCTCCACGGCCCCACGGACGACCGCGCGCAGCCCGGCCACCCCCGCTCCGTCGGCCAGCGCCCTTCCGCTGTCTCGTGTGGGCGACCTCGAGATCCTGCTCGAGCGACTGACCGCCCTCCATCCCGATCCGTTCGTCGGCGAGGAGCCCGTCGCGTTCGAGGCGCGCGTCGCCGCCCTCGCCGATCGTGCCGACACCCTGTCGGATGACGAGTTCCTCGTCGAGGTCATGCGCCTCATTGGCGGGCGCGACCGGGACGGCCACACCGGTCTCGTCCCATTCGCGCAGGGCGACCGGGGGCTGACGGCCTGGCCGCTTGCCCTGTACCAGTTCGAGGAAGGGCTCTACGTGGTTGACGCGATGGACCCGGTCACCGACACGGTTGGCCAGCGGGTCGTCGAGATCGGGGGACGCTCGATCGACGAGGTCGCCGCGGCGGTCACGCCGCTCGTCTCGCGGGACAACGAGTGGACGGTGCGGGCCCGGTTGCCGGGCTATCTCGTCGTGCCGGAGGTGCTCTTCGGGCTCGGGCTCCTGCCCGACGGCGTCCCGGCGCTGACCCTCGAAGATGATGCCGGGCAGCGGACCGAGCTCACGCCCAGCCCCATCCCGATCGGCGAATGGGTCGAGTGGCGGAACCTCTTCTACCCGCTCGTGCCGCTCACGCTGCCGCTGGACGATGAAGGCCCGCGCTACCTGCGCAATCGGGGTGAGGCCTTCTGGTCCGAGGTCATCGGTGACGCGCTGTACGTCGGGTATCGCCAGGTGACGTCGAGCACGGCCTCGGGCGACACGATCAGCGGCCTCGCCTCGGAAGTGAGAAGCGCACTGGCGGACGGCGCCGTCGATCGCGTGATCGTCGACATTCGGGGCAACCCCGGCGGCGACAACTTCACCTACGGCCCGCTGCGTGACGCGCTGCGCCGCCAGGCCGAGGAAGCCCCGGGGTCCGTCGTGATCCTTATCGGCCGGTCGACCTTCTCCGCCGCCGGCAACTTCGCGACCGAGCTCGCCGCCGAGCCCGGGATCGTGTTCGTCGGGGAGCCCACCGGCGCCGCACCGAACCTGTGGGGCGACGCCCGCGAGGTCCGGCTGCCGCACAGCGGTCTCGTGGTCCACATCGCCACGCGGACGTGGGAGTTCGCGCCGGAGGACGACAGCCTCGCCGTCGAGCCCGATGTATCGATCCCGGTCCGCTGGAGCGACTACGCCGCGGACAGGGACGCGACACTCGAGGCAGCGCTCGAGGACTAGCAGCTCGTGCTGAAGCGCTCGACGACGGTGGAGCCGGCCGCTGCGTGACTGTCTCCCGCACCGGGGGACTCGGTGGCCGTGGGCGTCGCCACCGACGCAGGGCTGCACGCCGCAACCGCCGCGATCACGAGCACGTGGCCGCCGATCGAACGCCGGCGGCCCGCCATCACGACACGTAGGCGCGCAGGTGCTCTGCCGTCAGGGAGTCGCCGCGACTCACGAGCTCCGCAGGCGTCCCCTCGAACACGATCGTGCCACCGTCGTGGCCCGCCCCCGGGCCGATGTCGATCAGCCAGTCCGCGTGGACCATGACCGCGAGGTGATGCTCGATCACGACGACCGTGTTGCCCTCGTCCACGAGCTGGTCGAGCAGCCCGAGCAGGCGGTCGACGTCCGCGAGATGCAGCCCGCTGGTCGGCTCGTCGAGCACGTAGATCGTGCCCTTGCGAGCCATCTGGATCGCCAGCTTGAGCCGCTGGCGCTCCCCGCCCGACAGCGTCGTCAGCGGCTGGCCGAGCCCAAGGTAGCCAAGACCGACGTCGGCGAGCCGATCGAGGATGACCCGCCCCGGCCCGGACGGCAGGAACGCCTGGGCCTCGGCCACGGACATGGCGAGCACCTCGCTGATGTCCTTGCCGTGGAGCTTGTGCTCGAGCACCTCGGGCATGAACCGGCGGCCCTCGCACACCTCGCAGACCGAGGCGACGCCGGCCATCATCGCGAGGTCGGTGTAGACGAGGCCGAGCCCGTTGCAGTTCGGGCAGGCGCCCTCGGAGTTGGCGCTGAACAGGCTCGCACTCACCTTGTTGGCCTTGGCAAACGCGGTCCGAAGGACGTCCAGCAGCCCGGTGTAGGTGGCGGGGTTGCTCCGGCGCGAGCCCTTGATCGCGGTCTGGTCGACCACGACGACGCCCTCGTGCTTCGGCAGGTAGCCGTGGATCAGCGAGCTCTTGCCGGAGCCCGCCACGCCGGTCACCACGGTCAGGACCCCCAGCGGGATGTCGACCGACACGTCGCGCAGGTTGTGGCGGGTCGCGTTCCGGATCGGGATGTGACCGGCGGCCGTTCGAACACTGGAGCGCAGCTGTGCCCGGTAGCCCAGGTGCCGGCCGGTGAGCGTGCCGGAGGCGCGCAGTCCCGCGAGGTCGCCGGCATACATGAGCTGGCCACCCGCGGAGCCCGCGTGCGGTCCCAGGTCCACGATGTGATCGGCGATCTGGATGACCTCGGGCTTGTGCTCGACGACGAGGACGGTGTTGCCCTTGTCGCGGAGCAGGAGCAGGAGATCGTTCATGCGCCGGATGTCGTGCGGGTGGAGGCCAACCGTGGGCTCGTCGAAGACGTACGTGACATCGGTCAGGCTCGAGCCGAGATGGCGGACCATCTTCACCCGCTGGGCCTCGCCGCCCGAAAGCGTTCCGGACTCGCGGTTGAGGCTCAGGTAGCCAAGCCCGATCTCGACCAGCGACTCGAGCGTCTCGCGCAGCGTTGCAAGGAGCGGCGCGACGCCGGGGTCGGGGATCCCGCGGATGAACTCGGCCAGCTCGCTGATCTGGATCTTCGACACGTCGGCGATGTTCCGGCCGTCGATGCGTGACGAGAGCGCCGCCGGGTTGAGCCGGTCGCCGTTGCACTCCCGGCATGTGCTGAAGGTCACGGCCCGGTCCACGAACGCCCGGATCCCTGGCTGCATCGCCTCGCGGTCCTTCGAGAGGTACATCCGCGTGATCTTCGGGATCAGGCCCTCGTAGGTCAGGTTGATGTTGTTGACCCGCACCTTCGTTCCCTCGAGGTGCAGCAGTGCGTGGCGCTCCTCGGGCGTGAAGTCCTTGAACTTCTTGTCGGGATCCATGAAGCCCGACTTGATGTAGGTCTGGGTGTACCAGTTGTCGACCGAGAACTGGGGGACCGTGATGGCGCCCTCGTTGAGCGAGCGTTCGGGGTCGACGATCTGGTCGATGTCGATCTCCGACGCGCGACCGAGCCCCTCGCAGGCCATGCACATGCCGTCCGGCAGGTTGAAGCTGAACGCGGTGGATGGGCCGACATGCGGCTGGCCCAGGCGGCTGAACAGGATCCGCAGCATCGTGTGCGCGTCGGTGGCGGTGCCGACGGTCGAGCGCGCGTTCGCGCCCATCCGCTCCTGGTCCACGATGATCGCCGCGCTCAGGTTGCGCAGGGCATCAACGTCAGGCCGGCCGAGGCTCGGCATGAAGGACTGGACGAAGGCCGTGTAGGTCTCGTTGATGAGCCGTTGCGACTCGGCCGCGATCGTGCTGAACACGAGCGACGACTTGCCCGATCCCGACACGCCGGTGAAGACCGTCAGGCGACGCTTCGGGATGTCGAGCGAGACGTTGGCGAGGTTGTTCTCGCGCGCCCCACGGACCTCGATGACATCGTGGCTGTCCGCGGGCGCACGTTCTGCGGTCGTCATGGAGCGTTCAGGGTAGCCGGTCGCCCGCTCACCCGGCACGGCGCGCCCTGGACAGCAGGTAGCGCTGCTCCGGCCCGCTCAAGGTCCGGCGCGCTGCCTCCCGGTAGCTCTCCCGGGCGGCCCCCAGGTCGCCGGCACGCTCGAGCAGGTGCGCCCGAACGGCGAGGACCCGATGGTGCCCCGCCAACGCGGGTTGCGCCTCGGCGGCGGCGAGCGCCTCCAGGCCTTCCCGCGCGCCGTGCACCATGGCCAGTGCCACGATCCGGTTGAGCGTGACCATCGGTCCGGGTGCCAGCCGCTCCAGCAGGCCGTAGAGGGCGAGGATCTCGTCCCAGTCCGTGTCCTTGAACCGCGCCGCCTCGTCGTGGACGGCGGCGATCGCGGCCTGCACCTGGTACGGGCCGAGGGGGCGCGCGGCCAGGGACTCGGTGATGAGCGCGACGCCCTCATCGATCGCCCGCCGGTCCCACCGGGTCCGATCCTGGTCCTCGAGCGGGATGAGCGCGCCGTCACGCCCGGTCCTGGCCGCGCGCCGCGCGTCGGTGAGCAGCATGAGTGCCAGCAGCCCGGCGACCTCCCCATCGTCGGGGAGCAGCGCCCGGAGCTGCCGCGTCAGCCGGATCGCCTCGGTGGTCAGCTCCACCCGGTTGAGGGATTCCCCGGAGCTGGCCGTGGAGCCCTCCGTGAAGACGAGGTACAGCACGTGGAGCACGGCACGCATCCGCTCCGATCGCTCGCCATCGGGCGGGAGCTCGAACGGAAGGCCGCTCGCCCGGATCGTGGCCTTCGCCCGGCTGATGCGCTGCCCGACGGTCGCCTCCGGGACGAGCAGCGCCCGGGCGATCTCGCCCGTGGTGAGCCCGCCGACAGCCCGCAGCGTCAGGGCAACCTGCGACGCCGCGGTCAGCGACGGATGGCAGCACAGCAGGAAGAGCGACAGCGTGTCGTCGGGACGCGGCCCCGGGTCCACGGCGCCCGGCTCGAGCGTGGTCGCCGTCTCCTCGCGACGACGGCGCGCGATCTCGCTTCGAACCGCCTCGGTGCGACGGCGCATCGCGACCGTGACCAGCCACCCCGTGGGGTTCGCCGGCACGCCCGCGGGAGGCCACTGTGCCGCAGGCTGCAAGCAACGCCTCCTGCACGGCGTCCTCGCACGCATCGAAGTCGCCGAACCGACGCGTCAGGACACCGAGGACCTGCGGCGCGAGATCCCGCAGCAGGTCCTCGATCGGGACCGAGACCGTCACGCGTCGGGCGAGCCCAGCTGGAGGACAGGCCGGAGCTCGATGACGCCGTACTCCGCCTCGGGCAGGCTGCCCGCGATCTCGATGGCGCGCTGCTCGGACTCGCAGTCGACGAGGAAGAACCCGGCCAGGTGCTCCTTTGCCTCGGCAAAGGGACCGTCCGTCGCCACCGGGACGCCGTCCCGGATCTGGATACGCCGCGACATGCCTGGGTCTGCCAGCGCCTCCGTCGCGACGAGCTCGCCCGACTGGACGAGTCCCTCAACGATCGCGCCGTAGATGCGCCAGCCTTCCTCGCGCTCCTCGTCGGAGAAGGACTCCCAGTCCTGGCGCGTGGACGGGTTGCTGTGGATCAGGATCATGTACTTCATCGGAACCTCCGTGCTGGGCGAGTGGAGTCTCGCACCACCTGTCGAGGCCGGCCGGCGCGATTTCGACATGGCCGCGATGAGTTGCAGCGCGGCCCGCAGTCTCAGGGGCACACACACAACACGGAGGCTTCATGGGCAAGGTCGTCGTCGATCTCAGCGTCTCGCTCGACGGATATATCGCGGGCCGCGATGACGGTCCGGAGCTTCCGCTCGGTCGCGGCGGGGAGGCGCTGTTCACCTGGATGACGGCCGGACCAGAGCGCAACCGCTTCGATCGCTATATCCAGCCCCCCGATGCCAGCAAGCCGATCGTCGAGGAGTGGTACGCCACCGCCGGCGCCGGGCTGAGCGGCCGCCGGACGTTCGACATCGCCAACGGGTGGGCGGGCGGTCATCCCATCGACGCGCCGATCTTTGTCGTGACGCACAACCCGCCCACACAAGGCGAGTGGAGCCCGCTCGTCCGGTTCGTGCCAGAAGGCGTGGACCACGCACTCGAGCTGGCCCAGGAGGCAGCCGGCGACAGGGTCGTGTCGATCGCCGGCGCGAGCATCGCGAAGCAGCTGCTGCGGTCCGGCAAGCTCGACGAGATCAATCTGGCCATCGCACCGGTCCTGCTCGGCGGCGGCGTTCGGCTGCTCGACGACATCGGTGACGAGCCGATCACGCTCGAGCAGGTCCGGGTCATCGAGTCGGAGGGCGTGACGCACCTGCGCTACCGGGTCGTCCGGTAGGGATCGGCCTCAGGTTCCAGGCTGGGCCGCGGCTGTCGCGTCGAGGCTCGCCCGCACGACGCGCCGGATCTCGCGGGTGCTGAGCGGCTTCTGGAGCATCGCGTCCGCCGGCCCGAGCGCGAAGTCCAGGCTGCGTTCGCTGTAGCCGGACATGAACACGACGGGCAGCTCCGGCTGGACGGCGCGCAGCCGGCGGGCCACCTCGTCGCCCGTCATCTCGGGCATGACGACGTCCGACATGAGCAGGTCGAATTGGTTCGTCTCGGCCAGGGCGAGCGCCTCGGATGGTCGCGTCGCGATCCTGACGTCATAGCCGGCAACGCCCAGGACTCGCGCGACGAGCTCGCGGACGCCGTCGTCGTCCTCGACCAGGAGGATCCGCTCAGTGCCGCCGGTCGCGGCCGGGCTGCGGTCGGGTGGCGTCTCGCGAAGCGCGTCGTCGGTGGGTGGGAAGTAGAGCTTGATGGCCGTCCCGTGACCGGGCTCCGAGTAGACCGAGATCGTGCCGCCGGCCCGCTCCACCGTGGCGAAGACCATGGCCAGCCCAAGGCCGGAGCCTTCGCCGACGCCCTTCGTCGTGAAGAACGGCTCGAACATGCGGCGCCGCGTGGCCTCGTCCATCCCTTCGCCGGTGTCGCTCACGCTGACCGAGTAGTGCGGCCCGCTCCGATGACCAATGTGCGTGGCTGACGTCTCCTCCTCGAGCTCGACGTCACACGACTCGATCACCAGCCGGCCGCCGGCGGGCATGGCGTCCACCGCGTTGACGACGAGATTGACGATGGCCTGCTCGAATTCGGAGCGATCGAGCAGCACGAGGCGACCGGGCTGCAGCTCGGTCAGGACCTCGATGGTCTCCGGTGCGAGGCGTCCGATGAGCGGCAGGATCGAGCGGATCGTGGCCGCGACATCGGTCGGCTCGCGGCGGCTCGCCTCCTTGCGCGCGAACGCCGTGAGCCGGGCCGTCAGCTCGACCGCCCGTCGGGTCGACTCCAGCAGGTGCTCCGTGAGCTCGATCGACGCCTCGCCGGCCGCCACCTCGGCGTGCAGCAGCTCGGCGTAGCCCGAGATCGCCATCAGGACGTTGTTGAAATCGTGGGCGATCCCACCAGCAAGCCTGCCGAGCGCCTCCATCTTCTGGGCGTGGCGAAGCTGTCGATTCGAGCGCCCTGCGCTCGGTCATGTCGAGCAGCACCGACACGTTGCCCGCGACCCGGCCATCCCCTGTCCGAACCGTGAACGAGCTTCCCTCGAGCTGCCGGCGTTCCCCGTCAGGCCGGACGATGACAGCCGGCACGCGGTCCGCGGCCCCGCCCGCAGCGATCCGGGCGCGCATCGCACGAACGTGCTCGAGCTGATCAGGCGGCACCCATGGGGCGTCCTCGCGGAACGCGGATGCGGCGATCTCCTCGCGATCGCGCCCGAAGAGCTCCACGGCCGCGTCGTTCAGTCGCACGGATCGATCGGCGCCGACGAGGATCAGGGCGACCGGTAGCTGCTCGAAGAGCGCCTCGAACCGGGCAAGCGTCGTGTGCAGGTCCTCCTCCATCGCAAGCCGGTCGGTGATGTCGCGGAACGAGGCGGCCATGTGGTCGCCGACCACGGCGAGCTCGACCTCGAAGTGGCGCTCCTGGCCGGCGAGGGGACCGTTCTGGACCGGGGTCGCGATGTCACGGTCGACGACGTCGCGGCCGGACTCGATTGCTCGAAGCAGGGTGGCCGCCAGGCCGCGGCTCCAGTCGAGCCCGGGCACCAGCTCGGACAGGGCCCGGTCCACCGCCGCGGCGCCATCCAGCCCGGACAGCTGCCAGTACGCCCGATTGCCGTGGCGGATGCGCAGGTCCTCGACGCTGCCGTCGGCCCTCCGGACCGCCTCGAACACGACGCGGGCATCGGGGGTGACGTCGCCCGCGCGTCTCAGGACCGCTGCGACGGCGTCGTCGGTCGAGCGTGTGGCGGGAGACTTCGTCTCCGAATCAGGCACTGATCTTGGCCACCCCCAGGACATCGAACGGTCCTGCCCCGGCCGTTCTGGCGAGGGACGGTACACCATCGCCTGTCGCTTCGCGGCGAGCTGTCGAACGTGCTGCGCACCTGCGACACTGTCCGACGCAGATGACGAAGCAGGGCAGGAAGTCGGCCGCCACGACGGACGGTGGGTCGGGCCGCTCCATCGCCCAGACCGCTCGCGATCATCTCCGCGCAGCGGTCGGCGGGCTCTTCGTCGGACTGCCCCTGCTGTGGACCATGGAGATGTGGGAGCACGGCACGACCCAGCCACCGCTCAAGCTGCTGCTCCTGTTCGGACTCGCCGCGGCGATCGTGGCCGGGTTCAACGCGGTCAGCGGCTTCCGCAGCGAGCGGTCATGGATCGAGCTGGTTGTCGACACCGTGCAGGGCATGGGGCTCGCGATCCTCGTCGCGGCCGCCATGCTCGCGGTCCTTGGCCGCCTGGAGCCGGAGCTCGGAGCGCAGACGCTCGTCGGGCGAGTCGCCCTGCTGTCCATCCCGGTCGCCTTCGGAACGGCGCTTGCCGCGACGGTCCTCAGCGAGCCGGAGCAGGGTGGTGGTCAGGAGCCGGTCGGGTCCCTGGGCCGGCTGCTTGTCGCGGCGGGTGGCGCGCTCACGTTTGCACTGAACGTCGCGCCGACCGATGAAGTCCGGATCATCGGGGCCGAGGCAGACGCCGGGTTGCTGCTGGCGACGGTCGCGGCCACGCTCGTGATCAGCCTCGGGATTGTCTTCGTGGTCGACCTGCCGGGTGGTCGTGGTGGCGGCTCCTTGCTCGATGCCCGAGGCGGTGGGCCGCTCGACACCCCGCTCGGGGAGACGATCGCCGCGTACGGCATCGCGCTGGTGGTCTCGTTCGTGCTGTTGTGGGCGTTCGATCTTGTCGGTGGGCTCGGTCTTCAAGCGGTGGTCGGTCACGTCGTGATGCTCGGAACCCTTGCGGCCTTTGGCTCCGCTGCCGCACGGCTGCTCGTCAGCGGGGAAACGGGCGCGCGGAAGGGATCGAGCGCATGAAGCGCAACTGGCTCGAGTGGGTGATCCTCATGGCGAGCGTCCTGCTCGTCGTCGGCGTGGTCGGTTACCTGCTGGTCACCGGGCTCACGAATGGCGGGCCCGCGGTCATTCGCGCGTCCGTGACGATGGACGAGGCCGTCGAAAGCCCGGATGGTGGCTGGCTGGTACCGCTGCTGGTGCGCAACGAGGGCGGTACTGCTGCGGTCGCGATCGTCGTCGAGGGCACGGCCACGGTCGCGGGCAGCGAGGAGACCAGCGAGCTGGCGGTCGACATCCTGGCGGCCGGCAGCGAGGCGGAGCTCATGCTTGGGTTCAGCGGCCCTCCCGAGGGCGAGGTCGAGGTTCGGATCGTCGGCTTCGAGGCGCCCTGAGCTCGACGTCCGCCGCTCGGCACCCGGTACCGATGGCCCACATGCCACCCGTTGTAGCCCTCGCTATACTCGGCGTCGCGCCGACATAGCTCAGTGGTAGAGCAGCTGTTTCGTAAACAGCAGGTCCTCAGTTCGAATTTGAGTGTCGGCTCCACGATCCACGAACGATCCGGTCCACCGCGACCTCCCGAGACCCCCTCGGACGCGGGCGGTAGATCGTCAGATAGAACGTCAACTCGCTCGTACTCCGGACGTGGGCTGCCTGTAATCCTTGGTAGTCATGGGAGTCGTCCAGCAATCTCCGCCGAGTTGCACCGCGACGATCGATAGCTTTGATCCCTCTGGGTTCCGACTGTCCGGATGCACCGGAACGCTCAGCGCGCCTGAGCGAAGCGGTTGATGCTTCCGCCGCGAAGTCCCCTCGGCTGGCCACGCTACACCGCTCGCGAAGTCGGTCAAGAAACTGTCTGCTACCCGGGCGCGAGGGCGCACTTCCGCGGCGGGGGCGCTCCTGCGTCAATCGGGTCAACGATCCGGGGTGTGGGACCAGCCCTCGCGACGCGCAAGGGCGGCGAGCTGCGTGCGCTTCTGGATGTCGTACCGATCGAACAGCAGCCGAAGCCGGCTCTCGATCGTCTTCACGCTCATCCCAAGCCGGACGGCGACCTCCTTGTTGGGAAGACCTTCGACGACGAGCATGATGATGTCGAGCTCCCGGGCCGTTGGTGGAGGCGTCGCCTGTCGGGCCCGCTCGAGCGTCCTCGACGTGTGCACTCGCGGGCCGATGGCTGCTCGCCGGATCTCGCCGACTATCTCCTCCATGGCGGCCGTCTTCAGCACGTAGCCTGCAGCCCCGTCCTGCACTGCACGCGCATAGAAGGAGGGGTAGCTGTGAGCGCTTAACATGACGAACGCCGTCCGCCGGCCGTATCGACGGAGCAGATCGAATCCGCCCCCCGCGTCGTCGAGCACGATGTCGCACAGCACGACCGCCGGTCGTGCGGATTCCAGCAGCTTCTCGGCGGCGGCCGTGCTCGTCGCGACACCGACGAGGCGGATGTCCGGTTCCGTGTCCAGCAGCCCCGCGAGCGCGTGCGCGATCGCGGCGTGGTCCTCGACAACCAGGAGCGTTGTCGGCTCCCCGGCGGATGTCATCGGCTCGACCGTGGGATTTCTCTCGGCAGCCGGATTGTCACGGACGTGCCGCGGCCCGGCTCGGAGACGAGGTCGATGGATCCGTCGTGCGCCGAAACGATCTCGCGCGCGAGGTACAACCCGAGGCCCAGGCCCGCCCGACTCGTGCGACCCGTCGATCCGACCACGGAGAACCCCGCGAAGAGTCGTTCCTGATCGGCCAACGGGATGCCCCGTCCGTCGTCCGCCATGGTGATCGTGACGTGGGCGCCGTCCGTGTCGATGCGAACCTCGAGGCGGGAGGCGGCTCCATGAACGATGGTGTTCGTCAGCAGCCCCACGAGGACCTGTTCGATGCGCCCTCCGTCCGCAAAGACCAGGACCGGTCGGCGGGGAACGCTGAGCTCCACCGCGAGGGCGGCGTCGAGGACCGCAGCAGTGCCGACGAGGCGGCGCACAATCGCAACGAGATCGGTGGGCCGGCGGTCCACGTCGAAGCGTCCGACCGTGACGCGGCTGAGGTCGAACAGCCGATCGACGAGATCGCTGACACCGTCTGCCTGCGCGAGCGCTTCGATGGCGAGGCGCCCCGCCGGTTCATCCCGTCCGCCCGTCTCGTCGAGCCGCCGGAGGAGCAGCTGCACGCTTGCCTTCAGGGCCGCGAGCGGCGTTCGGAGCTCGTGACTGGCGCGCGCCAGGAATTGCTCCTGCAGGCCGCCGACCCGACGATCGCTGATGTCGCGAAAGACGACCAGACCCGCCCAATCAGGGTCGGCACCCGCTGCCTGACCGCGCGCCTCGAACCAGCGGCGGCCGGCTGATCCGCCGTCTGGCGAGTCAACTGCGAACTCCAGCATGAACGTACGACCCGCGCGGGCCTGTTCGCGCGGATGCACGTCGTCGGGCAGCGGACCGTGCTCGTCCTCCGGGACAAACGTGGCGTCGGGTCCGCCGAACATGGTCGCGTAGGCCCCGTTGGTCATCACCGTGCGACCCTGGCGGTCCACAACCAGGATGCCTTCGACCATGGCTTCGAGGATCATGACCAGGCGATCCCCGAGACGCTCTGTCCCGGCATCGGCACTTGGGCCATGAGCGGATTCGAGTCCATCGTCCCCGGGCGCAAGCGTCGCGCGCGTGTCCTGCTGTTCGTTGTCCACGGTTCGAGCTCCAGCGGTCGTTCGGCTCGAAGGGAATACGAGCCTGTCAACGCTCGGGATCATTCGCGAATGGCGGCACCCCTGTGTCCGCGGCCAGCGCGGTCCGCGCCATCACGCAGTCGCGTCACTGAAATTGCGTGCATGCGACGGATTTTCATCCTAGTCCGTCGCGCGGCCCGAGCGCCTAATGAAGGAGACGTCGCCTCCCGATCTCCCCGAGGCCGAGGTCGTATCCAACGATCCGATCCACAATGTCGGATCCGGCCCCGTGTCCAGGAGTGCTCCATGAGCCATCGATCCAAGGCTGCCGCCGTGACGGGGGCGCTGCTGATCGCAGCAAGCTCCGTCTCGGGTGTGTTCGCCTCGAGCCACCGCGAGGCGCCTCTCATCGGGGGCGATCCGAACGCCGACAACACTGACGTCTACGCCTTCGTCAGCCCGGACGCGCCGGATACCCTCACGATCATCGCCAGCTGGATCCCGTTCGAAGAACCGGCCGGTGGTCCCAACTTCTACCCGTTCGACGACGCGGTCCGGTATGAGATCCACGTCGACAACAATGGCGACGGCAAGGGCGACATCAACTACGACTTCCGCTTCCAGAAGCACACCGAAGCCAAGAACGCCTTTGGCATTCCGACGTACCTCTACAACGACGGCCCCATCACAAGCCTCGACGATCCGAACTGGCTTGTCCCCCAGACGTACAAGGTCTGGAAGAACGGCAAGCGAATCGGCTCACATCTCGAGACACCGCCGGCCAACGTAGGCCCGCGCTCGACGCCCGACTATGAAGCCAATCTGGGCGCGGAGGCCGTCCACACGCTGGACAACGGCACCAGGGTCTTCGCCGGTCAGCGTGATGATTCCTTCTTCGTCGATACCGGTTCGATCTTCGACCTCGGCGGACTGCGCCCCTTCAACGGCGCACACCTGCTCCCCCTCGACGCCGAGGCCGGTGTCGACAGCGTGGGCGGCTTCAACGTCAACAGCATTGCCATCCAGGTGCCCATCCAGCAGCTGACCCGTGACCGCGCCCTTCCCACGGGCCCGAACGATCCCGACGCCGTCCTTGGCGTCTGGGCCGCCGCGAGCCGCCAGAAGATCAGCGTCCTGCGCTCGGATGGCTCGATCGATACCTACGGCAAGTGGCAGCAGGTATCCCGGCTCGGGAACCCCCTCGTCAATGAGGTGATCATCCCGCGCGTCAAGAAGGACTACTGGAACAGCCAGAAGCCGGCCGGCGACAAGGAGTTCGCCAAGTACTACCGGACACCGGAGCTCGCAGCGCTGGTGAATTACCTGTACCCGACCCTTCCCGACGCCCGCACGACCGGCCGCGACGACCTCGTCGCGATTCTCCTGACCGGCCTCGACCTTCGGGACGTGGGCGGTCCCATCAACCTGAACTACACGGGCAAGACGCTCGCGGATGAGCTGCGGGTCAATACCGGCATCAAGCCCAACGCCGCTGGAGCATGCGTCTTCGGCGTCGACGGTGGCGGCACGCCGAGCCGGCTTGGCGTTCTCGAAGCCGACCTGTGCGGGTTCCCGAACGGCCGACGCCTCCTTGACGACGTCACCGACATCGAGATTCGTGCCGTTGCCGATGGCTATGGCCCGGTCGTGAACAGCTTCTATGGCTCGCTCACGCCGAACCTCACGCCGAACAACGCGGTAGGGGATGGCGTCGACGAAAACGACGCGCCATTCCTCGATCAGTTCCCGTACCAGTCGACCCCGAACCAGGGGTACGAGCACATCCATCACCAGCTGGGTCCAAACCCGGTGCCGTGATCGCATCCACCAGGGGACGGACGGCCCGGGCTTTGCCCGGGCCGTTCCCGACTCCGGCGCAGGAATCCGTCATCAAGCCCCGGCGCGGCGCAGACGTGCCGGGCGTCCAGGGAGAGAACCACTGAGATCAAGCGGGAACACACGCCTCGTGGCCCTTGCCGGAGCACTCCTCATGCTTCTCGCCGGCTGTTCCGTGGCCGTGCCGACCGGCCGAGCGGTGACGCCTTCCGGTGCCGATGCCGCGTCGCCCCTGTTGACGGTCCCAGCCGACCCCACGTCGCCGTTGCCTTCGCGATCGCCACGGCCGACAGATCCGACCGTTGCCCTCATCGAGCAGCTCGAGACGCGCGTGACCGCTGATGCGACCGACGCCGAGGCCCACCGAGATCTGGGGTTTGCCCTCGTGCAGCGGGTCCGGGAGACGGCCGATGCGTCGCTCTACGCGCGTGCCACGGAGGCCTTTGAGACAGCTCTCAGGCTCGAACCGGGCGATGCGTCCGCCACTGTGGGGATCGCCGGCATCCAGCTCGGCAAGCACGAGTTTGAAGAGGCGCTCGTGACCGCGCGAGCGGCGATCGAGCTCTCGCCATCGCTCGCTGCAGCTCGCGCGGCCGAGTTCGACGCACTCCTCGAGCTTGGGCGGTACGACGAGGCACAGACTGCCGCCGGCGAGATGCTCGGGCTCGGCGTCGATCTCACCACGCTGGCCCGCGTCTCCTATCTCGCCGAATTGCGAGGGCAGCTTCCCGCAGCGGTGGCCGCGATGCGCCAAGCCAGCGAAGAGCCGGGGCTTGCTCCAGAGAATGGCGCGTACGTCAGCTCACTGCTCGGCAACCTGCTGGTCTACAGCGGGGATCCAACCGGGGCTGCCGACGCGTATGCTGGCGCGCTTCAGCTCGATCCCAACCATGCCGCCGCCCTGGCCGGTCAGGCGCGCCTCGCCATCGGTGCCGGCGACCTCAGCACGGCGACCTCACTGCTCGAGCGCGCCGTCGAGATCGTTCCGTTTCCCGAGTACATCGTCGCTCTGGGCGATGTGCAGTCGGCTTCCGGGCAGGCCGACCAGGCGGACCGCAGCTATGAGTTCGCCCGGGCGCAGGTGCGGCTCGCGGAGGCCGCTGGAGCCATTGTGGACGTGGACCTCGCACTGCTCGAGGCCGATCACGGCGATCCCGCAACCGCCCTGCGCCATGCCACCGCCGCCTACGAGGCGGCCCCAACGGTTCGTGCCGCGGACGCTCTCGCATGGGCCCTGCATCGATCAGGCGATCACGAGGAGGCGGCGCGTTACTCGAAGGAAGCGCTGCGCCTCGGCTCGATCGATCCGCTTCTTCACTACCATGCGGGTGCGATCGAGGCCGCGCTGGGCAACCCGACGGCCGCGCGGGACCACCTCGAGCAGGCGCTGGCCACCGACCCGGGTTTCTCCGCCGCGGGTGCCGCCGAGGCCAGGCGGCTACTCGCCACGCTGTCCTGAGACGCGAAAAACACGACGATGTGATCCCTGGGGGGGCATCGCGCGCATACGAGATCAGTGACGGGTTTGCCTGTCAACCTCCGGAGTGCGCTGGTGTTCAAAGCCTCGAGAACCGGATTGGACGTGCATGGTGCGTCGGTCGCCCCTCCTGCCACCGCGCGCGTGCCCTCGTGATCACGCTGGTCTTGGTGGACGACCATCCCGTGGTCGCGCAGTGCCTCGGCGCGCTGCTCGCCTGCGCGCCCGACATCACGGTTGTCGGGATCGCCCACGACCCGCGTTCGGGGGCCGACCTCATGCGGTCCGCCAGTCCGGAGATTGTGCTGTGTGACGTGGGGCTCCTGGCTGCAGACGACGGGCTGGATCTCCTCGCTGCCTACGGGGGGCAGGCGCGCTTCATCATGCTGAGTGCCTATACCTTCCCGGACCACGTCGTTCGCGCGCTCATGGGCGGCGCTCGGGGCTACCTTTCGAAGCTGGCCCGAATCGACGAGATCGTCGCTGCCATCCGGGCTGTGGCGGCGGGCGGGCAGGCATTCCCCCCGAACACTCGAAATGCGATCCGCATTTCGCTGGCACCTCCGAGCAGTGATGAGCTGGCCCTCGTCGGGCTCGTCGCTCAGGGCAGATCCTATGCGGAGATCTCGGCGCTTCTTGCGACCTCGGAACGGGGCGTCGAGTCTCGGTTGCGACGGCTCTTCCGCCGCTACGACGTTCCAACCCGCCTGGCGCTCGTCCGACTCGCCCACGCGCAGGGCTGGATTGCCACCTCTCGAGGCAAGGGTCCCGTCATGTTTCGGACGGAAGCGACGGCGTCAACAGGCTCGAACCTGCCGTCACGGTAAGCAGCTCCCGTCGCAGGTTGCGTACTGGCTAGTCGCCCGAGGCCCTCTCTACCGTTTTATTGGCCGGTCACCGTGCCGGCCGCGACTTCCACCCTTCCTCACGCCCCGGGTGATCCCCGGGGCGTTCGCATTGGCCATGGTGATACCTCGCGGCATCCTCCCTTGACGGGCTGATCCCTCGCGCCGACCCTTGCGTGGTGAGCCGGATCCAGCACAAGAGCGTCCACGAGCCCGACGAGGTTCGTGACCTGCCCGCGATCACCCTGAACCTGCTCCGCGTCGGGTCGTTGTCGCTGGGTTTTGCGACCGTCCAGCCCGGCTTTCGATGGTCCACCCACGCGCGGCAGGAGGCCGACGAGCCGCTCTGCCAGATCCATCATCTGCAGTTTCTGCTGTCAGGCCGTTTCGCGGTCGAGATGGACGACGGCGAGCACGTCGAGATCCAGGCGCACGAGATCTTCGACGTCCCGCCCGGTCACGATGCCTGGGTCGTCGGCGACGAGCCGGCCGTCCTCCTCGACTTCCTCGGAAATATCGAGCAGCTCGGCCGACCCGCGAGCAGGAACCGAATTGTCACCACGCTCCTGATGACCGACATTGTCGACTCGACCCTCACGGCCGGCAGACTGGGCGACGCGGTCTGGAAGCAGCAGCTCAGCGAGCACAACCGCGTCGTTCGGGCGCGCTTCGATCGCTATCTCGGCAAGGAGGTGAACACGACGGGTGACGGATTCCTGGCGATGTTCGCCAGCGCCGTGGGAGCAATCCGCTGCGCCGCATCCATTCGGGACGCGACTGCGGGGATCGGGCTGCCCGTGCGGGTCGGCGTGCACACCGGCGAGGTCGAGCTCCTGCCCGGCGACATCGGCGGCCTGGCGGTCCATGCGGCCGCGCGGGTCATGGCCGTGGGCGGCGCCTCCGAGGTGATGGTCTCGTCGAGCGCGCGCGGCCTTGTCGAGGATCGCAGCCTGCGCTTCGAGTCGCGCGGCGTGCGGGACCTCAAGGGGCTGCCGACGCCTCTCGAAATCTTCGCCCTGGTCGACTGACCTTCGGGAGGATCTGCCGGCTCAGCCAGGTTTCGGGCTCCAGCCGCGGTCGCAGGAGCGACGCCTCGCCATCGTGGACCGCCACCTCGGCCGGCATCGGGTGCGACAGGAAGAAGGGCATCGACTCCGTGAAGCCGTAGGCACCGACGTCGAGCACGGCGACGAGGTCGCCGGGTGTGGGCGAGGCGCTCACCACTTCGGTCCCGAGGATGTCGAGCCCGGAGCACAACGGGCCTGCGAACGTCACCGACAGCTGATCGCGCGCTTCGGCACGGGCGCGCTCGAGCAGCCGAACACGGTGTGCCTGCCCGACAAGGGCCGGCCGGAGGACGTGGTTGATGCCGCCGTCGAGGATCGCCACCATGCGCCCCCCGCGCACCTTCACGTCCACGACCCGCGCGACATAGATGCCGGCAGGGCCGACCAGGAAGCGGCCCGGCTCGAGCAGGACGGTCGTGTCGCGGGTCACGGGATCGGCACGCCAGGCAGCATCGAGGTCCCCTAGGCGGCGTCCAAGGTCGTCGAGGTCCAGCACCGGGTCACTGGCCTGGTAGGGGATGCCGAGACCGCCACCGGCGTCGACGAGCCGCAGCTGGACGCCGCACGCCACTGCCACCCGTCGACCCAGCGCCATCGTGCTGGCAACGTGCGCCTCAAGAGCGCGTGCGTCCGTCACGTTCGAGGCACCGAACGCGTGCACACCGAGGAGCTCCACCTCAGGCGCGGCAACCGCTCGACGAGCCGCGCGGATCAGGTCGACCTCGTCCATGCCGAACTTGCCCGCGCCCTCATCGCCGATGAGGCGAACCTGCTCGACCCCGTGCCCGGGGAGGGCGCCCGCCCGGAGCAGGATCGGTACCCGCCTGCCAGCTCTCCGGGCGACCGTGATCAGCCGCTCGAGCTCGCCCGGCGACTCGACTGTCAGGGCCCGGATCTTCGCGAGGACAGCCGTCTCCAGCTCGTCGTCGCGCTTGCCGGGGCCGGTCATGACGACAGTTCGGGCATCGATGCCGGCCCGCATGGCCGCCTCGAGCTCGCCGGCCGACGCGACGTCCGCGCCAAGACCGAGGGCGCCGATGTGGGCAATGACCCCGAGCGAGGGATTGGCCTTCACGGCGTAGGCCAGCTCGAAGCGTCGCGGCAGCACGGCCCGAAGCGCCTCCACCTGCCGGGTGATCGCCTCGAGGTCGTACGCATAGAACGGCGTACCGAATCTCGCGGCAAGGACTGCCGGATCCAGCCCGCCGAGAAGGCCGTCACGGAGGATCCCGCTCGAGAGGTCCGCGGCCGCCGGCGCCGCGACCGCGGTCATCGAAGTGACCCCTCGAGCGCCACGCGGGCATCCGTTCCCGCATCCCGATCCTTCACGATGATCGCCGTCGCGAGGCCAAGCCCGTGCTCCGCAGCGAACGGACCTGCCACCGTCCGCGTGCCGGCCACGACGACGGCCCCGGGAGGCACCACGAGCGGCTCATCCCGCGTGCCCCGGTGAACGCGGTCACGGACCAGGTCGTAGAGCGATGACGTGCCGGTCAGCGTGACGCCGGCGCCGATCACGGCCCCAGCTCCTACCAGCACGCCCTCCAGGACGGCGCTGCCGGCGCCGACGAACGCGTCATCCTCGATCACGACGGGCCGCGCACCGGGCGGCTCGAGCACGCCACCGATCGTGACGTGTGCGGCCAGGTGAACGCGCGCGCCGATCTGCGCACACGAGCCGACGAGGACGTGCGAATCGACCATGGTCTCGGGACCGATCCACGCGCCGACGTTGATGAACGACGGCGGCATCACGACCACCGAGGATCCCACGTGGGCGCCGGCACGCACGCTGGTCCCGCCTGGGACGACACGAATGGTTCCGTCCGAAAGGTCGTGCAGCGGTACGCCGACCCGGTCCCGGAACCGGAACGGGGCCGCGGGCCACTCGACCATCGTCCGGTCCGCGAGCTGGCGGAGGATCGCGGCCTTGACGTCGAGATCGACCCGCCAGCCGCCGGGCGCCGTCCTGTCGGGTCTGGCCGCGCGAACGCGACCCGACTCGAGCTCCTCGAGGATGCTCGACCCTGCGAGTGCTGTCACGCGGCCTCTCCGGACACGCTGACCGGGGTCGCGTCCCGGGCCTCACGCCGATCCTCGATCCGGCCGCCCGTGGCCTCGACCAGCCCGAGCCGCCGAAGGGTGACCGCCAGTGCGGATCGTGCCTCGCCGGCGAGCGGGAGGAGCGGCGCACGTACCGTGTCGGTCTCGAGCAGGCCCATGAGCTCGAGGGCGGCCTTCGCGGGAACCGGATTCGGTCCACCGCGGAAGTTCGCCAGGAAGAGCGGCAGCCAGCGCTCGTGGATCCGTCGCGCGCTGACCCAGTCGCCGGCCCGCGCGGCGTCGCACAGGGCGGTCATCTCACCCGGAACCTGGTTCGAGGCTACCGAGACCACGCCGTCGCCGCCCAGCGCGAGGATCGGCAACGTCCATGCGTCGTCGCCGGCGAGCACCGCGACCTCGGCCGGCCGGTCGCGACAGATTCGGGCGATCTGGTCCAGGTTTCCGCTCGCCTCCTTGATGGCGACGATGCGCGGGTGCTCCGCGAGCCGCAGGAAGGTATCCGCGTCGACGTTCGTCCCGGTTCGCGCCGGCACGTTGTAGACGACGATCGGCAGGTCGCCCGCATCGGCGACGGCGCGGTAGTGCGCCTCGAGCATGCGACCGTCCGGCCGGTTGTAGTACGGAGCGACAACCAGCGCGGCATCGGCCCCGAGCCGGGCGGCGCGGCGGGTGGCCCGGATCGTCGCCGCGGTGTCGTTCGTGCCCGTCCCGGCCACGATCGTCAGCCGATCCCGGGACGGCCGCTCCGACGCGACCTCGACCGTGAGCTCGATCAGCCGGTCGCGCTCGACCTCATCGAGCGTCGGCGATTTGCCGGTGGTGCCGCAGGGCACGAGGCCATTGATGCCGGCCAGGATCTGCCAGCGGACCAGCCGCCGAAAGGCCTGCTCGTCCACCGATCCGTCTGTCGCAAACGGCGTCACGAGGGCAGTGAGCGCGCCGCGAAGCTGTGGACGGCGGGCGACGGCGGGGGAGTCCGCGGTGTGGGCGAGGGGCTGCATGAGAGGCTCCTTTCAGGAATTCGAATCAGGCGGTTGCGGAGAGTGGTGTGCGTGCCGCGAGCAACTCGTCCACGACGGCGTCCCAGCGATGGATGCCCGGCTCCCGCGGCGTTCGGAGCAGCCAGTTGGCGGCAGCAACCGCACCCGCCGCGTAGGAAGATCGATCGCGGGCAGTGAGGCGCAGCTCGACGGTCTCCCCGGCGGCATCGAAGCCCACAAGGTGCGAGCCCGGCGACGAACCCGCCCGAATTGAGGCGACCTCCACGCCCGCTTTCGGGTCAAGGGGCCGTCGGGCGGCATCGATCCGACGAGCCAGGGCGCGGGCCGTCCCGGAGGGCCGGTCACGCTTGTCGCGCCGGTGCCATTCGACGATGAACGGCTCGAAGGCCGGGATTGCCGCGAACTGCTCGGCCGCTGACTCGACCAGACGAAGGAAGAGTGCCGCTCCGATGCTCAGGTTCGGTGCCGCCACGGCACTCGCCCCTGCCTGGGCGAGCGTTGCCTGCACTCGATCCCGATCCTCGTCCCAGCCGGTCGTGGCCAGGACGAACCTGCGGCAGCCGGCCCCGAGCGCAGCGGTCACGTTGCTCCAGACCGCGCCGCCACGGCTCGCATCGAACGCCGCGTCGGCGCGCGGAAGCACTTCCGGCCGGTGGCCCGAGCCAGAGTCAGGACGACCGACGGTCTGGACGGACCATCCGTCCCGTTGCAGCTCCTCGGTGATGGCGCGGCCAAGAGGCCCGTCGCCGAACACGATCGCATCCATGTCTTCGCTCCTGTCGTGGGGGAGCCGCGGGCGGAGGCGATCGATCAGGGAATCAAAAAAGCCGCGGTCACCGAGTGGTGTCCGCGGCCCCTGTGCCTCCGGTCCCGGAGGCTCTCGTTCGGTCGTGGTCAGCGCACGCCGTCAAAGCCTCGGGACCCTGTCTTCGGGCAGGGCCGCCAAAGCTTCGGCTTCGACTCTTCGTGGTGTGGCGTTCGCACGGCGGGAGTATTGCGCATACGAAGCCACGTATGCAACTGCCTGCGGTTCAGCGGCCTCAGAATCCCACCACGGCACGGATGCCTTCCCACTTGTCGGCGAGGTCGAGCGTCGCAACGGCGATCAGCAGGACACCTGCGAGAACTTCCACGGCCCGGTGGTGAGCGACGATCCAGTGAACGATGATGCGGCTGCGTACGCCGGCGATCAGCGACAGGATCACGAGCGGCAGACCGAAGCCAAGGCCAAAGATCAGGAAGGTGCCGATCTTGCCGACTGAATCAGCAACGCCCAGGGAGATGCCGAGCAGGCTGACGAGGAACGGTCCGGCGCAAGGCAACGCGATCGGGCCCAGCATCAGGCCGTAGATGTACGCCTGGCGATACGGGTTCGCGACGACTGGAACGCGCATGCCCGGCAGTCGCTCGAATGGGTTCCGTCCGGCGAGCAGGAGCAGACCCAGCACGATCAGCAAGCCATCGATCAGGGGCGTGGCGTAGGCGAGCAAGCGGCTGGTCGGCACCGCGACGAGGGACAGTGCGACGCCCACGGCCGTCATCGTCGTCAGGACACCGGCCAGCACCAGCAAGCCAAGCAACCCGGTGGCGCGTCGGCCCTCGAGGGCCGTGGCATTGGCGCCGAGGTACGCGATGAACCCCGGGTAGAGCGGCAGCAGACAGGGGCTGGCGGCGCTGAGGACGCCCGCGCCGAACGGCCCGAGCCCTCCGATCAGCGTCCCGAGATCCAAGGCCGCAGCTGGCTCACGAGCTCGTCACGGGGCACGATCGATGGCGAGACGGTGGATCTCCTCGGCACTCCTGTGGCCACGCAGGTGATTCACCCCACCATCCGCACCGATGACGACGATGTTCACGGACGGTGGGTTCAGCACCGTCTCGCCGAAGTCGGCGACGAGCGCGCGCGCCATCGCCGCATCTGCGACGGCATAGGTGAAGGGGAACGCGTTCGTATCGCGATACTGGGCGAGCGCCTCCCCGGTCTCGGATGATTCGACGTCGATGGCGATCCATGCGACGCGCGCCGGATCGAGTCCCTCGAATGCTGCCGTCGCCTCGATCTGCTGCGCCTTGCAGCTCGAGCACCAGATCGCCATCGTCTGGAGGAAGACGACCGTGCCGGAGGCAACGAGGTCGGCGATGCGGAAGGACTGCCCGGTTGTGACGTTGGTCAGGCTGATCGTTGCCCAGACCTGATTGAGCGTCGCGCCCGGCGGGATCGATGCTTGGGAGGGAACCGGCGAGGCCGCGTCTGACGGGCTCAGTCCCGATGGCGCCGGCGTGCCGGTCGAGGGCAAGCCGGTCGGTGCTGCCGAAGGGCTCGAGGCCGCGACGCTGGAGGACGCTTCTCTGCTCGAGCATCCGGTCACGATGATCGAGGCGGCAAGCGCTGCGGCGAGGAGGACGTTCGCCCGCACGTCAGCAGGAACCGAACGTGACGGCCAATCGCGGGACCGCCATGCGGCGAATCTGCACAGATGCCAAAGGCCTACTTGCTACCACCGGGCCACTCTACCCGGTCGCCTGTGACCGTCCTGTGACACGGACCAGAACGTACCGCCTGCTGGCGGACAGGCTCCGGCCCGCTACCGTTGTCGGATGCGGGTCCTCCTTCTCGGCTCCACAGGACGCATCGGCACGCTGACGCAGCGCGCCGCAGTCGAGGCGGGCCATGACGTCGTCGCAATCGTTCGAACGGAACGACCGATCGAGCCATCCCCGCGGGTCACGACGATCGTGGGCGCTCTAGCCGAGCTCGCGACGTTTGACGCTGCGCTCGACGGCGTCGACGCGGTCATTGCCGCACTTGGTGCACGCTCGAATGCGGCCGCTGACGCGCAGGCTCTGGTCCTGGCCATGCAGGCGGTGATTCGGGCCATGGAGCGCTCGCCGGTGCGGCGACTGGTCGCGCTGTCGGGGGCGGGCGTGGACGTGCCTGGCGACCGAAAGCCCCTTCCAGACCGCGTCATGTCGCTCGTCGTCCGACGGGCGGCCCGCCACATCGTCGGGGCGAAGCAGGCCGAGTTCGCGCGCATCTCGGCGTCACAGCTCCAGTGGACTGCCCTGCGGCCACCGTTGGTCACCGATGGTCCCGCGAGGGGCTATCGACTCTCATCCGAGCTACGACCGGGAGCTCGCGTCACGCGGGCGGATGTCGCGCAGGCGCTCGTGGACCAGGTTGGGGACGGCGAGTTCGTTCGCGAGGCGCCATTCGTCCTGCCGCGCCCACGGCTGCGGTGAACCACTTGCCCTCGATCGGCGTCTGACGCTCGTGCGTACCTGGGAGTTCACCGACCACAGGGAGTGCGTCGCGGGCTGCTGATGCTCGTTGCCCGTGTCCACGGTCGTACGATCGCGGCGTGGGCAGCATCGAGGGGCGGACGACTGCGCGGCTCGTCGCCGTCGTGGTGGCGTCGCTGACGGTCGCCAGTGCCGTGACCGGGGTCCTCGAGGACGTCGTCGGCGTGCCGAATGCCTCCATGGGCTATCTGGTCGCCGTCGTGGCGGCGGGCTATCTCACGGGCACGACGGGAGCCATCGCGACGGCGCTCGGCGCGTTCCTGCTCTACAACTTCCTCTTCACGGACCCGCGCTACACCTTTGTCGTGGCGGACGCGGGTGCGCTCCTCAACGTGCTCCTCCTGCTGTTCGTCGGCATCGTCGTGGGGCAGCTCGCGTCGCTGCAACGACTCCGTGCCGAGCTTGCCGGCACGCGTGAACGCGAGGCGCGGGCACACTTCAAGGTCAGCCGCGTCCTCGCCATAAGGGCGGAGACCGTCCTCGCCCTCCCCGCGATCATCGACGTGCTCACGACCGAGACGCGGATGGCGGCAGTGTGGATCGCCCTTGACGACAGCGGTGGCACGGAGCGCATCGTCACGCCCGCGACCGGGCGTGCCGAGGATCGCTCGGACCTCGTCAACGTCCTCCAGCGGACGCAGGGCGACGAGCCGGCACGGTGGGTCCGTGTCCACAGCCCCACAGGCCGAGCAGCACGACCGTCCCCCCGGGACACCTACCGAATCCGGATGGACGCGCGCGGCACGGCGCTCGGCTCCATCTGGGCACTTCGGCGGCGATCGTTGGGTCTACCCGATCCGACCGAGACGCGGCTGCTCGCCTCGGCGGCCGACCAGGTTGCCCAGGCACTGGCACAGGACCGCCTCGCCGTCGAGTCCGGGCGGGCGGAGATCGCGCGCCAGAGCGATGCACTGAAGTCCGCCCTGCTGCAATCGGTCTCCCATGACCTCCGAACGCCTCTGGCGGCTATTCGGGCCGCGGCCGGCATGCTGCGACCGGGCTCGGATCCAGCGTCGACGACCAGCGAGCCAGCGTGGATGCGATCGATCGCGAGGTCGGCTATCTCGATCGCCTCGTGACGAACCTCCTCGACCTGAGCCGGATCGAAGCGGGCGCCCTGCGGGTCGACCGCGACGCCTTCGAGCTCGACGATGTCCTCGAGCCCACCCTCGCGCGGCTCCGACCTCGGATGGCCGGCCGTCCCCTGGAGGTCCGCCTCGACGCTCCACCGGTGCTCGCCGATCCCGCGCTCGTCGACCAGGTGTTCACGAACCTCGTCGAGAATGCGCTCAAGTACTCCGGTTCAACCGCTCCCGTTCGGATCACGGCGCAGGAGACGACCGACGATGTCGTCCGGCTGACGGTCGAGGACGGCGGCCCGGGCGTCCCTGCAGCAGCGCACGCCCGTCTGTTCGAGAAGTTCTACCGGGTGCCGGGCGGTGTCAGCGGCTCGCGCGACGGGACCGGCATCGGACTGGCCGTGGTCCGCGGGCTTGCCGAGGCAATGGGCGGCCACGCCCGTGCACGCTCCAGCGAGATGGGTGGCCTGGCCATCGATGTCGATCTTGTGCGCGCACCCGTCCCCGAGCCGATTGCCTCGGAGGGAGCGTCGTGACGCCGCCCGCCCGTCCCGGGTCTGGGGCAACCATCCTGCTCGTCGAGGACGACGACGAGACGCGATTCGCGGTGGTACGGATACTCACTGCGCACGGCTATCGGGTCATCGAGGCGGCGACGGGTCGCGATGCGCTCCGGCACTGGGACGCGAGACGTCCGGACGTGGTCCTGCTCGACCTCGGACCTCCCGACATGGATGGCCTCGAGGTCGTCCGGCGGTTCGGCCGACGCGGCGCACGCCGATCGTGATCCTGTCGGGGAGATACGAAGAGCGCGAGAAGGTCGACGCGCTCGACCGTGGGGCGGACGACTACGTGACGAAGCCATTCGGCGTGGACGAGCTGAACGCCCGCCTCCGGGTTGCCATGCGGCGATCTGGCGGGCGCCGCGGCGCGACCCGGCGGGCAGGATCGTCTCGGGCTCGCTCGTGCTCGATCCTGGCCGCCATGAGGTCCGTGTTGCGGGGCACGCCCGTGGACCTGACGCCGCGCGAGTTCGAGATCCTGCGCGTGCTGCTCGCGCCAGCGCGGCCGCATGGTGACGAAGGGCCGGCTCCTGCGCGCGGTCTGGGGCGAGGCGTACCAGGGCGAGAACAGCTACGTGTACGTGCATGTGAGCCAGTTGCGCCGCAAGCTCGCGGCGGCCGACCCGACAGGCGAGCTGCGCGATCTCATCGTCACCGAGCCCGGCGTCGGGTATCGGGTGCGGCCCGCCGGAGGGACCACGGAACCTTAGACGGACTTTAGGCCGGGATGGGCCCAGGCGGGCGGGGCCTCTTGGCGGCTCGGCGCAGGCTCGATCCATGACCGCAACCGATCCGCCCCTCCAGGGACAGAAGCCAGGGGACCGGCGCGTCCGCGTCGATCGCCCGCATGCCCGCTACTTCCGCTACGCCGGCCCGGACCAGCTCGTCGCCCGGGAGGCGGCCTCGCTGCCGCGGACCTCGAGCGGTCGTGTCCTTGCCCGCGTCCGCCGCGTCGTGTTCGGACGCCCGCTGTCCATCTACGAGGAGCTTGGCGAACGCCTCGTCGTAAGGACCGGCCTCGCGATCTTCGCCTCCGACAACATCTCGTCCTCGGCCTACGCCACCGAGGAGATCATGCGGGTGCTGGTGCTCGCCGGCGCCGGCGCGCTCGTCTCACCTGCCCGCTGACGCTCGTCATCGTCGCTCCTCCTGGCGGTCGTCGCCATCAGCTACCGCCAGACGATCGCGCGCGTACCCCAACGGGCGGCGGCTCCTACATCGTGGCCAGTGACAACCTCGGGCGGCTGCCCGGGCCTGATCGGCCGGCGCGGCGCTCCTGATCGACTACGTCCTGACGGTGGCGGTCTCGATGGCGGCCGGCGTCGCCGCGCTGACCTCGGTCTTTCCGGAGCTGTTCGAGTACCGGTGGGTGTCGGCGTCGTCGCTGATCGCGTGCTCACGATGGTGAACCTGCGTGGCGTCCGCGAGAGTCGGGCATCGATCTTCGCCGCCCCGACGTACGTCTATCTCGTCGGCGTCTTCGGGCTGCTCGGGTTCGGGCTGTTCCGCTTCGCGACCGGCGACGATGCCGCGCTACGTCGCCGCCCGAGGCTGGCTCGCGGCGGAGGTCGCCGAAGCCGCTCGGCATCCTGCTGATCCTGCGCGCGTTCGCTCCGGCTGCCGTCGCGCTCACCGGCACGGAGGCCGTGCCGAACGGCGTCCCGGCGTTCAAGCCACCCGAGGCGCGCAACGCCCGCGTCACCCTGCTCGATGGCCATCTTCTTCGGGCTCATCTTCCTCGGCATGAGCTTCCTTGCGACGCAGGTCGGCGTGCGTGCCCGACCCGCACCGAGCGGAGACCGTGATCAGCCAGCTGACGCGCACGTTCGTGGGCGGCGGCAGCCGTTCCACTACATCCTCCAGATGTCCACGGCGCTGCTGCTCGTGCTGGCCGCCAATACGGCCTTCGCCGACTTCCCGCGCCTGGCGAGCATCCTCGCCCGCGACGGTTCCTCCCGCGCCACTTCCAGTTCCGCGGCGAGCGCCTGGCCTTCAACACCGGATCGTCGTGCTCGCCATCGTCGCGATCGCGCTCATCGTCGCCTTCGGTGGCAGCGTGAGCGCCCTGATCCCGCTCTACACCGTCGGCGTGTTCCTGGCCTTCACGCTCAGCCAGTCGGGCATGGTCCGGCGCTGGTGGCGACGCGGCCGCGGAGGCCGGGCTGGCAGCGGCGTGGCGATCAACGGCCTGGGCGCGGCCGTCAACGGGCGTTGTCGCGATCGTGGTCGCCGTCACCAAGTTCGCCCTCGGCGCCTGGCTCGTGCTCATCCTCATTCCGGTCCTGATCGCGGTGATGCTCTTCATCCACCGGCACTACGACGCATCGGCGACGAAGCTGGCGGTGCGGGACGACGTGGTGATCCCGCCGCCGCACCGGCGGGAACGGATCGTGGTCCCGGTCAGTGGCATCAACCGGGCCGTGGTCCAGGCCGTGAATGTCGGGCGCTCGATCGGGTCGGACGTTCGGGCCGTCCTCATCTCGGACGATCCGAGGCCGACGCTGCCCAGGTTCGGGAGCGGTGGGACCGGCAGCTTCCGGCGGTACCCCTCGTCGTCGTGGAGTCGCCGTATCGGGCACTCGTGGGACCGCTCCTGGCGTACCTCGACGTCCTGGATGCGTCGTTGCCGGCCGGCGAGGACGAGCCGGTCACCTTCGTCTGATCCCCGAATTCGTCGCGAGCAGCTGGTGGGAACGGATCCTCTATAACCAGTCGGCCACGCGGTTGCGGGCGGCCTTGATCGGACGGTCGCACACCGTCGTGGTGAACGTGCCGTATCGCCGCGACGAGCCGCACGCCGTGCTCAAGGACATCCATCCGCCGGGCTGAGCTCGGGGCGCGACGCGCGTCGCGTAGAGCACACTGGCGGCTCGTACGGAGGCGCTCGTGGATCCGAACACGCTCGCGTTCATGGGGGTCGCCCTGGCCGTCGCCATGGTGCCCGGGCCTGACATGGCGCTCGTGACCCGAAACACGCTGCTGGGAGGACGCCGGACAGGTGTCGCCACGATCGGCGGGATCGCGGGCGGCCTCATGACCTGGAGCCTGCTGGCCGTCGCCGGGATCGCGGCCATCCTCGCCGCATCGGCCGTCGCCTTCACGGTCCTGAAGGTTGCGGGAGCGGTCTACCTCGTGTACCTCGGGATCTCGACCCTGCGGCGCGACGACGCTCCGGACCAGGAGCCGGTGAACGGCCGGCATCGTCGCTCCCGGCCGCAGCTGGTGCAGGGTCTGCTGTCGGCCGGTCTCAACCCGAAGCTCGGCGTGTTCTTCCTGACGCTGCTGCCGCAGTTCTCCGGCCCGGCGCAGTCGGCGGCGCGCTCGCTCGAGCTCGCGGTGCTCTTCGGCGTGATCGGCGTGGCGTGGCTGCTCCTGTACGTGTCCGTGCTGGGCTCGGTCGGGCACGTGCTGCGCCGGCCGGGGCCCCGACGTGCCGTCCGCTGGGTGAGCGGCACCGTGCTGATCGGGCTGGGCGCCCGGGTCGCCCTCGAGCGCTCCTGACGACCAGTTTCGACCGGTGCAGTCCGGATAGGTTAAGTGACCTATTTCATCGGCTTACGCGCTCGCCGTAGAGTCGCCGCAAGGGGGCCACTGAGGCCACAGACAGTCGGCAATCGGGCGCGCGAATTGTGACCGGTTGCTCGCACCAGCCAGGAGGTGAGTCCGTGGCTCGCCGTTCTCTTCGCCACGCCGCGCTCCTCACGGGCGCGCTGCTGCTGCTCACCGTTCCAACCGTCAGTGCCGGTGGCTCGAGGATCGTGCGTGTCACGCACATCGGTCCGGATGCCGGTCTCATGGAGGTCGTACCGGACCTCGTGGCCTATTCCAAGGTGGACGGCTCCGTGACCATCGAGGGGACGCTGGTCTGCCCGGCAGAAGCCGGCAGCCTGGGCGTGGTCGTCACGATTTGCCAGGACCAGGCGGGAACGCTCGTTGCCGGCGAGTCGTGGGACAACGTCGTCCAGTGCGGCGGCCGCATCTCCACCACGACAGTGGGCTCCGAGGGCCGACGCTTCGACGGGGGAGTTGCCACGGTCGAGATCGGCGCGTTCGTCTGCGATCTGCACTGCGGCTCCGACTTCATCGAGGTCGACGTGCTGCTCAAGGCCAACGGCAACGACCTGAAGGGGCCGCGCAAGGCAAAGCAGCTCCCGGGCCGTCCCCCGAACGCCGCACCCTCGGTCACCACACGCTAGGACCGGCCGACCTACAGGCAATCCCACCGGCTCTGGCTCGCTCGAGGGCATAACAGGGGGCTATCAGATCGGCCGTCCGCGCGGCGCGGATGATCCGAAGCGCACGGCGTGGCGCATCCCCCACCGTGCGAACTCAACAGCCGGGCCTCGCCCCGGTCCCGACCCTTCCGCCGCTCGCCGTCGCCCGAGGTCTCCGTGAGGCCTTTGGCGCCGTCGCAGGTCTGCTTGTCGGCGCGGTGAACCTGTGCGATCGAGGCGGCCGCCACCGCCGGGCCGAAAGCGCGATAGGCATCGCTCAACCGCCGCTCCAGCGCATGCGCCACCACGGCCTCGGCTTCGGCCTGCGGAAATGGCGGCATGCGATCTTGCAGCGCTTCGAGATCGCGCGCCATCTGGACGCCGACCACATCCGGCCGTGTCGCCATGAACTGCCCGAGCTTCACATAAGTCGGCCCGAGCCGCGTTAGCGCCGCAGCAAGCCGCACGCCACCCGCCGCGCCATTCCGCCGTTCGAACAAGCGCCCAACGCGAATGACAACGCGCGCCGGCCATGGCAGCGGCGTCGGATCGATCAGCGACAGCACGCCCTCGCGCGCAAATACGAAGCCGATGCGCAGCATCGGCAGTGCGTGGAACAGTCCGATCACAGACGCCAGCCCGAATGCATCGCGACGATGCCGCCCGTCATGCTCTGCCACGTCGCGCGATGGAAACCAGCATCGCGCATCATGCCAGCGAACACAGTCGGTTTGGGAAATCGGCGGATCGACTCGACAAGATAGCGGTAAGATTCCGCATCGCCCGCGATCATCTGCCCGAGCTGCGGGATCACGTTGAATGAGTAGAAATCGTAGAGCTTGTCGAGACCCGGCACATCGGTCATCGAGAACTGGGATGGGCGCTCGAGGTGTGGTTCATCACCATGTCCGCGATCACCCGGATGCCGCGCTGGTGGGCCTCCGCGATGAAGCGTTCGAACTCGGCGAGCGAGCCGTAATCGGGGTGGATGCCGTCGAACCCGGCGATGTCGTAGCCGCCGTCCTGCAGCGGCGAGGGGTACATCGGCAGGAGCCAGACGCAGTCGACTCCGAGCCACTGCAGGTAGTCGAGCTTTTCGATCAGGCCGCGGAAGTCGCCCATCCCGTCGCCGTTGCCGTCGAAGAAGCCGCGCACGTAGACCTCGTAGAAGACGGCGGTCTTGAACCACAGCGGTTCGGACTCGAACCAGTGCTCGGGGGCGGCCTCGACGCCGGGGCCGGGACCGGCGCTCGCGCCCGCGGCGGCCCGCGCGGAAGCGGGACGAATGGCGCCGACCGCGGCGTGGACGTCGGTGGTGTAGCGGCTCACGGGCGCTCGACCCTCATCACGTGGGCCATCCGCCGGCCGGGCGCGAGACGCAGGTAGTTGCGGCCGATCGTCCAGTCGTAGGTCTGGTCGTCGAGCAGGTCGCGGACGCCGAAGGCGGGCGCGGTGCCGAGCCAGGCGGGGACGTTCACGATCCCCTCCTGGGTGCCGTGCGGGTCGAGGTTCACGGCGACGATCACGGTGTTGTCGCCGCGGCGCTTCGCGTAGGCGATCAGGGCCTCGTTCTCGGTGTCGAGGAAGGCGACGTTGGAGAGGTACTGGAGCGCCGGGTTCGCGCGGCGGGCGGCATTCAGTCGTCCGATCATCGGCAGCAGCGGGCCGTCGAGGGTGCGGTCGCGCAGTTGGTACTTCTCCGAGTCCAGGTACTCCTCGCTGCCCGGTTTCACGGGAGTGTTCTCGTAGTTCTCGAAGCCGGAGTAGATGCCGTAGGTCGGCGAGAGCGTGGCGGCGAGGACGAGGCGCGCCTCGAAGGCGGGCGGGCCGCCGTCGACCAGGTACTCGGTGAGGATGTCGGGCGTGTTGGCGAAGAAGTTCGGCCGGGTGTAGTCGCCATCCACGTAGGCGAGCTCGTTCACGTACTGGGTCAGCTCCCAGCGCGCGTTCTTCCAGGTGAAGTAGGTGTAGGACTGGCTGAAGCCGAGCTTCGCCAGCGCGGTCAGCTTCGCCCGGCGGGTGAACGCCTCGGCGAGGAAGATCACGTCGGGACGGGACGCGCGCACGTCCGCGATCAGCCATTCCCAGAACGGCAGCGGCTTGGTGTGAGGGTTGTCGACGCGGAAGACACGGACCCCGCGCTCCACCCACAGCACGACGATGTCGCGGAGCGCCTCCCAGAGTCCTTTCCAGTCCTCGGAGTCGAAGTTCAGGTTGTAGATGTCCTGGTATTTCTTCGGCGGGTTCTCGGCGTACTTCAGGGTGCCGTCGGGGCGGTGGTTGAACCACTCGGGGTGGGACGTGAGCCAGGGGTGGTCGGCGCTGCAGTTGAGGGCGAAGTCGAGGGCGATCTCAGTGCCCTGCTCGCGGGCGGCGGCGACCAGGGCTTCGAAGGAGGCGAGGTCGCCGAGGCTCGGCTCGATCGCCTCGTGCCCGCCGAGCTCGGAGCCGATCGCCCAGGGGCTGCCCGGATCGTCGGGGCCGGCGGTCAGCGAGTTGTTCGCGCCCTTGCGGTTGGTGTGGCCGATCGGGTGGATCGGCGGCAGGTAGATCACGTCGAAGCCGAGCTCCGCCAGGCGCGGTAGCTGGGCGCGGACGCCGTCGAAGCCGCCCCAGGAGCGCGGGAAGAGCTCATACCAGGCGCCGAAGCGGGCGCGCTCGCGCTCGACCTCGAGGCGGAGTGGCTCGGAGGTGACGAAGTCGCGGCGCGCGGGGTCGCGCTCGACGGCCTCCAGGAGACGGGGCGCGAGGACGGCGTCGAGCTTCGCTTCGAGGTCGGCGGTGGCGTCCTCGGCGATCGCGAGCGCGGCAGCGATCCGCTGGCCGTCGATCAGGTTGGCGGTCGGCTCGGCCTCCCTCAGCAGCACCGCGCCTTCTTCGACCTCGGAGGTGAGGTCCTCGCCGCCGGCGGCGCGCTTGCGGCTGACCTCGTCGTGCCAGGTGGCGAAGTGGTCGGTGAAGGCGCCGACCTCGTAGGTCCAGATGCCTTCGCGGTCCGGCGTAAAGGTGCCGACCCACCGATCGCCGTCGACCTCGCGGTCGATCCAGGTCATCGCCGTCTCCCCCCAGTCGCCCTCGGGCGCCCGGTGGCGCAGCACGGCGCGGATCGCGTCGTGCCCATCGCGGAAGGCCTCGGCGGAGACCTCGATCGGCTCGCCGACCGTGCGCTTCGTCGCGAACCGCCCGCCGTCGATCTGCGGCCGCACGTCGAGGATGCGGATCCGTCCCGGCGCCTGCGGCTTGACGGTCGCGGGCGGCTCCGTCCCTGCCTGCGGTGCCGATCCGGCGGGCTCGCTCGCGGTCGCCACCGACCCCGAGGCTTGGCGTCCCGGCTCGCCACCATTAGCTCCGTTTCGATCAGGGACCACGGTCGCGGTCATCGCGGTCACGCCGAAGAGGGCGCGCCAGCCGCCCACCATTGCCCCGGCCAGACGGGCGAGGCAGCGGTTGATTCGGCTGAGAACGGATACTGGCATCGAATCCCCTATCTCCCCCATTTCCACCTGGCCTAACTCCTATGTCTCTGCTTGTTCGTCACTGATGACCCGATTGTCCGGGTCCACCCCCCAGGCGCGTGTGAACGGCGTGCAACTGCACCCGACTTCCCTGCCGGGCGGTCGGCTCGGCGAGGAGGCGTTCGCCTTCGTCGACTGGCTCGCCGAAGCCGGGCAGAGCTACTGGCAGATGCTGCCGCTGGGACCGACCGGCGAGGGCGGGTCCCCATATAAGAGCCCTTCCGCGTTCGCCGGCTCGCCGGAGCTGCTGGCCGAGCCCGACGCGCCGGTCGCCGCCGCCGAGCTGGAGGCGCTGCGGGCGAAGGAGGCCTACTGGCTGGCGGACTGGGAGGACTTCGCCGGGGCGGGCGCGGGCGAGGACCAGGTCCGCTTCGACCGCGAGTGGGGCGCCCTGCGGGCCCATGCCGAGTCGTGCGGGGTGCGGATCATCGGCGACCTGCCGATCTACGTCGCCGCCGACGGCGCCGACCACCGCGCCCACCCGGAGCTGTTCCAGACCGGCGCCCAGGCGGGCGCGCCGCCGGACAAGTTCACCAGCGCCGGGCAGCTCTGGGGCAATCCGCTCTACGACTGGCCGGCGTTGCGGCGGCGACGCTACCGCTGGTGGGTGGAGCGCCTCCGCCGCACCTCGCGCCTGGTCGACCTCTCGCGGATCGACCACTTCCGCGGCTTCGTCGCCTACTGGTCGGTGCCGGAGGGCGACGAGGACGCGAGCGGCGGCCACTGGGCGCGCGGGCCGGGCCGGGCCGTCTTCGAGGCGATCCATCGCGAGCTCGGCGACCTCCCCCTGGTCGCCGAGAACCTCGGCGAGATCACCCCCGCGGTCGAGCGCCTCCGCCACGACCTTCGCCTGCCCGGGATGGCGGTGATGCAGTTCGCCTTCGACCCCGACGAGCCCGACAGTCCCTACAAACTGCCCCGCCACGAGGAGAACGACTTCGTCTACACGGGCACGCACGACCACGACACCGCGCGCGGCTGGTACGAAACGCTCGGCCCGGCGTCCCGCGAGGAGTTCGACCGCGAGGTCGCCGCGGCCGGGATCGACGAGCCCGAGCCCTGGTGGGCCCTGGTCCGCCTGACGATGACCTCCCGCTGCCGCACCTCCATGGTCCAGATGCAGGACGTCCTCGGCCTCGGCGGCGAGGCCCGCATGAACACCCCCGGCACCGTCGGCCCCCAGAACTGGTCCTGGCGCATGCCGCCCGGGTCCCTCACCCCTGAGCTCGCCGCCCGCCTCCGCAACGCGACCGCCGCCGCCGACCGCCTCCCACCCCGGCGGTCGTCCTAAGCAACCCCGCCGGGGACCCCGGCGTCCCAGCAACCGCCATCACGCATCGCGGTCGACCTAAGGTCCGGCCCCTCCCGCTGCGGTCGACCTGACGTCCGCCCTCCGGGCCGTAAGACGACCGCGGTCCCCGGGCCGGGCCAAACCACGACCGCTGGCCGGAGCGCGGTCGCCGTGCGTTTCGCCTTCCCCGTGCGGTCGGCCTTAGTAAACCCATCGATAACGAGAGTCGACCGCGGTCGCGCCGCTTTACGAGAGTCGACCGCCAGAGCCTCGAAGCGCCTAAGCAACCGCCACCGCGAGCGCGGTCGTCCTAACCCACCTATAGCGCCGCTCAGGACGACCGCGACTCGGTTGGCGCCGGTTAGGTCGACCGCGCCTGGCCCGCCGCGCCATCGTCGGCGGCCCTTGTTCCGTGGTTGGAAATCCGCGCCATGGGTGAATTTGCAACCACGGAAGGCGGCGGGGTGCTTGCTTGGTGCGAAATGGACGCTATGCGACCCTTCGCACTGCGGAACCCGGCCGCGGTCAACGGGAAAGCAGGCGGAGGCGAAGGTTCGCGGCGGCGAGCTTGGCGGAGCGGTAGGCGAAGGTGAGGTCGCCTCGGAGGCGGCCCGGGCGGGTCGTCTCGTAATGGACCAAGGCTCGCGGGCGGATGAAGACCTTCGCGCCGGCCGCGGCCAGCGCGTCGACCACTCGCTCGGCGATCGCGACCTGGCCGAGGGCCGTCGGGTGGACGGCGTCGGCCATCAGGACGCCGCGGCCACGGAAGCCGCGGAGGTCGACGAGGGTCGCGCCGGCGCGACGGGCCTCCGCCTCGATCGCGGCGTTCG
This sequence comes from uncultured Chloroflexia bacterium, assembly GCA_963759495.1. GTDB lineage: Bacteria > Chloroflexota > Limnocylindria > Limnocylindrales > CSP1-4 > DASTYU01. The sequence goes on along the minus strand of CAVWZL010000011.1, from coordinate 6,059 downwards.
CGACCTCAACCTTGGCGCCCGCGCGGGGTCGTCCCAGGTCCAAGGGGATCGTGAGGACGACGAGGCGCTCGCACCGGGCGGCGAGGAAGTCGACGACGATCGCGAGGTCGGCGGCGAAGGCGTCCGGGTCCCAGTCGAGCGCGCGGACGTCGTTCACGCCTATATGTAGTGCGCCGAGGTCGTAGCGGGCGTCGGGGTGGGCGACGCGCTCGCGGGCCGCCGGGAGCTGCTCGCGGAGGACGTCCCCGACCCGGGCGCCGTCGACCGCGAAGGAGGTGAACGGCAGGCCGAGCGCCCGCGCCGTCCACAGCGCCCACGACTGCAGCGCCACGCCCCACTGCAGCTCGCCGCCGCCGTTCGTGATCGAGTCGCCGAAGGCGAGCACGCCGAGCCTCGGGTTCGCGTCCGTCTCCACCACCGCATCTTGCCGTACCCGGGACGCTGAATAGACGAGGACCCCGTTCCATTTCGCTGACTACGATCCGCGGATAGAACGGCCGAACGGACCCGACCGTGGGGACGGCGCTCTGCTGGAGCGAGAGGCGCGACCTGGCCGCGATCGACGCCGCGCTCGCGACCGCCGCCGCGGGCGAGGCGGCGCGCGCTGCTGATCGAGGGCCCGGCGGGGATCGGCAAGACGGCGCTGCTCGGCGAGCTCGGCCGGAGCGGGCCGAGGCCGCGGGCCTCCGCGTCGCTGCGCGCGCCGCGGCTCGGAGATGGAGCGCGAGTTCGGCTTCGGCATCGTCCGCCAGCTCTTCGCCCCGCTGCTGCGCTCGCTCGCCCGCGACGAGCCGCGCCGCCTCTTCGCCGGCCCGGCCGCGCTCGCCGCGGCGATCTTCGGCCTCGGCCGAGCCGACCGACGCTCGAGGTCGGCGCCGCCGAGTCCTCCCTCTACGGGCTCTTCTGGCTGCTCGCCGCGCTGGCCGAGACGCGGCCCGCTCGTCCTCGCGATCGACGACGCCCACTGGGCCGACACCGCCTCGCTGCGCTTCATCCATTACCTCGGCCGCCGCCTCGACGGCCTGCCGGTGCTGCTCGCCCTGGCGGCGCGCCCGAACGAGCCCGGGGTCGCAGGCGGAGATGCTGCGCGGGCTGACCGCCGAGCGCCGGCGGTCCCGACGATCCGCCCGCGCTGCTGAGCGAGGCGGCGACCGCGGCGCTGGTCCGCGAGCGGCTCGGCGCCCGGGCGCCGGCGACGTCGCGCGCCGCCTGCCACGAGGCGACCGGCGGCAACCCGCTGCTGATCGGCGAGCTCCTCGCCGAGCTCGACGCGGGCGACGCGGCGCCGGTCTCCGCCGCGGCGATCGCGGCGATCGGCGCCGGAGCGGATCGCCGCCGAGGTGATCGAGCGCGCCGCCCGCCTCGACCCGGCCGGCGCCCGACGTCGTCCGCGCCGCCGCGGTGCTCGGGCGAAGGCGCCGACCTGCGCACGCTCGCCGCGCTGGCGGAGGTCGACGCGCGGGCGGGCCGCGGCGATCGTCGACGGCCTCGCCGCCGCCTCGATCCTCGCCGCCGGACCGACGGGCACGGCTTCGTCCACCCGCTGCTGCGGAGCCGCCGTCTACGAGGAGATCCCGGCCGCCGCCCGCGCCGCGCTCCACGCCCGCGCCGCCGACCTGCTCGCTCGACGGGCGGCGCCGACGCCGAGGAGGTCGCCGCCCACCTGCTGCTCTGCGAGCCGGGCGCCGCGGTCCGCGACGCGCTCGACGATCCTCGACCGGCGCCGCGCGCCGCGCCGCCGAGCGCGGCGCCCCCGACAGCGCCGTCGCCTACCTGCGGCGGGCGCTCGCCGAGTCCGGCGCCGAGGCGGCCCGCGGCGCGCTGCTCGCGCCGGCTCGGCCGCGCCGAGGTCGCCGCTCCGCGACCCCGCCTCGATCGAGCACCTGCAGGCAGGCCGCGCGAGCTCGCCGCCGACCCGGGCGAGGCGCTCGAGATCACCTGGAGCTGGCCGACCTCCTCTCGCGTCGCGGGCCAGTGGGACGGCGGCGGTGCAGGCGGTCGACGCCGGCCTCGCCCGCTTCGGCGGGAGCGACTGCCCGGTCTGCTCGACCTCGAGGCGGCCCGCGCCGCCTCCCGCGGCTACGACCCCGCCCGGGTCGCCGACTACGACCGCGACCTGCCGCGGCTGCGGGCGCTGGTCGAGGGCCGGCGGGACGACGAGTCGCTGCGCGCTGCGCTGGATCCTCGCCGCGCTCGGCGCGCTCCGCGACATGCCCCGCGAGGAGGTGCTGGAGCTGATCGGGCCCGCCGGCCAGCAGCTGGAGCGTCGCGCCGCGACGGTCGCGAGAGCTCGACTGATCGGCCAGGCGGCGCTCGGCGCTCTTCTGGTCGACGCCTGACGGAGGCCGGCGATGGCGCCGCGGCGCTGGCCGAGGAGGGGCGCGCGGCGCGGCTCGCTGCTGGCGATGTTCGCCGGATTCGGCTTCGCGCGCGCGCGATCGACTCGCGCCGCGGCCGCCTGCCGCCGCCGAGGCGCAGCTGCTCGCCGCGATCGAACTGCGCGAGCGAGAACGAGCTCGAGCCTGATGGCGCTGACCACGTGCTCCACTTCTGCCTCGACACGCTGGTCGAACGGCCGGCGCTCGGCGCCGTCGCCGACCTGGTCGAGGGGCTCGAGCTGCCGCTCGCCCTTCGACGCCACCCACAGCGGCGCGATGCTGGCGAAGTGCGCGGCGCGGTGCGCGCGGCGCGCGGCGACCGGGCCGGCGCGGTCGCCGACCTGCGCGCGGCCGGCGCGATCTTCGGCGCCGCTCGGGGTCGGGCCGCGCTTCACCCGCTGGCGCTCGCGCCTGGCGCTGGCGCTGCCGGAGGCCGAGCGCGACGAGGCGCTCGCGCTGGCCGAGCGAGGAGCTCGAGCTGGCCGCGGCGCGAGTCGCCGTCGCCGCGGGCCGAGCGGCGTCGCCCTGCGGGCGCTCGGCCTGCTCGCCGGCGGCGAGGAGGGGATCGACGCGCCTGCGCGAGTCGGTCGGCGCCCTGCGCCGACGCCGACGCTCGCGGCTCGAGCTGGCCCGCTCGCTGACCGAGCTCGGCGCGGCGCTGCGCCGCGGCAACCAGCCGCAGCGAGGCGCGCGAGCGGCTGCGCGAGGCCGCCGACCTCGCCCAGCGCTGCGGCGCCGAGCGGCTCGAGGACGCGGATCGCGCGAGGAGCTGCGGGTCGCGGGCGCGCGAGCCGCGCCGGCGGGCCCTCTCCGGCGCCCGACTCGCTGACCCCGGCCGAGCGCCGGGTCGCCCGCGCGGCCGCGGCCGGGGCGACCAACCGCGAGATCGCCCAGGACCTCTTCGTCTCCCTGCGCACGGTCGAGATGCACCTCACCAACACCTACCGCAAGCTCGGCATCTCCTCCCGCGGCGAACTCGCCTCGGCACTCAGCGTCCCCGCCTGAGCCCAAATCCTTCGGGGGGACCGTATTGCGGCCCGCCTCCGCACCCCGAATCATCGACCTGCGCCCCGCCCTGGGGGCGCCCTGAAGGACCCACACATCCTCCCGTCCCATCAGCGGGCGGCGGCGAGGGCCGGGCATGGAGAGCCCGCCCCGCCGCCGTCCGCTCGCGCGTCACATCGGGACCGCCCCGATTGTCAGAGGTGTGAAAGACCAATCCGAAAGGAGGACTTCACATGTCCGACATCGCAGTCCAACCATTCACCGGCACCTACCGCGCCCAACCGGTCGCCTCGACCTTCGCCTTCGCGGTCCGGCACTCCGACACCTTCACCTTCCGCGGGGTGATGCCGGAGGCGGCGGCGACGCTCCGCACCGACGAGGGCGGGCTCGCGCTGGAGGGCTCCGCGAAGGTCGAGTCGATCTCGATCCACGAGCCGGCGGAGCTGCGGGCGCACCTCTTCGCGGCCGACTTCTTCGAGACCGCCACGCACCCCGAGGTCGCCTTCCGCTCCACCGACCTGCGGCTCGGCGACGACGGCTCGCTGGAGCTCGACGGCGAGCTGACGATCCGTGGCGTCAGCCGTCCGATCGCCGCGACCGGCGCCTGGTCGGGACCGAACCGGGCCGCCTTCGGGACGATCGCCGGGCTGTCCCTGCACGCGGCCTTCGACCGCCGCGACTTCGGCTTCGACTGGCAGGCGCCGACGCCCGGCGGCGGCCAGGCGCTCGGCTGGGAGGTCGGCCTCGACGTCGACCTGCTGCTGATCGCGGAGACTGCCTAGCAACGATCGCTCCAATGGGAGACGGAGCGGCGGCGGATCGCCGAGACCCGCTCGAGCGCCACGATCGCTGCCGGGGCCGGAGAGGTTCTCCGCGATCTCACACGGAGAACAACCGCTGATTGCGCGTGGGGCCCGCCGGGAATGGAGAGGCATGGGCAAGGGAGCCAGGCTCAGCGTCGTGGCCGGGATCGGGGTCGTCGTGGCAGTGGTGGCGGGATGGGGATCCGGGTCGGGCTCGGGCTCTACGGGCACGGTGGCGCGGGTGGTGGCACCGGCCTGCCGGGGCGCCGACCTGAAGATCACCGCGGAACGGCATTCCTCGATCGGCTCGGGCGGGACGAACTACACGACACTCTTGATCACTGACCAGTCGTCCCAGCCGTGCATCGTCGGCGGGGTGCCGAAGGTGGTCGGCTTCGGCCCCGGCGGCAAGACGATCGAGGAAGCCGAACGCCAACCCGACCTGACGCCTGGCAGCCACGGCCCTCCCGGCGGGTGCGGCTCGAACCTGGCGAAGCGGCGCACTTCCTCGTCGCCCACTACGACGGGATCGGCGCGGGCCGCTGCAAAGTGTCCTTGACCTCCGGGCTGCGGGTGACGATTCCCGGTGCCGGGACGCGCGGGGTCGTGCGCCCGACGATGGGCTACTGCGCGAAGCCGGGAAGCCGGCCTCTTCCTACGGGTCGGCCGCATCGAATGACGGCGGTGGCGATCGGGTAACGCTGGGCCCGGAGACGGACATGTACGGGAGATGACGGGTGAATCGGCGGCTGACGGGGACTTCGCGGGAAAGCTCGCGGAGGCGCGGTTCGGCGAGCTCTACGGGGAGAACATGCGCGCGGTGCTGGGCTATGCGCTGCGGCGCTGCGCCGATCCCGACGATGCGGCGGACGTGGTTGCGGAGACGTTCCTGGTCGCCTGGCGGCGGCTCGGGGAGGTGCCGCTCGGGGACGACGGGCGGCCCTGGCTGTTCGGGACCGCGCGAGAGGTGCTCGCGGAACCACGACCGCTCGGCGCGGCGGCGCGACCGGCTGGCGGAGCGGCTGCGGGACGAGCTGCGGCATCAGCTTCCCGCCCACCGGGCCCCCGAGGCGGGGCCCGTCCTCGAGGCGCTGGCCGACCTGCCCGAGCCCGACCGGGAGCTGCTGATGCTGATCGGCTGGGAGGAGCTGGCGCCGGGCGAGGCCGCGCGGGCGCTCGGGATCAGCGCGACCGCGGCGCGGGTCCGGCTGCACCGGGCGCGGCGGCGACTGCGGGCGCGGCTCGCCGAGCGGCGCACGCCGGATCCACACAAGACGGAGACCAGAGTCGAGGAGGCACGATGAGCACGGACACCACCGATCGCGAGCTACGCGCCGCCAACCCGGTCGCGGAGCCGGTGCTGAGGGCGCTCGACCTGGGCGACTGTGAAGCGGAGCTTGGCCGGACGCTGACGACCGTCGCGGGCGGAGAGGCGGCTTCCGGCGGCCGGGTCGGAGTCGGGTCGGTCGACGGCGCCCGATGGCGGTCGGGCCGGCGAGCGGACGGCCGCCAACGTCGTCTGCGATCCGGGCGGCCCCGCCTGTTGCTCGGACTCGCGGGGGCGACCGCCGCCGCGGTGGCGATCGTCGTGCTCGTCGTCGGCGGCGGCAACGACTCGCAGCCGCCCCAGCCGGACTTCAGCGCGAACCTCGTCCGCTATGCGGAATCGACTCCCCTCCTCCTGCTCGAACTCCCGGGCTGGCACGTCCAGTACCTCGAGCAACAGAGCAGCGGCAGCGGCGACATCCGCTTCGGCGCCGACAAGGGTCCGCCGGCACCAGAAATGGATGAGGCTCTTCTGGCTCCCGGCGAACGGGCCCGGGGTGAACTGGCACGCGTTCCTCCACCCCACGGTCGACCGCACGCCGGGCCG